>NZ_JAJNNZ010000024.1 GCF_022836845.1 Vibrio gelatinilyticus
TAATTCTTTACGAGACGTCATGTCTGCTCCTGACTGCATTAAGCGAATTCGAAATGTGAGTAACTGATAGCGATAACCAGCGCGAGTATTGTCGCAAACGCGTATGTTCACTGCAAATGTTTTGCGGTCAATTTTGCGCGAGTTGCTACGTTTTTTTTACATTTTCCTCGAGATCTGCAAGAAATTAGGCAAACGATTGGCTATATCTTACAAGTAAAAAGAGCTTGCTTATCGACCGCTGATAATTAAAATAGACGTCTAGATGTAGAAACACCTACGAATATTATTGTCTTTTTATACAAGCGGGCGTAATGCACGAACGCTAGATTAACCTTTATTGGAGCTACCATGGCTAAGCACCTGTTTACTTCTGAATCAGTATCAGAAGGACATCCAGACAAAATTGCTGACCAAATTTCTGACGCTGTTCTCGACGCAATTCTAGAGCAAGACCCAAAAGCACGTGTTGCATGCGAAACATACGTTAAAACTGGTATGGTGATGGTCGGTGGCGAAGTAACAACTTCAGCATGGGTTGATATTGAAGAGATCACTCGTGAAACGGTTCGTGATATCGGTTACATACACTCGGATATGGGCTTCGATGCTAACTCATGTGCCGTATTAAATACCATTGGTAAGCAGTCTCCAGATATCAACCAAGGTGTTGATAAAGCGGATCCAAAAGATCAAGGCGCTGGTGACCAAGGTATCATGTTTGGTTACGCAACCAACGAAACACCAATCTTAATGCCTGCGCCTATCACTTACTCTCACTTGCTAGTACAAAAGCAAGCTGAGGTTCGTAAGAGCGGCAAACTTGATTTCTTGCGTCCAGATGCAAAATCTCAAGTCACCTTCCAATACGATCAAGGTAAAATTGTTGGTATTGATGCGGTTGTTCTTTCTACTCAGCACTGTGACAGCATTTCAACCCCAGATCTGCGTGAAGCCGTGATGGAAGAAATCATCAAGCCAGTACTACCATCTGAATGGTTGAACAAAGAGACTAACTTCTTTATCAACCCAACCGGTCGTTTTGTAATTGGTGGCCCGATGGGTGACTGTGGTCTTACTGGTCGTAAAATCATTGTTGATACCTACGGCGGCGCTGCTCGTCACGGTGGTGGAGCATTCTCTGGTAAAGATCCATCAAAAGTTGACCGTAGTGCGGCGTACGCAGCACGTTACGTGGCGAAAAACATTGTCGCAGCTGGTATGGCTGATCGTTGTGAAATCCAACTTTCTTATGCGATTGGTGTTGCAGATCCTACTTCAATCATGGTGGAAACTTTCGGTACTGAGAAAGTGTCTCACGACATTATCATTGAAGCAGTTCGTCAAAACTTCGACCTACGTCCATATGGATTACAGGAAATGTTGAACCTTCTTCAGCCTATCTACAAAAAAACAGCTGCATACGGTCACTTTGGTCGTGAAGAGTTCCCTTGGGAAGCGACAGACAAAGCCGCCATCTTGCGTGACTTTGCTGGTCTAAAGTAATCTCAACACCTCGTTGTTAGATGAAAAAAAGCCCTCGAATTTATTTGAGGGCTTTTTTGATCCACAAATATCCCTAACACACTGATAGTTAGAATAGTTTTCATTTCGCTACAAATCCCCCCTTCATTTTGGCCTTTTATTCTTTGCGTTCAAAAATTGTTTTTTTTACTAACACGGTCAATAGTTAAACAAAAGGGATGTTGACGAGTGTCTTTTAAAATCAAAAAGCGCTTCTCACATCTCCTAATAAGGGGATAAATCCTGAAGAATGCAGTAGGTCGTAGGTAAAAATCCCCAGACATAAGCCCAATACACTCTAACAATGTTATTGGGAAAGTCACTTTCGTTCATATCAGGGAGGACGTATGCCTCGAACCGTTAATACAACGGACTTCCATAAAAAGAAGGAAGTCAGAGACAACGAATACGCTAGAACCATTCCCAGTAACCAGTTGAGTGTTTCGGCACCGCTACATTGGCTGGCTTTGGGTTTACACGATTTTATCCGTATGCCACTTATTAGTGCTTTCTATGGCCTGTGCTTTACTGCCGCCGCTGTAGCCATCGTTCAATTAGTGCAATGGCAAGGAACACATTTAGTGGTGTTACCGAGCCTAGTTGTTTATATGCTTATCGGCCCTTTCTTGGCCCTAGGTTTATACGACGCAGCATGGGAAAGAGAAAAAGGACGCAGTGCATCGCTACTGCACTCGATGAAAGCGATAGGACGCAATTCCACATCACAATGGGCATTTACCATTATTCTTGTTGTAGCAATGATCTTCTGGATGCGAATTGCAGCCCTACTCCATGCCCTATACCCATCAGTACAAGGCGCTCCTTTGTCTGAATTTGCCCCTTTCCTAATCGTGGGATCACTTGTGGGTTTGGTGATTGCGAGTCTGATCTTTGCCATTTCAGCTTTCTCAATTCCATTGATGATGGAAAGACGTGTTGATGTCATGACGGCAGTGTTCACAAGCTTCAATGCCGTTAAGTCAAACATTCCAGCCATGATTGTCTGGGCGATGATCATTTGTGGCGGTGTCCTGGTCGGTTTTGCCTCGTTTGGCTTAGGCATGCTGTTCACGATGCCAATCCTTGGTTATGCCACTTGGCATGGCTATCACGAAACAGTGAAAAGTTCGCGCCAAACCTAATTAGGTTTGAGATTTAGAGTATTACCCATACAATGAACGCCCTGTGCATTACCGCTTAGGGCGTTTTATTTTGGGGAGACACATGTCGACAAGCATCACCGCCGAACTCCACCAGCGCGTTATCGCATGCCTTGAAGAGTGCATATCTCAAGCTTCTGTGTATTTTGAAGAGAACTACCCTCTGCCATCTATTAACTACAAACTGCGAGGAAAAGCAGCGGGCAAAGCCTACCTGCAGCTTTGGGAAGTGCGTCTAAACCCTGTTTTGCTTCGAGAGAATCCCGAGTTGTTCTTTAGCGAAGTTATTGCGCACGAAGTCGCCCACCTAATCACTTTCCACCACTACGGCCGGGTTCGACCTCATGGTAAGGAGTGGAAAAGCGTGATGTCCGGGGCTTTCAACCTCGCCCCCAAGGCGACCCACTCTATGGACGTGACCTCTGTGCAGGGAAAAACCTTCGACTACCAATGCCAGTGCAACCAATACTCTTTGTCGATACGTCGCCACAACAAAGTGCTTCGCCAGCAAGCAAGTTACCGCTGTCAAAAGTGTGGCGATACCCTTAGCTATCTTCCATTTTTAGATAACTAATAATGTTATTGATAGCCAATAGGTTTTTATGCGATCTATAATGGGAAAACTCATCCTTTTCCCAAACAATTTATGCCTAAATACCTGCTCTTTGCTTGTTCTTTTTTGTTGCTCATCAGCCCTTCCATATCCACTGCCGCCAACGTACCCAGTAGTTTTAGCAAAGCCAAAAAAGAGGCGATAAAGATCTATCATGATCACCCGGTCAGTTTTTATTGTGGTTGCCCAATTCGTTGGCAAGGAAAGAAAGGTACACCGGATCTCAAGCAATGCGGCTACCAAGTTCGCAAACAGGAAAAGCGTGCCAACCGTATCGAGTGGGAGCATGTGGTTCCCGCATGGCAGTTTGGGCATCAAAGACAGTGCTGGCAAGAAGGTGGCCGCAAAAATTGCACCCGACATGACAAAGCATTTAAGTTAATGGAGGCCGACCTACATAACCTGACCCCCACCATTGGTGAAGTCAACGGTGATCGATCCAACTATAACTTCAGTCAGTGGAATGGTCACCCTGGCGTCAGCTACGGTCAGTGTGAGATGCAAGTTAATTTCAAACAACGCAAAGTCATGCCGCCGGATCGCGCTCGCGGTTCTATTGCCAGAACCTACCTCTACATGAGTAAAGAGTATGGATTCAAGTTATCAAAACAACAAAATCAGCTCATGCTGAGCTGGGACAAGATGTACCCGGTCGATGAATGGGAGTGCGAACGAGACCGCCGTATTCATCGAGTTCAAGGAAACCATAACCCGTTCGTTGCTCGAGCTTGTAACTCTTGAGTTAACTGAGTTTATTGCAGTGCTGCCCTTGTATTTTCGCACGCACGCATCCATGTTAATTACAGTCATTAAATCTTTGGAAATTTCGAGATGCGCGTACCAAGAATTTATCATCCTGAGCAAATCAATGAAAATAGCATTGTATCGCTCAATGACGACGCTGCAGGTCATGTGGCCCGCGTTTTGCGAATGAAAGAAGGTCAGGAGGTGCTGCTATTTGATGGCAGTGGTGCTGAGTTTCCTGCGACCATTTGCTCGGTAAGCAAAAAGAATGTCGAAGTCTCCATCAACGAGCGAATCAAACGGTCGGCTGAATCGCCACTTGATCTTCACCTCGGACAGGTTATCTCCCGAGGCGACAAAATGGAATTTACCATTCAGAAATCTGTGGAGCTCGGTGTCAACACGATTACGCCTCTCATTTCAGAGCGCTGCGGTGTAAAGCTCGACCAAAAACGCTTTGAAAAAAAACTTCAACAATGGCAAAAAATCGCCATTAGCGCCTGTGAGCAATGTGGCCGTAATACGGTCCCTGTTATTCGCCCTATTATGCATTTAGAACAGTGGTGCGCTGAACCATCAGAGGCACTAAAGCTCAACCTTCATCCCAGAGCGCAATACTCAATTAACACCCTTCCTGAACCGGTGAATAAAGTTCGCTTACTCATTGGCCCGGAAGGGGGCCTATCTCAATCAGAAATTGAGATGACTGAACAATATCAATTTGAAGAAACCTTGCTTGGTCCTCGCGTATTACGAACAGAAACAGCGGCATTAACGGCCATTACTGCTCTGCAAGTGCGTTTTGGCGACCTAGGTTAACCGGAGAAAATGAATGCTTAAACTCGGTATCGTGATGGACCCTATTTCGTCCATTAATATCAAAAAGGACTCTAGCTTTGCCATGTTGCTTGAAGCGCAACGCAGAGGCTATGAAATCCACTATATGGAGATGAATGATCTTCATTTAGAACAAGGTGAACCTATTGCCGATACAAAGGTCGTGACTCTAAAAGAAGACCCTAATGGTTGGTATGAATTTACTTCAGAGCAAACCATCAACCTGTCTGAATTAGATGCGGTATTGATGCGCAAAGATCCTCCTTTTGATACCGAGTACATTTACGCGACCTACATTTTAGAGCGAGCGGAGTTACAAGGTACTTTGATCGTCAATAAGCCACAAAGCCTGCGTGACTGCAACGAAAAGCTCTTTACAGCCTGGTTCCCAGAATTGACGCCAACCACCATCGTGACACGTAAGGCTGAAAAAATAAAAGCCTTTCAAGAACAGCACGGTGACGTCATTTTGAAACCTCTTGATGGTATGGGCGGCGCTTCTATTTTTAGGGTCAAACAGAACGATCCTAACGTATCCGTGATCATCGAGACATTGACTAATCACGGTCAGAACTACGCTATGGCGCAAACTTTTGTTCCTGATATCAGCAATGGTGACAAACGTATTTTGGTTGTCGATGGTGAGCCTATGCCTTTCTGTTTAGCAAGGATCCCTGCTAAAGGAGAAACACGAGGCAACCTCGCGGCAGGCGGCCGAGGCGAAGCTCGTCCATTAAGTGAGACAGACAGGCAAATAGCGCTTGCTGTCGCTCCTACTTTAAAAGAGAAAGGCCTAATATTTGTAGGTCTGGATGTCATTGGCGATAAGCTAACTGAAATTAACGTTACAAGCCCAACTTGTATTCGTGAAATCGAAGCTGCATTTGATATCTCTGTTACCGGTAAACTCATGGATGCAATCGAACGCCGCTTAGGCAAATAATCGCATTTCATTTTCAGTAAGGTTTAAGGGAGGCTGTATGAATTTAGCAAATCATTTTTTGGTCGCTATGCCTGGCATGAAAGATCCCTATTTTCAACGTACTGTAATCTATGTTTGTGAGCACAATGAAGATGGCGCCATGGGGATAGTCATTAACACCCCTATTGATGTCACCGTAGGCAACATGCTAAAGCAGGTTCAAAATGAATTTCCGGTAGCATTACCCAATCAGTATTGTGAAAGCCTTGAAGAACCGGTTCTTAATGGAGGTCCGGTTTCGGAAGATCGCGGTTTCATCATTCATAGACCAAAAGACAAATACCAATCAAGCATTCAACTCACCGACAGTGTTAGCGTCACGACTTCGAAAGACATTCTTGCCGTTCTCGGTACCGATGCACAGCCAGAAAACTACTTAGTCGCACTCGGGTATTCGGGATGGGAAGCTGGACAGCTTGAAAGTGAGCTCGCCGACAACTCGTGGCTGACGATCGAAGCGGATCCAAAAGTGATTTTTGAAACCCCTGTAGCGGAGCGCTGGGCAAGTGCGGTGCAAATGCTCGGCATCGATGCTGCCCAGCTGTCCGTGCAAATTGGCCATGCCTGATAAATACAACAAGAGATTATGACAGCTAAAACGATCATCGCATTTGACTATGGCACCAAGAGTATTGGTAGTGCCATTGGTCAAGATATTACCGGGACCGCGAGTCCCCTAAAAGCATTTAAGGCCAGAGACGGTATCCCAAACTGGGATGACATCGAAAAGGTGCTAAAAGAGTGGCAACCGGATTTACTGGTCGTCGGTCTACCAACAGACTTGCACGGAAAGGACCTCGAATCGATTGCTCCAAGAGCAAAAAAGTTCGCCAATCGATTAAACGGTCGTTTTGGTTTCCCTGTCGAGCTTCACGACGAAAGGCTGTCGACCACAGAAGCCCGATCTGAACTGTTTGAGATGGGTGGCTATAAGGCATTGTCAAAAGGCAATGTGGACTGTCAGTCCGCGGTGATCATTCTCGAAAGTTGGTTCGAAGCCCAGTGGGGATAAAACAAAAAAAAGATGGCCTAGGCCATCTTTTTTCATCATGCAATCATCAATCGATTTTTAACTCCTGAAGCATTGCTTCAGGTAATGCGAGTTCATCATTCTTGTTGACCTGGATACCTGCATCTAGGATTTGCTGAGCAATGGCTTTTGCGTCGTCTAAAGAGTGCATTGCAGCCGTACCACATTGGTATTCATTAAGCTCTGGGATCTTATTTTGGTTCTCTACTTTTAACACATCTTTCATTGCCGCCAACCAAGCTTCTACAACACGCGTTTCACTTGGTGTACCAATGAGACTCATGTAGAAACCTGTGCGACAGCCCATTGGAGAAATATCAATAATTTCAACATCATCGCCATTAAGGTGCGCCCTCATGAAACCCGCATATAAATGCTCTAGGGTATGAATGCCTTGTTCCGACAGAATATCTTTATTTGGAGCTGTAAAGCGCAAGTCAAAAACGGTGATAGTATCCCCTTTTGGTGTTTGCATTGTTTTCGCAACGCGAACCGCTGGGGCGTGCATTCTTGTGTGATCAACGGTAAAACTGTCCAATAAAGGCATGAGGTATCTCCAGATTTATTTAATTGCACGATGATGTGCTTACTGTCTATTGAGGCTGCTACGATAACATGTAGGCTTCAATCGCTAAAGAGTAATCAGCCTTGAACAACGGTGCCCAAGGTTGAGTTATGGGTTTTACTCGGCTTTTAAATACGAAAAGTAGTCTGATAGAAAATCATCAAAACTCATCGTATCAGCCTCTTCAGCAGCTTGCTGCTGAGCAATAGATTGCTCGACACTCGCTAGCATCAATTCTTCGCTATAAACCTGATACTGGTGAGACAAGTTGTGCTGGCGATATTTTAAACCAAGCTCACAGCCCACTTTACCTAACCCGCCCATCTCTTTGGTCTGACGCAGCAATTGACCGGAAATCGTCAGTTCAGGATCATCATTCCACTGCTCAAGCATCTCGCAAACTGATAGATACTCGTTGCCACCATGCTCTCGATCCATTTCTTTGGCGATCAGCTTTAAGTCTAGAAATACGCGGCGAACCCAGTCTTGTCTGGTCAAGACTTCACCATGACAACCAATCTGCAACGTTAGTTCATGACTACGCCCTTCAGCAATCACTTTGTTCCAGTTATCCCGCCAGCATTTTAACTCACAATCATCCATTGGCTCAGAGTCGCTTAACGCACACCAGGTTAAAAACAGGTCCAGGAAGCGGATTTGCTCTGCGCTAATACCGATAGAGCTGTAAGGGTTCACATCCAGTGAGCGCACTTCAATATACTCAACCCCAGCACGAGCGAGTGCTTCTGATGGCTTTTCTCCATTTTTCGACACTCGTTTGGGTCGAATTGGGGCATACAACTCGTTCTCAATCTGTAATACATAATCATTGAGCTGACGATATTCACCATCCACTTTGACACCAATTTTAGCGAATTCTTCTGAAGGTGTATGGATAGCGGTATTTAGTCCATCAAGGTATTGGTCTAAGCTGTTAAAGCCGATTTTTAGCGCACTTTGAGCGTTGTTGGTATAACCCAGATCACTCAGTCGCAACGAGGTCGCCTTAGGCAAATATAATGTTCCACCCACTTTCTCAAACGGCAGTTTGGTTTTCTTACCTTGCAAGAAAGAAGAACACATTGCCGGGGAAGCACCAAAAAAGTATGGGATCAGCCAGCCAAAGCGATAGTAATTACGGATCAAACCAAAATAAGCGTCTGACTTTGAAGCGCTTCGCTCTTGCTCTGATTGCTCACCAAACAGCGCATCCCAGAAGGATTCGGGGAAGGAGAAGTTAAAATGTACGCCTGAAATCACCTGCATCAAACTGCCATAACGATGCTTTAGGCCCTGGCGATACAATGTTTTCATTTTACCTGCGTTCGAACTGCCGTATTGAGCCAAGGTAATGTCGTCTTCGTTTCCCACGTAACAAGGCATCGAAAGCGGCCACAGCTTTTCATCACCGATATTTTTTTGAGTAAAGTGATGAATGTCAGTAAGTTGGGATATTAATGTATCAACATCTTTAGAGACTGGTGTAATAAACTCTAGTAACGACTCAGCAAAATCCGTTGTAATAGTGTCATGTTTAAACGCAGATCCTAATGCCTTAGGGTGTGGTGTGAGAGCCAAACGACCATCTTGCGAGTAGCGCAATGTTTCCCTTTCTACACCACGCCCAAAGTCTTTAAAAATGGCACTGTTATTAGCAACTGTGTCGAGTCGCGTAGCAAAATTTGTCAAAATGCAGTTCGCTTATTGTTATGTTCAATTGAAGGGATGACCTAACAGGTCACCCCCTTTTATATGGCAACACTATTGCTGGATTTCAAGCTTTTCAATGGCGATATCCAATTTTTCTAACTGTGGTGTTAGAGTACGAGCGTCTCCAACGACGATAATTTGATACTGAGTTGGGTCAAACCACTTACTTGCTAATTGATTAAGTTCTGACATATCGACATTTTCCACTATCAAATTACGTTGCTTGAGATAATCCTCATCCAAACTATAGGTTAAAATACTCGATAATAGCCCAGCTTTTTGACTTGGTGTCTCATAGGTCAGGGCATCCTGCTGACCTACCGCTAACCGCATAAAGTGAAGCTCCTCTTCGGTCATACCTTGCGTACTATAGTTCTTTAGCTCTTTAATGATCTCTTCTATCGACGCAACTGTGGCATCAGCGCGCACCTGAGCATTAAACACTATGATGCCAAGCTCGCGGTTACTGGCAAAGTAACCACTGGCACCGTAGGTATAGCCTTTATCTTCACGAAGGTTCTGGTTGATGCGACTATTGAAGTTACCGGCCAAATTAAAGTTTGCCAGTTGGCTTAAATACAGCTCGCCTGTCGCATCAAAAGGTAAACCTATGCGCACCAGGCGGACAATACTTTGTGGGGCATCCGGCTTATCAACGAGAAAAATACGCTGCCCAGAAATGGACGTGTTGACATTTGGGCGGATCAAAGGCGCGGCTTCACCTCGCCAGTTATCCCAAAACGCCAATTGCTTAATCACCTCTTTGCGATTCTGGTCACCAACCACCACGATCTGCGCTCCCTGAGGCGTATAGTGCTTACGATAAAAAGATGTCACATCATCGAGTGTCAGCGACGCAACGGACTGCTCTGTTCCATCAGAAGAGCGCCCGAAAACAGAATCACCAAATAGCACCTGACGCGTGGCCTGAGACGCCATCCAGCTCGGCTTTTGATGCTGATAAACCAAACTTTCCATTGTTTGTTTTTTTAGACGTTCGAAATCCTCAGGAGCCATCGCAGGATTAATCAGTACATCTTCCACCAGCGCCATGGTTGCAGCTAGGTTCTTAGTGAGTGATGAAACTGTAACGCGAGTAGTATATGAGCCGGCACTGAAATGAATCTGGCTGCCTAACATATCAAGTTCAGCCTGCAACTGTTCAACGCTGCGTGAAGTTGATCCCTCTTCCATCATCGCTGCGGTTAATCCTGCCAGTCCTTCTTTGCCCCTTGCAACGTAACGATCACCAGCGGGCAATCGAAAGTGAATTTCAATGGTCGGTGTTTCGGAGGTTTCCGTTCCAAGTAACTCGCTGCCATTATCGAAGTACACCCGATACAACTCAGGCATCTTTGCCGTCACCGCCTTGGCAACCACAGGCATAACACTGCGATCAAAGTTATCAGTGGCAACCCTTAGATCAAGTTGATCGGCAGAGATTTGCTGATACTCAGGTAAGGTACGTTTTGGCGTCGTGAAATTGGCTTTTCTTACTGCTATATCTTGGTTTCCTTTAGGTACGATACTTAACGTCACCTTAGGTTTATCGTGAACAAATTCATTAAACACACGACTTACCGATTGAGGTGTCACCGCGCGGATTTGTTTTAACTGACGCTCGATTCGATCTGGTTCACCAAAAAAGGTCTCATTGGAAGCCAGTTGAGTCACTTTACCTTTCACGCTTTGCAAGGCAAAAACCGCGCTGGACTCAGACAGTCCGTTAATTTGGTCCAGTCGCTCTTGGCTCATGCCTTGTTTTTCAAATTCTGCCAGAGTGTCTAACAGCTCTTGATACAACGATTTCAAACCATCTTTGTCTGTCGATGCCCCCATAGCATACACATAAAAGTTACAGGCAAGCTCGTTACAGTCGTTGAAGGCACCTGCATCTAAGGCCTTTTGAGTTTTGACGAGTTTTTGGTATAACAATCCGTTCGTGCCACCACCAATCGCATCCGCCATTGCTTCTAAGGCGGCTTGATTGTCGGCTCCGCGGTAACTGCTGGTCGGCCAGCCTATCACTACCATTGGCTGACGAATTCTGTCTTCCAATGTGACATAGCGATCTTCATTGACTGTCGCAGGTTGCTTTGGCGCTTTATCCACATCGGGGCCTTTCGGGATCGAGCCGAAATATTTGTTGATCCATTGCAATGTCTGCTGGGGATCAATATCGCCACCAATGGTCAATACTGCGTTATTCGGCCCATACCACCTTAGAAAGAAGGCTTTAAGATCGTTAACATCAACACGATCTAGATCTTCCACATAGCCAATGGGTTGCCACGAATATGGGTGTCCCTCAGGGAACATCGCTTCACCCATTTTCTCCCACACAAGACCATAGGGGCGATTATCATAATTTTGCGCACGCTCGTTTTTGACCGTATCACGCTGAATTTCAAACTTTCTCTGGGACACAGCGCTCAGCAAAAAGCCCATTCTGTCAGCTTCTAACCACAGCATTTTCTCTAACTGATTCGAAGGAACCGTTTCAAAATAATTGGTTCTGTCGCGCGAAGTCGTGCCATTTAATGTGCCACCCGCTTCGGTAATGATCTTAAAGTGCTGCTGATCACCCACATTTTCCGAGCCCTGGAACATCATATGCTCAAAAAAGTGGGCGAACCCTGATTTACCGACTTCTTCTCGTGCCGAGCCAACATGATAGGTCACATCAACATGAACCAGTGGATCAGAGTCGTCGGGGGATAAAACCACCGTTAAGCCATTATCGAGTCGATATTTGCTGTAAGGGATCATCACCTTATCGCTATTAGGCTTTACCTCTTCGATAAGCTGTATCGCGGCAGGTAGCGTATTTTCTACTTGAACGGTCTTATCATTGGTGCTGCAACCGTAGATGAATAATAACGACAAGCAGCCGAACCAAATCTTTCTCATAAATACTCCTTAGAAAAGACCATAGAAAATCGCTGAAAGAGCAGCGTAGCGCAGTGCCTTACCGATTGCGATGAGTACTACACACGGAAGAAACTTCATACGTAACCAACCAGCAGCAAGGCACAGAGGATCTCCAATAACCGGCAACCAACTCAATAATAAAGTCCAGTAGCCGTATTTTTGTAACCAGCCAATGGCTTTATGACCGTGTTTCTCATTTTGAGTTCGATTGGGAATGAAAATTCCTATCCAATAGTTGGTGAGCCCGCCGAGAGTATTGCCTATTGTCGCCACAGCTATCACTAGTGGGACTGAATACTGTTGTAAGCTTAATGTTGCTATCAATCCTGCTTCTGAGCCGCCGGGAAGTAAAGTGGCACTTAGAAAACCAGAAACAAACAAAACTGCGAGGGCGGAATCTGCAAACCAAGAATGCGCGATAAGATGTGAAAAACTCTCTAGCATTGCATATCCAACAACACCTTTCCACGGGTTCGTCCCGTTTCGATTTGACGATGGGCATCAACCACATCATCAAGAGCAAATATCTTTTGAATCTCCACTTTAAGCAATCCGACACTCACCATATACAGTAGCGTTTCTAACTGTTTAGCTGAGGGGTCAACTAACATCCCTTCAGCGCTAAATCCTAATAACTGAGCTTTGTCGCAAACCAATGGTGCCGACATGGTCGGGATAGTAATGACTCTCGCCCCATCACTTAGACACTTAAGCGCATCCAGTGCGACGTCGCCACCCACAAGATCAATCAACACGTCGACATCGCTAAGGCGTTCAGACGCTGGAGAGAATTGATAATTAATGGCGTGAGCACCTAAAGTTGCCAAGTAATCCAGGTTCGCTTCACTGCAGGTGGTATAGACTTCAGCTTTCGCCGCTAGTGCGATTTGAACCGCGATATGGCCAACACCTCCGGCACCAGCAAGTATGAGAACCCTGTCCCCCTCTTTCACCTCGGCTTTGTTGATAGCCTGAGCAGCCGTTTGACCCGCTAATGGCAGCGCAGCAGCGGCTTCTAAGGTGACCGAATTTGGGACTGGGGTTAATTCTGACTCAGGAACACAAACATATTGGCTGTACGCGCCACCGCGAAGCGGAAAACCAATAAAACCTGCGACTTTATCTTTAATGGCAAATCGCGTCGCTTTCTGACCATTTTCGATCACGTGACCTGAGATGTCATATCCTGGCACCCAAGGTAGGTTATCTTTATTTTCTGCAGCGGCCCAACCCAAGCCAGCTCGTGTTTTCACATCGATAGGGTTCACACTGGCAAAGGCAACCTTAACCAATACCTCACCTTCATTAGGTGTGGGAATTTTAACGTCTTGCAGTGCGAGTACTTCTGGTTCGCCAAACTCCGGAATGACGATTTGTTTGCATTTCATCACAGCTTCCTTTTTTGTCCCTCAATCATCCATCTTAGCCACTTAACCTAAGGAGTACTAGAGCAAGTTTTGTCCTCGTGCTTTCAAAATGTTACACCACCTTTCTGGTCACGATTTCAGGCATAAAAAAAAGAGAAGCCGAAGCTTCTCCTTTCAACCTTCTACAATGGATGGTTAGCCAACCAAAGCCAGCAGAATACCGGCTGCAACCGCTGAACCTAATACGCCTGCAACATTTGGCCCCATTGCATGCATTAATAAGAAGTTTTGAGGGTTGGCCTCAAGCCCTACCTTATTAACAACACGCGCCGCCATAGGAACCGCTGAAACGCCCGCAGCACCGATCAATGGGTTAATGTCTTCTTTCGAGTATTTATTAAGAAGCTTAGCCATAAGTACACCGGCACCAGTACCGATACTAAATGCAACGGCGCCTAATCCTAAAATACCTAACGTCTCAAAGTTTAAGAACTGCTCCGCCTGTAGCTTCGAGCCTACACCCAAGCCTAAGAATATCGTCACAATATTAATAAGCTCATTTTGCGCAGTCTTGGATAAACGATCAACAACACCCGCTTCACGCATCAAGTTACCCAGGCAGAACATACCTACCAGTGGCGTCGCTGACGGCAAGAACAAGATGGTCATCAACAATACAGCCAATGGGAAAAGTATTTTCTCGCCTTTACTCACGTGACGCAATTGAGCCATTTTGATTTTGCGCTCTTGCGGATTGGTCAACGCTTTCATGATAGGTGGCTGAATAATAGGTACTAAAGCCATATAGCTGTAGGCCGCTACCGCAATCGCACCAAGCAAATCAGGCGATAACTTACTGGCAAGGAAAATAGCTGTCGGGCCATCCGCACCACCAATAATTGCGATCGACGAAGCATCTTGCATGGAAAACTCCATGCCCGGCACGTAGTTCAATAATATTGCACCGAATAAAGTAGCAAAAATACCAAACTGAGCTGCCGCACCAAGCCATAGCGTTTTAGGGTTAGCAATTAAAGCGCCAAAGTCGGTCATTGCCCCGACACCCATAAAAATGAGCAGTGGGAATACACCCGATTCGATACCAATATAGTAAACGTAGTACAGCAACCCACCTGGCTCGGTAAAGCCTGCATTAGGAATGTTCGCTAAAATGGCACCAAATCCAATTGGCAATAGTAGTAATGGTTCAAAACCTTTACGAATCGCCAAAAACAGTAAGGTGCATCCAACCAAAATCATACAGATCTGGCCAAATTCAAAGTTAGCGATCCCTGTTTCTGACCATAAGGTCATCAATCCTTCCATGGTACTCCCTTACGCCAAACTAACCAGAGGAGCGCCGACAGTGACTGCATCGCCCTCTTTAACGTGAACATCCTGAACAACACCACTTTGTGCCGCACGTACTTCGGTTTCCATTTTCATCGCTTCAAGTATGAGCAGGACGTCACCTTCTTGAACCTCGACACCCGACTGAACATTCACTTTAAAAATATTACCGGCTAATGGTGCTTCCACTGATTCTAAGCTCGCAGGTGGCGCTACCGCGACAGGAGCCGCAACAGATGCTGCTGATGGCGAAACAGACGTCAGGTGACCTTGCGGTCCCACTTCAACATCGTAGACCTGACCATCAACTTTAACGCTGTATGTTTCAATGCCTTTGCTTGAGGTTACTGCTGGCTTCGCAGATTCTGGCACTGCTTTTTCCAGCGTTGGCGCAGGCTCAAACGCATCAGGATTACGACGGTTTTTAAGGAATTTAAGACCAACTTGTGGGAACAGTGCATACGTTAGTACATCATCTACCGTATCTTCAGCTAAAGAGATGCTTTCCTCTTTGGCTTTAGAAAGTAGCTCTTCGGTTAATGTATCCAACTCCGCTTTCAGTAAATCGGCTGGGCGACAGGTAATTGGCTCTGCGCCTTCAAGCACTTTTTCCTGAAGTTCTTGGTTGATATCGGCAGGAGCTTTGCCGTATTCGCCTTTTAATACGCCAGCCGTTTCTTTAGTAATACTCTTATAGCGCTCACCTGTTAGAACATTAATAACCGCTTGAGTACCAACAATCTGCGAAGTGGGTGTGACCAAAGGAATGTAACCCAGATCTTTACGCACGCGAGGGATCTCTTCGAGCACCTCATCGATACGATCGGCAGCACCTTGCTCTTTTAACTGACCTTCCATGTTTGTTAACATGCCACCTGGGACTTGAGCAATAAGGATGCGCGAATCAACACCTTTTAGCTGACCTTCCCATTTAGCATACTTCTTGCGAACTTCTCGGAAGTAAGCTGCAATCGGTTCTATTTGCTCAAGTTTGAGGTTGGTATCACGCTCAGTACCTTGCAACATTGCAACGACAGTTTCTGTTGGTGTGTGGCCATAGGTTTGGCTCATGGACGAAATAGCCGTATCGAGAATATCAATACCAGCTTCCACCGCCTTCACGGCTGTTGCCGTTGAAAGGCCAGTTGTCGCATGGCAATGAAGCGCCAATGGAACATCACACGATGCTTTGATTCGAGAGATCAAATCCTCCGCTTCATATGGCCTCAATAGCCCTGACATATCTTTGATACACAAAGAGTGGCAACCAAGATCCTCTAAGCGCTTTGCAAGATCAACCCACGTTTCAGTATTGTGAACTGGGCTTGTGGTGTAGGACAAAGTACCTTGTGCGTGAGCACCGACATCCACTGCAGATTTCACCGCTTTTTCAAAGTTTCTTACATCGTTCATCGCATCAAAGATACGGAAAACATCCATACCATTGGCATGAGCTCGTTCTACAAACTTTTCAACAACATCATCAGCATAGTGGCGATAACCTAATAGATTTTGCCCCCGCAGTAGCATCTGCATTGGTGTATTTGGCATCGCTTTTTTCAGCTCACGCAAACGCTCCCACGGATCTTCTCCTAAGAAACGGATACACGAATCAAATGTCGCTCCCCCCCAAGTTTCAAGTGACCAGTAACCGACCTTGTCCAATTCTGCGGCGATGGGCAACATATCTTCGATACGCATACGAGTCGCAAACAGCGATTGATGGGCGTCACGAAGTACCACGTCAGTGATAGCTAGTGGTTTAGACATGCTCATTAACTCCTTTTAAAATCTTAACTCAATCTATTTAGCGTCAGCCGTGCGGTATTGGTGTACAGCAGCTGTAATTGCGGCGGTCACCTGTGGGCTAACACCCTTAGAGGCAAACTGTTGAACTTGTTTTGCTTGATTTGAGGCTGCGATCGGCTCAGGTACTTCTTGTGGTACCAACTTCGATAATAACCGAACGAGATAAACGAGAATTGTTAGGAAAACAAACACCACCGTCATCCCTGTGACCATTAAGGTGGCTGCATCTCCTAGCAGGCTTCCAATATTAATCATTTTGCGTCCTTTCTTTGTCGTCCTGACAAGTGCAATAGATCTTGCGAGCGATCCATTGCAAGAGGTCTAGGATTATCTCGATTGGTAAAAGTTTGTCAATTTTGTTTAATGCCGAGTGGTAAATAAAACGTCATTTCAGTGAAAATTCGCGATGAGAACGACATATTACTGTGATTACCATCAAAAATAGCGCTTTTCACTACACTGAGTACAAAGTAAATAAATTAGCAGGACAATTCTGAGACGAGCTTAAAATATCTACAAATTTCCTTAATAAACATAAGGTTGTAAACATTTAGTTATAGAAATGATAATGAAATGTTAAATGTAAAAAAACCCTGCCGAAGCAAGGTTTTGAAGAAGTGGCGCGCTCTGGAGGATTCGAACCTCCGACCGCCTGGTTCGTAGCCAGGTACTCTATCCAGCTGAGCTAAGAGCGCGCGGTTTTTGATACTATTCCCTTTTAGAGGAATCATATCAAGGTCTAAGACCTTAAAAAGTGGCGCGTCCTGGAGGATTCGAACCTCCGACCGCCTGGTTCGTAGCCAGGTACTCTATCCAGCTGAGCTAAGGACGCACGGGATGCTCAATATTGCTATCAAACACTTTCAAATTGTGGCGCGCTCTGGAGGATTCGAACCTCCGACCGCCTGGTTCGTAGCCAGGTACTCTATCCAGCTGAGCTAAGAGCGCACAGGTTTTGATACTCTTCCTTTTCAGGGGAATCATATCAGGGTCTAAGACCTTAATAAGTGGCGCGTCCTGGAGGATTCGAACCTCCGACCGCCTGGTTCGTAGCCAGGTACTCTATCCAGCTGAGCTAAGGACGCACGGGATGCTCAATATTGCTATCAAACACTTTCAAATTGTGGCGCGCTCTGGAGGATTCGAACCTCCGACCGCCTGGTTCGTAGCCAGGTACTCTATCCAGCTGAGCTAAGAGCGCACGGGGTGTGAACTATATCACGTTTTCATTCCGTTGGAACAAAAAAATTGACCAAAGGTCAATAATGGCGGTGAAGGAGGGATTCGAACCCTCGATACGGCTACAAACCGTATACTCCCTTAGCAGGGGAGCGCCTTCAGCCTCTCGGCCACCTCACCGTTTTGTATTGCTCGCCTTCCTTTGCAAAGGGAAGTGGCGCGTCCTGGAGGATTCGAACCTCCGACCGCCTGGTTCGTAGCCAGGTACTCTATCCAGCTGAGCTAAGGACGCATCATTTACTTACCTTTATGAATTGCTTCATAAAATCAAGCAGTGCAAGAATGGCGGTGAGGGAGGGATTCGAACCCTCGATACGGCTATAAACCGTATACTCCCTTAGCAGGGGAGCGCCTTCAGCCTCTCGGCCACCTCACCGTCTTGCGGAGGCACATATTACGATTTACCAAAAATAAGTCAAACATTTTCTTGGCAAAAATAGTAAAAAATAGACCAACCGTTGTGAATTTAATCAAACCGTCGCTTAATCACACTTTTTACTTATGTAAAGTTGGGAATTCAAAAAAATACTGAACGTTAGGTGGTAACAAAAAGGCCGACAATCTGTCAGCCTTTTTGTTTGGAATTAGTAGTTGCCAGGTGCAACATTACCATTACCTTTTTCTGCTTGGATGCGCATGTAAATCTCTTCACGATGCACTGATACTTCTTTTGGAGCGTTTACGCCAATACGAACTTGGTTACCTTTTACACCGAGTACGGTTACAGTGACTTCATCACCAATCATTAATGTTTCGCCAACGCGGCGAGTCAAAATAAGCATTCTTTGCTCCTTGAGTAATCTCTAATTTTCGTGCTACGAAATACATTATCTAACAAAAGTTAGCTTTTCGTAACTATATTGCGAAACTATTTATCCCAGATGTAGCTGTTTGTTGCCACTTGACAGCCTTTCATTGGTGACAATGTACTTATCATGCAGTACGTTAGCCGCTTTGTCGATAGTATCTGGCAACATTACCAAAGTGAATGAGTGTTGCTGCTCACAAAAGTGTAGGACAGATAAATGCACTTCGAGCAAAATCCGCACCGACTGCGCACTCAATGCTGAGGCATTGTTGCCAACCATCGTGAGCAATGCCACTTTTTTCTGTTCTATTGCGCGATCAGCCAAGATCAAATTCAGCTTATCGTGATCGTCGTCTTTGACGATTAAACGACAACTCGACTCGTCAAATACCCAGCATTCATTTTCAATCCCTAGCATTTGGCACTGTTTAGCAACCAATTCATGCTGTGATAGAGGGAACGCTAACATGATCATCGACTTTTGAATAGCGATGCCCGATACCGGTGAAGCGAACTCCTGACCCGTTACTAATGTTCCCTCTCCTTTGCAAAAACTTGAAAGTACTCTCAGTGGTACGTTATGTCTCCACGCATACTGAACGCACGGTAAGTGCAATACTTTCGCGCCTTTACTTGCCATCAATTCCATGGAAGGAAAGTCAATCACCTCTTTTCTGGAGGCTCGGGTAACCACTCGAGGGTCGCAACTGTAGACGCCGTCAACATCGGTAAAAATCTGGCATTCTTTTGCTTTTAATGCGCCCGCCAGCGCAACAGCCGTAGTATCGGAACCACCACGACCTAAGGTGGTAATTTCATTGTTATCATTAACACCTTGAAATCCTGCAACAATCACAATTTGATCATTGGCAAGGTGTTCTTCAATGGTTGACGTGTCGATGTCATTAATCGTGGCATTATTATGTTGATTGTTTGTTCGTATCTGCGCCTGCAAACCTGTAAGCGATACGGCCGAATAACCTTGCTGATTAAGCGCCATAGCCAGTAAAGCCATCGACACCTGCTCACCAGCAGAAAGCAACACATCCAATTCCCTCGCGGTCGGTACGTTGTCTATCTGTTTTGCAAGAGACATTAGCCTATTGGTTTCACCTGACATTGCCGATACCACCACCACTAGCTGATGGCCAGAATCCTTTGAACGAATAATTTGCTGAGCGACCTCTTGGATGCGCTCTATTGTGCCTACAGAAGTTCCACCAAACTTTTGTACGATTAATGATCTTTTCACCCGTCTTCACCTTCCCAAGACATTTCGTCTATTTACCGTTGATTTCAGTATTGTTTCAATACCCATTAAAGATTAAGAAAACCACCTCTTGGAAGTGATTTCGTTAATCTATAATACAATCTGCTAAGAAATCGTAATCAGATTGTCAAAACTTATTGGTTGAGCCCAAAAACAAGTATGCCCAATCACCAAACGATGACTGGGCATTGTGTTATTTCAGTGAGTTAGCCTATAGGCGCTCTTCTAACCAGCTGCGAATCGATTTCAGTGCTTCAGGTAATGCCTCGACATCAGAGCCACCAGCTTGGGCCATATCTGGACGACCGCCACCTTTACCACCAACTTGTTCAGCAACCATCTTAACTAAGTCACCAGCTTTCACTTTGCCAGTAAGATCTTTGGTTACACCAGCAATCAGGCCAATCTTACCGTCAGCAACGTTGGCGATGAATGCGATACCACTGCCCATTTGGTTCTTTGCGTTGTCCATCATGGTGCGAAGATTTTTGCTGTCGGCACCTTCAAGCGCGGCGACTAATACCTGAGTACCTGCAATCTCTTCCACTTTCCCCATGATGTTGGCACTTTCAACGTTAGCAAGCTTATCTTTTAGCTGTTGAATTTCTTTTTCCAACGACTTCGCTTTGCCCGCGGCATCGATCAGTTTTTCTTCGTACTGAGACGCTTGAGCTTCGATTGCATCAAGTGCGGCTTCACCCGTTACGGCTTCAATACGGCGAATGCCTGCCGCAATACCACCTTCTGAATTGATCTTAAACAGACCGATATCACCGGTATTGCTTGCGTGGATACCACCACACAGTTCGGTTGAGAACTCGCCCATAGACAGTACGCGAACTTCGTCATCGTACTTTTCACCAAACAACGCCATCGCGCCTTTCTCTTTTGCTGACTCGATGTCCATTACGTTGGTTTCTATAACGTGATTAGTTCGAACCTGAGCGTTAACTAGGCGCTCAACTTCTTTGATTTCCGCTTTCGTCATGGCTTCTAGGTGAGAGAAGTCAAAACGCAGGTTATCCGGTTTTACCAATGACCCTTTCTGCGTAACATGATCACCTAATACCGTGCGAAGTGCAGCGTGTAATAAGTGGGTCGCCGAGTGGTTGAGAGAGATCGCAGCGCGACGCTCAGCATCAACTGTTGCGGTGACTTCATCACCTTTCGCTAGAACACCTTCGACAAGCTCACCGTGGTGGGCAATCGCGTTACCTAACTTTTGTGTATCTTCAACTTTAAATAGGCCTGCGGCTGTTTTGAGCACGCCAGCATCACCACATTGACCACCTGACTCTGCGTAGAATGGAGTCTCTTTAAGAACCACAATCGCTTTATCGCCAGCAGACAGCGCTTCAGTTTCTGTGCCTTCAACAAACATCGCAGCGACTGTACTCTTACCTTCTGTAGCCGTGTAGCCACAGAATTCAGTATTTGTATCGATCTTAATTGTCGCGTTGTAATCAGTGCCAAACTGCCCCGCTTCACGTGCGCGTTGGCGCTGCGCTTCCATCGCTTTCTCAAAACCGTCTTCATCGATCGAGAGTTCACGCTCACGCGCAACGTCGTTGGTTAAGTCAGCAGGGAAACCATATGTATCGTAGAGCTTAAATACCGTTTCGCCATCAAGGACTTTCTCGTCACCAAGGTTATCAAGCGCTTCACTTAGAATCGTCATACCACGTTCAAGGGTACGACCAAAGTTTTCTTCTTCGATTCGAAGTACTTTCTCAACAATCTCTTGTTGCTTCTTAAGTTCTTCACCCGCAGTGCCCATGACTTCAGCCAACGTACCTACAAGCTTGTGGAAGAAAACGCCTTGCGCGCCCAACTTATTGCCGTGACGAACCGCGCGACGGATAATACGGCGAAGAACATAGCCACGACCTTCATTTGATGGCATAACACCATCAACAATAAGGAATGAACACGAACGAATGTGGTCAGCGATCACGCGTAGCGATTGGTTAGACAAGTCTTGGTATCCAATCACATCAGCAGCAGCCTTGATAAGCTTTTGGAATACGTCGATTTCGTAGTTTGAATGCACGCCTTGCATGATTGCAGAGATACGTTCGATGCCCATACCGGTGTCAACAGATGGCTTAGGTAGCGGCTCCATCGTGCCATCAGCATGACGATTGAACTGCATGAATACGTTGTTCCAGATCTCGATGAATCGGTCACCGTCTTCTTCGGGTGTACCAGGGCGTCCACCCCAAATGTGATCACCGTGATCATAAAAGATTTCTGTACAAGGTCCGCAAGGGCCAGTATCACCCATTTGCCAGAAGTTATCTGACTCGTATGGCTTACCACCTTTCTTATCACCGATACGGATAATTCGATCCGCTGGCACACCAACTTGCTTATTCCAAATTTCGAACGCTTCATCGTCTGTCTCATAGATAGTGACAAGCAAACGTTCTTGAGGAAGTTTTAGAGTGTCTGTGAGGAACTGCCATGCAAACGAAATCGCATCTTCTTTGAAGTAATCACCAAAACTAAAGTTACCCAACATTTCAAAGAAAGTATGGTGACGAGCAGTGAAGCCAACGTTTTCTAAATCGTTATGCTTACCACCAGCGCGAACACAACGCTGAGCCGTAGTGGCACGGGTGTAGTTACGCTTTTCTAGACCAAGGAAACAATCTTTAAACTGGTTCATACCGGCATTAGTGAAAAGCAAAGTAGGGTCATCGTGGGGAACCAATGATGAACTGTCTACGATTTGGTGCCCTTTGGTCTCAAAGAATTTAAGGAACGCGTTGCGAACCTCGTCTGTGCTCATGTACATGCAGCTCTTCCTGAATTATTCAAGTTAGAATTTTGCGACATTGTATACCGATGAGTAAGGATTCGCCTAGTATTCTAGAAAAAAAGCTGTACGCCAATTCTGCACACTGGTGGTATTTAAAGCACCATCAGTCGTTTATCGAGTCATTTGCGTCTAAACATTCCAGCGCATATTGAATTTGCTCAAAGCTAAACCCTCGATATTGAAGGAATCTGACCTGCTTGGCGTACTCTTTAGGCTCACGCGCACGGCCATGCTTAAACTTTTTAGCCGCTGATGCCTTAGCTAATTCAAACCAGTCTTGAGGCTCCAGCTCTAATGCGCTGTCAATCACTGATTCAGTCACACGCTTTTGAGAAAGTTCTTGTCGAATGCGCCTTTCTCCGTGGCCTTTATATGCATGTTGCCTAATCTGGCTTTTTGCATAACGAAGATCATCAAGATAATTGTGTTCAATGCAGAACTCAATCGCCTGAGCGATTTGTGGATCTTCATACCCTTTCATTGCCAGCTTTTGGCTCAATTCATATTGGCTATGATCTCTTCGGCTCAACAATTGGATCGTGGCTTCTATGACTGATTGTTTCGGTCGTTGCGGTTTTTGGTACATAGTGAGGGTTCTAGGCCCATTAGAATTGCTTGAAAAAGCAAAGCCTCGCATCGCGAGGCTTTGTTTATCTTTTAAAAATGCTTACAGCTCTTTTTCAGCTGGCATTTCTCCGGTTTCTGGCTCTTCTGGTTGTGCTGGCGTCAATAGCATCTCACGCAGTTTGCTATCAATGGCAACGGCTGCTTCTGGATGCTCTCGCATAAATTTGCATGCGTTCGCTTTACCCTGACCAATCTTATCACCGTTGTAGCTATACCAAGCGCCCGCTTTCTCAACCAACTTATGCTTCACGCCCAAATCAATCAGTTCACCTTCACGGTTAAAACCTTTGCCATACAAAATTTGAGTTTCAGCTTGTTTAAATGGTGCGGCAATCTTGTTTTTAACAACTTTAATTCGTGTTTCGTTACCTACAATCTCATCGCCTTCTTTGATCGAGCCTGTACGGCGAATATCAAGACGAACTGAAGCATAAAATTTAAGTGCGTTACCACCAGTGGTGGTTTCTGGGTTACCAAACATCACACCAATCTTCATACGAATTTGGTTAATGAAGATACACATACAGTTTGACTGTTTTAAGTTACCCGTTAGCTTACGCATCGCTTGAGAAAGCATACGCGCCTGAAGACCCATGTGGCTATCGCCCATTTCACCTTCAATTTCAGCTTTAGGTGTTAGTGCTGCAACAGAGTCGACAACCATCACATCAATCGCACCAGAACGCGCTAGAGCGTCACAAATCTCTAATGCTTGCTCGCCAGTATCAGGTTGAGAAACAAGCAAAGCATCGATATCTACGCCCAGTTTTTTCGCATAAATAGGATCAAGAGCGTGTTCGGCATCGATGAAAGCACACGTTTTTCCAGCGCGCTGAGCTGCGGCAATAAGCTCTAGAGTTAAGGTCGTTTTACCCGACGATTCCGGGCCGTAGACTTCAACGATACGTCCCATTGGTAAGCCACCAGCACCCAGAGCGATATCCAGTGATAGTGAACCTGTAGAAATCGTTTCAACATCCATGGTGCGATTGTCACCAAGGCGCATAATCGAGCCTTTACCGAATTGCTTTTCAATTTGACCAAGAGCTGCGGCTAACGCCTTTTGTTTATTCTCGTCCATTACTTTCTCCACAATTATCCACTTTGGGACCGTACGCTCGAGCGTTTTTAGTTTAAATAGGGTAGATTCAAGTCAACACGACTCAACTCATCAATAACTGTTATTATACTGTTGATTCATACAGTGTCCATAGCTGTATGAAATTTTCTTTTATTCGCTGTTCAGTGCATCTTCAATCACGTGGCGATAAAGCATTAACAAAGCATGCATAACCGCTTGCTTACGAACAGCGCTGCGATCTCCATCAAAATGACAAGTTTCCACTTTTCGCCACCCTGCACCACTGGCCCATGCAAAGCAAACGGTTCCTACAGGCTTATCATCACTGCCACCTGATGGACCGGCGATTCCACTGATCGCAATACTAAATGTTGCTTTTGAGAAGCGAAGTGCGCCATCAGCCATTTCTCTGACAACGGATTCGCTGACCGCACCATGTTCCCTTATCGTTGTAGGATTCACGGACAGCATATCGACTTTTGCATCGTTACTGTAGGTGATAAACGCTCTATCGAACCAAGATGAGCTACCAGAAATATCCGTAATTGCCGCAGCAATCCCCCCGCCAGTGCATGACTCAGCGGTAGCAACAACGCCACCACGAGCGAGAAGCTCCTGACCCAAATTAAGACTGACCTCTTGAATAGTTTGCATCACTCAAATCCTCTAATTGCAGCTTTTCGCTACGTCCAGTTTCACGTATCCTAGGCGCCAATATCAACAGATAAAGATACAAACAGTGAAAGCGGAACAAAAACACACTCCAATGATGCAGCAGTACCTGAAACTCAAATCGGAAAATCCCGACATTCTGCTGTTCTACCGCATGGGCGACTTTTACGAGTTATTTTATGATGACGCGAAACGAGCATCGCAATTACTCGATATATCTTTGACCAAACGCGGCGCTTCTGCTGGAGAGCCAATCCCAATGGCTGGTGTACCTTTTCATGCTGTTGAAGGTTATTTAGCAAAACTTGTGCAACTTGGCGAATCTGTGGCCATTTGTGAACAAGTTGGCGATCCTGCTACCAGCAAGGGTCCGGTAGAGCGTAAAGTAGTGCGTATCGTGACTCCCGGCACGGTATCTGACGAAGCTCTGCTTTCTGAGCGCCTTGATAATCTTATAGCGGCAATCTATCACCAAAATGGTAAATTTGGCTACGCCACGTTAGATATTACCTCTGGACGCTTCCAACTCTGTGAGCCGGATACAGAAGAAGAGATGCTAGCCGAGTTGCAACGCACTTCGCCTAAAGAGTTGTTATTCCCAGAAGATTTTGAGCCTGTTGATATTATGGCCAATCGCGCGGGCAACCGTCGTCGACCAGTATGGGAATTTGAAATCGATACTGCCAAGCAGCAACTAAACCAACAATTTGGCACCCGTGATCTGGTTGGCTTTGGCGTTGAACAATGCACTTTGGGATTATGCGCGGCTGGTTGTCTTATCCAGTATGTGAAAGATACCCAACGCACTGCGCTACCACATATTCGCTCACTTACTTTAGTCAGCCAAGATCAATCGGTTATTCTCGATGCCGCTACACGAAGAAACCTAGAGATCACTCAGAATCTCTCAGGGGGGAATGATAATACCCTGGCAGAAGTACTCGATCATACAGCCACAGCCATGGGCAGCCGTATGTTAAAACGCTGGTTACACCAGCCAATGCGTTGTAATAAAACGCTCAATGCTAGGCTTGATGCCATTACAGAATTTAAGTTAGATGCGGGTTATAGTGAGTTATCACCTACACTAAAACAAATCGGTGACATTGAACGAATCATCGCGCGCCTAGCGCTACGTTCAGCGCGTCCACGTGACATGGCACGATTGCGCAATGCATTACAGCAACTTCCTGAACTTTCGGTATCGCTAAGCTCTGTGTCTCACAGCTATTTACAAGGCTTAGCTCAATATGCCGCCCCTTGTGATGAGTTATGTGAGCTGCTCGAAAAGGCCGTTAAAGAAAATCCACCAGTAGTCATTCGTGACGGTGGCGTCATTGCCGATGGTTATAACCGTGAGCTAGACGAGTGGCGCGCATTAGCGGCAGGGGCGACAGAATATCTCGATCGACTGGAGCTTGAAGAGCGTGAGCGCCACGGCATTGATACCCTTAAAGTTGGCTACAACAATGTTCACGGTTTTTTCATTCAGGTCAGCCGTGGCCAAAGCCATTTGGTACCACCACATTATGTCCGTCGTCAAACACTTAAAAACGCGGAACGCTACATTATTCCTGAGCTCAAAGAACATGAAGATAAAGTATTGAGTTCAAAATCTAAGGCGTTGGCGATAGAAAAGAAACTATGGGAAGAGCTTTTCGACTTAATGATGCCTTATCTTGAGCAACTGCAGAACTTGGCATCTGCTATTTCCCAGCTTGATGTCCTGCAAAACCTAGCTGAACGTGCGGATACTTTGGATTACTGTAGGCCGTCGCTCACCTCGGAAGTGGGAATCGACATTCTCGCTGGGCGCCACCCCGTGGTCGAGCAAGTGATGGACGAACCGTTTATCGCGAACCCTATAGCTTTAAATAGCGCTCGCCGTATGCTTATCATTACTGGTCCTAATATGGGTGGTAAATCAACATATATGCGTCAAACCGCTTTGATCACTCTACTGGCACACATCGGCTGCTATGTTCCTGCAGAGAGCGCTCGAATTGGAAACGTCGATCGGATCTTTACTCGCATTGGCGCCTCTGACGATCTCGCTTCAGGCCGCTCCACCTTCATGGTTGAGATGACAGAAACCGCCAACATCTTGCACAATGCGACGAATCGAAGCCTAGTGTTAATGGATGAAATTGGTCGAGGTACCAGTACATACGATGGCCTTTCCCTTGCTTGGGCGAGTGCGGAATGGCTGGCGAGTAAAATAGCTGCAATGACACTGTTTGCGACACATTACTTTGAACTCACCGAGATGCCTAACTTGCTCGACAACTTGGCTAATGTCCATCTTGATGCTGTGGAGCATGGCGATAGTATTGCCTTTATGCATGCCGTCCAAGAAGGTGCCGCTAGTAAGTCTTACGGTCTTGCTGTAGCGGCATTGGCTGGCGTTCCCAAGTCCGTCATCAAAAATGCTCGAGCAAAATTAAATCAGCTTGAACAATTAGGTCAAGAGCCGGCGCACCTTGGCACACAAGTAGACATTGCAAATCAACTTAGCCTCATTCCAGAACCGAGCGAAGTAGAGGAGGCGCTATCTTCCATCGACCCTGATAACCTAACACCGAGACAAGCGTTAGAAGAGCTCTATCGGTTGAAGAAGCTTCTTTAATTCACAACTAAACGAAAAGGGCTCCAACATTGGAGCCCTTATTCAATCTAACGTAATTAAGCCTTAGCCTTAGCCTTAGCCTTAGCCTTAGCCTTTCAAAACATTCTCTAACGCTTTGAGGCATAATGCGACGTTTTCCTTGCGAGCACCGTAACCCATCAAGCCAATTCTCCAAGCTTTTCCTGCTAACGCACCGAGTCCTGAACCTATCTCTAGATTATATTCAGTGAGTAGCTGATTGCGGATTGCGCCGTCATCCAAGTCCTCTGGCAGAAATACCGCATTTAACTGAGGCAAGCGAGAATCAGCATCAACGACAAATGTAAGTCCTAAATCCTCAAGTCCTTCCGCTAGCAAATTATGCATTTCACGATGCCTTTGCCATGTATTTTCCAAACCTTCATTTTTCAGCATGACCAAAGATTCGTGCAGCGCATAAAGACTGTTTACAGGCGCTGTATGGTGATAACTGCGTTTACCTTCGCCACTCCAATAACCCAACACTAAACTTTGATCTAAGAACCAACTTTGAACCGGAGCTCTCCTTGATTGTATAACATCGACTGCCGCTTGGGAGAAGGTCACTGGAGATAATCCGGGGACGCATGATAAGCATTTCTGACTACCCGAATACACCGCATCAAGTTGCCATTCATCGACTCGTAGAGGAACGCCTCCTAACGAAGTAACAGCATCGACGATCGTCAACATATTATGTTGCTTTGCAAGAGCGCCAATTGCTTGAGCGTCAGATAATGCACCAGTGGAAGTTTCTGCATGCACAAAGGCGATAATTTTCGCATCTGGATGCTGATGTATGGCCTGTTCTACTTTATCTATGCTAACTGGTGAACCCCATTCATCATCGATAACAATAGCTTGACCACCACAGCGGACAACGTTCTCACGCATACGCTCACCAAAGACACCATTACGACACACTAATATTTTATCCCCAGGCTCGACTAAATTTACAAAGCAGGCTTCCATTCCAGCACTACCAGGAGCCGATATCGCGACCGTAAATTCATTTTCGGTCTGAAACGCATACTTCAATAAAGATTTCAGTTCATCCATCATCCCAATAAAAAGCGGGTCTAGATGGCCAATCGTCTGGCGACTTAGCGCATGTAACACCTGCGGATATATATCTGATGGTCCCGGCCCCATTAGAGTTCGTTGTGGTGGGATAAAACTGTTAATCGTCATTGGCGTTCCTTAATTCGTTATTATGTAGGCATACCATCGTAGAGCATGAGGCCGTTCATAACAACGCCACCTTGCAACAAATAATTAACAAGAGGCTCTGATATTGAGTCTGTTATTGACGATATCGTTTTTTTTTGACTTTTTGTATATTCCTAATTGACATTCGTCTTATAAAAACGTTGAATAAATACGCTATCAAGCAGAAGAGGAGCACTGCCCAGGTATATATTTCGTGGATCCACAAATCCGATACGAGATATTTGAAGGGGAGCAGTGCCGAGATGAACTGAAGTTGTTGGATTCAGTTTATCGGTTAAATGGGCTGAATCCCTTTAACTGTCACTGGATTTTCTAGTGAGGAGCTTCTGAGGTTGAACTTTTCGCATTCCCCCTCTGCTCTATCTTTTCTCTTCAAACATCGGACGTTAGGTTATATACCTTACTACTATTAATGGAAGTTCTGGAGAAACACTGTGAGCGCATTCAATGTAGCTAAATTTGGCGGTACAAGCGTCGCCAATTTCGAAGCCATGAGCCGTTGTGCCGAAATCATCGTAAATAACCCACAAACCAAACTAGTGGTCATCAGCGCCTGTTCAGGTGTGACCAATATCCTTGTAGAACTCGCCAACGGCGTTAAAGATAGCGATAGGCGTGCAGAGCTCGTTAGCAAGCTAAAAGCCATCCATAGTGAGATTATGGCTAGCCTTGAGGATATCAGCTCGATCGAAGCCCGCGTTGAAGCACTCATAGAAAAAGTTGCGACCTTATCTGAGGCAGCGTGCATCGCGCCAACCCCTAAACTAACCGATCACTTAGTGGCTTGTGGCGAAAGAATGTCGACGCACATCCTAGCGCGCCTTATGCGAGAGAAAGGGGTAGATGCAGTTCGTTTTGATATTCGTGAAGTGCTAAAGACGGATAGCGACTATGGGAAAGCAGAACCCAATATAGAGGCCACTAAGCAACAGGCTGAAAAAATTCTGATTCCATTGTGTCAGAAACACGTTGTTATCACCCAGGGGTTTATTGGTTCTGATGATGACGGCGAGACAACTACTCTGGGGCGAGGTGGTAGTGATTATAGCGCAGCACTTATCGCTGAAGCCGTAGAGGCTTCAGGGTTAGAGATCTGGACTGATGTTCCAGGGATTTACACGACTGACCCACGAATTGCCCCTAACGCTCGTCCTATTCCTGAAATTAGCTTTAGCGAAGCATCAGAGATGGCGAACTTTGGCGCTAAAATCCTCCATCCATCAACCTTACTACCAGCGCTACGTCACCAAATTCCGGTTTTTGTTGGTTCTTCTAAAGCTCCGCTAGAGGGTGGAACATGGGTAAGACAAACCGTTGAGAGTGCGCCTTTATTCCGTGCTCTAGCGCTTCGTAACAACCAAACTATGGTGACGTTACGTAACCCAAGAATGTTCCAAGCCTATGGTTTCCTCGCCGATGTCTTTACCGTACTTGCCAAACATAAAATTTCTGTTGATCTCGTTACGACGTCAGAAGTCAGTGTCTCTCTAACACTCGATCAGACCGACACAGGAGGAGGCGCACCAGAATTACCTGAGGCTGCACAACAAGAGTTGGAACAACTGTGTAATGTTGAAGTGAAACAAAGTCTAAGTCTTATTGCTCTGATCGGTAACAATATGAGTGAAACCAAAGGCTCTGCTGCCGAAGTATTTGATGCCTTAGATGATTTTAACATTCGAATGATTTGCTACGGTGCTAGCCCGCATAACCTTTGTTTCTTACTTGATGAGGACGAGTCGAAGGAAGCTGTAAAAGTACTTCATGAAGAGCTTTTTGAGTAAAAAGTACATGATGTAAAAAAAGGTGGCTGGCATGTCGCCTTTTTTTAGTTTGATTTTGGCTAGTTGCTTGAAACAATCGACGTAAAGAACCTCACCTTTTTTGAGGAGCGATTAGTCGAAGATTCGTATAAGAGGTGTGTAGCTAGGCTCGCACTCAAGCGGGACTCAACTTCTGTATC
>NZ_JAJNNZ010000025.1 GCF_022836845.1 Vibrio gelatinilyticus
TGGGTTGTCCCTCTAGGTACGGATTTAGGTGGCTTTGATGACCACGCAACCAAAAATAATTGGTAATAAACCTTCTCTTAAGCACTAAACATAGTTTAGGCAAAAGAAAGTATCAAAAGGAAATAATTGCTTTGTAGAGCTGGTGCTGATACCCAGATTTGAACTGGGGACCTCACCCTTACCAAGGGTGCGCTCTACCGACTGAGCTATATCAGCACTCAAAATGACTTGGAGCGGGCAGCGGGAATCGAACCCGCATCATCAGCTTGGAAGGCTGAGGTAATAGCCATTATACGATGCCCGCAACACGTAACTCTGAGAGCTATTTCCTAAGGAATATGGTGGAGGGAGATGGATTCGAACCATCGAAGGCAGAGCCGTCAGATTTACAGTCTGATCCCTTTGGCCACTCGGGAACCCCTCCATACTTAATGCCATTTTCACAACCACTTACGTCTTAGGTAAGGAGAAAATGGTGCCGACTACCGGAATCGAACTGGTGACCTACTGATTACAAGTCAGTTGCTCTACCTACTGAGCTAAGTCGGCATAAGTGGTGCGCATTCTATTGAATGAATCTCGCCCTTGCAATAGTTAATTCAAAAAAAAATTCGATTTTTGCAACTTTCTTAGTTTTTGACGATATTCTGTACGTATTTCGGGTAATTGAGTAACTTATGCTACATCAATCATTTGATTTCTCTCTGGCTTAATGTATGTTCAGCATTCTGAATCTTATTCCTCGGTTTGGTAATTTATGAGCCCTTTTATGTCAATTAGCCGCCAGCAGTGGGCGGCGCTTCGAAACTCAGTACCAATGACACTGACCGAAGCCGACTTGATGGAACTACAAGGTATTAATGAAAACCTTACCATGCAAGAAGCTATGGACGTTTACTTGCCTTTATCTCGCCTGCTTAATCTCTATGTTGCCGCCAGACAAAGTCGTAACTCCGTACTGCAAGAATTTTTGGGGAAAAATGACCATACTCCTCCTTTTGTGATTGGTATCGCTGGTAGCGTCGCCGTTGGTAAAAGCACCACCGCCCGTTTGCTGCGAGCGTTATTAAGTCGTTGGGAAAATCACCCAAAAGTCGAGCTAATTACCACCGACGGCTTCTTGTACCCTAATAAGGTGTTGCTCGAAAAAGGACTGATGGCGAAAAAAGGATTCCCAGAATCTTACGACATGCGACGTTTGGTGCAGTTTGTTTCCGACGTTAAGGCGTGCAAAAGAAACGTTGTCGCGCCAGTATACTCTCACCTAAACTACGACATCATTGAAAAAGAAAAGGTGGTCGACTTACCTGATGTGTTGATCATTGAAGGCTTGAATGTACTGCAAAGTGGCATGGACTATCCACACGATCCGCATCATGTGTTTATTTCAGATTTTCTCGATTTCTCTTTGTATGTGGATGCTGATAGTGAACTTATAGAAAAATGGTACGTTGAACGCTTCATGAAATTTCGCCGCGGCGCCTTTACGAAACCGGGCTCTTATTTCAGTCACTACACTCAACTGACTGAACATGAAGCAGAAGAAAAAGCCCGAAACATCTGGAAATCCATTAATGGCAAAAACCTCGCCATCAATATCTTGCCAACCAAAGAACGGGCGCAACTCATCTTGCAAAAAAGCGCCAATCACAATGTCGAGCAAGTATTTCTGAGAAAATAATCGCATTCACTTGGCCACCTCTTCGATCGAGTGGCCATGGTGAGTTTGTTGAATGGTTACACCTTTCTTAAAGAGATTTCACCGCCGATAAAGGCTTGAACGCCTTGGTCGGTTTCAATTAATACCGCACCTTGAGCGTCAATTCCTCGCAGCGTGCCCTCAACGTCCCTGTGACCCATCAGCAATTTAACTTGTCGACCCACAAAGTTATCATGGCGATTCCAACGTTCGACAAAACCGGTCAGCCCCATCATTTCGTAATCAAGCAAGGCGTTTTGCCAGGCCTGAATAAACGCAATAACCAGTTGATTTCTATCGATGGTTTTTGAAGTCGCGTGTGACAATGACGTCCATGGTTGATCGATACCTTCCACGGTGTCACTCATGGCAAGGTTCATACCCATGCCAATAACTAAGTGGGCTGCGCCCCCCGCTTGGCCTGACATTTCCACTAAAATACCGGCCAGTTTTTTATCGTCATAGTAAAGGTCGTTAGGCCACTTGAGTTTCACTCCGTCAATGCCCAATGATTCCAGCGCTTCGACAATTGCCACTCCGACTACAAGGCTAAGCCCCATCGCTGCTGCCATACCCGCGTCTAAACGCCAGTACATTGATAAGTAGAGGTTCGCTCCAAAAGGAGACACCCATTGACGACCACGTCGACCGCGCCCTTTGGCTTGATATTCAGAGACGCACACGCTGCCAGACTGCAGTTCTGGTAATTGATCCATCAAGTATTGGTTGGTTGAATCAATAATGGGGATAAGTTCTAACGGCGCCGAAAGCGTTTGTTTCAGTACACTTTCATCGAGTAGTTGCAGTGGTTTTGCAAGCTGGTAGCCCTTACCTTGAATGCGGAAAATGTCCACGCCCCACTGCTGTATGCCTTGTATATGCTTACTCACGGCGGCTCTGGATATACCCAGAGCTTGCCCCAGTTCTTCGCCAGAATGAAAGCCACCTTGCGATAGCTCTTTGAGTATTTTTAATTTTACCTGATGCTCTTTCATACGAAATCCTTCAAGAACACCTCTGCGGTATTGCCCATAAATCGCACCTCGTGCTCAAGTTCTACCGCAAAACGTCTTTGAACTTGCTGTGTGATGTATTGGGCCAATTCCACCACATCTTGTGCACTGGCATTGCTTTTATTCACAATCACTAAGGCCTGCATCGGGTGCACCTGCGCTCCGCCTATTGAATGCCCTTTTAAACCGCACTGATCGATCAGCCAGCCTGCAGCCAGTTTCATTCCTTCGCCTGCGGGGTAGGCCACCAGCTCTGGAAAGTGAGTGACCAATTGCTGGTACTGTGCTTGCGATACCACTGGGTTTTTGAAAAAGCTTCCAGCATTACCAATCACCGCAGGATCGGGCAGCTTTTGCTGACGCACATTAACGACCACATCAAAGACATCGCGAGGAGTCGGATCCTCGAGGCTCTTAAGTGGGCCATAAGAAAGTTTCGCTTGCCAATTCAAAGGAAGCGAAAGACCAATGGCCGTTACGACCGCCTTATTTTTTAATGCATGTTTGAAAATCGAATCACGGTAGCCAAATTGGCACTGTTCATTACTCAGCGTTTTTATCGTTAGCTCCTCTAAGCAAAGATATTCGACGTATTGACAAACATCTCTGAGCTCAAGGCCATAGGCGCCGATATTTTGAATAGGGGCACTGCCCGCGCACCCTGGGATCAAGGCGAGATTCTCAATGCCCCCCAGATCTTGGTCGACGCACCACTGAACAAGGCTTGGCCAGTCTTCACCACCACACACATGCAATAGCGTTGCATCTGGATTCTTAACGATGGTGATCCCGCAAATACGATTGATGATAACCACGCCTTCAAAGTGTTCGGTAAATAACATATTACTGCCTTTACCGAGCATCAGCTTAGGTAATGACTGCCATTTCTCGCTTTGATAAACCTCTTTGAGATCGTCAATCGATTCCACTATCACCAAAACCTCACAGGTCTGTTGGATGGAAAATGTATGGTATTTACTGAGCTGAGCGTTATATTCGATTTGCATGGCCAATTACAGATAACTTAAACTGCGTTCTATTCTATCTCTTGAACAACGCAGTTGGCTATGGATACGTTAAAATTCGGTATTTTGGATCCTATCCGTTTACCTATTGCAAAAAAGCTCTATAAACAGCACTACCCTGCGGGCCGACCCAAAGCAGACGAGCGGATCATTAGTGCCCGTTTTGAGAGCGCGACGTGTGCGCTAGTGCGTTTACGCAGCGTTGACTCGTATCGATTAATGACTGGAATGTTGGTGTTGCCAGAATATCGTCAACGCGGTGTTGGACATCAGTTGATGAACTACCTAATGCGTCACGAGCTGCAATTGAGTGATTTTTGTTTCTCACTAACCGACTTAGCTCCCTTCTACGCTCAGCATGGTTTTCAAGCCATCTCTCAGGATGAATTACCCGCAGCATTAAAAACACTTTTTATTCGCTATACTGGCAGTGGGAAATCTCTTGTAGCAATGCGTTACATTGATCCCAGTTAAACTTTTCCCGTAATCTACACAACTGACGTCAGAATTTGTTAAAATTACAGGTTCGCAATTTTGCAATCACTGAAGGTAAAGTGTCCCATATGATGGCTCTTAGCAATTCAATTAGTAATACGCCCACTCTCGCTCAAGATCCTGACAAGTTTCAGGTTCTGTATTCTGCGAGTGAGTATCGAGAGTACCTCATACAAGCTATCCGCGGCGCAAAAACGAGAATCTACTTGGTTGCACTCTATCTCGAAGACGATGAAGCTGGACGCGAGATTTTTACTGAACTCTACCTGGCAAAGCAGAAAAACCCAGCATTGGACATTGCCGTTTGTGTTGATTGGCATCGTGCCCAGCGTGGGTTGATTGGCGCAGAACACTCTGACGGTAACTCTGTCATGTATCGCGAGTTTCGCAAAAAGCATGAATTTGCTGTTCCTGTGTACGGAGTGCCTGTTAGTGGCCGAGAAGTCTTTGGCGTGTTGCATCTCAAAGGGTTTATCGTCGATGATGCGGTAATTTATAGCGGCGCTAGCCTAAACAATGTTTATTTAGGCTACAACGGACGCTACCGTTTTGATCGCTATCATGTGATTGAAAACCCTCAACTTGCTGAGAGCATGGCACTCTTCGTCACTCAAGATATGATCACAAACCCTGCAGTCAACGATCTCTCCTTGAGTGAAAAGCCGATAACCAAAGACATTAAATCCGAAATTCGCCAATTTAGAGGCACATTGAACCAGTCTCAATATCAATTCTCCCCAGAAGTGGCATCTGCAGATCAAGTGTCTATCAGCCCATTGGTCGGTGTCGGAAAACGTCGCAACAAACTCAATAAGAAAATCAATCAGTTACTTGCATCTGCACAAGATGAAATTTTCATTTGTACACCTTACTTTAACTTTCCAAAATCGGTGGCAAAGGAAATTAAGAAAGCATTGAAACGCGGTGTTAAAGTGAACATTGTCGTGGGCGACAAGACCGCGAACGATTTTTACATCTCTCCTGAAGAGACGTTCAAGACCATTGGCGGGCTACCATACCTGTACGAAATGAACTTGCGCCGCTTTGCTAAAGCGAATGAAGCGCATATCGCCAGCCGTAAACTGTCCGTACACCTGTGGAAGCACAACGACAATAGCTTCCACTTAAAAGGGATCTGGATAGATAAACGTTATATGTTGCTTACTGGCAACAACCTGAATCCGCGCGCTTGGAAGCTCGATCTTGAAAATGCTCTATTGGTTCAAGACCATTATCACCATCTTAATGATAAGTTTGAAAAAGAAGTCGCCAATATCTTAGAGCACACCCAACTGGTTTGTACTTATAAGCAACTAGAGAAGATAGAAAACTACCCGACTCCTGTTCAAAGGTTGATTAAAAAAATCACCCGCGTCAGAGCCGATCGCGTGTTAAAGCAATTACTTTAACAGCCTGACAAAAAAGCCACTTGCTGTTTTAAGTAACTCGTTTTCGCGATGATGACGATACTATCAACATTGATTTGACCAAAAAAAAACCAGCCGATGGCTGGTTTTTTCATGTTTAACGAAACTTACTTCGCTGGGCGACTAGCACGTTTACGTTCGTTCTCAGTAAGAAGCTTCTTACGAATACGGATGCTCTCTGGCGTTACTTCTACTAGTTCATCTTCATCGATAAACTCAAGCGCTTGCTCAAGAGTGTGCTTGATCGGTGGCGAAAGAACCTGTGCTTCATCAGTACCAGAGGCACGAACGTTAGTGAGTTGCTTACCTTTCAGGCAGTTTACTGTTAGGTCGTTTGAACGGTTATGAATACCGATAATCTGACCTTCATAGACTTCATCTGCGTGCTCTGCAAATAGACGACCACGCTCTTGTAGGTTAAACAGCGCGTAAGTCAGTGCTTTACCTGTTGCGTTCGAAATAAGAACACCATTGTTACGCTGACCAATCACGCCGCCTTTGTGCGGACCATAGTGGTCAAATGTATGGTAAAGAAGACCAGAACCTGACGTTAACGTTAGGAATTCAGTTTGGAAACCAATAAGGCCACGTGAAGGCATCATAAAGTCCATACGTACACGACCTTTACCGTCAGGCGCCATATCTGTTAGCTCGCCCTTACGCAGACCAATGTTTTCCATGATACCGCCTTGGTGCTCTTCAAGAACATCAATCGTTACCGTTTCATACGGTTCCATTAGCTGACCATCTTCTTCTTTGATGATAACTTCAGGACGAGATACTGCGAGTTCAAAGCCTTCACGACGCATGTTTTCAATCAGGATAGATAGGTGAAGCTCACCACGGCCTGAAACACGGAAACGATCAGGGTTATCCGTTTCTTCAACACGCAGTGCAACGTTGTGTACCAATTCTTTCTCTAGACGCTCAAGAATGTTACGTGACGTCACAAACTTACCTTCTTTACCCGCAAACGGAGAAGTGTTGACCTGGAAGGTCATCGTTACTGTTGGTTCATCAACAGAAAGTGGTGTCATCGCTTCAACATTGTTCACATCACAAATAGTGTCTGAGATTTTCAGTTCGCCAAGACCCGTGATGGCAATGATGTCACCCGCGTTTGCTTGTTCTACTTCATGACGATCTAAACCTAGGTAGCCTAGAACCGTACCGACTTTACCGTTACGTTTTTTACCGTCTGAACCCACAATAGAAACTTGTTGGTTAGGCTTAACAGAACCACGAGTGACACGACATACGCCGATAACACCTACGTAAGAACTGTAATCTAGTTGAGACACTTGCATTTGCAATGCGCCGTCAAGATCAACATTTGGTGCTTCTACGTTGTCAACGATAGCTTGGAACAAGGGTTCCATGTTCTCGCCTTCTTCGCCTTCTTCTAGTGTTGCCCAGCCATTAAGAGCTGATGCATAAACCACTTGGAAGTCGAGCTGTTCATCTGTAGCACCAAGGTTGTCAAATAGGTCGAATACCTGATCCATTACCCAATCAGGACGAGCGCCAGGGCGGTCGATCTTGTTGATAACAACGATAGGCTTAAGGCCGTGTGCGAATGCTTTTTGAGTTACGAAGCGCGTTTGAGGCATTGGTCCATCAACCGCATCAACGATCAACAATACTGAGTCAACCATTGACATGATACGTTCTACTTCACCACCGAAGTCCGCGTGTCCCGGAGTATCTACGATGTTAATACGGTAGTCTTCCCAGTTAATTGCCGTGTTCTTAGCAAGAATGGTAATACCACGCTCTTTTTCGATATCGTTCGAATCCATGACGCGCTCTTCCGCTTCACCACGAGATTCCAGCGTACCGGATTGCTGTAGCAATTTATCAACTAAGGTTGTTTTACCGTGGTCAACGTGCGCGATGATCGCGATGTTTCTTAACTTATCAATCTGTGGAGTAGACATGGATTTTCTTTCACTCAATAGATGCCGCCGCTTAATTGCCGCTGGCTGGATTTCAAAAACGGTCAATAATATACCAGATAATGCGCAATAATCTAAAAAATATGTGATCTCTCTCGTTGAATTCTATTCGAATCCTTACCAATCCAAAACTCTTTGGCACAAAATCGTTCTGTTTTACCCTTGCAATAAAGCCACTTGAAGGAAAATACCATTGACAACGGGGGCAAAACCCTGCTGAATAAATGGTTATAACTGATACATATTGGTGCAATTTACTCTCAATGCACCAATACCGTGCAGCGAGGGATCATTTTGGTGCACCATTGTGAGGCGCCACCGCCGGGTTTCAGTTATATTATTGAAAGTAAAGGATTTTAATTTTTGGCACGGTTTTAGCTTACAACTAATCAGCATCGATTAACGCACAGTTCAATTATAGACGCTAATCAATGCCGATTTTAATTATCGAGCTTAAACCGCTTTAACAACACTGGAGGTTATCCAAGATGTCAGTAGAAAATGTTCTATCGTTAATCCAAGAAAACGAAGTTAAGTTTGTTGACCTACGCTTCACCGATACTAAAGGTAAAGAGCAACATATCTCTATTCCTGCTCACCAAATCGACGCAGACTTCTTCGAAGAAGGTAAGATGTTCGATGGTTCTTCTGTTGCTGGCTGGAAAGGCATCAACGAATCTGACATGGTAATGATGCCAGATGCATCAAGTGCAGTTCTTGACCCGTTCACAGAAGACGCAACGCTAAACATCCGTTGTGACATTCTTGAGCCAGCGACAATGCAAGGTTACGACCGTGACCCACGTTCTATCGCTAAGCGTTCTGAAGAATACATGCGTTCGACTGGTATCGCAGACACAGTTCTTATTGGTCCTGAGCCAGAGTTCTTCCTATTTGACGACGTGAAGTTCGCAACTGACATGTCTGGTTCTTTCTTCAAGATTGATGATGTAGAAGCAGCATGGAACACAGGTTCTGATTTTGAAGGTGGTAACAAAGGTCACCGTCCAGGCGTTAAAGGTGGATACTTCCCAGTCGCTCCTGTCGACTCTTCACAAGACATCCGTAGCGCAATGTGTCTAGTAATGGAAGAAATGGGCCTGGTTGTTGAAGCACACCACCACGAAGTAGCAACTGCGGGTCAAAACGAAATCGCAACTCGCTTCAACACACTAACAACCAAAGCAGATGAGACTCAAATCTACAAGTACGTTGTTCATAACGTTGCACACGCATTTGGTAAAACGGCTACATTTATGCCTAAGCCACTTGTTGGCGACAACGGCAGCGGCATGCACGTTCACCAATCTCTTGCAAAAGACGGCGTAAACCTATTTGCTGGTGACAAGTACGGCGGTCTGTCTGAGCTAGCTCTATACTACATCGGTGGTGTAATTAAGCACGCTCGTGCAATCAACGCATTTGCTAACCCATCAACAAACTCGTACAAACGTCTTGTACCTGGCTTCGAAGCGCCTGTTATGCTTGCTTACTCTGCACGTAACCGTTCTGCATCTATCCGTATCCCTGTGGTACCAAGCCCTAAAGCACGTCGTATCGAGCTACGTTTTGGTGACCCAGCAGCGAACCCATACCTATGCTACTCAGCAATGCTTATGGCTGGCCTTGACGGTATTAAAAACAAGATCCACCCTGGCGAAGCTATGGATAAGGATCTATACGATCTACCAGCTGAAGAAGCAGCTGAAATCCCAACGGTTGCAGAATCTCTACAACAAGCACTGGCTGAGCTAGATGCTGACCGTGAATTCCTAACCGTTGGCGGCGTGTTCTCTGATGACTTCATCGATTCTTATATCGACCTTAAGTCTCAAGACGTTGAGAAAGTGAACATGACAACACACCCACTTGAGTTCGAACTGTACTACTCTGTATAATTTGCAACTCATTTGAGAATAATAAGGCTCGCCTCGCAGGCGAGCTTTTTTTTTCTGTTTCAATCAATAACCCACTCCTACTATAGGCGGACATACGCCGATAACGGAGTAACCAATGAAAGTGGCTTTAGTTTTATCCACCCTACTCGCTTCTACCACCACCATCGCCGCCGATGTGTATGTATGGGAAGATGACAATCATGTGATTCACTTCAGCGATACCCCTGGACACCCTAATGCAAAGAAGATCACGTTGGCCGACGATCCTATAGCCTTGCCAGAACTGTCCTCAAAAACACCTGCGCCCGCAGAAAGACTAAAACAAGACAAAGAAAAGCAGCCGTCACTGTCTATTGATATACGCACTCCAACACATGACGCTACCATTCGGAGCAACCCCGGCATAATCCGAGTTGAAGGTGAGTTACAAGGACGTCTCAAAGTCGGCCAAACCATTCAGTTGCTGCTCAACCATCGTCCTTATGGTGCACCTCAAGTACCAACATCGTGGTCAATGACAAACATCGACCGCGGCACCCACACATTAACACTGCAAATCATTGAAAACGGCAAGATAATTGCATCATCTAATACCATAACCGTACATTTACATCGGGCCTCTGTTCAATAGCAGCAATAATCAGAGACAGCGTCCCTTATTGTGCTTTACAGCATAAAACTATCGGTCATACTTAGATACTCACCGCACCAGATTGGTGCAATCGTGAGAGACTAAGGTGTATTGCACCAAAATGGCACAAGACAAGAGGGATGACGATTGGCTACGAGTGAAATAAACAGTGCAATTTTAGATAATCTAGTCACAGCAACCTTGATGCTGGATGAGGGGCTCACTGTACGCTATGCCAACCCGGCAGCAGAGCAGCTATTCTCTCAAAGTGCCAAGCGGTTGACCGACTCCCATCTGTCACATTTCATCCAGCACGCCTCTATGGATTTAGCTTTGCTCACACAACCTTTGCAAAGTGGTCAAAGCATTACCGATAGTGACGTTACTTTTGTGGTCGACGGCAAACCACTACTTCTCGAGGTCACCGTCAGCCCCCTTTCGTTAAACAAAAATCTCATGTTGTTGATCGAAATGAGGAAGATTGGCCAACAGAAACGTCTAAGCCAGGAGCACAATCAACACGCTCAGCAACAAGCCGCCAAGCTTTTGGTACGTGGCCTTGCACATGAAATAAAAAACCCGTTAGGGGGACTTAGAGGTGCAGCGCAATTGTTGTCAAAAATGCTGCCCGACCCAAGCCTCAATGAATACACCAATATCATCATAGAGCAAGCCGACCGGCTGCGAGCTCTTGTCGATAGATTGCTTGGTCCACAAAGACCTGGCAAAAAAACCGAAGAAAATTTGCATCTGATCCTTGAGAAAGTTCGCCAACTGGTGGAATTGGAGTCTTGCCAAACCATCAACATAGAACGAGATTACGATCCGAGCTTACCTTCTATTGTGATGGACACCGATCAAATTGAACAAGCGTTACTCAATATCATCAGTAACGCAGCACAAATACTGACCAAACAAGAGAATGGCGTGATAACCATAAGAACTCGAACGGTTCATCAAGCCAACATTCACGGACACAGACACAAATTGGCAGCCCGTATAGAAATCACCGATAACGGCCCAGGCATACCTGCGGATTTACAAGATACCTTGTTTTACCCCATGGTGAGCGGCAGAGAAGGCGGTACCGGATTAGGGCTTTCCATTTCACAAAACTTAATCGACCAACACAGCGGAAAAATAGACGTAGAAAGCTGGCCCGGTCGCACAACATTTACCATTTATTTGCCCATTTAACTCAGGATTGAGGAAAAATGCGCTTGCTGAAGGAAGATAGGCTATGAGTAAAGGCTATGTATGGGTTGTCGATGACGACAGTTCAATACGTTGGGTGATGGAGAAAACCCTCTCGTCTGCAAACATCAAATGCGAAACGTTCGCGGACGCAGAAAGCGTGCTACTCGCGCTGGAGCGGGAAACTCCGGATGTTTTGGTCTCCGATATTCGGATGCCAGGTATGGACGGCATTGAATTACTTCGTCACGTCCAGGATCAAGCACCTGATTTACCCGTTATTATTATGACCGCTCACTCGGATCTGGATGCGGCGGTAAAGGCCTATCAAAAGGGTGCTTTTGAGTATCTGCCTAAGCCGTTCGATATTGATGAGACGTTGACCCTAGTTGAACGCGCTATCATTCACAATCAAGAGCAAAAAAACGGCCAGTCCAGTGAAGACGTAACGCCTTCCTCTGCCCCTGAGATCATCGGTGAAGCACCGGCAATGCAAGAGGTTTTTCGCGCCATTGGTCGCTTGTCTCGCTCTTCCATCTCCGTATTAATCAATGGCGAATCGGGCACAGGTAAAGAATTGGTGGCGCAAGCTCTACATCGACATAGCCCAAGAGCCAGCAAGCCTTTTATCGCTCTCAACATGGCCGCTATCCCAAAAGATCTCATCGAATCGGAGCTGTTTGGTCATGAAAAAGGGGCTTTCACGGGCGCAAACAGCGTGCGCCAAGGACGCTTTGAACAGGCTAACGGTGGCACCCTGTTTTTAGATGAGATTGGAGATATGCCACTCGATATTCAAACGCGTTTGCTGCGGGTCTTGTCCGATGGCCAATTTTATCGCGTTGGTGGTCATGCGGCGGTAAAAGTCGATGTGCGTATTGTCGCGGCAACCCACCAAGATTTGGAAAAATTAGTCGTGCAAGGTGAGTTTCGTGAAGACTTGTTTCACCGTCTGAACGTCATTCGTATTCACATACCTTCGTTACGTGAACGTCGACAAGACATTGAGAAGCTCACTAATCACTTTCTTGCTCTTGCCGCAGAAGAACTCACTGTAGAGGTCAAATCCCTTCACCCAGACACGGTTGAAACCCTCAATAAGCTTGATTGGCCCGGTAATGTTCGTCAGTTAGAGAATATTTGTCGCTGGCTCACTGTGATGGCCAGTGGTAGCGAGATCCTCCCCAACGATTTACCTCCAGAGCTCGTTAATGAGCCCAAGAAAGCCCTAAACCCAGAACTCGGTAATTGGCAACAACTGTTGGCATCGTGGGCCAAGGTAGCGTTAGAGTCGGGTGAAACGGAGATTCTTAGCGCTGCTATGCCCGAATTCGAACGCATTCTTTTAGAGGCGGCGCTTAGTCATACCAATGGGCATAAACAAGATGCAGCCAAAGTACTTGGTTGGGGACGCAACACGTTAACCCGCAAGCTCAAAGAGTTGTATTAACCATTTCAAACCGCAGTATTAAGTGCACGAAAACAAAAAGAGCTTGGCATAACCAAGCTCTTTTTTATGGATGTCTGACCCGTCCTAAATAACGCGTGAGAACTGCTGCTGGCGAGCTCTGTTGCGCAAGTACTTATCAAAACACATACAGATATTACGAATCAACAAGCGTCCTCTCAAGTTGACGTAAATTGTGTTGTCATCGTTTTCAACCAACTCGTCATCAATAAAGGTTTTAAGCAGTTGCATATCTTCTGCAAAGTACTCAGAGAAGTTGATACCAAATTCGCTTTCAATCTCAGATTTGCTTAACTGGAAGTTACAAATCAATTGCTTAATCACTTCTCGACGTAACAGATCGTCGGCATCAAGTGAGACGCCTTTCCATACGGCATGGCGCAATTCATCGACCTGAGCATAATATTTCTTGAGCTCTTTCTGGTTTTGCGCGTAACTGTCACCCACCATCGAGATCGCCGATACGCCAAAGCCCACTAAATCACAATCACCTTGCGTGGTGTAACCTTGGAAGTTTCGGTGTAATTCACCAGCACGCTGAGCCACCGCAAGTTCGTCTTCTGGCAAGGCAAAGTGATCCATACCAATAAACTGATAACCTGCATCCGTTAACGTCGCAATGGTGTTCTGCAAGATTGCCATTTTCTCTTCTGGCTGTGGTAACTGGTCTTCTTTTATTTTTCGCTGAGCGGCAAACAGGTTCGGCATGTGAGCGTAATTAAACACTGAAAGGCGTCCTGGACGCATCTCAAGAACTTGAGCTAAGGTTTCGGCGAACGACTGGTTGGTCTGTTTAGGCAAGCCGTAAATCAAATCTAGGTTAGTCGAGCGAAAACCAAGTTCCTTAGCTCGAGCGACCATCGCAACAATAAACTCTTCGTCTTGCTCACGGTTAACCAGCTGCTGCACTTCTTTATTGAAATCTTGTACGCCAATGCTTAATCGATTGAACCCTTCTTGACGCAAGTGATCGAGCATATCGAGCTCAATCTCTCTTGGATCAACTTCAATACTGATTTCAGCGCTGCCTTCAAAATGAAATTCTTCGCGCAAGATATTCATCAAACGGCTGATCTGGCCCTTTGATAAGAAAGTCGGCGTGCCGCCGCCAAAATGCAGCTGAGTAACCTTACGTCCTTGAAGCAAAGTAGCACGTTGACGTATTTCATGTTCAATAACATCAAGGTATTCGTCAGCTTTGTGGCTGTGACGAGTAATAACCTTGTTGCACCCACAGTAATAGCAGAGCTTGTGACAAAACGGGATATGAATATACAAAGACAAAGGCCTATCTGGGTATTTCGCACACGCCATATCATAGTCAGAGACGGTAAATGCTTCGTGAAACTCGAGTGCCGTCGGGTATGAGGTGTAACGTGGACCTGAATAGTTGTACTTGTCTAAAACAGATTGATCCCAAACGATCTGCTGGTTCTCTGCTGAGGGGGATTGAGACATGTTAATACTTCCAAAAAACAAAGACGCACGGGTTGAGCGCTATTTTGCCACAGCAAGGCAATGATGTTCTCACTCTACACGAGAATTATGAATATCATCGACAAAAATGATAGATCGATCACTGAGAATGGCGTTGAGATGACTCTCAACTCACCATTCTGATATCAATTTGCTGATTCAGCGGCTTCACGCTTTGTTGTAAAACCTTCAACTCAGCGACAATGGTGTCGTTAAGTCGAGCTTCAGCTTTATTGCGTATGAGGTTGTGTTTCATGCGCTCACGCTTTTCCATAGACTGGCGTTCTTCCGATCGAGGCATATCTTTCACAATGTGAAAAAGCTCGCTCAGGGCCGGGTATTCGCGGTCAAAATCAACGCGCTGCTCACCTTGGACATAGTCCATGATGTTATACAGTCGGATACTCAACTCTGAGAAATCACATTGACCTTGAATACCCGCCAAGCAGAGCGTATCAACGCTCTCGAATATCTTGGCATTGCGCTTTTCAATCGCTAAAGTTTGGTGCTGTTGTTGCAGGTCCTTCTGCTTCTTGAGCTGGAGTAGAAGGTAACCTGCATAGCACGCTAAAGCGACGATAATGACCACTCCCACAGCCGCTAACACGGTTACAACATTCATTGTGATTACCCTTTAAACTGGTCCAAATCAATCTCTTCGAAATCGGCCAATAGCTCTTGTTCATCCCGTGCTTTTTTCACAGTAGGTTCAACCATGTCGACTTCTTCTTCAACTTCTGGCTCAAATAGACCCAGTTGTTTCATTAGTGCTTCAATGCGATCCAGCTTCTCATCAACGTATTTCTGTAGACCGGCACCTAGGTTCTCACCCGCTTCAATGCGATCAATAAGAACGTTCAATTGCGAATCTGATTCCAGCATCTCAAGCTCTTGCTCGGCCGAAAGACGGCGCTCTTGCTTAGAAGACTTCTTCTGCTCTGTGATGATCAGTGGGATCTTCTTCTTGCTGCCCAATCGAGGATCACGCGCCTCGCCAGAACGACGATGCTTTTGCTCGCTACCTTCTGAGTGACGGCTACCGGATTTTTGTCCTTTGCGTTTTTTTAGACGCTTGCGAAGGCGACCTTCTACATCAGACTCGGTGCGATTACGTGTGACGACAACATCAACACTGGCAGCAGAGCCCGGTTTTCTGGATTTTTTATTACGACTCATTGCGTAAGTTTCCTCAGTAAAATTACATCATTACCAATAAATTCTAGTTCAAGCTTATCTCGCTCGGCCAGATAGCGGAAAGTGTCTCGGCTAAAGAATACCACATGCGTGAGGTCATTCTTATAATGCCAGTTTTTAAAGGCATCCAAATCAATCACTAATTTGGTCATTAAGCCTATCCAGCCACTGGGTTTAACTAAGCTAAGCCACTGTTGCCACACTTCGTTGGGCGTATAGAGATGCTCTATCACCTCGGTTGCCGTTACAAAGTCATATTGCCTATCAAGTACCGATGTATCGGGATAGTAATAGAGATCATACAGTGACATCGTATGTCCACGTTCTTTCATCATCTCTGATAATGTTGGACCGGGTCCGCATCCAAAATCCAATCCGTGGGAACGGCTTTCAATACGTCCCGCCATAGGCTCGACAACTCTTGATAGAAATTGTCGATAGCCCGCATCCTGCGGATCATTATTGTGAAGATCGTAAAATGCTTTTTCTTGCTGAGCACAAAGTCTTTGATGTGGCGGAACAAAGACCAGAAAACAACGCTGACACTGCAAATAGTGTCGATGTTTATCTTGATAATAGTGCTCTGTCGAAGGGCTAGAACACAGCGGACAACAATCCACGATGCTTCTCCTGGATAATTCAAGGCTGCGAAACATACCAGAAACTTGTCGTTGAGGGGAGAGGAATCGCGTATTTTTTCGACAATTTGATAAAAAAAGGCCTAAAAGTAAAAAAAGCGACAGGAATCCCTGTCGCTTTCCATCGCTATAAAGCGAAGTTGATGTATCGTCTGTGCGATACAACACAAATATCCATTTGTTTTTGGTGCTTCCACTGCTAATTCTTGTTTGTCATCGTCCTGATGCGTTATGTATTCCCTTGCACTTCCAGTGCCTGAGCTCTTCCTAAGCCCTGTCCTTTAATGCTCTCATCCTGAGAAAAGTTGACCATCCCTATCCCTTGAGCTCCAGCTCAAGTTGTATCCTGTCTGTCGTTCTTAACCATCCTGGTTAATCTTCCTTGGGGTTATCCTAACCCGATGTCCTGTTTCAGCGTCCTGCTGTTGCTAACTACTTTACTGTGTTGAGCTATCGATACAAGCGCTACAGAGAAAAAAGACGCCCCCTCAACAACAGCGATTTACCAATTCCTTATGAAACATAAGGTTATGAGAAAACGCTTCAAGATTCCCCCGCCATTAATAGCAAATCTCTTACACAGTAATCGGAAAAAATGACCCCGTCGCCACACGCTTAGTTGCCTCTGTTAACCTAAAACAAAAACGCCCACATCTAAGACATGGGCGCCATCGCTCGGTATAGGCAAATAAAAGGCTAAAAGAGTTACTCTCTTACGTATTAGTGAAGACCACCAACGTATTTAGAAAGAACCTCAATATCATTGTCCGACAGTTTTTTCGCGATATCGCGCATCATGCCGTTCATGTCGTTGTTTCGATTACCGTCACGGAATTTCTCAAGTTGCAACTTGATGTAATCTGCATGCTGACCTGACACTTTAGGAAAACCCGACAGCTCAGTACCATTACCACGTGGACCATGACATGCAATACAAGCCGTGATGCCGCGTTCTGCATCACCTGCAGCGTAAAGGGCTTTACCCTGCTCTACGACATCTTCTGGGGTTGTATTTGATGAGATAGGCAATGAAGCATAGTAAGCGGATAAGTCCGCCATATCTTCATCGCTTAATGGCATAGCCATGCCGCTCATTACAGGATCATAACGTCCCTGTTTGCCGCCACTTGTCATACCAAGTTTCAGTTCTTTTAACTGCTTTTCAAGATACTTAGCATGCTGACCCGCAAGTTTTGGGTACATGGTTAACTGGCTGTTACCGTCTGCACCATGGCAAGCGACACAGGTTTGGGATTTTGCTTTACCAGCTTCAATACTGCCTTGGGCCGATACTGAACAGCTGACTACAAGACTCAAGATTAGCGCTAATTTTTTCATGACATTCCATTATAATTATCAAGCTTCCAGTACCACTCTATGCCTAAATCACCCTAAGCGGCTGTTTCACTCTTTGTTGGTGAGTATACTTAAGGTAGTTCGGGTATATAATACCGTTCATGGTACAATGTGTGGCCATATGCCGAGCACGGTTATTTTACACAATTTCACAAAAAAGTAATCAATCGACTACACAAAGTCGAGATGGAGTTAACAGTGAGCGTAAAAATTCATTATCAAAATACGCATTTCATTACGAGTGCACCCGATATTCGTCATCTTCCAGAAGATGAAGGTATCGAAATCGCGTTTGCTGGACGATCGAATGCCGGTAAGTCGAGTTCACTAAACCGCCTTACCAATCAACGAAGCTTGGCGAAAACCAGTAAGACCCCAGGTCGAACTCAATTGATTAATCTGTTCAAGGTCGATGAAGGTTGCCATATTGTCGACTTACCTGGATACGGATTTGCCCAGGTCCCTTTAGAAATGAAGAAAAAGTGGCAGAAGTCACTCGGTGAATACCTGCAAAAACGTCGCTGCCTGAAGGGCTTAGTGGTCCTTATGGATATTCGTCACCCAATGAAAGACTTGGATAAACAGTTGATTATTTGGGCTGTCGACTCTGGCATACCTGTTCAAGTATTGCTGACTAAAGCAGACAAGCTGAAAAGTGGCGCCCGAAAAGCCCAGGTATTGAGCGTTCGTCAAGAAGCACTCACTCTTGGTGGTGACGTACAAGTTGATGCATTTTCATCATTGAAGGGGATCGGTGTCGATCAACTAAGAAACAAATTAGACGTTTGGTTTGCCCCAGCCTTCGCTGCACTGGAGTCGACAGAAGACGATTTGGATAGCGACGCACAGTAACCAGTCAATACGCCAGAAATAAAACGCCCCGCCATCCTGGCAGGGCAATGGGAGAGAGAGAAGATTTCTTATTATTTGTGCAAAGAATTTACGATTAGGGTGAAATAATCAACCGTAATCAATGCACTTTGTGAGCTGTCACTCTCTTCCATCAAATCACCTTCCCGCAGAAAAACCTTTCAAAAACCTGTAATAACAGCAAGTTAACCATGAAATTTTCAGGATTATGAAACTCTTCATTTCTAATGAGAATTATTTATAGTGTGAAGGGTGCTTAATTACAGAAATGCCATTGAGCGCGAAAAGCGCGAATTAGAGAAAAGTGGATAATAAGGCGCGTAAATGAGTCTTGGATAAATTTAGCTTGCCACAAGAAAAAACGCCCCAGTCAAAAGCTGACTGGGGCGGCTGAATCAGCCTAATCCAATAACGTGAAACAAAAGGTCTGAAAGATAGAACATCTTACCTCTGTACCCTACGAGAGTTAATGTACAACATCTGATCAGAAATTAAAACTATTTTTGTAATTTTTTTTCATCAAAATATCATTAATAGACATAACTAGGTGCATATAGGATTCTTTTTTTATAGGTATAAAAAAGCCAGTGTTTGTGCACTGGCTCATACTATTTGCTCGATATTGACTGAAAAGTGACTAGTGAGCTTGATCCCAGTTCTCGCCATGGCCTGAATCAGCGACCAACGGTACATCTAACTGAGCCGCTGACTCCATGAGTTTTTGTACTTTACTTTCAATTTCGCTCAAAGCTGACGATTCAACCTCGAACACCAGTTCATCGTGAACTTGCATGAGCAAACGTACACGCCCCTGTCCCTCGGCTTCAATCCACTCGTCAACCAGTAGCATAGCTTTCTTAATGATATCAGCTGCGGTGCCTTGCATTGGCGCGTTGATGGCCGCTCGCTCTGCTGCCTTACGACGCATTCCATTACGTGATTTGATCTCTGGTAAATGCAAACGGCGACCAAATATGGTCTCTACGTATCCATTCTCAGAAGCCTGAGAGCGAGTATCTTCCATATACTGCATTACGCCCGGGTAGCGCTCAAAATACTTGTCCATGTAAGCCTGAGCTTCGCCTCTTGGAATACCAAGTTGTTTCGCCAAGCCAAAGGCACTCATGCCGTAGATCAAACCAAAGTTCACGGCCTTTGCTTGACGACGCTGTTCAGTGGATACCTGCTCAATCTCAAGACCTAGGATTTCAGCAGCAGTGGCCGCGTGGATATCTTTGCCGTGTTTGAATGCATCAACCAAAGCGGCATCACCCGAAAGATGCGCCATAATGCGCAGCTCAATCTGCGAGTAATCGACTGCAAGAATTTTCCACCCATGAGGCGCAATAAAGGCCTGACGAATACGACGCCCTTCTTCGTTTCTGATTGGAATGTTCTGCAAGTTAGGATCGGTAGATGATAATCGCCCTGTCGCTGTGACAGCTTGATGATAAGAGGTATGAACGCGACCTGTTTCTGGGTTAATCATACGTGGCAGTTTATCGGTATACGTCGATTTCAGTTTCGCCAAGCCACGATATTCCAAAATAAGCTTTGGCAATGGATAGTCCAGTGCCAGCTCTTGCAGCACTTCCTCATTGGTCGAAGGTGCACCCGATGGTGTTTTCTTAACAACTGGTAGTGCCATTTTCTCAAACAAAATCGCTTGTAGCTGCTTAGGCGAGCTCAAATTAAACTCCTGCCCTGCTACTTCATACGCTTTCTGTTCAAGCTCATCCAAACGTTGAGCGAGTTCTTGAGATTGTGCCCCCAACATCATGTCGTCTACCAATACTCCCGTCCGCTCAATGCGCGATAGGACCGGTACAAGAGGAACTTCTATCTCACGATAAATACGGTTGAGAGCTTCGTCTTTTTCAAGTTCACTGTTGATTCTCTGATGCAATCGTAAGGTAACGTCAGCATCTTCCGCGGCATAAGGTGAGGCTTGATCCATCTCTATTTGGTTAAAGGTCAGTTGATTTTTTCCCTTGCCTGCAATTTGCTCGAATGAGATGCAACTGTGCTGTAAAAAGCGTAGAGCGAGGCTGTCCATATCGTGTTTACCCGCAACGCTGTTGTAAACATACGAAGCCAGCATGGTGTCAAATTTAATGCCTTTAAGCTCAATGTCATAGCGTGCAAGAACACTCGCATCATACTTGAGATTCTGTCCGACTTTGGCTTGATTCGCGTCTTCTAAAATCGGTTTAAGCTGCTCAAGTACCCAGTTTCGATCAAGCTGTTCTGGCGCTCCCATGTAGTCGTGTGCAACTGGCACATAAGCCGCAACACCTTCTTCAGTGGCGAATGACAGACCAATCAGGTTGGCGACCATATAATCTAGGCTGTCAGTTTCGGTATCAAAGGCAAATACTGACGTCGCTTTTAGTTTATCGAGCCAGGCTAGAAAATCCTCTTTGCTGAGGATGGTCTCATACTGGCTGCGATCGATGGTAACAGCTGAGGTATCCATTTCCGAACTTGGCGCTGCTTTGCTCGTGCCAGACGCCGATTTGGCTGCACTACCATCAGCGACCACTTCACCGCTACCGCCTTCTAAGATTTCGTTAAGCCATGTCTTAAAGGTTAACTGGCCGTAGAGTTTCTGAAGTTCGTCGGTATCAGGCTTTTGCTTGGTTAATTCATCTGGAGCGTAGTCAAGCTCAACATCCAACTTGATGGTAGCCAGATCGTAAGACAATAAAGCCCCCTCTTTATGTTCAAGTAGCTTTTTCGCCATGGTCTTTGAACCACGAAAGCCAAGAGGGGCGATGTCATCAAGTCGCTCATAAAGATCTTTTAACCCACCAATCCCCTGTAACAGTGCAGTCGCAGTTTTATCTCCGACACCAGGTACGCCAGGAATGTTATCCACTTTATCGCCCATTAGCGCCAGGTAATCGATGATCAACTCCGGCGGGATACCAAACTTCTCAACAACCCCATCAACGTCCATGACCACATTGGTCATGGTGTTAATCAGTATGACGTTTTCATCAACCAATTGCGCCATATCTTTATCGCCAGTGCTGATAAGTACGGGCATGTTAGCTTGAGATGCCTGATGCGCCAAAGTACCAATCACGTCATCGGCTTCCACACCCGGAATTGAAATCAATGGCAATCCCATCGCTCGAATCACATTGTGCAGAGGTTCAATTTGGCAACGAAGATCGTCAGGCATTGGCGGTCGATTGGCTTTGTACTCTGGGTACATATCATCACGGAACGTCTTCCCTTTCGCATCGAAGATGACCGCTATTCGATCGGAGGCAAACTGGCGCATCATGCTGCGTAGCATATTAACAACACCGTATATTGCGTTGGTGGGTATTTCACCGTTGCTCATCGATTCAGGGTAAGCGTGAAATGCTCGGTAAAGATACGAAGAGCCATCAATTAAAATCAGGGGGTTATCAGGAATACGAGCCATGTGTATATCGTCCACAGAGTATGAAATGATTATCTATATCTGTAAGGATGCCATGACTTCCCAATCGATGCTACGCTCTTTACTGAGCAGACTTCGATAACTAGAGGTTTTGACCACTTTCAGCACTCTCTCTCCTGTGGATAACTCTGTTTATAATCTAAATCAGTGAAAACGTAAACACAACTAACAAACCAAAAATATCATTTTAACCTTCTGTTTTTAATTGAAAATAAGCCAGATCGTTTAGGTTACCCATGATCCTAGAACGATCTTGTGATGTGGACAAAGGTAAAATATCACTCAAAAAGCGTCCGAATTTTGTTCTATTTAAAAGGGAAGTCTCACCATAAAGTAAATCGGTGACAAACGGTGGTTTAGCACAAAGAAAAAAGCGACATCTAAAGATGTCGCCTAGCAAAATGACAGATAAGGTGTCTCCGAATGGAGCATTACCGGCACTGAAGCTATAAATACACTGGAAGCAATGTGAGCAATGTCGTGTCAAAAGACTTCGAGTATTCAAAATAGCGACGGTTAATGACGAAAGCAAAACCGGGCTATTTCTCTACCTTTCCCCCTAAGACGATGCAAACAATAACCATTCTCATTTAACCTGTCAACAACTAAATGATAATTAGTCTCAATAACTTCATGGTGCCTGCTTCTGGAGATCCTTTACAAAATGAATCCGCGACTCGAGTAGCGGCTCTTTAAGTTGGTAATCGGCTATCAAATAGTGATTAGCAATCAACATTCTCAGCATAGAAGGGAACTGATTGCGTGATTTTACTGCTATTGCTGTATAGCCTTGCTTGGCGGCCCACGCCTCTTGATGATTAAGTAGCGACTGCGCCACCCCTTTGCGTCGAGCTGAAGGACAAACGCCACCAAACCAACTGTAAAACGTTTTCTCGTCCAGCTCATAACCTATTTTGAAGCCAAGCAATGTGCCGTCCTGTTCGGCCAGCAACACTTGGTGCCTCTTACCTACTAATCGCCGTTGCAAACTGTCGACGCTCTCTTTCTGAACGAATTCACTGATACGCTCTACAATTGTCACTACTTCTTGTAACGTGCCATCACGAACTAACATACACCGCCTTCAAAAAACAAAAAGCCAGCAACGACTGCTGGCTTAAAATCATTGTACTTACCTTCTAGCGATTACTTCAAAAACTGTTTCGCTTTGCCATTCTCTTCTGCTAACCACTCGGCGACGTCTTTGGCGAAATAGGTCAATACACCATCAGCGCCTGCACGCTTAAAACACAGTAGCGACTCCAACACCGTCTCGCGCTCTTTCAACCAGCCGTTCATAATAGCAGCTTTGTGCATCGCATATTCACCCGACACCTGATAAGCAAAAGTCGGCACTTGAAGCTCAGATTTGACCCTGCGCACGACATCTAAATAAGGCATACCCGGTTTCACCATCACCATGTCAGCCCCTTCATTGATGTCCATCGCCACTTCGTGCAACGCTTCATCGCTGTTAGCCGGATCCATCTGATAGTTTTTCTTGTTACCGCCTTTTAAGTTACTTGATGAACCGACTGCATCGCGAAACGGACCATAGTAATTAGAGGCATATTTAGCTGAATAAGCCATAATTTGCGTGTGCACATGGCCGGCCTTTTCAAGCGCCTCACGGATAGCACCAATTCGACCGTCCATCATGTCAGAAGGGGCCACGACATCGGCACCGGCTTCAGCATGAGACAACGCTTGTTTGATCAATACTTTCGTAGTCTCATCGTTCAACACATAGCCATCGTCATCGATGATGCCATCTTGACCATGAGTCGTGAAAGGATCGAGCGCAACGTCAGTAATCACACCCATTTCAGGCACATGCTCTTTGAGCTCACATACCGCTCTTTGCACAAGCCCTTCAGGACTATAGGCTTCGGCTGCGCACAGGCTTTTAGCATCTTGATTAACCACAGGGAAAAGCGCTATTGCAGGGATCCCAAGGTCAGCAAGGTATTGAGCTTCCTCAATCATTAAGTCGATAGATAACCTTTCAACCCCCGGCATCGACTCCACGGTTTCGCGACGATCTTTGCCCATCAAAATAAACATTGGGTAAATCAAATCACTCACTGAAAGCTGGTTTTCTGCCATTAAGCGGCGACTAAAATCGTGCTTGCGCATTCTGCGCATACGTCTTGCTGGGAATTGCCCTTGAATCGATACAGACACTTTTTTCTCCTTGTCTGGCCTAACGTTGAACTTCAAGCATATCATTCTAGGGCCATCATGCTAGCAGTATTCTGGCATTTTGATGTCCCTGCAGCTATTGCTGTGGATGGATTAACGCAAAGCAACATATTGCGCAGACTTTAGGTATACTTTGCACTATTACCAACCACAACGAAGTAGCCCCAATGATTGATACACACGCTCATATCTATGCTGCAGAATTTGACCACGATAGAGATGAAGTCGTACAACGCGCACTCCAAAATGGCATCGAGCATATCTTACTGCCGAACATTGATCTCGACTCCATTGAGCCGATGTTGGCAACAGAAGATGCCTACCCAAATGTTTGTCGTTCTATGATGGGCTTGCACCCTTGCTACGTGGATGAAAATGTTAAACAGACCCTAGACACCATTCACAGCTGGTTTGAAAAGCGATCGTTTATTGCGGTGGGTGAGATTGGCATTGATCTCTATTGGGATAAAACCTTTCGTAAAGAGCAAGAGTGGGCCTTCATCACTCAACTAAACTGGTCTAAAGAAATGGATCTTCCTGTGGTTATCCACACCCGGGACTCCATCGAAGAAACCCTAGCACTGCTTAGTAACGAGCAAGATGGCTCATTACGTGGCGTGTTCCATTGCTTTGGTGGCACCGTTGATGAGGCAAAAGCCATCAATGATCTGGGGTTTCATCTTGGACTCGGTGGCGTATCAACCTTCAAAAATTCGGGCATGGATAAAGTGATCCCAGAGCTGGCGATCGATAAAGTGATTTTAGAAACCGATTGCCCTTACCTTGCGCCCGTTCCACACCGAGGGAAACGCAATGAACCTGCGTACACTCAACTGGTGCTAAACAGACTTGCTGAGTGTCGTCAAATCGACGTGCAACAAGCGCAGAAAATCACCACCCTCAATGCGAAAAAGCTGTTTTCTCTCTAGCTATCGATATTAAAAAAGCGGCTTTCGCC
>NZ_JAJNNZ010000026.1 GCF_022836845.1 Vibrio gelatinilyticus
CCCATGTGGTGCTCTTTTTCTTCTGTCGAAACAAACCAATACTAGGTGACGGCAATGATGTCAGAGGGGGTATTAGGAGCCACAGAATGCCCATAGTGATATTTAATCACTGTACGTCGCTTGGCCATTTTGCCTTCGAGAAGAGCAGCTTTCATGATGTTTGTTGGTAATCGAAAACGCATTACATAGCCTTTGCCCTGATCTTGGCTATAGCTTTTTAGTGCCAATAGTTGGAACAGTTTAGTCAATGGATCACTTGCGCTTTCGGACTCAGCGTCGTCCACATCGTAATCTGGATGCTCAGCAGGGTCCCAAGAAGAACGCTTGCGCCTCTTTTCTTCCTCATTGATCTTTCGCTCCGCATTAGAGCGAGCCATCTCGACGGTAGGAACTATAGGCTCTCGGACCTTGTTGTCACGAGCCACTTGCTCTGTTTGTGGATTCACAGATGGGGTAATGACTGGCGCACTAACATTGTTTGGTGAAACAATCATTACCTCTCCCTTCTGTGTTTTAGTTCAATACCGTTTCTCATCCTTTATCGGTTCGAAAACCAATAACTTTACCTTTTATGATTAAAAAACCACCAGCACACCAGACTCAATAGACTAGCTGTCACGCAACGCTATGATCTTCTCAACAAATAAATTTGCTTCTGTGATAAATGGCGCATGGGAAGATTGAGCAAAAACATAGCCCTCACTTTGAGGGTGCTCCTCGGCAAGTTGAGATGAAATGGTCAAAGGAACAAGGCCATCAAGGCGACCATACCAGCGATGGAAAGGCATACTCACCTTGAGCAAATCAGAACGTAGATCAACTTGAGCCAACCATTCAAGACCAAGCTCGAGAGCTTCAGGATTTGGCGAAGGGCGCGAGAGGACGGCTTTCTTAAGACGCTTTGTGTCTTGTCGTGCCGTCGCGCTACCCATGGCCTGTAGTGCCATAAAACGTTCAATGGTCAGTGCAAAATTGTCGCTAAGCTGAGTACGAAAATCGTTGAGCACTCGTGGTTTGATGCCTTTCCAGCCTGCTCCCTGCGAGAACTTTGGCGAGCTTGCTAAAGTAATCAGCGTATTCACCCTTTCCGGATGCTGCATTGCGATATAGGTCGCGATCACTCCCCCTAACGACCAACCAAGCCAAATCGCAGATTGAGGAGCGCCTTCAAGTAGAGCGTCACTCATCATAGACAAGCTATCGACCGCTACTGAATGGCTAAAGCCATACCCTGGCAAATCAACGATATGCACGGTGAAGTGCTTCTGAAGCTGCTGTGAGCACGCTTCCCATACAGCCCCATTCATGCCCCAGCCGTGCACCAAAACCAAATCAGGACCAGCCCCCATTGTTTGCCAATGCACTTTATTGCGTTGAATCGCACTACTTAACACTAAATCACCACCCTTTCAAAACCCACATTGTCCATAATCTCTATTATTTCCGAGCCTGGATAAGTACTCTATGATGTTTTGGCCTACCATAACTCAAAAGCTCCCCGCAGTATGCCAAATCTGCGGCCTAATTGTGAATTCCAGTCACTCTTCCCTCTGTTGCCAACAATGTCAGCGCTATTTTTTTCAACGCGAACCACGTTGTCATCAGTGCGGCCTCACAATGCCATTGCGCCACGACCAGTGCGGTGATTGTTTGCAAACACCGCCTCCTTGGCAACACCTTTATTGCTTAGGCGATTACGATTTCCCACTATCGAAATACCTTCATCAGATAAAATATCAGCGTCAGTTCTGGTTAATCGCACCACTTGCTGCCCGGCTAGCCAATATCATATCAACCCCTGCCCCTCAATTTGTTTACGTCCCTTCCCGTTGGCGACGCCAGATCATGCGAGGGTTCAATCAAAGTGAGATCCTTGCCTATGAATTGGCAAGATACTTCACTAATAGCCACCTCCTACACGATGCCTTTCGCCTTAAGCATGGCATTGCCACCCAGCAATCCCTGACTCGAACGCAAAGAATTCGCAATTTAAAACAGGCGTTTACTTTAAATAAAAAGCCATTGTCTAGCCATGTTGCAATAATTGATGATGTTGTCACAACTGGCAGTACGGTTCGACATTTATCCGAATTATTACTTGAACATGGCGTCAAAAAAATCGATATTTACTGTCTATGCCGTACGCCAGATTACAGCAAACCATAAAATTCGGCACAACGCGGCGCTTTTAAACAAAAAATTCTGGCATCCTCTTACTACAAGAGTAAAATGGCCAATAATAACTTACTAAATCACTCGGGTATTCGTCGTGTCAAATCCTATTACTATTACAGAAAATGCTCAAAGTCATTTTTCTAAGTTGCTTGAGCAGCAGCCTGAAGGTACTAACATCCGTGTTTTTGTTGTCAACCCTGGCACTCAAAACGCTGAGTGTGGAGTATCTTATTGTCCACCAGAAGCCGTTGAAGCCAGTGATACTGAATTTAAGTACGAAGTGTTATCTGCTTATGTTGACGAACTTTCACTGCCATTTCTCGAAGATGCAGAGATTGACTTTGTCACCGACAAAATGGGCTCTCAACTCACCTTAAAAGCACCTAACGCAAAGATGCGCAAAGTGTCTGATGATGCATCGCTAATGGAGCGTGTAGAGTACGCTATCCAAACTCAAGTCAACCCACAGCTGGCTGGCCATGGTGGTCATGTTAGCCTCATGAAAATCACCGATGATGGCATTGCTATCGTTCAGTTCGGTGGTGGTTGTAACGGCTGTTCTATGGTTGATGTGACTCTCAAAGACGGTATCGAGAAACAACTGCTTGAGCAGTTCTCTGGTGAGCTTACCGCGGTAACAGACATGACCGAGCACGACCGTGGTGAACACTCTTACTATTAGACCATGACTGGTCGCCTACCTATATTAAGGTAGCGAGATGAACTCTAGAAGAGCGCAAAGTTACCCCTTTGTGCTCTTTTTTTATGGTTCTATTTGGCTAATGATACGTTAGCCGATATATTAACTATACCCGTATCTCGCGGGGGCTCATTCCCAGGTCGCACTAAGGAGAGACTCTCATGCCGCCCAATAAAGGACCTAAAATCCTCGCCAAAAACGTTGTGGCGAAATCCAAATTGTTTTCGATAGAGGCACTAGACCTGCAATTCTCCAATGGTGAAAAACGCACTTATGAGCGAATGAAACCCAGTGGACGAAACGCGGTGATGATGGTTCCTATCACAGAGCAAGGTGACATTTTATTGGTGCGGGAATATGCCGCGGGTACCGAGCGCTATGAGTTAGGTTTTCCTAAAGGGCTTATCGACCCAGGAGAAGCCCCTCACGAGGCGGCCGTCAGAGAGCTTAAAGAAGAAATCGGTTTTGGCGCTGAAACACTCACTCCTCTCAAGGAAGTCGTGCTCGCTCCGTCCTATTTTTCCAGTCGCATGACACTTTTTGTCGCACAGCACCTGTACTCTGAGCGATTAATCGGCGATGAACCAGAACCTTTAGAAGTGGTGCGTTGGCCTTTAGCTCAAGCTGATGAACTATTAACACACTTAGACTTTTCCGAAGCCAGGAGTATCACAGCGCTATTGTTGATGCTGAAAATGAGGCCGGAATTAGGATTGTAATGGTGACTGCAGTGGATAAAGATTATTCTCACTATTTGCCTGATGTCATTGATATCGCTCGCGCAGCAGGTCAATTGATATTAGACATTTATGAAAACAAGCAATACGAAGCCTTTACCAAGGCAGATGAAACTCCGGTGACCTCGGCCGATATTGCCGCACATAAACTCATCGTTCAGCGCTTGAGCGAACTGACTCCGTCCATTCCTGTGTTATCAGAAGAAGACGCCGATATTGCACTTGATCAACGTTCGAAGTGGGTTGAATATTGGCTGGTAGACCCATTAGATGGTACACAAGAGTTCATTGCACGTAGTGGTGACTTTGCAACCATTATCGCCCTGGTCAGGAACAACCAACCTATTATGGGCATTGTTTACGGGCCTGTCTCCGGCGTTACCTATTACGCTTATAATGGTAAAGGCGCGTGGAAAATCCCTGATTTACAAGAAAGTTTGCGACTGAACGTTCATAAACATGAGCAGCCAAACCAATCCATCGCCATTGCTATCAGCCGAAGACAAAATATAAATCGTATTACCGAGCGGATGAGCAATGCATGGAATTATGATTTGGTGCCATTAGGTTCTGCAGCACTCAAAGCTTGCTTGGTGGCAGAAGGTGCGGTTGATTGTTATCTAAGATTAGGGCCAACAGGCGAATGGGATACCGCTGCAACTCAATGTATTGTTGAAGAAGCCGGCGGGACGATTCTCACAACTCACCTGGAGCCGTTATCCTACAATCTAAGGGAAACACTCGAAAACCCGAATTTCATCGTGATCGGTGATCGAGCCTTGCCCTGGGATGACATTTTAATTGGCCGTTAGGTGTTAAAGACGTCCCTGATAATTAAACGTGTAGCGGCCCTGTGTATCTGGGCTGCCTAACCATTTGAGCTGGCTATTCATACTTTCAGGGAAATCACTTCCAGGCTTAAACCACGCATTAGAGGTATATTGACGATTTGGTTTAAGCTCACCTTGAAACTCACTGGATACGTGGCTACTTTTCTGACTACCTTGCGCGCGAACAACGCTGTTTTCACATTGAACATCCGCCACCGTTGAGCCTGCCGTCAAGCTCCCCAAAGGCGATTCGATATAACCAGAATTCCATGAAATACTGCCATCACCACTCTGACACCAAGAACCATCAGACGACCAATTTCGAATAACGAGTTCTAGCTGGCCGCCAACGCTAACTGGCAGCGCCATGGGGGCGAGATCCAGAGCCTGTTGCGCAGATATGGATGCAATGACAGATCTTGCATATACACTCGAAAAACTCGCGCCGACGTGTCCCTTGCCAATCAACCCCAAGGCGCTATTGCGGCCAAATTTTACTGCGTATTCCGGGGATAATGTCAAAAGACTCGTCCATTGAAATACCCACGAGACTTCACCAAAGTTCCACCTTTGGAAAGACACGTCTTGAGCACTGCCTTGCCAGACACTCCCTTGCACATTGTCTAAGGTGACGCCTGTAGGAAGAGGCAATTGATTAACCAATACTTTCGCCGGAAGATGATACAGAGCACTGGCTAAAAATGCAGCCGAAAATACCCCAGTATATATCACTGCTCGTTTCACGTTAGCCACCTCTCCTAAACTGCAGTCGATTTACTTCGATGACGCCACTTTGATCTGCCCGTGTCACGTCTAGCGCTTCGACAATGACACCATGGTTGTCTTGTAAAAAGGAAAGCCAATTTACAAAAAACTCAAAGGGGATTGGCTTGATCCAAACTTGGAGTTGCTCTCCTCGAGGCTGCATACGAATTAGTTCCACATTAAATCGTTGTGTTGACGACGTCACTATCTGATTGAACGGCTGCTTAGAGACAACAACCCCAACAGCTTGACGACTTTTTACAATCTCATCAGCTTGATTACTGACCCAAGACAGCAACTGCTTTTCTGACTGTATCTTAACTTGGGCTCTTTCTGTGCGCTGCGCAAATGGCTCGATGACACCCCAATACAAGCTGCCTATAACCAATAACAGTGAACATATGATCACCAAACGTTGTTCTCGCTGACTGATACTCAGCCACCAGCTTTGCAACGCAAAAGTCAGTGCTTTCAATGCAAATATCCTATTTCAACTTCAAAAGAAAGTTACCCATCACCAAATCGCCATTTCGATTTAATGGCCCCTGCTCAACGACATACTGAGTCTCCAACTTAACTCTTGCTGCCTCAAAGCTTTGGAAATCTCGACTGGTTACGCTCACTCGAACTTCTTTTCTCTTACCATCGTACTTTAGATTTTGTACGTCCATACCGCTGACCTGCCCTAAGGTATCAGGCAGTTTTGCCAACCAAGCTAACAATGTCTCTGTCGACTGATCTCCACCACCCAGACGTGAGAGCTCAGACTCCATTTGACGCTTTAAGTAACTAGTCGTTGGAATTCGTTGCTTATCAGGAAAAATAGCTCGGAAGATACGCTCACTTTCTGCGCGGTAGGCCCTCGCCTGGTTTTCGTATTGGTTCACCAACACAACTTGCTGAACCAGCAATACCACTAAGAAAGCGAACCCAGCGACTAAAGACTTTTGCCATACATTCCAATATTTTAAGAACGATGTTTTCGATTTAAATGGCCCTGTCAGTAGATTAGCCGCATCTTCAATAGCACCTTGTGACAATAGCGCCATTGGCAACTCTATGGGGGATGCAGTCCAGCGCACACTCCCTTGGGGTAAATGTTCGGTCTCAGTGTGAGCACTGTAATAGGTGATGTCATAGCCATTATTTGTTTCATCATCAGAACCCGCATCTACAGACGGAGACTCTAGCCACCCTGAGGCAACAAGGTGGGCCAGCCATTGCTGGTCGATTGAAATGCCATTAAATGCGTCTTTTCGAATAAGATACTGATCGCCAAATGCCACTGCTGCTACGACTTCATTGCTGGGCAAGCACAGTACATCGGGCAGTACTTTTTTAACCTCTATGTGGCAATCCGAGAATTGACTGAGAATTTGCGTCAAGTAACTACGGTCTACAGCACAGATATGAGCCCTGCCAGCGCGCTTACTTATAACGGTGAAATGCAAATCATCAACATCTTGCGCTATATCTTCTTCAACTAGATAAGGCAACATAGCATCAAATTGTCGCGTAGAACCCGCTGGGATCTCGACCTCACTAAGAACAACATCCTGAGCTGACAGCATAACAATGGTAATGCGCTGCTTGGCGTAATCTTGGATATCACTTAACTGAGAAAGATCGCTTAGCATGCCAGTGGCGATCACTTCTTGCTGCCCTTTCGACCAGACCATCCAGTGGACTGGCTCATCAATGCGGCTACTCAGACGAACGGTTAAGAACTCGCTCACTAAACCCTCCAAATCGACGGCGTATGACCGTAACTTCGTTTCTATCTTGACTAAAGAAGACACTTCTTACTCGAACTCTCGACTCATTCACTACGACTTGAGCATCCAGTTCGAAATAAGCACTATCTACTGTTAAAAACTGCGAAGCCTGCTGCTTCGTTTGCTCATTTATATTGGCGAGCTGTGGCTCTGCCAAAAACTGTTCGGCTCCGGACCATCCATCAAATGGTCGGTTATTCAATAAATCCACAGCCGCTTCCCTTGGTAAACCTGGAGCAAAAAGAGCGACTAAAATATCTGCCTGTTCTGGTTGCAGCGTATTGATATTGAGAGACCAGTATGTGTTCGGCAAAGCACAAACAAGTGGCATCAGCTTTAGTAAATCACCACCAGACACCTGATTGATTGCTCTTAATTCCGTTGCATCCGCAAGTAATGAGCTGGCTGTCAAGTACGCTGGAGACAGAGATTCATAATAGCTATCCTCTACACCAGAAAGTGAACGAGCCGTTAGGTCCTTATCAACAAACTCCCAGGTCGAATCTGCAATCTGCTCCGCTTGATAATTGTCGATATCAACGGACTCTAGTAAGCGTTGCAATACGGTGACCAGCAGCGGTTTAGTGGCGCTATTTTGTGGCACCTGCACACCCGCCAACGCATTGAGGTTGAAGCACGCCTGCATATCCCTTATATAACCTTTTGCTTCACCATAATCCAACGGATAGGCACGCTCTTCGACAGCCCAAGGCTGGCTCAAATTAATGGTATCACTGTCTTTGAAACTCTCTTTAATCACTACCTTAGCAAGAGATTCTACGCCCATTGAATACCAATAAGCCTGTTGAAAATCGATTTGATTCTGTGCTCGTTTAAACTGTGTAAAAAGCCGTTCAGACATCGTCGCCGCTATAGATATCATAATAGCCAGTAACAATAAGATCACGATAAGAGCAACACCATGCTGTGACGAGCGCCCAACATTGTGGTTATTACCTCTCATCATGAGCCTCCTTGCGGACTATCACCACCAGCATTGCCGTTGTCAGCACCAGAATCATTCCCACTGGAATTATCAGTATTTTGATTAGGATCCCCTGGTGCAGCCACATTTAAGACCCCTTCAGTGGTGAGGTAAATTCGACTGATCTCACCGTAATCAACCAGCTTTAACGTCACCTCCACCGCGCTCGGTAATGCAAGATCGGCGGTCCACTCATTGCTCCATTCACCCTCGGCATAAAAACGCAAACCAAATGCTTCAACACCTTCGAGTAAAGGTAATTCGATGGCAGGCTCAGCAACGGGGGTGTCTGGGTAACGCCACCATAACCTTTCTAAAGTGCCATCTTGAATACGATAACCGACCTTGGACACTTCACCTCGTGGAAACTGATTTAGAGGATTTAGCCAACCTAATCGAGTAAACAATACGCCTTTGTCATCGGACGCTAATACATTCTGCCCCCATAACAATAGTCTTGACGTAGCCTCTTCACCTTCATGCCGAAACTGACGTAACGCGATCTGTCTAAAATCGCCATCTAAGAACACAAACGCTCGCTGGATTTCTTGCAGTCGGATGCTTTTTTGCTTAGACAGCTCATTACTCAATTGCACTTGATTAACGACCTGATAAGCAGCAACACTCAAACTTGCAAAAATAGCAATTGAAACCAAGACTTCGATAAGTGTAAAACCCTGACTGCGTCCCTTCGGTGATCTACTTCTCAACATAGCTTCTCACCGTAACAATAGGGCTTGAGGTTTTATCCCGTGCAACACTGACATCGACAGCCTTGATAAGGTCATCGGCAGTGCCCACTGGAGTCACACTCCAATACCAGGTGTGGTTGGCTAATTTCTCGGTGCCTTTTTTGGCGCTTAAAACTGAGGAATCCAACATCACTTTTGCCAATTGATTGTCAACAACCATAGCCGCGAATATCTTTTCTTCGAGGTAGCCCAATGTATTAATATGCTGACTTACTGAGCGGATGATACTGATAGCTGCTGTCGCAAATATCGCCAGCGCAACGAGCACTTCAAGTAACGTCATACCTCTAGCGCTCTTCATCACGAAACGCCTCTTCATCTAAGACGCGAATTTGGCTATTTTCTTGTATCAACACAACCCAAGAGTGTGTGTTTTCTGTTGTATCTTGCGCTTCAAAAGTAACAGTGGCGGGGGTAATTTCACCGCTCGCAAGGATGAGCACTTGTGGCGGTTTCAGCGCTTTCTCGCGCTTCTCAACGTCGGCAAACATGTCTTCATCAAACAACGATCCGGGCTCGAATAAGCGATCATCCTGAAGCCACGCTTCGCCACCCAACGTTAAACTCAGGCTAATCCCTACGGGCAAGCTGGTTTCAGCAGGTAAACGGTCAATGTCAATCAACTGCCAACCATCGGCTTTCAACTCCAATAATGTGTAGGTACGTTTAGTCTCGTCAATATACAAACCAAAATCTTTGCCACCTAAGACAGCTTCCTCATTGAGCAGCTGTAGACGCTGAAATAAGCGTAAAGAGTGCTGCTTAATCACATCTTGCTGGTGATTAGGAAAGGTAGCGATTACAGCAACGGCGCTTACTGACAGCAAAACCAACACCAGCATAATCTCGAGCAGAGTAAACCCTGCCGATGATGTTCGGGAAAAGCGACGGTTGCAAGTTGGCATTGAATATTCACACATAAAAGTCGGGGCGAAATAAGCGCTTCGCCCCTATCTTGTCATCACTGAAAGTCTTGAATGTTCCAGTTACCAATATCAGCGGCAACACCTTCACCACCTTCTTGACCTTCAGCGCCCAACGTGAAGATATCAATTGTGCCATTATCGCCCGGGCTTAAGTATTGATAGTCGTTGCCCCATGGATCGTTAGGCAAGCGTCTGATGTAGCCTCCGTCGCGATAGTTACGCGGCTCAGGGTTGCTAGGCTTAGTAACCAAAGCATCAAGACCTTGATCTGTCGTTGGATAAACACTGTTGTCGAGTTTATACATATCTAAGGCATTCTCTAAGGCCACAATATCGGTAATCGCTTTCTGCTGATCTGCCTTTTCCTTGTTGCCTAATAGGTTTGGCACAACAAAACTGGCCAGAATACCCAAAATCACCACTACAACCATGACTTCTAATAAGGTGAAACCCGATTGCTTGTTCTGTCTTCTACTTCTCATTTACTTTCTCCAAACTAAATACTAGCCAAGATAACCACTCTATCCTTAGAGTTAGAGTTAACCTGTCATCAAATTGTTCATTTCCAATATTGGCATTAGCGTCGCCATCACAATAAATAATACCAAGCCAGCCATTATGGCAATCAAGGCTGGTGTGAAAATTCCCAGTGCAATATTCACTGTGGACTCAAAACTCTGATCTTGGTTATCTGCGGCGCGCGTTAGCATGCTTTCTAGCTCGCCACTTTGCTCACCACTGGCAATCATATGCAGCATCATCGGTGGGAATAACTTGGTTTCTTGCAGAGCTCGGCGTAAACTCGCCCCTTCACGGACATTCTCAGCAGCAAGTGAAACCTGCTTCTTAGCAAAATGATTGCTCATCACATCGACAGAGACTTTCATACCTTCCAAGATCGGAATGGCACTTGATGTACAGATAGCCAGTGTTCGTGAAAATCGTGCGGTATTCAATCCACGGGCTATCTTACCAATCAGTGGAAGCTGTAGAACTTTTCTATCCCAGCGCATTCGAATGTTGGGTTTCTGTAACGCCCATCGAATCATATACCCAGTAACTAAACCAAGCGCTAATAACGTTATCCCCCAGTTTTGTATAAATGCACTGGCATCAAGAAGAAACTGAGTAGATTTTGGTAGCTCCTGACCCATTTGTACAAACTGCCCCACAATTTTAGGCACCACCGCAGCCAACAAAAATGCCACAATCGCGACGGCAAAGACCACCAGTACCACTGGGTAGATCATGGCTTGCTGTAGCTTAGACCGCATTTTCTGTCTGTTTTCTGCGTAATCCGCTAATCGCTCTAAAATCGAATCAAGATGACCTGACTTTTCACCTGCTGAGACCATAGAACGAAATAGATCATCAAAGATATGTGGGTAGTCAGCCATGCTATCACACAAGGTATAACCTTCGGTGACCTTGGAACGAATGGCAGCCATCATGGTGCGAATTCTCGGCTTTTCTGATTGTTCAGAAACAGCTTTGAGACACTCTTCGAGTGGCATTCCCGACTGGACTAAAGTCGATAATTGACGAGTAATCAAGGCGAGATCTGTCGTACTGATTCCACGCCTGAAAGTCGGCTTTTGAAGTGTTGAGTGGTTGGAACTATTCGCCCTGGCGTTCGCCTCGGTGACAGCAACGGGTACCAGACCTTGTTCTTTGAGGCGCTGACGCACTTGGCGAGCATTATCACCTTCTAGTATCCCTTTGGATTGTTTTCCTTTGGCATTCAGAGCCTTGTATTCAAACGTCGCCACCTAGGTTTCCTTTGTCACTCGCATGACCTCTTCAAGAGAACTGATGCCTTGTTTTACTTTATCGAGCCCATCATCACGGATGCTTGGGGTCTTGGCCCTAATGGCTTTTTCAATTTCCTGCTCCCCCGCCTCATCGTGAATAAGCCCTTGTACTGTGTCATCAACGATGAGCAGCTCATGAATACCTGTTCGGCCACGGTAGCCTTTACCATTACACCTTTCACAACCAACGGGTTTGTATAGGGTCAAACTTTGTTGTTCATTAATGTTGAACAGTTTCTGGGTTTGGCTATCGGCTTGATAAGGAGCCTTACAATCGTTACACAAGGTTCTAATCAGTCTTTGCGCGAGAACACCGAGCATTGAAGACGAAATCAAAAACGGCTCAATGCCCATATCGCGCATTCGAGTGATAGCGCCAATGGCAGTGTTGGTGTGCAAGGTCGACATCACTAAGTGACCCGTCAAAGATGCTTGAACCGCTATCTGGGCCGTTTCTAGATCTCGAATTTCACCAACCATGACGATATCCGGGTCTTGTCGCAATATTGCACGTAAACCACGAGCAAACGTCATATCCACCTTTGGATTGACCTGCGTTTGCCCGATGCCATCAATATCAAACTCTATCGGGTCTTCAACGGTCAGGATATTACGCTCGTTACTGTTGATTTCCTGTAAGCCGGCATAAAGTGTCGTCGACTTACCTGAACCGGTCGGCCCGGTCACCAAAATGATGCCATGTGGTCGTTTGATCAACTGCCTAAAACTAGCGTGATTAGTTTCAGTCATTCCTAGGCTGTGTAAGTCCAATCGTGTGGCATTTTTGTCCAGTAGACGCATCACAACTCGCTCACCATGAGAAGATGGCATAGTCGATACACGAACGTCGACAGCCCGACCACCAATTCTTAGCGAAATGCGTCCATCTTGTGGAACGCGCTTTTCTGCGATATCCAGTTTAGCCATGACTTTTACTCGCGACACCAACAAGGGAGCCAACTTACGGCTCGGAGCCAAAACGTCTCGCAATACGCCATCGATGCGAAAACGAATAGAAAGCACCTTTTCAAACGTCTCAATATGAATATCGGATGCGCCTTCCTTGATCGCCTCGCCTAACATGGCATTGATCAATTTGATGATAGGAGCATCATCTTCAGATTCGAGCAGATCCTCATTTTGAGGCAACTCTTCTGCAAGCGAGAAAAAGTCATCGCTATCCGCGCCAATATCTTCCATCAATTGGCGCGCTTCTGAAGAGTCTCGCTGATAAGCTTGTGTCAGTTTCCTTTCAAACTCTTCAGAGCTGAGTTCTTTCAGTTCGAAATGCTGACGCACAACACGACTGACTTCTGCCATTGCCGAAATAGGCAAAGGAGCAACATAATACAGCACAGCACCCTCGTCGGAGTACTCAAAGACCACTTTAAAACGATTAGCGAAACTAAACGGCAATCTTGTGACTAATGGCTGCGCGTATCGAGTATCCGGCATTATTTGTCATCCACCTGTTCAATGAAAGCTTGTATTTCAGCGGGGTAACGAATGGACTCGCCGAATTCCGGCAGAACAGGGATAAAACCATCGTCCATCAATTTTAGCCCTTGGTCTGCCTTAAATAGCTGCTCGGCTCTAATATAATTGTATTTACGCTGCGTGATACCATCAGAAGTCATGCCATCGCGGATAATGGTTGGTTTAATAAACACCATTAAGTTTTTCTTTTCGACCGTGGTACTGGTTGACGTGAACAAACGACCTAGAAAAGGAATATCCCCCAAAAACGGAACTTTTGATTCACTCTCCGCTGCGCGCTCATCAATCAAACCACCCAAAACCAGCATTTGACCATCCTGAATCATCACTGATGTATTGAGTTGGCGCTTGGCAAAGCGGACATCCACAGCACCATTGGCACCCAGAACGTTGGAAACTTCCTGTTCAATATTCAGCTGCACTGAGTTTCCTTCATTGATTTGTGGAACCACTTTCAACTTGATACCGACTTCTTTTCGATCCACCGTTTGGAACGGGTTGCTGTTATTTGAGCCCGCAGTAGAACCCGTAAGAACAGGCACTTCCTCACCAACAATAAAAGAAGCTTCACCATTGTCCATAACGGTAATACTTGGAGAAGAGAGAATATTCGAGTTAGATTGGCTCGATACCGCGGTGATCAAGGCGGTCCAGTCACCTAGAGCAATACCAATAGCAGCACCTTGAACGCCGGCCAAAGCACTGGCTAGTTTAGAATAATCGCCAGATTCTGTGATCTCTCTAGTCTCTGTAGCACCTGTGATTGGATTTACATAACTTTCAGTTCGCTTCTTGTCTTTTGCCTCTTCTAGACCGACCATCACACTTCCGACTGAGGCGCCAGTATTGGAGAATTGCACGACGCTTCCTGCCGATTGGTTGCCCCATTGCACACCTAGATTTGCTCCATCAACATCGGCGATTTCAACAATCAACGCTTCGATTAACACTTGAGCTCGACGAATATCCAACTGCTGAATGATCTCAAGCAGTGCTTTCATGATATCTGGTGGCGCAGTGAGAACCAGCGCATTGGTTTCTGGATGCGCTGTGATCATGACTTCACCACGACTGACGGTGCTTGTGCCTTTTGTGCCCGCTTGTTTTTCTTTTTGTAAATTGTCAGACACACCTTTGAGCACATCGACAAGATCTTCCGCTTTAGCGTATTTTAAATAATGAACGCGATTATTACCTTTGGTCGCCATTTCTACATCCAACTGTGCAATCAAGCGGCGCAGACGTTTTCTAACTTTTGGATCGCCAGATATAAGAATAGAGTTGGTTCGCTCGTCAGCCACCAGCTTTGGTTGCAAAAAGGCTGGAGTGTTTTTTGCATCGGTGGTCTTATTCAACGCGTCTACGATTCTTACCATCTCTGCCGCAGACGCATTTTTAAGCTCAACGACTTCAATTTCTTTGTCACCTGCCTGGTCAACGCGTGTAATAATATCCGCTAGGCGATTCACTACAGCGGCACGTCCGGTAATGAGAATAATATTGGCTGGATCATAGTGAACGACATTGCCCGCTCCAGCGTTGTCATTGAGCTGCCTTAATAGCGGGGACAATTCTCGAACTGAGACGTTTTTAACGGCCACAACACGAGTGATCACGCTATCGCCCTGAATGCGTTCCTCATCACCGACTACAGGGATAGCCGATGTTTTTGCATCTTTAGCTTTAATGACCTTTAAGATGCCGGACTCCATTTCAACGACGGCGAAACCATAGACTTCGAGCACATTCAAGAAAAAGCTGTAATATTGCTCTTCACTGAGTACATCGTAGCTACGAACATCCACTTTCCCACGCACAGAGGGATCGACAATAATAGTCTTGTCCAAGTTTCGGCCGACAATATTTATAAACTCTTGAATATCGGTGCCCTTGAAACTGGCGCTAAATTCGTTCGCTGACACCACTGGAACAGACAGTAAACTGCCCATTAATAACCAGGTGCTTTTCTTTAGCCAACTTTTCACGTATTGCTCCCTTAATATCTTATCAACCATGACTAAAACTGAATAAAGATGTCATGCTGTTGACCATCACGCTCGACTGTTAAATTCAACTCCGTGAGCTCTGTGATAGTTTTATATATCTTACCCATGGCTGCCGGATCGGTGAGATCGGCTCCATTAAGTTGAATGGCAACATCGCCATTCTGTAATCCGACGGCATTAAACAGCTCTGGATCTCGGCCTGGACTCACCCTATAGCCGAGCACTTTCCCGTCACGTTTTACCTGCGATAAACGCACGTACTGAAATATTTGTTGTGGATCTTGAGTTATAGTTTGGCGAATGGTAGCCAATTTTTCCTCATTATTGACTGGATTATTACCAATGACATTAGAACTTGCCGCTGACGGTGTCGTTTGAAGTTGTAATTTTCTGTACTCCAAGCCTTCGAGCATAACCGTCTCATTTCGTCCCGCATTTGAGATAATAATTCGATCGATCAAAATTGCCTTCACAGTAGCGCGAGTTCCATCGATTTGCTCACCCAATCCATACGTCCCTTGTTTACCTCGATGTGCGATCACCGCCAAACTTTTTTCAGCTTGATTACTGACCACGGCTCCCACTAACACTAAGTTTAATCGCGACTTAGGCGCATCTTGCACCACTGGAGCTACCACTCCTTGTTGACTGTATTGCCCAAAAAGTTGTGCTTGATTGATCGAAGACACATCTGTTTGCAATGATGATGAAGATAAAGATGATGATGAGCGGTCGACTTGGGCCGGGGTCCATTGGCTGACTGAGTGACTTGAAGGATAAAATTGCCAAATAAGCATACCTACAATCCAAGCTGAAGACAGCGTGAACACAAAAGACAACAGTGTGCTGATGAGGTTTTGATGAGGCATCCAACGTGCTACCAAGGTTGGCAGCGTTAAATGGCGAAGATTAAATGACTGTAAAAACGTGACTTTCACAAGATGAGCATCCTAACCCCAAAATATCCCAGTTTTACTTGTCAGGCCTTTAAGGTCATCAACATAGCCGCTAACTACAAGTAAATTATAGTAAAACTATACCACAACTAACTTAGACCGCTCTATATATGTATTTCAAGCTTGAATTTATTAGATCTAGCCACCATTTATTATCCAGAATGAGCCAACGGTGATGCTTATAGCAAGCAACCGTTTAGTGAAAATTAAATCAGGATTCATCATGAAGGCCGAAGACAGTGCAGTCCGATTAGATAAATGGCTTTGGGCCGCTCGCTTTTATAAAACCCGTAGCATAGCTCGCAACATGGTCGACGGTGGCAAAGTCCACTACAATGGTCAACGTAGTAAGCCAAGTAAAAACGTCGAATTAAATGCAACCATCACCTTAAGACAAGGTAATGAAGAAAAAACGGTGATTATCGAGCGAATTTCAGGACAGCGCCGCGGAGCTCCTGAAGCACAAACATTATATTCAGAGACATCTGAAAGTATGGCAAAACGCGAGGAGAACGCTCTAAAGCGTAAACTCCATGCTCATAACCCAAGTCCAGATAAGCGACCGGATAAAAAACAACGTCGTGATATCATAAAGTTCAAACATCAATAAGCTGGAGCTTCCTTAAATGGCAAATAACTTATTAAATCGTTACCTCTTTGAAGACCTATCTGTTCGAGGGGAACTAGTCCAGTTAGACACGGCATATCAGGAAATCTTATCCAGTAAAGACTATCCAGGTGCATTGCAATCATTACTTGGCGAGTTGCTGGTCGCAACTAGCTTACTTACCGCAACCTTAAAGTTCGAAGGTTCGATTACGATGCAACTACAAGGCGATGGCCCTGTTTCACTCGCTGTAATCAATGGCGACCATGACCAAAAACTACGTGGCGTTGCACGCTGGGAAGGAAATGTCGCTGATGATGCCACATTGCACGACATGATGGGCAAAGGTCACTTAGTCATCACAATTACACCTAACAAAGGTGAACGCTATCAAGGTGTTGTTGCTCTTGAAGGGGCAAACTTGTCTGAAGTGCTGGAGAGCTATTTTGAGCGCTCTGAGCAGCTTAAAACTCGTTTGTGGATCCGCACTGGTGAACTTGAAGGTAAAGCCCATGCCGCTGGTATGCTTTTGCAGGTAATGCCGGATGGAACCGGCTCTGAAAACGACTTCGAGCACCTAGAGCAATTGACTGATACTGTCAAAGATGAAGAACTGTTCTCTTTAGAAGCCAATGAGCTACTGTATCGACTGTACAATCAAGAGACGGTTCAAGTTTTTACCCCACAGCCTGTAGAGTTTTTCTGTGGTTGCTCTCGAGAACGTAGCGCTTCAGCAATCGTCACTGTCGCTCAGGAAGAAATTTACGCCATTTTAGCAGAAGAAGGCGCCGTGTCATTGCACTGCGATTATTGTGGTACAAGTTACTCTTTCGATGAGCCCGACATTAAGGCTCTTTTTGCCGAGGCTAACGACAATAACAAAACAATCCATTAACACAAAGTGTTAAATATATGTTACAAAACCAGAGTTTTTACTCTGGTTTTTTTTTGCTTATTTTGCCGATTCTAACAAGCCCGAGACAGAATAACCCTCTCAACAATAGTGCTAATAAAGTGAATTGATCTTGCGCAAAGGTTTGTGTGCAGGTCATAACACCAAAGTAAATGTGTGACGAAACACTTAAAACCATCAGTGGCTGATGGCCAATTTTTGAACTCCATCCCTGTTTTATTGTGATTCGATTGTTAGCATTAAGCTCAAAATAAAAAACAATTACTACAAAATCCCTACAAAATCTTATAAAGGAGCACCTATGACCGTTATGGAACATAATAAGGCTGCACAAATCGATCTTACCCAATACGGAATTACTGACGTAATTGACGTTGTTCGCAACCCAAGTTATGAGCAGTTATTCGAAGAAGAAACCCGCGAAGGTCTGGAAGGCTACGAAAAAGGCGTAGTCACCGAACTCGGCGCCGTTGCTGTAGATACAGGCATATTTACTGGCCGCTCTCCAAAAGACAAATTTATTGTTTTAGATGACACAACCCGTGACACTATGTGGTGGACATCTGAAAAAGTGAAAAACGACAATAAACCAATGTCTTTAGACGCCTGGAATGACCTCAAGGAGCTGGTAACGGACCAACTTTCGAGCAAACGCCTGTTTGTTATTGATGGATACTGTGGAACGAACCCAGATACAAGGCTGTGTATTCGTATTATCACTGAGGTGGCATGGCAAGCTCACTTTGTGAAAAATATGTTTATTCGTCCTTCAGAAGAAGAACTCGCCACATTCGAACCTGACTTTGTTGTGATGAATGGCGCTAAGTGCACTAACCAGAAATGGGAGCAGCATGGGCTTAATTCAGAAAACTTCACTGTATTTAACCTGACGGAAAAAATGCAGCTGATTGGTGGTACTTGGTACGGCGGCGAGATGAAGAAAGGTATGTTCGCAATGATGAACTACTTCCTTCCACTAAGAGACATCGCGTCGATGCACTGTTCTGCAAATATGGGCAAAGATGAAGATGTTGCTGTATTCTTCGGCCTATCAGGAACAGGTAAAACAACACTATCTACCGATCCGAAACGTGCCCTTATCGGTGACGATGAACATGGTTGGGATGATGATGGTATCTTCAACTACGAAGGTGGTTGCTACGCGAAAACCATAAACCTTTCTAAGGAAGCTGAACCTGATATCTACAACGCGATTCGCCGTGATGCACTACTAGAAAACGTAACAGTTCGCAACGACGGTTCGATCGATTTTGATGATGGTTCTAAGACAGAGAACACTCGTGTTTCGTATCCATTGCACCACATCGACAATATCGTTAAGCCAGTATCTAAAGGCGGCCACGCCAACAAAGTGATTTTCTTGTCTGCTGACGCTTTCGGTGTATTGCCACCAGTATCGAAGTTAACGCCAGAACAAACGAAATATCACTTCCTTTCGGGCTTCACAGCGAAGCTTGCGGGTACTGAGCGTGGAATTACGGAGCCAACACCAACATTCTCTGCCTGTTTTGGTGCTGCATTCTTAACATTGCATCCAACTAAATACGCCGAGGTCTTAGTTAAGCGTATGGAAGCAGCAGGAGCCGAAGCCTACCTAGTCAACACGGGTTGGAACGGTAGTGGTAAACGTATCTCAATTCAAGATACCCGCGGCATTATTGATTCCATCCTTGATGGTTCAATTGAGAAGAGTGACACGAAGACAATTCCAGTATTTAACTTGGAAGTGCCAACCTCTCTACCGGGTGTTGATACCAGCATCTTAGATCCACGTGATACGTATATTGACCCACTTCAATGGGAGAGCAAAGCAGAAGATCTTGCTCAGCGCTTCATCAACAACTTCGACAAGTACACAGATAACGCCGAAGGCAAGTCACTGGTAAAAGCTGGACCTCAATTAGATTAATTAATTGAATCCAAGCCTATTATTTTATACTGGCCCCTCTTAAAGAGGGGCTTTTTTTATCATTTCGCGCTACATTAATACCCATGTAAAGTATCTACAAATCGATATGCATCTATGAAGAAAATTTCGGCTCTTATTGCCGCCTTAATTGCCCTTTGCTTACTGAGCATATTGTTAATATTTGCTACTCTACATACTAAATACGCAGCGCCACTTATAAACACCTTTACGAAGCAGTGGCAACCTTATCCCTTTTCCATTCGTGAAGTTGAGTACCATTACCCTAATGAAATCACCTTGCGTGATATTTCATTTGAAACAAACAAATTGGCTATCCAACAGATCAACCAAGTAACATTATGGTTAAGCTGGAGTAAACTCCTTCGATCTTCTAAAGGCATTAGTGATGTTCTGATTAATGGTGTCTCCATTCAACAGCCTTCATCCTCTTATCCAAAGGAAATAACCCATTGGAATCTCGATAGCATCTCTTTAAAGAACATCGACTATTCCGATAAAACAGTAACCATTAACGATTTGCAGCTACAACTGGAAAACCCACAATGGACTAAGGGTAGCGTCATCCCAAATGGGATCCTACAAGCTTCAGCATCTCAGGTTTACTATCAAGGCGAAGCTTTTAATCACTTTCTGATCGATGCAAAATTTGCACAAGAGCACAGTAAAATTTACGGCCTTTCTTTTGAGTGGCATGACGCAAAGATCTCGACTCAAGCGCAACGCCAAGCGGACGGCTGGTCATTGGTAAACACTACTATCAATCAACTCCATTTTGACGTTAAGCAACTGGAAACACCGATATTCAAATCCTTACTCAGCCCCATAACTCATATTAACAGCCTAGATATCCTCAATTCAGAGCTTTCTTTTGAGGCCTTTAAAGCTGTTAATCTCAATGCATCGTTTGAGCATTTCCAGTTTCCCTTTGCATTATGGGAGCAAAATGATGCAACCATGTCACTTGATGCTGACAGCATCATTTGGAATAATCTGCCTTTTATCGAACCTCGTATCAGTCTCTCTCTACGGTCGAATGAGATCACTCTTCATGATGCAGACGCCGTGTTCAATCAAGGTCGCATTCAGGTATCAGGTGTTGCGACTCCTACCTCATTGTTGTTAGACAACGTGCTACTCGATGGCATTAAGTATCATCAAGACGAGGAAAGCATAACACCTAACATTGAGCCTTACCTAGGCTACCTCGACTCTTTGATGTCATTGTCGATAAATAGATTAAAGATAAATAGAGGGCAATGGATCCAACTACAACGGGAGCCGTTCTGGCAAATCAGCGGGCTAAATGTCGATATCTCGGGTCTCAACGTGAAACAAAAATATCTATGGGGCATGTGGCAAGGAGAGCTAGCTGTATCAGCAAATAGTATTAGCTATGGCGATACGATCGCTACGCAAGCATTAATGGAAGCAAGCAGTAAAAAGGGTTTATGGCAATTAGAACGTTTTTTCGTTCCATTTTCTGAAGGATATCTTGATGCTAAAGCAAGTATCGATTTTGTTGCTGCCAGTAAGCCATGGTCATTGGATCTATCCTTTGATGGGCTGCCTTTAGAGCCGCTGATTAACAACGAGCTCATCGGTTATGGTATAACAGGAGTGACAGACGGACATATTTCTATGTCTGGCCTAGCTGCCGACGAAAAGGCTGTTCGGCAAACCGTTACAGGAACCATCGATACTAGCTTTAGAGATACGCATTACCTACTCGGTGAGCAAAGTGATCACTTACAAGCTTTTAATGTGTCACCTCTGAACATCATCGCCCAGCGTGGGCAACTGGATATTCAGTCCTGGACGATTTCTGGTGAGGGAATTGACGGTGGTGGCCAAGGGCAAGTAGATTTAGCCGCTCAACATCAGGAAAGCCTGGCGTTTGAGATCAACGTAAATTGCTCCAGCCAAACGAAGCTGACACTTCCCAGTTTTAATTTGCACATAGCCACCTTGCAGTGCTCAAAATCGCTTGACGGTTTTGAGCAACAAAATTGATAGGAATTAACTTGATGTCAAAACAGACTGATAATTGGGTAACAACATGTAAGTGCCTACAAACTCAACCGCAGCTTCATCTCCGCTAAATATAGTAACGTTAATCACGATGCGCGCTTTTCTCCCGGAAGCGAGTCGATCCAAATCTCCACTGATGCCATCTAAAGAAGTCACAGCAACTGGATTAACTTCAACAGGGTGTCGATAACGGATATTACTATCGGCTAATACAATATCACCATTTAAGCCACGCTCTTTCATTAGTAACCAAGTCATACCCCAACCCGCAAGCGTCGCTAGGGTAAAAGCCGACCCTGCAAACATTGTATTATGTGGATTTAAATTTGGATTCAGTTGCGCGCTGCATTCAAAGCGATAGCCCGTGTACTGATTGATTTTGATCCCCATCTTATCGCTGATCGGAATTTGCTGTTCCCATCGCTGTTGAAGTTCCGCGCACCACTCAGGGCGGCGCAATACTTTTGCAAGAGGATCGAGTGGCTTCACCATCTGTTGATGACGGATTTGTCCAAATTGGTCATTAAGTTCGCCTTGGCTTTCAAAGCCGTTTTTTTGATAGAAAGCGATAGCATCTTCACGCGCGTTACACACCAATCGCTTGACCCCTTCTTGTCTGGCAAACGACTCTAGAGCGACGAGGACGAGTGAACCCATGCCTTTATCGCGACGATTGCTTTTGACCGCCATATAGCGGATCTGGCCTTCGTTATCGGGGGTAATGTAAAGGCGACCAATCGCCATAGGTCTACCACGACCATCAACAATCATTCGATGATGGCTCATTTCATCGTATTCATCACGTTCGGAACCTTCAGGTAAACGCCATGGCTCCCTAAGCATCTGCCAGCGGAAGTGAAAGTACTTACTTAGCTGATTATCTGTTTTTGGGGTAATAAGTTTAAACATGGCAATCCTTTGAACGTAAATTTAGGTTCGAACAATCTGAATTAGAACTCAAACTTGTAACCAAAATGTGACGGGGCCGTCGTTAACCAGTGAGACTTTCATGTCTGCGGCAAACACTCCGCGCTCAGTAGGCAAAATTTGTGCACAGTTGTCTGAAAAGAAATCGTATAGTCGCTCGGCTTCACTAGGTGTCGCACCGCGAGAAAATCCGGCTCGCGTTCCTTTTTTTGTATCAGCAGGCAGAGTAAATTGCGATACAACCAATACACTACCACCTACCTGCTGAACATTTAGGTTCATTTTCCCGTCTTGATCTTCAAAAACGCGGTAAGTGGTTACTCGCTCGACTAACCTCTTAGCTTTTGACTCATCATCACCTTTCTCGACGCCAAGTAAAACCAATAGTCCTTGAGAAATCTCACCAACCACTTTGTCATCGACTTTTACCGACGACTCACTCACTCTTTGAATCAGGGCTATCAATATGTTGTTCCTTGATATCTGTTGAATTATCCGCAACCGATTGTATCACGCCCTCGAGCTTGGACCACTGCTCTTTCTCGCCCAGCGCAGCAGTAAACTCAGCACCCACGAGTACGATCATCCAACACAAATATATCCAAAGAAACAGAATCGGAATGGCAGCTATGGCTCCATAAATAAGTTGATATGAGGGGAATTGGGTGATGTAGTAAGCAAACCCCTTTTTACTTAATTCAAATAGAGCGGTGGCGACGAAAGCGCCAAACATTGCGTGCTTAAAGTAAATTTTTTTATTGGGCACCAATAGATATAACCCTACAAAAGCAAAGTATGACAATATGGCAGGCAACCAACGAAGGAATAAATTATAAGCCCCAGTCAACGCTTCGTGTTCAAGCAATTTCAAAGATGTTAGATAAGACGTTACAACAATACTTGCGCCCACTAACACCGGGCCTAAAGTCAAAATCATCCAGTACATTGAAAAAGAAAATACCGCTCTACGCTTAACCTTAACCCGCCAGATGTAATTTAGATTTTTATCGATATTGGAAATCAACATAAGAGCCGCAACAAACAAAAACGTACTGCCGATTGCCGTCATTTTAGTGGTGTTCGTTACAAACTCATTTAGCGCTGAATACACAGCATCACCAGCGGCCGGCACAAAATGTTGAATCAAAAAATCCTGTAGTACTTGACCAGTATTAGAAAAAATTGAAAACGATGATAGGATCGAAAGCAAAACGGTAAGTAGTGGCACAATAGACAGTAAAGTAATGTAGGTCAAATACCCTGCATTTACATTGACTCTATCGTGACTCATCCGTTGAAATAAATATTGTCCAAATCGCAAACACTGGCCAGACTGGCCTTGTGCAGAAAAGTGATGATTGAGCTTGTCCCTAAACCCCATACTTCTATACCGTCTCTTTTTTACTTAAATTGTTTAGTGACTTCAATACAAAATCGACTCGTTCAGATGTTATCCCCCAAGGGATTTCAATAAGGTTATACCCCAAATCAGTATAGGTTTTTATAAGAGAATCATGTAGTTCTAAGGCTTCCGAAAAAGGATATGGTCGAAAGTCATCTTGAATATAGTATTGCTCTACTGGCTTACATAGAAAAACGGTATTGTGATACCCTCTCCTACTTTCAATTAGGATCAAGTCATCTACGATTAAGCCGGCATTTTCAAGGTATCCACAAATATCGGGAATACCTCTATCCACAAAAGCTAGGCTACTGGCCAATAGAGATTTCCTTTGTAGTACCATTTCACCGAAGCAAAGTTGCGCAAAACCCGCCAAATCGAACCATGGTAAAATTCCATCGCTTTTAGTCTTTTGCTCAGTAATCAATCTCCGTGGTATTTCGTGCCCAACAGAGTAACCAAGCAGCTCCAACGCACTGACAAGAGTCGTCTTGCCCGCTCCAGGGCCACCACTAATAATAACTGGGTCAAGCCCAAACATATCATAAAACGCCTAAGTAAAATTGATGTTTAAGTGTAACACTAGTTTAGATTGATAGGGATAGCATCAGATTGGCTTTACTAAGTCTTTAAAATATGTGGAGCGATATTAGCTTATGCTGAACTTCAGCAACTAGACTCAAAAGTTTTAAGAGGTAATGAAAGCGTAGAAACGGAAAAGCTCCGTCTTTTCGATGAAAGGTGCAGAAAGATAAGGTATGTGGCGAGGCTCACGCTTAAGAGGGACTCAACTTCTGTATA
>NZ_JAJNNZ010000027.1 GCF_022836845.1 Vibrio gelatinilyticus
GTTCAAATTAGGGCTTTTTTGTTTCTGAAGTTTATTAAAATTTGAGCCGTAGTAACTTGTCGACAGACATTGTTCCCGCCCCCCAGATGATGACGATTAATATCATCAATCCCCATAACTGATGATCATAAAACCCCTTCTCCCAAAGCACAGGGTAGGAGACAACAGCAATGGCATTAAAGACGAACAAGATCACAGCCATAGGGCGAGTGAATAAGCCCAAAGCGACAAAAACAGGTAGCACTAATTCTGCTGCCGTTCCCGTATAGGCAGCCATTTGCCAAGGGATAAGTGGTACTTGATACTCAAATTCAAACAGATACAGCGTACTGTCCCAAGAAGCAAGCTTTGTAAGACCTGAGTTAAAGAAAACCCAAGCAACCCACAAGCGACAAAACAGCAGCAGTGTTGGAATAAACAATTTTTGCAGGGTGTCGACGGTATGGTCATACCGTTTTAACCATCGAGTGAAGTTAGCGTTCATGACCAGGCTCCTTAATTAGTAGTTGTGCAGCTTAAAGCCAGTGACAATTTCAAGTGAAAGCAGTTCAGGTAATTGTTGCAAAGACTCCGGGCTCAGTGCGTCAAGTTTACAACCTCGCGCGAGATGTTCGATAAGGTGCATCGTGGCCTGAGAGATAAGCTGCACTTCAATATTTCCATTGAGGTGTTTGTAGATGACAACGTTTTGTGCAGAATTAATGTTGACGTCTTCTAGGTTGCCATAATCCATGGCTGTTTTGAGCGAAGCGATGGCATAGTTTGACTCCAATACAAATAAAGGCTGCACCAAATAAAGGTGAAGCAAGCCATGATACTTGTCGGGCACCTCTGCTAATTGTGACAGTGGTTTGATAAGCTCGTCAGCGGCACTAGGCGCAAGATGGTGGCAGCGGTCGATGTACCATTCGAGTTTCGCTACATCGCAAATATAAGGTGCAGCCGCGGTAATATTGTCAAGCCGATTAAGTGTGCCAGCAAATCCTGCGCCATAATCAGCAGTATTTCCAGTGGTCGGCGGGTGATGTAACACATGGTGTCGCACCACCGATTCAAAGCAATCGTTGCCGAGTAATTGTTCTACCATTGGGTAGGTCGAGAGCATGACGTCGGTCAACCCTATGACGTAGTTATTGCGATAAAGAGTCATCCTTTGTTGACCCGAAAATTGGCCAGAAACGATTTGAAGTTCATCACATGAGCCTTGGTCTAGCAAAGCCAAGGAAAAACTATGCTGAAGCTTGGATAGACTGGTCATGTCTAGAACCCCCGGTGTCTTTTCGAGGTAGGCTTTCAAGAATGCGAATGGCTTTTGAGGCTTCGTCTAAAAGTATATCAACAGGTGGAATATCCAAATCCCATTCAATCAGAGTTTTCACTGGACCGTGTTTAACACACCATTGCTGATACATTTCCCATACTTCGTCACTGACGAGAGTGCTATGTGTGTCAATCCATATTTCTCCGCTGGAGAGAGTTCTTTTGGTAAACCCAGCTAGGTGGATCTCGTCCACGTTCTTAGCATCGATACCATTTAGGTAGGTCTGTACGTCATAACCATGATTAAAAGCTGAAACATGAATATTATTAAGGTCGAGCAGTAATCGGCATTGAGTTCGCTTCTGTACTTCGCTCAAAAACTCCCACTCACTAATAGTAGAGTGTTTAAAGCGAAGATAACTGGAAGGGTTTTCGATCAGCAATGGCCTTTGCAATTCATTTTGAACAATATCCACATTGCGACAGAAAGCGTCCAAAGCCTCTTCCGTATAAGGTAGCGGCAGTAAGTCATTAAAGTGATGGCCTTTGTGCTTACTCCAACTGAGATGGTCGGAAATAAGCACGGGGTTGATCTCGTTTACCAATACTTTTAATTGCGCCAGATGATGGCGGTCGACGGGGGCAGCCGAGCCAAGTGATAGACCGATACCATGACAGCTGATGTCCGTGCTTTGTACGATGCGATGCAATGAAACTCGTTGGGGTGAGTGTGTGTTGAAGTAGTTCTCACTATGGATTTCTAACCAAGAAACTAGATTTGAGTTTTGCTCGAAGTACTGAAGGTGCGGATGACGCAAGCCAACACCAACGTATGAAAAAGCAGAGTTGTGATCCATGATGATCCCTTAGATCTAGTTTAGATTGTGCATAAGCTGTAGAAAAAGAATCAGGGCAAACAGAGTTTACCCTGGTCGCGTAGGCTTACGACGATACAGTGCTGCCACCTGCTAGTTTTCCGCAAAGACCTTTAGGGACTACGACGAATGCATCGGTTTGATTATCTTGCTTAGCGGTGCCTGCGCATGAGCTGGTTTTAGTGGCACAGTCATTTTTGCCTGCTTTGGCAACGCCATAGCACTTTTCTTTTTCTGCAGCGACGGCAGGGGCTGAGATTAATGTGCTACCTAAAGCAATTAAACCTGTGACGGCTGCGGTAATAGCTAGATTGGTTGTTTTCATAATATTTTCCTTAAAAACTTTGCTTTCATTATGGTGACAAGCTGCAATAGCGCTGAGTTGTTCAGTCAATAAGATAGGAAAGGGCCTGAAAATATTTCAAAAAAGTAAGAAAAAAGCTGCATTTATGTAATTTAATTTACTATCCATATGAAATTAATGGGTTTTGTTTGTGGTTTGGGCTGCGGTTATTTTTCTGATAATTCACTTCTGTTTACGATATAATCACCAAATATGTATAAATAACCAGTAGCGTAACTCTTATGGATCCTTCTCTTCTTCTCGATGGTCTCAATGACAAGCAGCGTGAAGCTGTCGCTGCACCTTTAGAGCACTTGTTAGTGCTTGCAGGAGCGGGCAGTGGTAAAACCCGAGTTCTTGTTCATCGTATTGCTTGGCTGATGTCAGTCGAAAATGCTTCACCATTTTCGATAATGTCCGTGACATTTACCAATAAAGCGGCTGCGGAAATGCGCGGTCGTATTGAAGAGTTGATGATGGGGAGCTCATCCGGGATGTGGAATGGTACCTTTCACGGGATCTGCCATCGCATTTTGCGTGCTCACTACCTAGACGCCAAGTTACCTGAAGATTTCCAAATTCTGGATTCTGAAGACCAAATGCGCCTTTTACGTCGATTGATTAAAGCGCAAAACTTAGATGAGAAACAATGGCCTGCGCGTCAGGCTGCTTGGTGGATTAATGGGAAGAAAGACGAAGGACTGCGCCCTAGTCATATCGACGCTTATCAAGATCCCGTTACCAAAACCTATTTGCAGATCTACAGTGCTTACCAAGAGGCGTGTGATAGAGCAGGGCTCGTCGATTTTGCGGAGATATTGTTGCGTGCTCATGAATTACTTCGTGACAACCAATTTATCAGAGAGCATTACCAAGCTCGATTTAAGCACATCCTAGTTGATGAATTTCAAGACACCAATAACATTCAATATGCTTGGTTACGAATGATGACGGGCGCTGATTGCCGCGTCATGATTGTTGGGGATGATGACCAATCGATTTATGGCTGGCGTGGTGCCAAAATTGAAAACATCCAGAAGTTTCTCAATGAATTTAGTGGCGCAGACACCATCAGGCTTGAACAAAACTACCGTTCAACCAAGACGATTCTACAAGCTGCGAACGAATTGATCGCCAACAATACCGAGCGCATGGGCAAAGAGTTGTGGACAGACGGTGATGATGGCGAAAAAATTTCGGTGTATTCAGCCTATAACGAGTTGGATGAAGCGCGTTTTGTGGTGAACAAAGTCAAAGAGTGGCACGAGAACGGTGGCGCACTTGAAGATTGCGCGATGTTGTATCGAAATAATGCTCAATCTCGTGTTCTTGAAGAAGCGCTCATTCAGGCTCAGCTTCCGTACCGTATTTATGGAGGTATGCGATTCTTCGAGCGTCAAGAAATCAAAGATGCTCTATGTTATTTGAGACTCATGGCCAACCGAAATGACGATGCTGCTTTTGAAAGAATCGTCAACACACCGACTCGAGGGCTTGGTGATAAGACTCTAGAAACGATTCGCTTTGCAGCTCGAGATCGCGGCGCGACCATGTGGCAAGCGAGTACCGCATTACTTGAAGAAAAAGTTTTTTCTGGACGAGCCGCCGGCGCTCTTGGCCGATTTGTTGAACTTATCGATGCCCTTGAAGATGATACACATGAATCCTCATTGCACGAGCAGGCTGACCACGTCATCAAAGCTTCAGGGCTTTACAGCATGTACGAGCAAGAAAAAGGTGAGAAATCCAAAGCCAGAATCGAGAACTTGGAAGAGTTAGTTACCGCAACTAGGCAATTTGAAAAGCCTGAAGAGGCGGAAGACATGACCCTACTGACCGCCTTTCTTACTCATGCCGCGCTGGAAGCGGGTGAGGGGCAAGCTGACGAGTTTGATGACGCTGTACAACTGATGACCTTGCACAGTGCGAAAGGACTGGAATTTCCGACAGTTTTTATGGTTGGTGTTGAAGAAGGGATGTTCCCAAGCCAGATGTCCGCAGAAGAAGCGGGGCGTTTAGAAGAGGAACGTCGGCTTTGTTACGTGGGTATGACCCGGGCTCGAGAAAAGCTTTACATGACTTATGCTGAAATGAGGCGTTTATACGGTCAGGACAAGTACCACAAGCCTTCTCGATTTATCAGAGAATTGCCGCAAGTACACCTCGAAGAAGTGAGAATGAAGGCGCAAGTGAGTCGACCAACGTCAAGTGGGCGATTCAGCCAAACCGCGGTTAAAGAGAGTTTTAATGAAACGGGATTTTCTCTAGGTCAGAGAGTGAATCATCCAAAATTTGGAGAAGGTACGATTATCAATTTTGAAGGTAGTGGACCGCAGAGTCGGGTTCAAGTGGCCTTTAATGGTGAAGGTATCAAGTGGCTAGTGACCGCCTACGCTAAACTGGAAAAACTATAACCGATATTAATTAATAGAGATGCTGATAAAACTCAGTCTTCCAAAGGCTGGGTTTCTATTTCTGAAGGCAGGTTAGTCGTCAATAGGCAAAGAAAAACCCCGAGGGCTTGCGCCCATCGGGGTTATAGTCTTACTCGCAGCAATCCGGCTACTAAAAGTGCTCCATGCATCTAATCCTTGATAGTGTGCTGTATTCCTTCAGCGTATTCCTTTCGTCGCCTTCCTAGCGGTGTCCATTGGCCTTATCCTGACCTGCTAACAATCCTCGTTAGCGCACTTCACTTGATCCCTGAGCGGTGTCCTTGACATCATCCTGATGTTGAGTCCCTGCCTCATCCTGAGGTGTCCATTGTCTTTCCTTAGTAGTAACCATCCTAGTTACTATTGCGTCCGTTCAATGTCCAATTTGCTATCCATGCCGATCATTCATCCTGAATAACCGAATCTTCATCCTGAAGAGTACCAAATCCTTGGTAAGTCCTGTTCCGTGTCAGTATCCTTCCGACATGTTTAATATTAATGCTTTCGCTCCAAACGACAATTAGATCTCAACGAAAAAAGTGTGCTTGAAAAAATGTGATCTTTATCATTTCCATATAAAACAGTTAGTTAAGTTGTTTTATGGAATAATCAGTCAACAGGAGGCGATAATAACTTAGCTTGTTGTAAGAGATCTCTTACACGTGCAGTGTCAGATCGCGTAATCACTTAAATAGACTGCTGAACACTTGATAGAGAATCATGCTGCCAATACCAGAAAATAGCAGCCCACACAGCCCATCAATGTAGATTGAGGCATCAAGTAAACGCTTTTGCATGCGTTTCGTCGATAGCGCCCATGCGAGAAATGAAAACCACGCAAGGGAAAGCCCCCATAGAATGATGAGTGCAGAAGCTTTACCTGATAGCGACATGCTTGCTGGTACAAGGCTGGACATGAGACTGACAAAAAATACCAAAGCCTTGGGGTTGAGAATGTTCGTGGTGAACCCTCTTGAGAGCGCTTGTCTACGGCTGTTCAATATCCGACTCTGAGCTGGAACATGCGCGGCGCTCGGATCTGAGCTGCGTAACTGTAGCCAAATTGACGTCAGTGCCCCTATCCCTAAATAGACGAGGTAACTTCCCCCGGCAATTTGTAATAGTGAAAATAAAGTAGGGTGTTGATGTACGATGTAGCTAATGCCAGTTAAGCTCAGGACAGAGTGAACCAGTATCCCAAGTGATAGGCCCAGTGCGATGTAAAAACCAGTTTGACGCCCATAGCGGGTGGCGTTTTGCACGACCAATGCAAAGTCGGGTCCTGGGCTCATCAGCGCTATGAAATGGACGGTCGCTAATGTCGTTAAAATGGTTACTTCATTCATTTTGGGTCTCTATGGTATTCAGGTTATTGCTATGAGTGTGATTGAGTTCTTTGCTTCCGTCTGCGGTTGTTACTTAAACCGTCGTAGCTAAACACGACCAGTGCTCCCCAGATAAAAGCAAAGGTAATCGCTTTATCTGCAGTGAAAGCTTCGTTGTAGACCAGCACTGCCAAGAGGAACATCAGGCTTGGTCCTATGTACTGAAAGAAACCCAATGTCGATAGTTTCAATCGTGTCGCTGCACCTGTAAAGCAAAGCAGTGGTAGGGTTGTGATGATGCCCGCAGAAATCAACAGAGTGTTTAGGGTCCAGCTGTTATTCGCTAGGTTAGCGGTTGGACTATCAGCAATAAACAGCAGAAATACTGCAGCCGCCGGTAACATGATGAGTGTTTCGATAAACAGCCCTGTTTGTGCATCCAAACTTACTTTCTTCCTAAGTAGGCCATATAAACCGAAACTCATTGCCAGCGCAATGGCAACAATGGGAACAGAGCCAAAAGCCATCAACTGAATTAAAACACCGGTAGCGGCAAGCAGCACCGCGAACCACTGCAATTTTCTCAATCTCTCCCCCAAAAATACCATGCCAAGCAAGACGTTAATGAGTGGGTTGATATAGTAGCCCAGACTGGCATCCAGCATGTGGTTGGCATGTACAGCCCAAATGAAAATAAGCCAATTAAGACCTACCAATACCGACGTAGTGATGAGAAAGGTCACCTTTTTTTTAGAGCGAAGAACATCGCGGACATTGCGCCAACCTCGGCCAAAGTGGAGCAGAACAGCTAAAAGAACAAAAGACCAGATAACACGGTGGCTTAAGATCTCTAACGGTGAAACCATGGTGATGGATTTGAAGTATATTGGTGCAATACCCCACATGGTATAAGCCGCTATTGCTAAAAGTACGCCTTGTTTGGATTTTTGTTGCTCTTCAGGTGTCATGCTTGCTCTCAGAGTGTCGCTTCTGTGGTGCCGATACAGAGGTGAATAAGTGAATTGCCCACAGTATATTGGCGATGCAGAATTTCACCTAGTAAATTGCGGTTTTATTCCCCACCATTCCCCACTACAATGTGTCCCTCAAACGCCATATTCCCTTTTGTTAGGATGCTCCATGACAGCTCTGTTAGATGCACAGCCCCCCGAAAACGCTCCTTGTCCACAGTCAATACTGGAAGAGGTGTTCGGCTATCAATCATTCAGAGAAGGTCAAAAAGAGGTGATTGATAGGGCGATCGCTAACCAAGATAGCTTGGTGATAATGCCCACGGGCGGCGGGAAGTCACTGTGTTATCAAGTACCTGCATTGGTTCTAGAGGGGATGACTCTGGTGATTTCACCTCTTATTTCTCTAATGAAAGACCAGGTTGATCAACTAAAAGCCGATGGTGTTGCAGCGGAATGTATCAACTCAACAATGACACGTGAAGCGCTTTACGACGTCTATCGACGCATGAATAGTGGCGATATTAAACTTGTGTACGTATCGCCTGAACGGGTCTTGATGCGGGACTTTATTGAACGCTTAGAACATGTACAGCTTTCTATGATTGCTGTCGATGAAGCCCACTGCATTTCACAGTGGGGCCATGACTTCCGCCCTGAATACGCCGCACTTGGTCAGCTAAAAAAGCACTTTCCTTATGTGCCTTTTATGGCGCTCACCGCGACAGCGGATGACGCCACACGCCGAGACATTATTCATCGATTGGAACTCAACGATCCACATACTCATTTAGGCAGCTTTGATCGGCCCAATATTCGCTATAACTTGATTGAGAAGCATAAGCCTGTTTCGCAGGTGATTAAGTTTCTGCACAACAATAAGGCCAGCAGCGGCATCATTTATTGTGGTAGTCGCAAGAAAGTCGAGATGCTGACAGAAAAGCTCTGTAATAATCACGTCCGCGCGGCGAGCTATCATGCTGGGATGGATGCCGATGAAAGGGCCTATGTCCAAGAAGCGTTTCAGCGTGATGATATTCAAATCGTCGTTGCGACCGTCGCGTTTGGTATGGGGATCAATAAGCCTAACGTTCGTTTTGTCGTGCATTTTGATATCCCAAGGAATATCGAGTCCTATTACCAGGAAACTGGTAGAGCAGGGCGCGATGGTTTACCCGCTGAGGCGATGATGCTCTTTGACCCTGCTGACATTGGTTGGTTGCGTCGGATGCTTGATGAAAAAGATGATGGGCCACAAAAATTGGTCGAAACGCATAAATTGAATGCCATGAGTGCTTTTGCAGAGGCGCAGACATGTCGTCGCCAAGTGCTTCTCAACTACTTTGGCGAGTATCGCGAGCAGCCTTGTGGCAATTGTGATATCTGTCTCGATCCGCCTAAACATTTCGATGCAACAGAAGAAGCCCAAAAGGCGTTGTCTTGTGTTTATCGGGTCAATCAAAGCTTCGGTATTGGCTATGTTGTTGAAGTCATGCGTGGAATGTCAAACATTCGGATTCGTGAACACGGGCACGACAAACTCACAACCTATGGTATTGGTCGAGACCACAGCCATGACTACTGGGTGAGCATCTTTAGGCAGTTGATTCATAAAGGCTTACTTAACCAAAATATTACTCGAAATTCAACTCTGCAATTAACGGAAGAAGCACGGCCGCTACTACGGAATGAAAGCCGTCTCGAACTTGCTGTACCAAGACTCGATACCGCTGCTCGAAGTGCTAAAGCTGATAAGCTCACCTCTAAGCATTACGATAAGAAGCTGTTTGCTAAACTGCGTAAATTGCGGAAATCCATCGCAGATGAGGATGGTTTGCCGCCTTATGTGGTATTTAGTGATGCGACATTGATTGATATGGCGGATATCCTGCCAACTTCCTACGGTGAAATGTTGGCGGTCAATGGTGTCGGTCAGCGTAAGTTAGAGAAATATGCGGATCCGTTTTTAGATTTGATACAGGAGCACTTGACCTCTCATGACTGATTTTGGGCTTAATGTGTACCTACCTGCGGAGGGAAAGCTCGTCATCTCGACACCTCGCTTTGACTTCGATACTTTTCCTCCACTTGGTGAGCGTTTGTTGCAGATGTTGTCAGCAACGGTAATCGAAAAGCAGTGGGATGCTGATATTCATACCTGGTTGGTTGATTTTGAAGGGTGCAAGCTGTTGATGAAGGCGGAACACTACAGTGAAACGGTCTGGTTTGAGTGTTTGGACAAAGTCGCTGCAGGTGAAGAGCTGCATTTTCTTGCAGGACTTTTTGAAAAAGGCTTTTGAACCTTTTCTACTTTTTTCATGATGTGCTGGTGGATGTTTCACATGAAACGCGATTGATTAATCGTTTGCCTTTTTTGACGCTATTGCGCTAAGAATCGATTAATGTATAATCGCTCGCCGCGAAATTGGTGTTAAGCCAATTAATTATTAACAAGAAGTCACCGTGCTTCACTTGGGTTCCCTCCACCCCAAGAAAAACGAAAAAGGTACAACATGAGCCGTTTTTCCCCTGCGCAAATGCGCAAAGCCCTAACCTTACTGGTTTTATTTCACCTGGTAATTATCGCTTCGAGCAATTACTTAGTTCAACTTCCTTTTACAGTGTTTGGTTTCCACACCACCTGGGGTGCATTCACCTTCCCCTTTATTTTTCTGGCAACAGATTTGACTGTTCGCATCTTTGGGGCTGCTTTGGCTCGCCGCATCATATTCTTTGTTATGTTGCCAGCGTTAGCGGTTTCTTACCTTCTTTCGGTGATCTTTTTTGAGGGTCAGTATCAAGGCTTGGCCAATTTAGGTGAGTTTAATCTTTTTGTCGCGCGTATTGCCATCGCGAGCTTTATGGCATATTTGCTGGGCCAAATTTTAGATGTGCATGTATTTAACCGACTTAGGCAAATGAAGCAGTGGTGGATTGCGCCAACTTGTTCAACGCTATTTGGTAATGCGTTGGATACAATGGTATTTTTTGCGATTGCTTTCTATCAAAGTTCGGATCCTTTTATGGCAGAACACTGGACTGAAATCGCTTTGGTTGACTATGGTTTTAAGTTAGTGATCAGCTTAGGGCTATTTGTACCGATGTACGGCGTGTTATTAAACTTCTTAGTGAAGCGTTTAACTTTAATTAATCGTGATATTGAAGTGAGTGGCATAAAAGCGTAACCACCATAAAAACAAAAAAATCCCGAGCGAATGCTTGGGATTTTTTATATCTAGCGTTAGGCGTTTATGGTTAGAGGCCATCCGATATCAGTTTGTCGATTTGCTTCAAGCTCAAGCTCTGCACTTGTCAGTGGGTTGTTGAGCAGCCACTGTCTCTCGATAGTCAGGACCATATTATCGTCATTGCACTGAACCGAACACTCTGGTTGGAGATCGGTTTTTCGGCGATGAGTCAGGATCACGGACAGTCTGAGCAATCTTAGTACGCGAATCGCGCTGCTATTAGACAACGCATGTTGCGCTGGCATGGCGCTTAAATGGTCTTTATAGCGTCGTATTACTTCTGCCAACAAGAACTTTTGAGCGCGCGTATAGCCAGGTAGGTCGAGGTTACTCAATAAGTAGGCGCCATGCTCTCCTGCTTTTTTGAAGTCGAGGGTCAAACCTACTTCGTGAAGCTTAGCAGCGGTGAGTAGTAACCCTTTAGCTTGAGGTTCCTTTAGCCATAGATTCGCGCCGCAATCTTGCAGTAGCTTTTCTGCTAGGGCCGAGACTTGATTGGCATAGGCGACATCAAGCTGACAGCGAGCCTGAACGCTTTTGATGGTTCGAGCGCATATGTCATCTTGTTGTAGCTCGCTGACCATATCGTAGACCATGCCTTCACGTAAAGCGCCACCGGCTAATGTCATTGAGTCGATGTTGAGCAGTTCAAAGACGGCAATAAGAATGGACAAGCCACTCGGGAACACCAGAGCTCGCTCTAATGTCAAACCATCAATTTCTAGCTCTTCTAAGTGGTCAGCCAACATCGCTTGTTTTTGTAAGCGCTTTAGCTTAGCAAGCGTAATCACTTCATCCATGCCTTGCGCGAGCATGATTTCTTGCAGTGCCTGAACGGTGCCGCTTGCCCCGACGCAAATATCCCAACCTATATTTTGGTAGTGTTCCAAGATTGGGGCTAGGGTGTCTTTGGCTGCTAATATGGCGTTATCAAAGTTGATTTGAGTGAGCTGGCGATCTTTAAAGTGTTGCTCAAGCCAAGTAACACAGCCCATTTTCAGGCTAGTCAATGCTTTTGGTTCAAAGCCTTCACCAATGATAAGTTCGGTACTTGCACCGCCAATATCCACGACAAGCCTTTTACCCGACCCCCCAGAGGTATGGGCGACACCCTTATAAATGGTGGCCGCTTCTTCTTCTCCGGAAATAACCTGAATCGGGAATCCAAGTATCTGATTAGCTTTAGCCAAAAAGGTATCAGCATTGCTGGCAGTACGCAGCGTGGCGGTACCGACAATCCGGATGTTTTCTCTTGGAATATCTTGCAATCGCTCAGCAAAGAGACTGAGACAATCCCAGCCTCGTTGCATGGCTTCTTGGCTTAACATCAACTCGCCATTCAATCCAGCTGCGAGGCGAACTTTGCGTTTGATTTTTGCCATGGTTTGAATACCGCCATCAATATGGCGAACAACCATCATATGAAAGCTGTTCGACCCCAAATCAATAGCCGCATACAATGGAGATGACGGTGCTACTTCACTCATAAAGACCTACGCTTCCTTTTGTTGCCTTGGTGCTCTAGGACGGCGGTTAGGCTTTCTATTTGAGTTTCGAGAACCACCAGTATTCGTGCGACGTGTATTGCTACCGCGGCTACGAGGCAAGCGAAGTGGAGCCGGAAGATCTTGCATTAAAGCCGAAGAGTCATAATCGGACACTGGAATTGAGTGCTCTATGTATTCCTCAATAGCAGGTAGATTAATGGCGTACTCTTCGCAGGCAAAACTGATCGAATGGCCACTTGCTCCAGCTCGACCTGTACGGCCGATACGGTGTACATAATCTTCACAGTCGTCAGGCAAATCGAAATTGAAGACATGAGTCACTTGTGGGATGTGTAATCCACGAGCCGCGACGTCGGTCGCAACCAATAGGTCTACGTCCCCTTGAGTAAACTGTTCAAGGATTTTTTCACGTTTCTTCTGTGGTACATCGCCGGTGAGCAAGCCAACACGATGTCCGTCAGCCGCTAGGTGGCCCCATACTGACTCACATTTGTGTTTGGTATTGGCAAAAATAATGGCTCTTTCAGGCCACTCTTCTTCTATAAGAGTTTGTAGTAGCGCCATTTTTTCCGTGTTTGAAGGATAGAATAGCTCTTCTTGAATGCGATGGCCTGTTTTACGCTCAGGCTCAACAACGACATGCTCTGGGTTGTGCATGTGTTCAAAAGCCAGTTCTTGCACGCGGTAAGACAGAGTGGCTGAGAACAACATGTTTAGACGATCTTTGGGTTCAGGCATGCGGCGAAACAAAAAGCGGATGTCTTTGATAAAGCCAAGATCGAACATACGATCGGCTTCATCGAGCACAACTGCTTGAATGTTATTGAGGTTGAATGCCTTCTGTTTATAGAAGTCAATGATTCGACCGGTTGTGCCGATAAGGATATCAACACCTTGCTCTATTTTGGCCAGTTGCTTTTCGTAGCTATCGCCACCATAAGCCAATGCGGTTTTTATCCCAGTAGATTCGATTAGAGGTAGCGCATCGTTATGGATCTGTATCGCCAGCTCTCGTGTCGGCGCCATAATAATCGCTCTTGGCTGATTTGGCTTGCGACCTTCGTGTTCTGGAGTCAGCAGTAAATGATTAAAGGTTGCAGTTAAAAACGCAAGCGTTTTGCCAGTCCCAGTTTGGGCCTGGCCTGCAATGTCTTGGCCGGTGAGCAGTACCGGCAACGCCAAGGCTTGGATAGGGGTACAAAACTCAAACCCTTTTTTGTCCAATCCTTCAATGATTTGGGGATGTATTTCCAAATCGGCGAACTTTTGCTCTGTGATATGCGTCTTTTTCATGGCTATAGAATATCAGCTTAAGCTTGCAATACGAAGGTAAATACATTCCAATAGAGGAACTAATTGTTGGTGATTATCTCATCAACACAGAAAATATCGGAGTGAAAGATGAGTGATAAGATTTTGCAGCTAACTGACGACGGTTTTGAAACGGACGTGATCAACGCTGCAGGCCCTGTTCTTGTTGACTTTTGGGCAGAGTGGTGTGGTCCTTGTAAGATGATTGCCCCAATTCTTGACGAAATTGCAAACGAGTACGAAGGCAAGCTCACTATCGGTAAACTAAATATTGACCAAAATGCCGGAACACCACCAAAGTTTGGTATTCGTGGCATCCCAACGCTGCTTTTGTTTAAAGATGGTAGTGTCGCAGCAACGAAAGTTGGTGCATTATCTAAGACTCAGTTGAAAGAGTTTTTAGACGCAAACCTATAATAGTTGAATGCAAAACCGTATATCTTAACAAATACACGGTTTTGTTTTTTACAAAGCTAGACTAGACTATATTTTAGTGCTAATTTATTGCACGTTAATTAAACAAATGCTCACTTCTTGGTCGATCCTGAGACCAAATCCATCTTAAATAAGAAAATAGATCCTATTTTGACTAAACAAACATCCACCACAATGAACTTAACAGAATTAAAGAACAGACCAGTCTCTGAGTTGGTAAAGCTTGGCGAATCTCTTGGTTTGGAAAACTTGGCACGTCTGCGTAAACAAGACATTATTTTCGCCATCCTTAAAGCACACGCGAAAAGTGGTGAAGACATTTTTGGCGACGGGGTTCTGGAGATTCTTCAAGACGGTTTTGGTTTCCTACGTAGTGCTGACAGTTCGTACTTAGCTGGCCCAGATGATATTTACGTATCACCAAGTCAAATCCGCCGCTTTAACCTTCGTACTGGTGATTCGATTGCGGGTAAAATTCGTCCTCCTAAAGATGGTGAGCGTTACTTTGCGTTGCTAAAGGTTAATTCTGTTAACCACGACAAGCCGGACAACGCTAGAAACAAAATTCTTTTCGAAAACTTGACGCCTCTTCATGCCAATGAGCGCATGAAAATGGAGCGCGGTAATGGTTCTACTGAAGACATTACGGCTCGAGTTCTTGATCTGGCTTCACCTATCGGTAAAGGTCAACGTGGCTTGATTGTTGCTCCGCCTAAAGCGGGTAAAACTATGTTGCTGCAAAACATTGCCCAGAGCGTTGCCCACAACCACCCAGAGTGTGAGTTGATGGTATTGCTGATTGATGAGCGCCCTGAAGAAGTAACAGAAATGCAACGCCTGGTAAAAGGTGAAGTAGTTGCATCGACATTTGATGAGCCAGCATCGCGTCACGTTCAGGTGGCCGAAATGGTGATTGAAAAGGCAAAACGTCTAGTAGAGCACAAGAAAGATGTGGTTATTTTACTTGACTCAATTACTCGCCTAGCGCGTGCGTATAACACTGTAATTCCTTCATCTGGCAAGGTTCTAACGGGTGGTGTTGACGCGAACGCACTTCATCGACCTAAGCGCTTTTTTGGTGCGGCACGTAACGTTGAAGAAGGCGGAAGCTTAACAATTATCGCAACAGCGCTTGTGGATACGGGCTCTAAGATGGATGAAGTTATCTACGAAGAGTTTAAAGGTACAGGTAACATGGAACTGCACCTAAACCGTAAGATTGCTGAAAAGCGTGTTTTCCCAGCGATCGACTTCAATCGTTCTGGTACTCGTCGCGAAGAGTTGCTGACGAAAGCAGATGAGCTTCAGAAGATGTGGATCCTACGTAAGATTGTTCACCCAATGGGCGAATCTGATGCGATGGAATTCTTAATCGATAAGCTGGCAATGACCAAGACGAACGACGAGTTTTTTGATGCGATGCGTCGTCAATAATTCATTATAGCGAATTTTAAAGCGCCACCGAGTTACTCGGTGGCGCTTTTGTTTGCACTCTAGCAAATAAAGTAGCAGAATGGAGGGAAATGTTACTAGGAGGTTAACATGCAACATGGAATGTTGTCGTCATTACTCCTATATCTAACCTTGTTGTTTTCAACGCCAGCATGGTCAGCCAAGGAAATGGCGCAAAAAGAAGCTGAATTATGGCTTGAAAGCCCTCAGTTAAATCAAAAAGTTTCACAGCTGATGGTATATATCGAGAACGATGATACCGACAGCTTGAACTTTAGCCTCAATCGACTTGCCTTCCCTCAGCAGGAGGTGGTGCGATATCTGCTATTAAATGAACTTGAACAGACCAATTTCATCTTGTCTTCTAAGGTAGCGATGTTTGTCGAAAGTCAGCAAAAACTCTCCCCAACTTATGTCGTACTAGAGAAAGGGGATGGTTACGAGTTCACTGTGCCTGCATTTAACTTTCCAGCTATTTCTTCACGGCTAATCAAACAGTGGAAACAAAACCACAGTACATTAGACTTCGTGCTTAAAGCGGAGAGCAAAGACTTGATTTTGGTCGAGTGGTTATCGGGCTCTGCTCATGAAGTTCAGCGCAGGGAAACTCTGCTTGTTGACGAGTTTGATAGTCTTTCACCCGCAGCGACAACTTTTTTGGTTGAGCAGTTAACGGAAAGCAGTGTGACTCAGTGGTTACCCTCAACTCAAGTATTAGCTCATATGGCGAGAAGCTCAGAGAGTGAAGAATTGTATGATTTGCTATGGAAAATGCGAGCCGACTACTTTAGTCAGCAGGAGTTAGAACGTTTGGCATCGAATCGTTCTGATTTTTCGCTTCGTCAAATCATGACCGCGGCAGGGAACCCTAGTCTGAATCAACAAGCTTTGTCTTTACTGACAAAAATGGATCCATTACCTGAAAATGTGAAAATATTCTTGGTGCAACGAATGGGTGTTGCTGAAGAAGCCAGCTACGTTGCTCGTCAGTTAGCACAACACGGGCATGGCCAGTGGGTTAGAGATATTCTATCAACAAACAGTAGTGTGAAATCGTCTCTTGTCCAGCAAGCCCTATCCAAATAAAAAAGGGTAAAAAACCACAAAGGTGATTGGTGAGTCTTTAAAGAGAAAACCTTGGCATTATCTGCACCTGTTTTGAGTTTGAGTATATAATACGACCATCTTAATCAGGTAAGAAATCAACATGAGCTTTAAGGATTTACGTCAATTTATCGAGCACCTTGAGGGTAAGGAATTGCTCAAACGGATCACCAAACCCGTCGACCCTCATTATGAGATGACAGAAATCAGTGATCGAACGCTGAGAGCTGGTGGTCCAGCCTTATTGTTCGAAAACCCAATCGGTTATCAAGTGCCAGTGCTTACAAACCTTTTCGGTACCCCAGAGAGGGTTGCGATAGGTATGGGGCGTCAAGATGTTTCAGAGCTGCGCGAGGTCGGTAAGTTGATGGCCTATCTAAAGGAGCCTGAGCCACCAAAAGGTTTTAAGGATGCGTTAGCGAAGCTACCGGTCTTTAAACAAGTCCTTAATATGCCCACAAAACGGCTCAGAAAAGCGCCTTGTCAGGATGTAATTTGGCAGGGTGAAGATGTCGACCTCGACAAAATACCAGTCATGAGTTGCTGGCAAGATGACGTTGCGCCTCTATTAACATGGGGCCTGACTATTACCAAAGGGCCTGAAAAGAAAAGGCAGAACTTGGGGATTTACCGTCAGCAGAAAATCGCCAAGAATAAAATCATAATGCGCTGGCTTGCTCATCGTGGTGGCGCGTTGGATTTGCGAGATTGGATGGAAAAAAATCCCGGGAAACCTTTCCCAATTTCGGTAGCGTTTGGCGCTGATCCGGCCACAATCCTAGGGGCCGTCACCCCCGTACCAGATACGTTGTCAGAGTACGCGTTTGCCGGTTTGCTACGTGGCGAAAGAACTGAGGTCGTCAAATCAATCAGTAATGATTTGGAAGTTCCCGCAAGTGCCGAAATCGTTCTGGAAGGTTATATCGATCCTAATGAATTTGCTGACGAAGGGCCATATGGCGATCATACTGGCTACTATAACGAAGTAGAAAGACATCATGTTTTCACTATTACTCATATAACAATGAGAAAAGAGCCGATCTATCACAGCACTTACACCGGTCGTCCGCCCGATGAGCCTGCTGTACTTGGTGTTGCGCTAAATGAAGTGTTTGTGCCTATCCTACAAAAACAATTCCCCGAAATTGTCGATTTCTATTTACCACCAGAAGGCTGCTCTTATCGCATGGCCGTGGTCACGTTGAAAAAACAATATCCAGGGCATGCTAAGCGCGTCATGATGGGGGTATGGTCGTTTTTACGTCAGTTCATGTACACTAAGTTTGTGCTGGTTTGCGATGAGAGTGTCAATGCACGCAGTTGGCCCGAGGTTGTGCAAGCCATGAATGAACATATGGATCCAGTAAGTGATACTTTAATGATCGAGAGTACCCCAATCGACTCTCTTGATTTTGCCTCACCAGTGGCAGGGCTAGGATCTAAGATGGGGCTGGATGCAACCATAAAATGGCCCGCCGAATTAGAGCTCAAAGGCAACCTGAACAGAACTGAACGGGTAAAACTAGAATCAGAGCAAGACTATTTATCTCTGATCAAACAGAGTTTTTCTGAGGTGAGCGATTTTTATTTGCCGCCATGCGAGAGTGATAGCAGCTTAGCGATTGTTGCGATGAATAAGCAGTCTGTGGGTCAGGCTCCAAAAGTGATGCAACGTATTTGCAACTTGTTGAAACAGTATGTTGATATCAAATTTATCATTGCTTGCGATGAAGATGTCAACGTTCGTGACTGGCATGATGTGATTTGGGCTATTACGACACGGATGGATCCCGCTAGAGATACACAGCTTGTCTCAGGACAAAGTTCTAGAGCCGAACTGGATGCAACCAACAAAGTGCCAGGTGAAGTATCAAGAGAGTGGGGCATCCCGATTAAAAAAGATCCTCATGTAGTACAAAAAATCGATAACATGTGGGATGAGCTCGAGATCCTATGAGCCATCAAGTTGTATTGCGACCACAAAACATAGTATTTAGTGTGCAACAAGGGCAAACGGTGCTGGAAGCAGCGCTCAACCAAAATATCGTGTTCCCACATCGATGTCAGGTAGGGGCGTGTGCTGCATGCCTATGCCGAATCGAAAGTGGCCAGGTGAGTTATCAACTTGAGCCATTGCTAACTGAGAAAGAAAAAGAACAAGGCTGGATGTTTTCATGTTTAGCCTATGCTGAAAGTGATCTGGTGATCACATTCAGTGACGAATAAAAAAGAGAAGAAATATGACCATTAAATGTAAAGTGAAGTCAATTGAGCCTTTAGCCGCGAATACATATCAAATCTTACTGCACCCTGAGCGGCCTGTAGAGTTTAAAGCGGGCCAGTATCTGATGGTTGAAATGGGAGAGGCAGATAAGCGCCCATTCTCTATAGCAAGTAGCCCGTGTCGTCATGAGGGTGAAATAGAGCTACATATTGGAGCTGCAGAGCATAATGCCTACGCTTTAGAAGTTGTTGAAGCGATGAAGAGTGCGCTTGAAGAAGGTAATGATATTGCTATTGACGCTCCTCATGGTGACGCCTGGATGCGTGAAGACAGCAAACGCCCATTGCTGTTAATAGCGGGTGGTACAGGTTTCAGCTACGTTCGCTCTATACTCGATCACTGTATTAGCCAAAGCATCCCCCAGTTGATTTACCTCTATTGGGGCGGTCGTGATGAAGAGCAACTGTATGCGAAAGACGAGCTGCACAGCATCGCAGAGCGTCACGATAATATTCACTTTATCCCTGTTATCGAAAAAACAGAGAGTGATTGGCGCGGTAAGCAAGGTAATGTACTGCAAGCTGTAAGTGAAGACTTTGACTCTCTAGCGGAGTTTGATATCTACATTGCTGGGCGCTTTGAAATGGCGGGTGCTGCGCGAGAACAGTTCACTCAAAACAAGCAAGCGAAATCAGACCATATGTATGCGGACGCTTACGCTTTTATCTAGTTAGCTGAAGTTTTCGAGCCAAAAGGAGAGTTTTTGTACTCTCCTTTTGCTTTTTTGATGTAAATTCCACCAAACAATCCTTTTTTAGAAAAAAAACACAAAAAAGGGTTGCGCATGGGATCGTTCTCCCTATAATGCGCAACTCCAGACGGCAAGGCGGCAAAGCGAGAGCCTGACTGGTCTGGAAGGGAATGAGCCAAATCGAAAATAATTTGAAAAAGTGGTTGACACTACAACTTATATCGATAGAATGGCCGCCCACTTCAACGGAAAGCTGAAAGGCTTGAAAGTTACAAGTAACTTGGTTGAAGT
>NZ_JAJNNZ010000028.1 GCF_022836845.1 Vibrio gelatinilyticus
CTCTTCACTGAGGGCTTTATTCTTGGTGGCCTTAACATTATGCGTTCAGGTAACTCTGAATCGCTGCCGCCAGCTTTTCAAATCGAGCGCGCAGTGGTGAGCCGGGCCTATAGGCTAATACTAAGCGGCGATTAGGGGTGGGGTTAATCGCATCGAGATAGCACACGCCATCTTTCACCTTTTCATGAGGCAATGACAACTGTGGAAGTAAAGTAATACCTGCACCCGCCGCGACCATGTTTCTCAATGTCTCCAAACTGGTCGCTTTAAAGCGCTCGTCATCTTTAGCACCAGCGGCAAAGCAAAAACCCAGCGCTTGATCTCGTAAGCAATGGCCATCTCCGAGTGCCAATACCGTTTTACCATTAAGCTGCGACATATCTATTTGATCATACTGCGCCCATTCGTGCTCACAAGGCACGGCTACACTCAGCGGCTCTTGGTAGATCTCCACTTCTTTAAACGCTTCAGTTTCAGCAACAGAAGCTAAGATCAAACAATCTAGTTTGCCCTCTTCAAGCTGTTTTACCAACTGATGCGTCTGAGCCTCGTATAGAAAAAGCTCAAGATCAGCAAACTCTTCTTTGAGCGTTGGTACGATGCGAGGCAACAGGTACGGCCCTACCGTTGGTATAAATCCTATGTGCATCGGGCCAGACATCTCACCGCTTTGCCCCACCGCCAATTCACGGAAGGTCTTCACTTCAGATAGTACTCGTTTGGCCTGATCAACCATCTGTAGTCCTGAGTCCGTAAACAATACTCGGCGGCTGCTTCTTTCCAGCAGTGCGGTTCCCAACTCATCTTCCAACTTACGAATTTGGCCACTCAATGTTGGCTGACTGACAAAGCAAGCTTCAGCAGCCTTACGAAAATGCTTATGTTCCGCCAACGCCACAAGGTATTCAAAGTCACGAATGTTCACGACCGCTCTCCGATAGAAAATAACTATCAATACGATAACAACAAACGATTGGAGCTATCAACGAATATTTTCAATAATGGTCCCAACGAAACAGAGCCGAGACAGTCAATCAGCAAAAACTAGTCTAAGCTCAACAAGTTCCAAAACAATTTAAAATAAAGGACAGCATTATGTTTGCATCTAAAGAAGGCCAAGCGGTACCACAAGTTACTTTCCCGACTCGCCAAGGCGACGCATGGGTAAACGTCACAACGGACGAATTGTTCAAAAACAAAACAGTGATCGTATTCAGCCTACCGGGCGCCTTTACACCAACATGTTCGTCTAGTCACCTGCCACGCTACAACGAGCTTCATTCGGTATTCAAAGAGCACGGCGTGGACGAAATCGTATGTGTTTCGGTTAACGACACGTTTGTTATGAATGCATGGAAAGACGATCAGGAAGCCGACAACATTACTTTTATTCCAGACGGCAATGGCGATTTCACCGACGGTATGGGCATGTTGGTCGACAAAAATGACCTTGGATTTGGCAAGCGCTCATGGCGTTACAGCATGCTGGTCAAAGACGGCATCGTAGAAAAAATGTTCATCGAAGCCAATGAACCGGGCGACCCGTTCAAAGTATCAGACGCTGATACAATGCTGAGCCATGTCGCACCTGACTATAAATCTCAAGAATCCATCACGGTATTCACCAAGCCAGGTTGCCCATTCTGTGCGAAAGCAAAACAGAACTTGATTGACCACGGCCTACAATATGAAGAAGTTGTCTTGGGTAAAGACGCGACAACAGTGAGCCTACGCGCTATTACCGGTCGTACTACTGTGCCTCAAGTTTTTATTGGTGGTAAGCACATTGGCGGCAGCGAAGAGCTCGAAGTACATCTAGGTAAATAGAGCTAGAGTTAATACAGTCATCAATCAGGGGCCAAATGGGCCCCTTGTTTTTAGGCGAAAAAGCTTCGGCATACTCACGTCATCACGCTTTATCTCGCCGTCAGTTTAAGGAATTCCGTTATGAACGAACGAAACGTCAATGTCGCCATTATTGGTGGTGGTACTGCAGGTTTAGGCGCATACAGAGCCGCCAAAGCTCATACTGATAATGTTGTCATGATTGAAGGCGGCCCCTATGGAACGACTTGTGCCCGAGTCGGCTGTATGCCTTCTAAACTGCTCATTGCCGCAGCTGAAAGTGTGCATCACATTGAAAAAGCACCCGGTTTTGGCGTGCATCCGCAGGGTGACGTGCTCATCAACGGCAAAGAAGTGATGGCTAGAATCAAAAGCGAACGCGATCGTTTTGTCGGCTTTGTACTCGAAGGTGTCGACGAGATCCCTGCAGAAGACAAGATTTCAGGCTACGCCAAATTTATCGACAACAATACGCTTCTGGTTGACGGGCACACCAAAATAACTGCCGAGCGAATTGTCATCGCAACAGGTTCACGCCCTGCCTACCCCGCGGTTTGGAATGAACTTGGCGATCGCCTTATTATCAATGATGATGTGTTCGATTGGGACGACCTGCCACGCTCTGTTGCCGTATTTGGCCCAGGTGTGATTGGCCTCGAACTGGGTCAAGCTCTGCACCGCTTAGGCGTGGAAATCAAAGTCTTTGGCTTAGGCGGTCAAGTAGGTCCCCTGACCGATCCAGAAGTCATGGCTTATGCCAACACAGCCTTTCAAGAAGAATTTTATCTCGACGCGGATGTTAAAGTCGACAGCATGAAACGCGTTGGAGACAACGTTGAAATCGTATTTGTGAATCATCAAGGTGAGCAAGAGACATTTGTGGTCGACTATGTGTTAGCGGCAACGGGACGCAGAGCCAATGTCGATAAACTGGATATCGACAAAACCAGCATGACGTTAGATGAACGTGGTGTACCCACCGCTGATCACTACACCTTGCAAACCAGTGTTGAACACATTTTTGTCGCTGGTGATGCCAGCAACCAAATGCCGCTGCTGCATGAGGCAGCCGATCAAGGACGCATTGCTGGTGACAACGCCGGGCGCTTTCCCGACATCCGCGCAGGTCTTCGTCGCAGCGCCATCTCGGCAGTGTTCAGTGATCCTCAAATTGCCATGGTTGGGGAATCATTCAAGCAGTTATCACAACGTTTGACCGACTGTAACTGCTTTGTCACAGGCACGGTTTCTTTTGAAAGTCAGGGCCGCTCTCGCGTAATGCTGAGAAACAAAGGATTGTTGAACGTGTACGGTGAACAAGGAACAGGTCGCTTCTTGGGCGCTGAAATGATGGGGCCGAACGCTGAGCACTTAGCCCACCTTCTGGCGTGGGCGCATCAAAACAAAATGACGGTTTCCGAAATGCTGGATATGCCTTTCTACCACCCGGTGATTGAGGAAGGTGTCAGAACGGCCTTGAGAGATTTAAATGCGAAGCTTCACATAGGGCCAGAAATGATCAAGCACTGTCTCGACTGCGGGCCTGGGTGTTAATAGAGGGAACTGGGACTAAAAATCAGAGCTTAGAAAGAAAAAAGCCCCAATGCCAATCTAGGCTTGGGGCCTTCTTAGATTCTTCTAAGAAAAAGCAGTGGTACTTTAATAGACCGGGCCTTTTCCCAAAGGTTCAAAAAAAACGATCTTTTTCCCATTTTTTTTCGATCCTTCTCTTAAATCTTTTTATTACAACATGTTAGGCAACATTCATTTTTGCGATGATTTGTTCAACAAGATTCACTTCCAACGCAACTTCATCACACGCGTGTTGTCTTGGGCATTGATCGCAATCTTTTAGCACTTTTTCAGGCAACAGTGTTTTCGAGGTTGGAATAAAGTGGTGCTTCATAAAGAACTCTGGTGTACGCGTCAGTACAAAGACTTTCTTGATGGCCATCTGACGCGCTTTGTCGACCAGATGTTGCACAATCGCTGTACCTTGACCTTGCCCCTGCCAGCCGGCCTCGACCCCAAGAGAACGAATCTCTGCTAGGCCTGAGTCATAGACATATAAGGAGGCGCAACCCGTCACTTCACCGTGATGCTCTGCCACCGCAAAAGAGCCAATATCACGCACCAATTCGTTGCGAGAACGAGGTAGGTTTTCTCCCATATTCGCCCAGTAGGTCACCATACTTTCCAGGGCTTCAATATCGGTTAGACGCGCTGCTCTGACTTTCACGGTCGAGGTATCACGTTGTGCCAAGCGTTGGTTGGCTTGATCCACCGCGTACGCCACTTGTTTAGGAGACACTCCACCTAAGGCGCTACGCTTCTCTAAACATGATTCGATAGTTAAGATGTCGTACACATCTTCTTCTATGGTATCAGAGAACTCCTTAAGTTCACTGATCGATAGCTCTTCTAATGCGCAACCTTTGGCAATGGCAGCAACCACCGCCACACCGACGATATGGTGTGCTTCTCTAAATGGAATACCTTTCGCGACCAAGTAATCAGCCAGTTCGGTAGAATTCGCGTAACCCTGTTTCGCCGCTTCTAGAGTTCGCTCACTGTTGACTTTAATGCCATCAAAACACAGTGCTGCCATCTCCATGCAATCGTTCCAGGTATCGAGAGCATCAAAAAGGCCTTCTTTGTCTTCTTGCATATCTTTGTTGTAAGCCAAAGGCAGTGCTTTAACTGTCATCATCATGCCCGCTAATGCGCCATATACCCGGCCGGTTTTACCCCGGATTAGCTCAAGCGCATCTGGGTTCTTCTTCTGTGGCATCAAAGAGGAGCCAGAAGTTACGGTATCAGCCAGTTCAATAAAATTGGACTCGCCCGAGTTATAGAAAATCATGTCTTCAGCAAGACGAGAAAGGTGAAGCATTGAAATAGACGCTATCGACATCAATTCCATCACGTGGTCACGGTCGGACACTGAATCCAAGCTGTTTCTGGTTGCACGACGAAAGCCCAGATTATGAGCCAACTCTTCACGATCCATTGGGTATGCCGTCCCTGCTAAAGCACCAGATCCTAGAGGGCAGGTATCAAGACGTTTAATGGCATCATCAAGACGTGAATAATCACGCTCAAACATTTCGACGTAAGCTAAGCACCAGTGAGCAAAAGTCACCGGTTGAGCACGCTGTAAATGAGTGTATCCCGGTAAAACCGTGTCTTGATGAACTTTGGCAACTTCGACCATCTGCATTTGCAATCGGTCGAGGCCAATGAGCAGTTGTTGCCCTTGCTGACGACACCAAAGTTTCAAATCGGTCGCCACTTGGTCGTTACGAGAACGGCCAGTGTGCAGTTTTTTACCCAAGTCGCCGACTTTGGCAATCAGGTGCTGCTCAACCCAACTGTGAATATCTTCTGCATCCGATTTAAGGATTTGCTCAGGGTCTTCCATCACCTCAAGTTTGAGTTCATTAAGCGCTAGTTCAAGCTTTTGCTGCTCTTCTTCTGTCAGAACGTTCACTGACAATAGCGCTTTAGACCAAGCGATCGAGCCAACAATGTCTTGCTCAGCCAATCGGTAATCAAAGCGAAGTGAATCGTTGAAGTCTTTGAACCTAGTGTCTGCTGCTTGGGTAAATCTGCCGCCCCATAATGCCATTGTGTCTCTCCTAACTACTCGGTGTTCACTGCTTGTGTAACGATGGAAGCTGATGAAATTCGGCTTCTTTTTCTATCTGATTCAAACTTACGGTATTTAACCGCAAAAATAAAGTAAAAATTCACTTTTTCCACATAATTATTCACGGTGAGTGATTTTTTACGCTTTTCAATGTTACAGATACAACAAACCCACTTGCTTCACAAGTGGGTTTGAAAAAGTATATCAATATTCGGTGAGCAGATTAGCTCTTTTTCGCTTCGTTGAGCGCTCTGATACGACTAGACAGTGAATACAAACGGATAAAGCCTTCTGCGTGACTTTGGTCATACACATCATCTTCACCAAAGGTTGCAAATTCTTCACAGTACAGACTGTTCACGCTGCGTTTTTGCGTTACCGTTGCCTGGCCTTTGTAAAGCTTGATCACGACCTCACCATTGACGTCTTTCGCAAGCTCTTCTGTCGCCGCTAGAATTGAACTGCACAGCGGTGTGAACCAACGGCCATCATAAACCAGATGAGATGCTTTCACGCCAAGTTCTTCACGGAACTCAAACGCCGATTTATCCAGTACCAACTGCTCAACTGCACGTAGCGCTTCCATCATGATGGTGCCACCCGGAGTTTCATAACAGCCACGAGATTTCATGCCAACTAGACGGTTCTCAACGATATCAATACGACCAACGCCGTGCTTGGCACCTTTTTCATTCAAATACACCAAAGCGTTGTACGGCGTCATTTTTTCACCATCGACGGCAATCACTTCGCCTTTCGCCACTTCTAGCGTCACATATTCCGCTTGATCCGGCGCTTGCTCAGGATCAACTGTCCATACCCAGCAATCTTCGTTTGGCGCATTCCAGGTATCTTCTAGCACGCCACCTTCTGTAGAAATGTGCCATGCATTTGCATCACGAGAATAGATTTTTGTCAGTGACGCTGTGCACGGGATGTTGCGCTCTGCCAGGTAATCTAAGCATTCTTCACGGCTCACCAGATCCCATTCACGCCATGGTGCGATCACAGTGAGATCCGGGGCCAGTGCAGCGAAAGCACCTTCAAAACGGACTTGGTCGTTACCTTTACCTGTACAACCATGACACAGAGCATCCGCGCCCACTTTACGTGCCACTTCAACTTGTGCTTTAGCAATGATAGGACGTGCCATAGACGTACCCAGTAGGTACTTACCTTCGTAGTAAGCACCGGTTTTAAGAGTTGGGTAGATATAGTCTGCAACCATTTCTTCTTTTAAGTCGGCAATGTAGCACTCAGAAGCACCCGATGCTTTGGCCTTCTCTTCGATCCCGACCAGTTCTTCTTCACCCTGGCCGACATCAGCAACAAACGCGACCACTTCACAGTCATAATTTTCTTTTAGCCAAGGAATGATCACAGAGGTATCTAGACCGCCAGAGTAGGCTACAACGACTTTCTTTACAGTTTTTTTGCTCATTACTTCTCTCCTGTTCCCCGGATCTGAATTGGCGGTCAGTCTCTCGGGATTTCCTTATAAAATAGTTTTTAACTCACGATCTTGTTTAAATCTGCCCGTCAATGACAAGCCGTCAATTAACTGGGTAAAAATTGAGTACCGATGCTCTCACCAGCAAACAACTGGCTGAGTTTTTCTGGGTATCGCCAGGTCGCGACCTCAATAGGCCTGCCCAGGTCATTGGCCGCTTGCAGCGCGGCCTGAACTTTAACAATCATGCCATCGGTGATGACTTTACCATCAATCAGCGCATCCGCTTCTTGCTGGCTTAAACTTGCAATCAAATGACCTTTGCCGTCAAGCACGCCACTCACATCCGATAACAATACTAAATCTGCGTCTAACGCTCCGGCTACCGCGACTGCGGCTTGATCGGCATTAACATTCATCAATTGCCCTTGAGCCGTTAAGCCAATTGAACTGATGATAGGCAAAGCACCTGTCGACAAAATGGCTTGCAATACGCTCGCGTTACCTGGTTTAGCATGACCAACGGCACCGAGGTCAGCGTCCAACTCAGTCACTTTACACAAGTCTCCATCGGCAAGGCTCAATCCAACCGTTTGCAGGCCCGCTTTAATGGCTTCGCCTTGCAACAACTTGTTCGCCGTTCCAGCAAGAGCACCCGCGATAACTGGGATCTGGTCGTAAGGTGTCACTCTCAAACCTTGTTTTTTCACCGTTGGCAGGTTGAGCTTTTGCATAAGCTCATCAACCAAGTAGCCGCCGCCATGTACCACAACGATGTCACGTTGTGCTTTGTGCTTATAGTCAACCACGGCACCAAACAGTTTTAACAGCGTTTCCGAACAAGACAACGCCGCGCCACCAAGTTTGATGACCAAAGGGGTTGCTTTTGATTGAATTGATTGCGTCATAGTTACATCCTTATACCAGCGCCGTAAGCGGAGCAAAACCGTATTTTATGTTAAGGCACTGCATCGCTTGACTGGATGCACCTTTTAATAAGTTATCAATGGCCGAAACAACGATGACGTACTCACCCTGTACCTTCCAGCCGATATCGCAAAATGGCGTATTCTCGACATCTTGAATTCTTGGGATCGCGTTCTCTTTGATTCGCACAACCGGCTTGTCTTGATAAGCACTCTCCATAGCGTCAGTCACTTGTTTCTCATCCACACCGTTTGCTAACTTCATTGTTATCGTCGCCAAAATGCCACGCTTAAAATTGCCAAGGTGTGGAGTGAAGATGACATCACGCCCCAAATGTGTGGCAATTTCTGGTTGATGACGGTGATTGAACAGACCATAGGGTTGCAAACTCACTTCACAAAAACTGTTGGTCATACTCGCCTTACGTCCTGCGCCCGTAACACCGCTAGTCGCGTTGATAACAGGCCACATTGACTCATCCAGCAACCCTTTCTCAATCAGCGGCTTAATCGCCAATTGAGACGCCGTAGGATAGCAGCCAGGAACAGCCACAAGCTGCGCCTCTTTAATTTCTGATTCGCTCCATTCCGCAAGGCCGTACGCTGCTTTATCGAGCCAGTCTGCGTGCTGATGTGAGAAACCGTAAAAGTTATCGTAGAAAGACTCCCCTTTTACGCGATAAGCTCCTGATAAATCGAACACCTGACAGCCCGCAGCCAAAAACTGCGGAGCAAGATCGTGACTGACTTCGTGCGCCGTGGCGAGAAAAACCACATCACACTCTTTGGCTGCTTGCTCAACATCGGTTAAAGGTTGTACTGGTGTATCCACCAAACCCAATAGCTTGCCATGCAATTGCGATACGGGTTTACCGGCATCGACGCTATTGGCGGAAACGTACAAACCTGTTAGCGTGAGGTTTGGGTGCTTGACGACCATAAGAGCCAATTCTGCCCCGGTGTAGCCGCTAGCGCCGATAATGGTGGTTTTCAACATCTCAATACATCCAAATTTAAAGAGTGACATACAATAAAATAATGACTACAAATCTAACAAAAACGCCAATTAATGATTTTTTATTCATTATTTTTGATTTAATATGTGTTTTACCGTCTTAAAATTCATCTGTCAACAGTAGAAGTGAACTAAATATGCAATTGCCGAGTTTTTTAGAGGTTTACCAGGGCCTCATTAGCACATCCTCCATTAGCTCGACAGACCCTAAATGGGATCAGGGAAATGCAAAGGTTATTGAGAAGCTCGCCAGCTGGTTCAAGGATCTTGGATTTCGCGTCGAAGTGGTTGAAGTCGAGAAGAACAAATACAATCTCATTGCCAAATTGGGCGAAGGCGAAGGCGGTCTGCTACTCGCTGGCCACAGTGATACCGTGCCATTTGATGAAGGGCGTTGGAATTTCGATCCTCATTCCGTCACGGAAGCGAACAACCGTTTTTACGGTTTAGGCACTGCCGACATGAAAGGGTTCTTTGCCTTCATTTATGAAGCGGTAAAAAAAATTGATTGGAGCAAACAAACTAAACCGCTCTACGTGTTGGCCACCTGTGACGAAGAGACCACCATGCTCGGCGCAAGACATTTTACGGAAAATGCACCTTTTCAACCGGACTACTGCATTATTGGTGAACCAACCAACTTGGTCCCGGTACGTGGACACAAAGGCCACGTCGCCAACGCCATTCGTGTCACCGGAAAATCCGGACACTCCTCTGATCCAGCATTAGGCGTTAATGCCATAGAGATCATGCATGAAGTCTTATTCGCTATGATGCAGCTGCGTGATCGCCTTATCAAAGAATATCATCACCCTGGTTTTGCTATCCCAACCCCCACTCTTAACCTTGGTCATATTCATGGTGGTGACAGCGCCAACCGGATCTGCGGCTGCTGTGAGCTTCACTACGACGTGCGCCCTCTACCCGGCATTAGTCTCGATGGCCTGAATAACATGCTCACAGATGCCTTAAAAGAAGTCCAACAGAAGTGGCCTGAACGCCTCACGATTACGCCTTTGCATGAGCCGATCCCGGGCTATGAGTGTCAACACGACCATCCGTTCATCAGCTCGATGGAGTCCCTAACTCAAACCCCATCTCAAACCGTCAACTACTGTACTGAAGCGCCATTTTTGCAGCAGCTCTGCCCAACTTTAGTGATGGGGCCCGGCTCTATCGAGCAAGCTCATCAGCCTGATGAATATTTGGGTTTTGAGTTTATTGAGCCGACCATCAACATACTTAGCAAAGCCATGCACCAATATTGCTTTCGCTGATCGGCCCGCAAGGCGCGAAACGATTCACTTCAGGGATAATTAGTAATAAAATTACAACAATTCAAGCCAATTTGGGAACAGGGTCACAGCACCCTTGTTCACTATTATATTTGCAAAGTTATTGTGGATTAATTGACGAGCACTAGTCTTTTTCGCTAGATTGTCTGCTATTCAAGGAATAATGGATGTAGTTAAATTACAAGGCAGGAAGAGTATGAATGAGAAATATGCCCCACTTAAAAGCAACGTTAAGATGCTCGGGCACTTACTTGGAAACACCATTAAGGAAGCGCATGGTGAAGCGATTCTAGAAAAAGTAGAGACCATTCGTCAGCTGTCAAAGTCAGCGCGTGGCGGCAACCAGGCCGACAGAGACGCTTTGATCGAAGAAATCAAAAACCTGCCTAATGAACAGCTCACCCCTGTTGCTCGTGCATTTAACCAATTCTTAAACCTGACCAATATTGCCGATCAGTACCACACCATTTCTCGTAGCTGCGAAGCCGACGTGTGCGAACCGGATCCGGTGTACAGCCTATTTTCTAAGTTGAGTGAAGAAAACATCAGTAAGCTCGATACAGCGCAAGCAGTACGTGACCTGAATATTGAACTGGTACTGACAGCTCACCCGACGGAAATTACACGCCGCACCATGATCAACAAGTTGGTCAAAATCAACAAGTGCTTGTCTCAGCTTGAGCTCAACGAACTTTCGCACAGTGAGCGTAAGAAAAATGAGCGCCGCCTAGAGCAGCTTATTGCGCAAAGCTGGCACTCAGATGTGATCCGTAAGCAGCGTCCAACGCCGCTCGATGAAGCGAAATGGGGCTTTGCCGTTGTTGAGAACTCCCTTTGGGAAGCCGTACCAGAATTCTTGCGAGAACTGGATGACCGCCTCGAAAACTACCTAGGTGAAGGCTTACCAATCGATGCGCGTCCAGTGCATTTCTCTTCTTGGATGGGTGGAGACCGCGATGGCAACCCATTTGTAACGCATTCGATCACCCGTGAAGTTCTACTACTGTCTCGTTGGAAAGCGGCCGACCTTTACCTAGGAGACTTCCAAGAGCTGATCACCGAACTGTCTATGGTGAAGTGTAATGACGAAGTTCGCGAGATGGCAGGCGATCAGCACGAACCATATCGTGCGATCCTGAAACCAATTCGTGTACTGCTCAACAACACACTGGAAGTGCTTGATGCGAAAATCAACCATCAAGACGTCCCGAACAAGCCAATCTTAGAGCATGTCGATCAGCTTTGGGATCCACTACTGGCTTGTTACAAGTCTCTGCATGAATGTGGCATGAGTGTGATCGCCGATGGTTCACTACTCGATACATTGCGTCGTATCAAGGCGTTTGGTGTTCACCTTGTTCGTCTCGATATTCGTCAAGAGAGCACACGCCACTCAGATGTCATCTCTGAGCTAACACGTTACCTTGGTATTGGCGATTACGACCAATGGAGCGAGCAGGACAAAGTTTCTTTCTTGGTCAACGAGCTCAGCTCTAAACGCCCTCTACTGCCTCGTGACTGGCAGCCGTCAGAGCAAGTGCAGGAAGTTCTCGATACTTGCCGTATTGTCGCCTCACAATCACGTGAAGCATTCGGTGCTTACGTGATATCCATGGCGCGCACCGCATCAGATGTACTGGCTGTACACCTAATTTTGCAAGAGTGTGGCTGTAAGTTCCGCATGGACGTCTGTCCACTGTTTGAAACCCTTGATGATCTCAATAACTCAGAGGCCGTGATCAAGCAGTTGCTCAATATTGATTGGTACCGTGGTTACATCCAAAATCATCAAATGGTCATGATTGGTTATTCCGATTCAGCCAAAGATGCCGGTGTGATGTCAGCAGGCTGGGCACAATACAGCGCGATGGAATCACTGGTTAAAGTCAGTGAAGAAGCGGGAATTGAGCTGACCTTATTCCACGGCCGTGGTGGTACTATCGGTCGAGGTGGTGCACCAGCGCACGCTGCACTGCTTTCTCAGCCACCAAAAAGCCTGAAAGGTGGACTACGTGTAACCGAGCAAGGTGAGATGATCCGCTTTAAGCTTGGCTTACCAGAGATTGCCGTCAACAGCTTAGGACTGTACGCAAGCGCGATTCTCGAAGCCAACCTTCTGCCACCACCAGAACCTAAACAAGATTGGCGCGACCTAATGGACGTATTGTCTGAAGTGTCATGTGAATCATACCGTCAAATCGTACGCGGTGAGCCAGACTTCGTCCCTTACTTTAGACAAGCGACTCCGGAGTTGGAGTTGGGTAAACTGCCATTAGGTTCACGCCCAGCCAAGCGTAACCCCAATGGCGGCGTCGAAAGTTTGCGTGCCATTCCTTGGATCTTCTCATGGAGCCAAAATCGCCTCGTACTTCCGGCGTGGCTTGGCGCGGGTGAAGCGATCCAGTACTCCATTGACAAAGGTCATCAGGAGTTGCTAGAAGACATGTGCCGTGAATGGCCATTTTTCTCGACTCGCCTTGGTATGCTTGAGATGGTCTACTCGAAATGTAACCTCGAGATCTCACGTTACTACGATGAACGCCTAGCGGATCCATCACTGCTGCCGCTGGGTGACAAGTTACGAGCTCAACTTCAAAAAGACATCAAAGCGGTTCTGAATGTTGAAAACAGCGATCACTTGATGCAAAGCGACCCGTGGGGGCAAGAGTCTATTCGACTACGTAATATCTATGTCGAGCCACTCAATATGCTACAAGCTGAGCTTCTTTACCGTACTCGCCAAGATGGTGAAGCTGGAGAAGAGCTTGATGAAGCACTCATGGTAACGATTGCAGGCATAGCTGCTGGTATGCGAAACACCGGATAAACAGTACAGCATTCCAGAGGAAGGACAAAAGGTCGCATATTGCGGCCTTTTATTTTGCATGTTAGTCTTGCTGAGTATTTTGTTAGTTTTTGCTAATAAACGAGAATCTATTCTACTTAATGCGTATTATTTTCGATATAATTATCAACAGCAGATCGAATCATAAATAATAAATATCGACTGCTCTGGTTGTGAGTTCTCACAACTGTCTAGGTGACAAAACGGCTTTAATTAGGTGACAGCGCCAACGAAGTGTTGGATATGCGGTTATTTCACAATTCACCAACCCTTTTGCTTCCACGAATCGTTCATTCTGGCGGCTCAATAAAAGTGTTGATGAATTGGAAAGCGCTCAGCTTTACTCCCAAAGCTTTTCGCGTTGAAATAATGGCAAACAATTATAATAGTTATTAATCATTTGGATTTATAGACATGTCACTACCACACGTAATCCTTACCGTTCTTAGTACTCGCGATGCTACTGGATACGACATCACAAAAGAATTTTCCGCTAGCATTGGCTATTTCTGGAAAGCGAGCCACCAGCAGGTGTATCGTGAACTTAACAAAATGGCAGAAAAAGAGCTGGTCACTTGCAAGCTTGAACCTCAAGACGGCAAGCCAGATCGTAAAGTCTATTCTATTACCGAAGCTGGTCGCCATGCCTTAGGTGACTGGTTTGAGCAATCGACGATTCATCCAACCGTGCGTGATGAATTCTGCGCTAAGCTTGCCGCTTGTTCAGTACAACCATCCACGGCATTTCGTATTCAATTGACTGAGCTTATTCAAGAGTCGAAAAAGCTGGTTGCTCATTATCGCGAAATTGAAGCGGCCTACTACGCCACGCCAAACACACTCGACAATCAAGCTCGTCTTGAAAGACTGACCCTGCGTCGTAATATTCTATCGCGTCAAGCATGGCTAGACTGGGCAGAAGAGACTTTGGTTGAACTAGAAGCAATGGCATAATTATTCAAACAAAAAAAAGGGGTCAAAGCTTAGCGCTTTGACCCCTTTTTTTGATCTGCGAGAGCCATTTATGGCTGTGGTCGAATACCTAGCGTATGACACAACGCATACGTCATTTCCGCACGGTTAAGAGTGTAGAAGTGGAAGTCCTTGACACCCTCACGGCTCAATACACGAACCATGTCGATCGCCTGGCTTGCTCCAACCAATTGGCGCGTTGTCGGATCATCATCAAGCCCTTCAAACTGCTTAGCCATCCAACCAGGTACTTTCACTTTGTTCATTCCAGCAAAGCGTGACGCCTGCTTAAAATTAGACACTGGCAAAATTCCCGGTACGATTTCAACATCAATGCCCGCAGCAACACAGCGGTCACGAAAGCGTAGGTAGCTCTCTACATCAAAAAAGAACTGAGTAATCGCGCGGTTGGCACCAGCATCGACTTTGCGTTTAAGGTTAAGTAAGTCCGCCTGAGCACTTTTCGCTTCAGGATGAACTTCTGGGAAGGCTGCCACTGAAATATCGAAGTCATGACGCGACTTCAATAGTTCAACCAGATCCGAGGCGTACATTTCAGGCTGACCGCCTCCCGGTGGGATGTCTCCACGCAACGCAACAATACTCTCAATGCCATTGGCCCAGTAATCGTCAGCAATTTGAATAAGCTCATCGCGGCTTGCATCGATACACGTTAAATGTGGTGCCGATACCAATCCAGTTTGCGCTTTGATCTCTTTGATGATTGAGTGAGTGCGGTCACGCTCGCCCGAATTCGCGCCATAGGTTACAGAAACAAATTTTGGCTGCAGTGTTTTTAAACGATGAACAGACTTCCATAGCGTCTCTTCCATCTTAGGTGAACTTGGCGGAAAGAACTCGAATGAAACATTGATGTTGTCTGATAGCTCAGCAATGTTTTGATTAAGTGCGTCAATATGACCAGCGTGTGTGTATCCCATGGTTCTCTCCCTAATTCGCCCAAGTTGGTTATCCCTCCAACTCAAGACTCAAACCTGTCTTGCAAAAAAATACGTTTAGACGTCTATATGTCTACAGAATGAAATGAATGGCATTTAAAGTCAATAGTGTAACTATGAATTTTTTTCATGATGAATGTGAAGGGAACTAAAGTCAGTGCTATGCATAACCAGAATGGCTCAGTCACCTCTCTTGCCGAGCGGTGACTGAGAAAAATTACGCTTTAGAAGAAGCTAGAGAGCAAGTTGAGATCCGACTGAATCGCACCGGCGGTTACTTCACGACCAGCACCAGGCCCACGGATCACCAGCGGGTTATCTTTGTACCATTTGCTTTCAATCGCGAAAATGTTGTCACACGGCAATAAGTTCGCAAGTGCATGCTCTTTGGAAAGCGCTTCGATGCCAACATACGCTTTGCCATCCTTATCCAGGCGAGCAACATAACGCAGCACTTTATCTTCTCGCTGCGCTTTCTCTAAGCGTTCCGCCAGCAGTTCGCTAAGCAGTGAAGCTTGATTAAAGAACTCATCCAATGACAACGAAGTCAGCTCTTCTGGTACCAATGACTCAACTACCACCGAATCAGGTTCGATATCAAGTCCCGATTCGCGCGCTAGGATAACCAGCTTACGCATCACATCGGAACCATCGAGATCAGAGCGAGGATCGGGTTCAGTTAAGCCTTGTTGCCATGCTAAGTCGACCAATTCGCTAAATGGTATCGTGCCATCAAATTGCTGAAACAACCAAGAGAGCGTGCCGGAAAAAATACCCGACAGTGCCACAATTTCATCGCCACTTTCACGAAGGTCACGCACGGTATGGTTTATCGGTAATCCCGCGCCAACCGTCGCATTATACAACCAATGGCGACTCGTCTTGGCAAACGCATCTTGCACCAGATGATAATAATCACTCGATGCCGAGCCTGCGACTTTATTGGCTGAAATCAGGTGAATACCATGAGCCGCAATATCCACATATTGCATCGCTAAGGCTTTACTGGCCGTGACATCCAATACGACCACTTCGTCGTAACCTTGCAGACTGCCCAATTGATGCAACCAAACACTGCCATCATTCTCAACGGCTTCATCTTCAAAACGTTCAAGTACACTTTGCTCATCAATGCCTTTCTCATCAAACCAATAGGTTTGACTATCAATGACAGCCACCAAGTCAAAGCTCATGCCTCTTCGGCGCTCCAGATCCAGTTTTTGCTGCTTAAACAGTGACAACCAACTCGAGCCAATATTGCCTTTGCCACATAAGGCAACCGCCACGCGTTTTTGCGCCTGAAACAGCTGTGTGTGTACCGCTTTTAATAGCGGTGCTGTTTCTGATTTGCGCAGCAATGCGACTAGGCTTAAGCCACTGTCGGTCTCGGCGATAAACTCCACCGGAGATTGCTTAAGCTTTTGATAAAATCCAAAGCAATGATTCGCGTTTTTAGTGACACCTGCACCCACAGCCGCAATCAAAGAGTATCCCTCTTTGAGTTTTATTTCGGCTTCAATGGCCGTGTCTTGCAATTGACTTAAAGCACCACCAACAATCTCACCGGTATAGGCTAATCGCAGGCGGAACTGATCAGCCTGAGCTTCATAAGCAAGCGGCTCCAGTTGCGCACGCTTTAGGCCTTGAAGCACTTCCGCTTTAACGCGTTGGAAGTCATGCCCAGTGGCGAAAGAGAGTTCTATCAGTAGGACATCATCGTGCGAGGTGATGATTTTCGCTCCACGCCCTGATGCTAATACACGTTCAATCTTAGTTGAACCTGATTCAGGTTCATGACTGCAGCGAAGATTAAGTTCAGTCACGCTTTGAGCCACAGGTTGCAAGGTTCGGCTGTGCAACACCGGGGCTGCTAGACGCGCCAATTCACTGGCTTCGTCAAGGCGCAGCAAAGGAAGCAAGCATGCATCAGAGACCACGCGCGGGTCAGCACTGTAGACACCCGCCACATCGCTCCAAATGGTCACTGCACTAACATCTGCCAGCGCCCCTATCACGGTCGCAGAATAGTCAGAGCCATTACGACCCAATAATACGGTTTCACCTTCATCGCTTTGCGCCATAAAGCCGGTGATCACAATGCGATGGTGAGCATGCTGTGCCAGTACCTCTTTAATCAATGGATAAGAGCGAGCTCGGTCCACTTCTGGCTGCGTTCCCATTTCTGCGCGTAAGAATGCTCGCGCATCTTGCGCGACCGCCTGAAGTTCAGATTGACGCAGCAGTGCTGCGAGAAGACGTGAGGACCACACCTCACCATGACCTAAGATAGCGGCTTTATCGGCCTCGCTAAGCGGGTATAAGCAGTCCCCTAACGCGGCAAACTCCTCAACTAAAATCTGCCTCAGTGTCTCAGCTTCGCTGCCTGTTAATAATGCATCAATCAAATCAAATTGAAATTGCCTTAAAGCCTGCAAATGCTCGTGAGCAACACGACCATCTTTACTCAGTGCCTCTGTAAAGGCGATCAGTTTATTGGTGGTTTTACCTGCTGCAGACACCACGATAAGATCATCGTTACCCGAGTAGTCTTTAAGAATGTTCACGACACGTTTATAGCACTCAGGATCGGCTAAACTACTGCCACCAAACTTATGCAACTGACGCGAACTGGCAGCGAATGATTGAGTCATTGTTGATTATCCTTGTAAACCAAAATGAGTGGCTTTTTCAAATGCTTGCTTAAGATCCGCAATCAAATCACTCGCATCTTCCAAGCCAACAGACAAACGGAGCAACTGGTTTGAAACACCAGCTTCCGCTAGCGCTGCCTCTCCCATTGCACGGTGTGTCATCGACGCAGGGTGACAAATCAAACTTTCCACTCCACCTAAAGACTCTGCTAAAGAGAATAACTTCAGTTCACCAACAAAGTGCTTAAGTTGCTCAAAGCTGCCCGCAAATTCAAAGCTCAACATAGAGCCAAAGCCCGATTGTTGCTTCTTGGCGATATCGTGGCCCGGATGCTCAGGCAAACTTGGGTGATAAATCACTTTAACCAAAGGCTGCTGCTGCAAAAAGTCTAAAATAGTGTTGGCGCTCTCCTCGTGGACTCGCATACGCGCGCCCAGGGTGCGAAGACCTCGAAGGGTCATATAGCTATCAAACGGTGTGCCTGTGGCGCCAATGCAATTTCCCCACCAGGCAAGCTCTTCGGCATGTTCTGCTGTTTTCGCGATCACAACTCCGCCAATCACATCAGAATGCCCATTAATGAACTTCGTTGTTGAATGAATGACAAAGTCTGCACCGAGCTCTAAAGGCTTTTGGTATACCGGTGTCAAAAAGGTATTGTCGACCGCAACCAGCGCGCCAACTTGTTTGGCTTTTTGGCAAACTTTTTCGATATCGACAACGCGAACTAATGGGTTAGAAGGCGTTTCTATCAAAATAAGTTTTGGCTTTTTAGCCAGAGCAGCATCAAGGGCAGCCTCATCACTTTGATCGACAAATTCAACCTTGAAATCTCCCTTCTGAGAGCGCGTATTGAACAAACGATATGTGCCACCGTAGCAATCATGAGGAGCCACAATCACATCTTCAGGACCAATAAATGCAGAAACCCAAAGGTTGAGCGCTGAAGTCCCACAGTTAGTAATGACAGCGCCTTTGCCCGACTCCAGCTCATAAAGAGCGGTTTCCAGCAAACCACGATTCGGGTTCCCAGAGCGCGTATAGTCATACGTAGGAACTTCCCCAAACGCAGGAAAGCCATAGTTCGTTGACAAATAAATAGGCGGCACCACTGCGTGATGTTGGGTGTCTGATTCGATACCAGTGCGTACGGCAATTGTCGCTGGCTTCGGAGTGCTCATAGAAACGTCCTTTATCAAAAATCCGGTAGGGAAAGCATACTTGGATTTGTCCATCCCAAGCATCAATTTGTATTGCATTATATACAGATATCACCACTTTACGTTTCAAAACATAAGCCGTCAACACTTCTAGACGTCTATATGTCTTTGCTTATGGCGGTAGATAACGCTAAAATTGGGCCAACCTCTAATTTAAACATAACTAACAGATGAAGGTGCGCAATGGCAGATTGGAATGGTGAATACATTAGCCCATACGCAGAACACGGAAAAAAAAGCGAACAAGTAAAGAAAATTACAGTTTCAATTCCTTTGAAGGTGCTAAAAGTATTAACCGATGAGCGTACCCGCCGTCAGATAAACAACCTGCGCCATGCGACCAACAGCGAGCTGCTGTGTGAAGCGTTTCTTCATGCTTATACAGGCCAGCCATTACCAACAGATGAAGATCTACGAAAAGATCGCCCAGACGATATTCCATCTGAAGTCAAAGCGATGATGACGGCGATGGGCATTGAATTTGAAGCGTTTGACGAAGAATAACAATCATTAGGGGAAATATCCCTAACACGCCAACGTTATCAAAAGCACCTGTTTGGTAAAGCGCACAAATTGACTTGCTTGCTAAAAAAAATCCCCTCTCTAAGGG
>NZ_JAJNNZ010000029.1 GCF_022836845.1 Vibrio gelatinilyticus
CCTCGCCGTTTAAAGCGAGGTTTTTCTAAATGTGGTCGGTGAAGAGGGATTCGAACCCCCGACCCTCTGGTCCCAAACCAGATGCGCTACCAAGCTGCGCTATTCACCGAGATTTGTTTGCTGTAGTCTTGCTAAGCAACGGATGCGTATATTACTGATAAATTTTTGTGACGCAAGTAATTTATTGCAACTTTTCAACCATAACGCGTTAACTGCTGACGCTTTGTACAATTCGTCTAAAACTGTGACTAAAAACACAATTACACACACATTTATTTAACATGAAAAACACTCTTGATCCAGATCAGTGTGCAATTTCTGACCAAGCCGTATTTTAAAGTCTGTCTTCAAAACCTTGGAGGAAACATGGATCTTTGGCTTGATCTCCTATTTGGCAATGCCGTCGGCTTATCTTCAATGATGGTCATTTTTGCGGCTTTTAGCTTAATGCTGTTTTACGGCGGTTTCATTATTTACAAGGTGGCGAACGACAAATCTCCTCACTAGAATCGCGTAGCCTCTATTCTTTGAATAGGTTACCGCTATGCACCGGGGTGGATCGTCTGTTCACTCCGGTTTTTTAGTGCCTCTCTTTTAATACCTCTGTTACAACACATTGTTATATACTGCCTAGAAAGCGCCAATTTAGACAGATGCAGATATGACTCAAGACAAAGATTTAGAGCTATTTCAGCAAATGATGGGAGACGTCAAACCCATCAAGCAAGATACCGTTGAACTCAAAAAAGAGCATGCTATTACCGACGCCCAGCTCGCCAAACGCGAAGCGGCCATATGGCTGACTGAGCATGACCCTGAATACCTTTCGATTGATTATGCGCCTAGTGTAAAACCCGATGACATCATCGAGTTTAAAAGAGACGGTGTACAAGAAGGTGTATACCGTAAATTGAGACTGGGAAAATACCCGCTCCAAGCGAAACTCGATCTTCATCGAAAAACACTAAAACAAGCGCGTGATGAAGTGGTCAAATTTCTTCAGCAATGCATTCGTTTGGATATCCGCACCGTGATAATTATCCATGGGCGAGGCGAACGCTCGAACCCGCCCGCTCTAATGAAAAGCTATGTGTCATCATGGCTAAGGCAAATTCATGATGTTCAATGTGTCCACAGTGCACAACGATTTCATGGTGGTTCTGGCGCGGTGTATGTCATGTTGCGCAAAAGCCAGGAAAAGAAGCTAGAAAACCGAGAAAAACACCAAAAACGACAAAGTTAACGCCTAACCGGATTACTTGCTGCATTCATTGGCTTGTCAACTCGTTTGGGTATAGAATACGCGCCCTATATGCGAACATCACCGGATAACCTAAAGCGATTTCAACTATGTCTAATCAAACTGACGGCAAACGCCTGAATAAATACATCAGTGAAACTGGATTTTGCTCTCGACGAGAAGCAGATAGACTTATTGAGCAAAAGCGCGTCACGATCAATGGTGTAATTCCTGAAATGGGCACGAAGGTTCTCGAAGGTGATGTGGTTGAGATCGATGGAAAACCAGTAAAGAGCAAAGAAAAATCGATTTATATTGCGCTTAATAAACCAACAGGTATCACCTGTACAACCGAGCGAGATGTTGCCGGGAATATTGTTGATTTCATTGGTCATCATAAGCGCATTTTCCCGATTGGTCGCCTTGATAAACCCTCTGACGGTTTGATCTTTTTGACCAACGATGGAGATATCGTCAACAAGATTTTGCGCGCGGGTAATAACCACGAAAAAGAGTATGTGGTGCGTGTAGATAAACCGGTCACCAAAGACTTTATCCAAAAAATGGCCAGTGGTGTCCCTATCCTAGATACGGTGACTTTACCGTGCCAGGTTGAGCAGGAAACCAAGTTCTCGTTTCGTATTACGTTAACTCAAGGTTTAAACCGCCAAATCAGACGTATGTGTGAGGCGCTAGGCTACGAAGTCTTTAAGCTTCGACGTGTTCGCATTATGAACATCTCGTTAGATGGTATTCCAAACGGTAAGTGGCGATATCTGACGGACCAGGAGGTCGCAGAGATACACCAAATGTGTGAAAGTTCTTCATCAACAGAAGAAGCCTCACGCAAAGATGGTAAAGGACATTATATAACCAAAGCCACTGATGCTAAGTTGCACGATGCAAGAATCGAAGCAAAGAAGCAAACGCAGAAGACCTACTCTGGCCACGGTGCAGATGACCTACGCCACTCACCCTCAAAACAAAGGGCCAACAAAGGCAAAGCTGGCTTTGCTGAAAAAGGGGCCAACAAGAGCAGAAACTCGCCGCATAAAAAGCGTGGCCATGCTAAACAAGACAACGCAAAACAATCGCCAAGAGCTCGCGTCTCTGGCACCTTGTCATTGAAGAAGTAACGGTACTCGCGTTACGCCTCACACAGACTGGTAAATTTGGCTCGGGTTAAACTTGCCAGATCATGTGGGGCCAATTCGATTTCCAGACCTCGACGGCCCGCGCTTACACACATAGCTTGTCGCGATTCGGCGCTAATGTGGATATAAGTTGGTAATGCCCTTTTCTGCCCTAGGGGCGATATTCCGCCTAAAACATACCCCGTTATTTTCTGGGCAATGTCTTTATCCGCCATTTCAGCTTTCTTAGCACCAGCGGCCTTTGCCGCCATTTTCAAATTCAGTTTCAGCTCAACAGGTATAATGGCGACCGCCAAGTTTTTGGCATCTCCATTCAATGAAAATAGCAAGGTCTTAAACACTGACTCAGGATCTTGACCAAGCGCTTCTGCTGCTTCCAGACCATAGCTTTCATGATTGGGATCGTGCTCATATTGATGGATTGTATGAGGGATTTTTTTCTTCTTAACAAGGTTAATTGCTGGTGTCATTGGCTTTACTCGTCGACAAAAAAAACGGCGCTACCGCACCGCTTATTTATATCTAACTCTACAAGGGAGTCAATCAAACATTATTGATTTTTGTATACCATACCGCCCTTAGGCGCATATTTGTTTACATCAATAGGGCTGTTTGCTTGTAAGTACTCTTTTAATACTTCAGCATCAACAAAACCCGTGTTTACATGACCTGGGTGACCCGATAGTTTTGGATAACCGTCACCACCAGCGGCATTAAAGCTCGGTACGGTGAAGCGATACACTTCTTTTGGATCTAACGGCTTTCCATTAATCACAACGTCAGATACAGAGTCTTGGCTTACGGTCATTGAAATGCCCGCGAATTGTGCGTAGGCACCAGAATCAACCGGTTTTGTCGCGACTACGTTCAAGTAATCAACCACTTCAGCGCCTGTCATGTCGGTGTAAGTAATGATATTACCAAACGGCTGAACGATAAGGACATCTTTGTATGTTACCGAACCCTGGGCAATTGAATCACGCACACCACCAGAGTTCATTACTGCAAAATCGGCCTTAGCACGCTCCATATGAGCGGTTGCAATTAGGGTACCTAGGTTTGTTTGATTAAAGCGAACCACATTACGATCACCTTCAAGTTTGCCGTTGGTTTCGGCAATCTTAACGGTTAGCTGCTCTTGGCCTTTTTCTTGGAATGGCTTCAAGAAAGCCAATAACTCAGGATCTTTAGCAATTTCGTCTTCGATGAAAACACGCTGTTTCTTGCCGTCAATTTTCACTTTCTTTTTCAAGTTAACAGGAATGAGGTCATAGCTCACCATCTCGAGCTCACCATTACGGAACTCGTAATCAGCACGGCCTACGTACTTACCCCACTCGTGAGCTTGCACAATCCAGGTGCCGTTTTGGTTGTCTGGTCGACACTCATCACTTGGCTTAAAGCTCTTCGCGATAACATTTGGGCCTTCCATACAAACAGGCTCTTGTGAGTGACCACCAACAATCATATCGAGATCACCTTCCTCAAGGTAGCGAGCTAGAGCAACGTCACCAGGCGCATTCACACCACGCTGACCATCTTCGTAGTGCCCCATGTGGGTTACCGCAAAAATAAGATCGGGCTTTTCATTGGCCTTGAGATCATCGATAACTTTTTTCGCTTCTACTTTAGGGTCTCGGAACTCGATGCCGCCTATGTATTCGGGATTACCGATTTTGGCTGTATCTTCAGTGGTTAAGCCGATTACAGCAATTTTGATGCCCTGCTTGTCAAAAATCTCGTAAGCGTCAAACATGCGCTCACCCGTTTTCTTATCATAGATATTGGCAGACAACATTGGGAAACTCGCCCATTCTTTCTGCTTGAAAAGCACCTCTAATGGGTTATCGAATTCATGGTTACCTAATGCCATCGCATCATAGCCAATCTTCGTCATGCCTTTAAAATCTGGCTCAGCATCCTGTAAATCGGACTCTGGCACACCAGTATTGATATCGCCACCAGACAAGAGTAGTAAACTGCCGCCTTCGGCTTCTACATCCGCACGAATATCATCAATTAGTGTTTTACGTGCTGCCATTCCATACTCGCCGTATTTGTTCTCCCAAAAACGACCGTGATGATCATTGGTATGAAGTACGGTGAGTTTGTAAGTCTCGTCTGCGTTCCATTGGTGTTCTGGTTGAGTTGCGCATCCTGCTAGTGACGCGATAATTGCTGCACTCAGTGCGGTTTTTAAAATGAGGCCTTGTTTCATTGTCATACCTTTTGAACTGGGGGGATCCACTGCTTAGAAAGACGATACGACCTAAACGTCTTTATCTGACTCTCTTAATTATTGTCGAGAAAGTATGTTGAATGCCCATTCAACGTGTTGAATCCACGACAAAACTTGAGATAGTTTAAAGTAACTGTGTCGACATGACATTGCGTTTTCAATTTTATGTCGACTTTGTCACAAGAAGTTGTTTTATTGATGATAGTTATATCAAATAGCAAATAACTCTTTCATATTTATACCACTTTAAACACCTCCACTGGGGATAGCGAGTTAGCAGCCTATTAGACAACCAGATTTCAGAATAAAAACGATTTCTCAACAGAATTCGTGAACATAAAAAAAGCCAGTCAAAAGACTGGCTTAGTATTTAAAGAGTGATACCACTATCTGATGTCAATATCAGAGAAGCTCTTAATGAGGTCGTCCAATGACTTCATTTGTGCAAGAAATGGTTCAAGCTTATCTAGTGGCAATGCCGATGGACCATCACACAGTGCGTTATCAGGATTTGGGTGCGCTTCGATGAACAAGCCGGCAATACCCGTCGCCAGGCCAGCTTTTGCCAGTTCAACGGTTTGCTCTCGGCGGCCACCTGATGCTGCGCCAGATGGATCACGCATTTGCAGTGAGTGCGTTACGTCAAAAATGATCGGGCTACCATTCGATGCCTTTTTCATGACACCAAAGCCAAGCATGTCTACCACAAGGTTGTCGTAGCCATGGCAAGAACCACGTTCACACAAGATAATTTTGTCGTTGCCGCATTCTGCGAACTTATCGACGATATTACCTACCTGGTTCGGGCTCATAAACTGAGGCTTTTTAACGTTAATCACAGCACCCGTCTTTGCCATGGCTTCTACCAAATCAGTTTGGCGAGCTAAGAATGCAGGCAATTGAATAACGTCAACAACATCAGCAACGGGCTGAGCTTGTGCCTCTGTGTGGACATCTGTAATGATTTTTACGCCAAAAGTATCTTTCAGTTCTTGAAAGATTTTCAATCCTTCATCGAGACCAGGACCTCTATATGAATGAACCGAACTTCTGTTGGCCTTATCAAAAGACGCCTTGAAGACGTAAGGAATACCGAGCTTTTCTGTCACTCGAACATAATGCTCACAAATTTGCATTGCAAGATCACGAGACTCCAGTACGTTCATACCAGCAAACAAAGTGAAAGGCTGATTGTTTGCAACAGGTATATCACCAACGTGAACCGTTTTTTGTTCCATGTTCTACTCTCTATCTCTTTAGTGCAGGGTAATCAGCGTTTCGCTCATCGCTGACACTTGGTTCTTTAGCAGCTCGATTGCAGGGTCTTCTGGGCATTGTTCAATAAAATACTCAAAGTCCGAAACCGCTATTTGGTGGCAGTCAAGCTGTTGATAAATAAAGCCTCTATCACGAATTTCATACGGATCATCAGGCACGAAGGTCAAAGCAAGATCTGTACAACGAAGTGCTAAAGTATACTTCTCTTCTCTAAGCAGTGCGCTTTTCAGTAACGCTAACCATCGACCTATCACTGTGGGATTATCCGCGACGGCAAGATGCTTAGGTTTTAGTTTAGCCAACGTACCTTCATGACCAATAAGCCATGCCCTTAGTGTTGACGTGCTGACATACTCACCATCGTAAGGGTTGATGTACACTGCGACTTCACCTGGCCAGGTTAATTTCAGTAGAAACTGGGTTGGGAAAGTCACCGCTTCAACTGGGAACCCTAATTTACGCGATAAATACAGTAAAATTGAGCCTAAGCTGACCGGGATTCCTTTGCGCCTTTCCAGTACTTTGTCGATAAAGGCATTCTCTGACGAAAAATAGGCATCAATATCACCGCAAAAGCCCCACTCTCGATAAAATAATCGTAGCAGAGATTCAAATCGCTGTTTTTCATTGCTTTCATGCACAAGTGCCTGCTCAGCTTCTTTAAGCAACCGTGCAATTTCTTGCTCGGCCCAGTAAACCTGTGTCTCTGGGGCAACCGCTTTGTTTAAGATCAGTGCACCATCAACTAACTCGATAGCATCAAAATCTTCATCAAACAGTTCAATCATGTGTTATCCCATTAAAAGTGGTGTTTTTAACATCGCAACCTTCGCCGCAATGATTAACCACCCAAGAGCGCCAAAAAAGGCGCAACTTTTTAGTAATTTGGTTCTTGCAAATTTCAGAGTGAAAAAGCCCAGTGCAATGTAAATCATGACACAGGCCATTTTTTCCGTCATCCAAGGAAATTCTGGTGTGAATGGTACAAACCCAGTGATCGCGATAAGTCCAAATCCAGACAATAGAAGAAGAGAATCATTAATGTGCGGAAAACGTTTTAAGAATGGGTGATTCACTTTTTCGGAATCCATCATAATAAGCCCGTATCGCACAGACAACAGTAACGCACTCAGTGCAATTGTCATAAAGTGAAAATGTTTTAATCCTTCATACATAATTCTTGTTCTCTTATTTTATTAATAGAGGCTTTTAGTTCCAACGACCCAGGGTGACTCGATCGTTACCCGCATAGTCTCGTTCTGTCGACACCTGCTGGTATCCGTTTTCTTGCATTATATCTCGAACTTGGGCACCTTGCTCATAGCCATGCTCGACCAATAACCAGCCCTGAATTTGCAAAAACTGACGCGCTTCACTTGCGATGTGTTTAATGTCAGCTAATCCGTTATCTTTAGCAATGAGAGCCGTGGAAGGTTCGAAGACGACATCCCCTTGCTTTAAATGGGGATCTAGCTCATCAATATAGGGCGGATTCGATACGATAATGGCGAACTTCTGGCCACGGTCTATCGGTTCGAACCAACTACCCTGAGCAAATGTCGCATTGCGAATATCCAACTTTTTACTGTTTCCTTCGGCCAATTCCACTGCATCTTGTTGGTAATCCACGCCAAGCACTTGTCTATCCGGTAATTCAGATGCAAGCGCCAATGCAATCGCCCCAGTTCCGGTTCCCAAGTCAAGAACAGGACCTGCAGCCATTTCAGCTTTCTCTAGTGTGAGCTCAACTAGGCGTTCTGTATCTGGACGTGGAATAAGCGTTGTGGGACTAACATTAAGAGGCAATGACCAAAATTCACGCTCACCAACAATATACGCCACAGGTTCTCCCTGTTCGCGTCGAGTCACAAACTTTGCGAGCTGCTCTGCTTGTGATTCTGTCAATGCTCTTTCTGGCCAGGTAAGCAAATAACTTCTCGGCTTGTCGAGCACGTGACAAAGCAAGACTGCAGCATCAATTGCCGCAGAACTGCTGCCACTTTCAACAAATCGAGTCGTTATCTCTTTTTGGCTTTCAGCAATAGTGAGCCCGGTAAACATCAATTAGTGTTGCTCTGCAAGAGCGGCTAATTGATCCGCCTGATGTTCTTGCATGACTGGATCGACCAAGCTTTGTAGGTCACCTTCCATCACCTCAGACAGGCGGTACAAGGTCAAGTTAATACGGTGATCAGACACTCGGCCTTGAGGGTAGTTATAAGTACGGATGCGATCACTACGGTCACCAGAGCCTAATAGGTTACGACGAGTGTCAGAGACCTCTGCCGCACGCTTAGCTTCTTCTGCTTGAATGATGCGAGCAGCCAATACCGACATCGCTTTTGCTTTGTTCTTATGTTGCGAACGCTCGTCTTGACACTCAACAACGGTTCCGGTTGGCAAGTGAGTAATACGAATCGCAGAATCAGTGGTGTTGACGTGCTGACCACCCGCGCCCGAAGCTCGGAAGGTATCGATTTTCAGATCGCTTGCTTTGATCTCTGGAATTTCAGCTTCTGGGATTTCAGGCATAATTGCCACTGTGCACGCTGATGTATGAACACGACCTTGGGACTCCGTAGCTGGAACACGTTGTACACGGTGTCCACCCGACTCGAATTTCAATACGCCGTAAACATCTTCACCACTGACTTTAGCGATCATCTCTTTGTAACCACCTTGTTCCGATTCGTTTGCGCTCATGACTTCGATACGCCAACCGCGCTTTTCTGCAAATCGGCTGTACATACGGAACAGATCACCGGCAAAGATACCCGCTTCATCACCACCAGCACCAGCACGAATTTCGAGGAAACAGTTGCGGCTATCGTTTGGATCTTTTGGCAATAGTAGGATCTGTAGCTCGTCAGCAAGACGCTCGATGCTTTCTTTAGCGTCCTTGATTTCTTCAAGGGCCATTTCACGCATTTCTTCATCGTCTTCTTTGGCCATCTCTTCAGCGGCTTCAAGGTCCTCTTGTGCTTGCTGATAAGCTTGGAAACACTGAGTCACTTCTTCAAGCTGAGAGTACTCTCTAGACAAAGCACGGAACTTGTCTTGGTCACCAATAACATCTGGATCACCCAGTAAGTGTTGAACTTCTTCGTAACGTTCAACCAGAGATTCCAGTTTCAATAAAATAGAGGATTTCATAATTAAGATCTTTTATAAGAATGTGGCTTATTTAAGCTTCGTGTAAACCGAGGCTTTGTCTGATAGTTTTTAGCTTAGCAGGATCTCCCTGCTCTGCGGCATCTTGTAGCGCACGCGTCGGTGCGTGGATCAGTCTATTTGTCAACTTATTGCTTAATTCAAGTAATACTTTTTCTGGATCTGCGCCCGTGGTTAAAGACTGAATGCTTTTTGCTAGTAACTCTTTGCGGATCTCGTCAGCAGACTGGCGAAACTCTCGAATGCTGTCAACAGCCTGTAGCGATCGCATCCAGGTCATAAACTGAGCGCTCTCTGTGCTGACGATGGCTTCTGCTTGAATCGCTTCAACTTTACGCTGCTCCATATTGCTTTCGACAATCGACTGCAGATCATCAACAGTATATAGATAAGCGTCACTAAGTTCGCCCACTTGCGATTCGATGTCACGAGGGACGGCAATATCGATCAATAAAATGGGCTGATGTCGGCGAGCTTTAAGGGCGCTTTCAACCATCCCTTTACCGATAATAGGCAATTGGCTCGCAGTAGAGCTGATGACAATATCGGCACGAGGAAGCACTTCTGGGATCTGCGACAAGCTGATCACCTCAGCATTAAACTGAGACGCTAACACTTCCGCACGTTCTTTGGTTCGGTTGGCAACAATCATATTTTTGCAATCATGCCCGGCCAAATGCTTAGCAACCAACTCTATGGTTTCACCAGCACCTACCAGCAATACTGTGGAATCGGCAATAGACTCAAAGATTTGTTTGGCCAGTGTACAAGCCGCATACGCGACTGAAACAGCATTACCACCGATTTCAGTTTCGGTACGCACTCGCTTTGCCACTGAAAATGTTTTCTGAAAGAGTTTTTCTAAACCACTTTCTACCGCATTATTCTCACGAGCATCAGTGTATGCTTGCTTTACCTGCCCGAGAATCTGCGGCTCCCCCAGAACCAAAGAGTCTAATCCACATGAAACGCGCATCAGATGTTTTATCGCTGATTGCTCTTCATACATATAAAGTGAAGGTTTCAGCTCTTCCGCGTTAACATCATGGAACTCAATGAGCCATTCAATCAGCTTGGCTTTGCTATTGCCGTTTATATCGCAATAGATTTCAGTACGATTGCACGTGGATAAAATCACGCTTCCATTCACAGACGAGCTTTCCTTGAGTTCGCCTAATGCTCGAGCGAGTTTCTCAGGTGGAAACGCGACCTTTTCGCGCAAATCCACAGACGCTGTATTATGATTTATTCCAACCGCAAGCAATGACATGAAATAGAGTTTCTCTGATACAGAATTGACAAATAGGACAGGATTTTACTTGATGGGCCAATTGATTGAAAGACTAAGGGCAATTTGTTTTCCTGAGTTCGAGAGATTGATGCTATAGTCGTGCTAAATTCGTCCCGCAATGTTCACTTTTTAGACAATACACTGATAACATGCTCAAGTTACCACACATACTGATCTACATCTTATTTCCACTGTATTTAATGGGTTGCTCATCCGTACCTGAAGAACCTGATACCGTAGAATGGAAAGCACATAAATCTGAGCTTAAGCAGTTAACTGGTTATACCGCTACGGGCAAGCTTGGCTATATCGCTCCAGACCAGCGACACTCACTTAACTTTTACTGGACTCACTCAAATAACTTCAGCCAAATACGTTTATCGACATTTCTAGGGCAAACTGTTTTTAATTTAACATCAACGCCAAATGGTGCGGTGGTCGAGACTTACGATGGAGAAAAGCTAGCGGGTGATAGTGCCAACTTGCTAATCGCAGAATTAACCGGGCTCGATATTCCAATAGAGCAGCTAGAAAGTTGGCTTATTGGTATGCCAACCCGCTCCGATCGCTATTCGCTTAACCGTTTCAATACGGTAGAAAACCTGACAACTAAGGTGGGCAGGCAGACCTGGAGTTTGTTTTATAAGGAATACTTAAACACCGAGCTTAGCTCAATCGAGCAAACAGAAAAGGTGACGAGTATCCCACTGCCTAGTCGTATGCAACTGACTCATGGCGACACAAAAATCAACCTCGTTGTTTCAAAATGGATTGTTAAATAGATGATTTCTGAGACTACACAATGGCCCTCTCCAGCCAAACTAAACTTATTCCTCTATATCACAGGACGTCAGGCCAATGGCTATCATGAATTGCAAACCCTGTTTCAGTTCATTGATGTGTGCGACACCTTGTCGATAACCGCAAATCTCAGCGGTGACATCACCCTAGAAAACAACTTAAAAGGTGTCGATACACAAGACAACCTAATCTGGAAAGCAGCTCGAGCACTTCAACAACATACTGGCAGCCAATACGGCGCTCACATTGACATAGACAAGTTACTGCCAATGGGCGGCGGTATTGGTGGCGGGTCTTCAAATGCCGCGACCGTGCTAGTAGCGCTTAACTACTTATGGGAAACGCATTGCAGTGAAAGTGCGTTAGCCCAAATCGGCCTCGCTTTGGGTGCAGATGTTCCTGTCTTCGTTCGCGGATATGCAGCCTTTGCCGAAGGCGTTGGAGAACAACTCATCCCAGCTGATCCAAAAGAAAAATGGTATTTACTGATAAAACCGGATGTCAGTATCGCTACTGTCGATATTTTTACTCATGACAAACTGACGAGAAACACACCAAAACGGTCTCTGACAACGCTGCTAAGCAACAAATACGAAAACGATTGCGAAAAAATTGTTCGTTTACTGTACCCAGAGGTTGATAAGCAACTTTCTTGGCTGCTACAATACGCGCCGTCAAGATTAACCGGAACCGGTTCTTGTGTTTTTTCGGAGTTTGATAACAAAGAAGACGCAATTAAGGTTTTAGAACAACTTCCTGACAATGTCTCGGCGTATATCGCCAAAGGGTGTAATCGCTCCCCTTTATTAGAGACACTGGCTAAATACCAATTAGCCCACTCACAATCTGTTTAAACTGGACGCAACCCTGAGGTTTCCACCGTGCCTGATATGAAGCTATTTGCTGGTAACGCAACACCTGAACTAGCCCAACGTATTGCTGATCGTCTATACATCTCTCTTGGAGACGCTACTGTTGACCGTTTTTCTGACGGCGAAGTCGCTGTACAAATTAACGAAAACGTACGTGGTAGTGACGTATTCATCATCCAATCAACCTGTGCACCAACTAACGACAATCTAATGGAGTTAGTGGTAATGATTGATGCAATGCGCCGAGCTTCAGCTGGCCGTATTACTGCTGTAATCCCATACTTCGGTTATGCCCGTCAAGATCGTCGCGTACGTTCTGCTCGTGTACCAATCACTGCAAAAGTTGTTGCAGACTTCCTTTCAAACGTCGGCGTTGACCGCGTTTTGACTATCGACCTACACGCAGAACAAATCCAAGGCTTCTTCGATGTACCGGTAGACAACATTTTCGGTACACCTGTACTTCTTGAAGACATGGCAAACCGTGGCCTTGAAGATCCTGTCGTTGTTTCTCCAGACCTAGGTGGCGTTGTACGTGCTCGTGCAACGGCTAAAGCTCTTGGTGATATTGACATCGCTATCGTCGACAAACGTCGTCCACGCGCCAACGTGTCTGAGGTGATGAACCTTATCGGTGACGTAGAAGGTCGTGATTGCGTAATCGTTGATGACATGATCGATACTGGCGGTACCTTGTGTAAAGCAGCAGAAGCTCTAAAAGAGCGTGGCGCTAAACGTGTATTTGCATACGCGACTCACGCGGTATTCTCTGGCAACGCTGCGAAGAACATCAAGAGTTCGGTTCTAGACCAAGTAATCATCACTGACTCAATCACATTGAGCAAAGAGATGGCTGCAACGGGTAAAGTGACGCAATTGACCCTATCTAGCATGCTAGCTGAAGCAATTCGCCGTATCAGCAATGAAGAATCTATCTCTGCAATGTTTAGCTAATTTTCAATTAGTCATTCACGATGCAGACAAAAGCACTCTTAATGGGTGCTTTTTTATTATCTCTATTCCCACTCTCGCGTCACACAATAGCTTTATGCTACTATACGGCGCTTTTTGAAATTCCAGAGAGATCTTGACCTTGAGCCAACATATAAAACTTCTTGTGGGACTGGCAAATCCAGGCCCTGAATACGCCAGAACGCGCCACAATGCCGGTGCCTGGGTCGTTGAAGAGTTAGCACGCGTCCATAACGTAGTATTAAAGAATGAAGCAAAGTTCTTTGGCCAAACGGGACGAATCATGGTTCACGGTGAAGATCTTCGTTTACTGATCCCAACAACCTTTATGAACTTATCGGGAAAGTCTGTCGCTGCGATAGCAAAGTTTTATCAAATTAAACCAGAAGAAATCATGGTTGCACACGATGAACTAGACTTACCGCCAGGTGTGGGGAAATTTAAGAAAGGCGGTGGCCATGGTGGTCACAACGGACTTAAAGACATCATCAGTAAAGGCGGAAACAATAAAGAATTCTATCGTCTCAGGATTGGCATTGGCCACCCTGGACACAAAGATAAAGTTGCAGGTTATGTGTTAGGCAAAGCTCCAGCCAAAGAGCAGGAATGTATTGATGCCGTCGTTGACGAGTCAGTGCGAAGCTTAGATATCTTATTAAAAGATGGCCTGACAAAAGCACAAAATCGCTTACACACGTTCAAAGCAGAATAAGGTTTATATCATGGGTTTTAAATGTGGCATCGTTGGTCTACCAAACGTCGGTAAATCAACTCTGTTTAACGCACTGACTAAAGCAGGCATCGAAGCGGCTAACTTCCCGTTTTGTACTATCGAGCCAAACACTGGTGTTGTTCCAGTTCCAGATCTTCGCTTGGATGCGTTAGCAAAAATTGTTAACCCACAAAAGATCCTTCCTACGACAATGGAATTTGTAGACATCGCAGGCCTTGTGGCTGGCGCTTCTAAAGGTGAAGGTCTTGGTAACAAATTCCTAGCCAACATTCGTGAAACTGACGCGATCGGCCACGTTGTACGCTGTTTTGAAAACGAAAATATCGTTCACGTATCAGGAAAAGTATCACCGATTGAAGATATCGAAGTGATCAATCTAGAGCTGGCTCTTGCGGATCTAGACAGCTGCGAACGCGCAATGCAACGTAACGCAAAGAAAGCGAAAGGCGGCGATAAAGACGCTAAATTTGAAATCACAGTACTTGAAAAGCTACTTCCTGTCTTAACAGAAGGCGGAATGGCGCGTACGGTAGACCTTTCAAAAGAAGAGCTGGCTGCCATTGGTTACCTTAACTTCTTAACATTGAAGCCAACAATGTACATCGCCAATGTCAATGAAGATGGTTTTGAAGACAACCCATACTTGGACGCTGTTCGCGAGTACGCAGAAAAAGAGAACAACGTTGTTGTGGCTGTTTGTGCCGCAATCGAATCAGAGCTGTCTGAGCTAGACGACGAAGACCGCGAAGAGTTCCTTGCTGATATGGGCATTGAAGAACCGGGACTGAACCGCGTGATCCGTTCAGGTTACGAGCTGCTAACTCTTCAAACTTACTTCACAGCGGGTGTTAAAGAAGTTCGTGCTTGGACCATTCCTATTGGTGCAACTGCGCCTCAGTCTGCGGGTAAAATCCACACTGACTTCGAGAAAGGCTTCATCCGTGCGGAAGTTGTTGGTTACAATGATTTTATTGAATTTAACGGTGAAAGTGGTGCTAAAGATGCCGGTAAATGGCGTTTAGAAGGCAAAGACTACATCGTAAAAGATGGCGATGTGATTCATTTCCGCTTCAACGTCTAATATTCAACATTAGATATTGTTCAAAAAGCCAGCACACGCTGGCTTTTCTCGTTTTTAAAGGAAAATGAATCATGAGAACCGTTTTGCTTTCCACCAAAAAATCGCGGCAGTTATTGTTATTTTTTTACCAGTTTTTGATCACAAACAACGCTGTTTGATTAAAAAAGATTCGAACGGCACTTTTTAGCGAATTTCTTCAAAAAAAAAGTTGACGCAATTGGCTCAACTCCGCATAATGCGCCCCGTTCTCAGCGATAAGGCAACTTTCGAAGAGAATGAAAATTTGGAAAATGGCTACGTAGCTCAGCTGGTTAGAGCACATCACTCATAATGATGGGGTCACAGGTTCGAATCCCGTCGTAGCCACCATTTTCTAAACATTCTAAAATTTAGAGTAGTTAGAAAATAATGCGGAAGTGGCGGAATTGGTAGACGCACCAGATTTAGGTTCTGGCGCCGCAAGGTGTGAGAGTTCAAGTCTCTCCTTCCGCACCATATTGTGAACTAACACTGTGGTGTTAAGTTTTGTTGGGCTATCGCCAAGCGGTAAGGCACCGGCTTTTGATGCCGGCATTCCCTGGTTCGAATCCAGGTAGCCCAGCCATATTATTGTTGATTCTTCTTTTTTAAAAAAAGAGTTGGCACTAAAGAGCAGATTGTATTATATTCTTTCGCTCTCAAGAGTGGCTACGTAGCTCAGCTGGTTAGAGCACATCACTCATAATGATGGGGTCACAGGTTCGAATCCCGTCGTAGCCACCATTTATATTAACTTAGTGATACTTCATTAAGTACAACGTTAACGGAGTTATACCAATTACTCTTTTAACTACAACTTTCTCTTAGAAATAAGAGCGATGCGGAAGTGGCGGAATTGGTAGACGCACCAGATTTAGGTTCTGGCGCCGCAAGGTGTGAGAGTTCAAGTCTCTCCTTCCGCACCATTTTTCAGAGTGGCTACGTAGCTCAGCTGGTTAGAGCACATCACTCATAATGATGGGGTCACAGGTTCGAATCCCGTCGTAGCCACCATTTATATTAACTTAGTGATACTTCATTAAGTACAACGTTAAAAGAGTTATACCAATTACTCTTTTAACTACAGAATTGATGCGGAAGTGGCGGAATTGGTAGACGCACCAGATTTAGGTTCTGGCGCCGCAAGGTGTGAGAGTTCAAGTCTCTCCTTCCGCACCATATTTTCTTTAGAAATAAAGAGCTGTGTGATTGACACTTTAAACAATCCAGTTGGGCTATCGCCAAGCGGTAAGGCACCGGCTTTTGATGCCGGCATTCCCTGGTTCGAATCCAGGTAGCCCAGCCACAAATACAACGTCTAGTTGATTTACCAATCATCGACTAT
>NZ_JAJNNZ010000003.1 GCF_022836845.1 Vibrio gelatinilyticus
ACAGCGAAGTTAGTGTTTGATTTGATAGCAAACATTACGTTTACAGGTTTCGGCCAGTAGTTACCGAATGCGTTTTTAACACGACGTAGGTTGTTACGCAGTGTGTCTTCGCTTAGCACGAATAGCGGGCTACCGTATTGCTCGATAAGATCTGTTGCTTTACAGCCGCCGATCAAAAGATCGTCGCCTTGAGTGGTTAGCTCGTCAGTTGGAGTAAGAATGTTTTCGAGGCGCTCAGCGTAGTTCATCGTTGCTTTTTGTTCAGCAAGTAGTTGTTTTTGCTCATTAACAATAGCAGTTAAGTTATTTACTGTTTCTTCTAGGCGATGCTGATATTTCATTCCTGACCTCATATCGTTTAATAGTCATCACTCTTCAACTTACCAATAAAGTGAAAGCAATTCGGTAACTGGCAATAGTATAATGATCGAATAAGGAATAAACACCTCACTGGGCGTCAAGAAAACTTACACCAAAACCAGTTGCACATTTGATTAACATTTACTTAATCTATGATAATGGTGCGATACACTATATTGGGATCATGAGTGATCGATTTTGTGAAGTGGATATTGTGTGCGCGTACCGTAACTCTGAGGGCGGGTTTTACTTATAACTGTGACCTGCTGCAAGGTATTACGTCTGTTCTTCTAAAATCCCATCCCGCATTCATCTGCGTAGTGAATGTGTCAATAGCTAAAAAGTCAAAATGTGAACAGAATGTTACCAAGGTGGTCAATTTAATTGACTCTCAGTGACGTTATTTGATGCCACCCCTAGGCTAATGTTTGGCCACTTGTTTGATGGCTAGTGGGGTTTCTTTGTTCAAACACTACAGCTACAAACCTTATGTGCGAACTGACATTTAGTGATAGAGAAACGTCCTAATCACTGGGTACTGGCTCGCGACCAAATCTTTATAGAGGGAAAACTATGTCTTTTGATATCAACAATGCTAAAGGTGTATTCACAACTGTCGAAGCTGCTATTGAAGCAACACACAAGGCCCAAGTCGAATTCTATACGAGCTCTACTAAAGAGAGCCGAGAAGCCATCATTTCAGCAATCCGTAATGCTGTTCTAGAGCGCGCCGAAGATTTTGCAAAAATGGTTCGTGAAGAGACAAAGATTGGTCGCGTTGAAGAAAAAATCGCAAAACACCAGCTGGCTGCATTAAAAACACCAGGAACTGAAATTCTTGAAACAAAAGTTTGGTCTGGTGACAATGGTATTTCTCTAGAAGAACGCGCACCGTACGGCGTCATTGGTGCGGTTACTCCGGTAACAAACCCTACAGAAACACTAGTCAACAACGCCATTTCAATGCTAGCGTCTGGCAATGCGGTAACGTTTAACGTTCACCCATCTTCAAAAGTAGTATCAGCAGTCATGATTGATATGCTTAACGAGACCATTGTTGCAGCTGGTGGTCCAGAAAACCTAGTAACTATGGTTAAAGAGCCAACACTCGAAACTCTAGGTGAAATTGCTAAATCTCCAGTGATCAGCATGTTGGTTGGTACGGGTGGCCCGGGTCTAGTGAAAGCTATCCTACAATCTGGTAAGAAAGGTGTTGGCGCTGGTGCTGGTAACCCACCAGTTATCGTTGACGCAACAGCAAACCTTGATCTAGCCGCTGCAGGCGTATTTGGCGGTGCATGCTTTGATAACAACTTACTGTGTATCGGTGAGAAAGAAGTCTTCGTTGAAGATTCGGTTGCAGATGAATTCGTTGCAAAACTTGAAGCAACAGGTGCTTACGTTCTTTCTGCTGAAGAAGCTGAAAAGCTAACGGCTCAAATCCTGACTATGGACGAAACAGACGGTGCAAAACCATGCACAGCGCAAGAAATTGCTCGCGTATGGCACCCAGTGAAAGAGCACGTTGGCCAGGATGCAAGCGAAATCCTTAAGACCATCGGTGTTGAATCTGAAACGCGCCTTGCGGTAATGGTTGTTGAGAACGATCACCCACTAGTACACGTAGAGCAAATGATGCCAGTACTTCCAGTGGTTCGTTGTGCGAACATCGACGAAGCTATCGAACGTGCTGTCGCTGCTGAGCGTGGCAACAAGCACTCTGCATGTATCTACTCTGGCAACATCGAGAACGTGACTAAGTTCGGCCGTGCAATCAATACAACTATCTTTGCTCACAATGGCCCAACGCTATCTGGTGTAGGCTACAACGCAGAAGGTACGTGTACGTTTACTATCGCAGGCCCAACTGGCGAAGGTATCACCAACGCAATGTCGTTTACTCGTGCACGTCGCTTTGCTATCGCGCAAGGTGGCCTACGCATTGTATAATGCCTAAAAAGTACTGCCCTTAATCATGAAAGCCTCATCTACATAGATGGGGCTTTTTGCATTTGAGCTAGGTTAGGATATCTAACAATGCTACTTGTTTTTGATTCTACCCATTTGAAAGATGTGTTGAAGAGATTGGCTTACCCATTCGGTAAGGGCGCTATGACGGTGTCTTGGGTGATAGTAGCAACTCACGTTGGTTTTGATGTTCTTATTTAAATGTTCAATGGGTAGCACTCGCAGCGAGGGGTATTTTGCTACGGGGAAGCAATCACTGGTGACATAGAACATGTCGGATTGCTCAAGCACCTCCAATAGCACCAACGGGTATTCGGAACTAAAACCAAACGAGACATCGTAGCCATGCTGTTTAAAGAACGAGATTGTGGGCGGTTTAGGAATATTGTTATATCCAGGCACAATCAATCGCGCCAAAGGGTATTTCGCTAAATTTTCTATCGTGACTGGTTCTTTGGTGAGAGGGTGGTCTTTAGAGACAAGAATCGCGGGATAGGTTTGTGTGAGCACTGTTGATGCCAGAGAGGGAAACGCCATGATGTCTTGAGCTATCTCTTGAGTCTCATCATGTATCACGCCCATGTACACGTCACCAACTTCAATATCTCTGGGCGAATGATCGCTCCATGCTAAAAGTTTAATCCTTAGGTTAGGGGCGTGCGTTTTAAAATACAAAAAAATAGCGCTGCCTAAACTAAAGACATGTACCGGTGATAACGCAATGGAAAGTTCTTGGTTCAACTGCTTTGGGTCAAACTCGTCAACTTCGCTCAATACGGCTGAAAGTCCTTCTAAATAAGGCTCGATTTTCCCGGCCAATTCTTCTGAAAACACGGTTGGCGCAAGGCCGTTAGGCACTTTAACAAACAGTTCATCATCAAAGTGGTGTCTGAGCTTTCTTAAAGCCTGGCTTATCGCAGGTTGAGACACAAACAAGCGTTCCGCGGCTTTGCGTGCATTCTTTTCCTGATGAAGCACAACAAACGTTCGTAACAAGTTGAGATCAAGATTGATAAAGCGGTTCTTAGCCAAAACAATACCCTGAGGGAAAACCATATTTCGATGTTAGCATAACATTGAGGGTAGCCCGTAATTAAAAAAGCCAGCGTGTTCGACGCTGGCCTGGTACCACTAAATGCGATACGTTATTGATGATCTAGAAACGGTAACCAACCGTGAAAGAGAGGTAGTCGGTGTCAATATCGTCGTAAGTGCCTAAGTCATAGCGAAAGTCAGCGTACATTCCCATGTCCAGTTGTGCTCTCACACCCATCCCTACATGAAGGTTAGAATAGCCACCATAGACGTTGCCCCAACTGCTGTTGGTATCAAGGTCTTCACTGGTTGACGTCAAACCGATTGCACCGTATGGCTTGATCGCAAAACCGTCTAATTGAAACGCATAACCAATATCTGCATCCACTTTTAGGGACGAACTCTTGTAATTGACACTGTGCTCGATGTCTGGCACGGATACGTCATCACTGTGGTTGGTGTAAGACACATTAATACCGACGATTTCGTTGAAGTCGTAGCCATACTCTAATTTAATACCATTGCCCAACTTCCAGTCAGGCACGTTAAAAGAGGAATTATCGCTCAATGTCAGGTTCGAGATGCCCGCTCCAATACGGTGACCGTTATATTCAGACGCTGCTGCGCCAAAAGACAATGCAAGCAGGGTTGAGGCTAAGATAGTTTTTTTCATAATAAACTCGTGGGGTGATTAGTATCAATGACATCCAAATCATGCAAGGGTCTAACCGTGACCTTCTCAGAAACGAGTACGAGTGTATTAACTGTGGGTTATCTAATCTAATGACTAGGTGTTAACTACGTCATAAGTATTGGTTATCACGGCTCCCACCCAGCCACTATGGGGTATGTTTGCTCAGTTAGATCCTAGCGAAATATCCAATTGAAGGTTTTTCTTATGATCCAGAGTGACGCTTTCAGCGTTTGCTTTATAAGATAAAAGGTAACACGAGAAAGGCTCGATACTAGCTCGATAGTGCCTTGCAGTACTTTGTAGCCATCAGAATGTTGGAATTGGTTGAATATCATTACGTTCTCTATTTGCAGTTGATGAACAAGATGGTACGTCTTTTGGTTGTTAGGGGCTTACCATATTGCGCCACAGATTTAATATTAGGATTCATTATCGCCAAGGATGCAGCGGCGATACAGTTTGGGGGTTAAGCCGCTAATGCGCTTAAAAGCTCGCGAGAAATGAGCGATATCGGAATAGCCTAATTGACTGGCTATATGGGTGAAAGACATCCCTTGCTCGATGAGCTCAACAGACGCAGAAAACATAAGGTTGTCTTTGAGTCTTCTAAAATTGGTGTTTTCTTCTTTGAGTCGCCGTTGAAACGTTCTCGGTGAAAGCTTGAGCAACTTCGCGGCTTGAGCGACCGAAAGGTTGTGTTCTTTGACGTAAGGCAGCAGAGCAGTATACACCTGGTCGGTGAAATTGGCGTGCCAAATGATCGCTGGCTCGTTTGAGATCGATTGATTGGTTGCTCGTACAATTGAATGATCCAGGATCTCATCTTCAATGAGCAGTGCTAATTTCTCTTGACCAACAAAGTACTGTACTGAGTCGCCAATGATCGCTTTGTAAATATCGACATGATCAGATTGGGTTTTTATTTGTTTGGGTATCCAGTCAGAGCGGGTGAACACACGAATAAGCTCGATAGTAAACAATGCCGCGTAAACCTCAGTCCATAAGAATAGCTCGTCGTCTTCGAAATCCTTATATCGGAAGTACCAGTTACGTCCATAGGTTTCTTCTAGCCCAACGAAAGTACCAATAGAATCACATCTATAAATGGCATTGCTAGCCTCAAGAGCCTCTCGCACAGAGTGAAATGAGGTAAAATAGGGAAGCACTTTTGGGACGAAGCTATGAACGATAGCGGTTCGCAGAATGTCACCAAATTGAACGATTCCAGACTGGTTGGCGATGAGGAAAAGGAGTCGTCTAATGGGTTCGACAGGCAGGAATTGATCTTCGATATTATCCAGATCAGCAGGTAAGCCTGACTCCCGAATCAATTCGTGAGGATCAAGATTATATTGAGCAAGCAACTCGACAAAAATCTTGGCGTAATGAGATTTAAGAAGTTCGGTTTGACTGATAAAAGCCTCCCTTAGAATCCGTTGCATTATTTTGTGCTGAGGTCGTGTACAAAACAAAGCGTAGCATGGAATCTCCTATCTATGGTTTTTGCTTGAAGTCTTACACACTAATTGGTGTTGGGTCATTTCTCTCTTGAATGGGTTATAAACTGAGTATTTTAGTCTATAGGTTCATGTAGTTAGGCTATTGATTTATAGAAAGGATTATTTGATGAGCAGCGAGCCAGAACCCAAAGAAAACCATTCATCCAAAGAACACTCTCCTTCAGCTGAAACATCCAAGTCAAATCGAAAAACGATTTTACAAGCTTGAGTGATCCGGCGGTAGTGTGTGAAGTTGTAGTGATTGAATCGCAAAAGGTCGTCAAAGCGCAAAACTGAAAAAGAGTCTAGAGAAACTAGTCCGCTTCGCGGCTAGTAGAAGCTCACAGGTAAATAGAATTCTAGTTCAAACTGCTCATCGCTTTCTAAAAAATGATTTTTATTGTAGTGAACATAGGCTGGGGTAGACTGCATTTTTAACCCGGAGTTAGGCAGCCAGCTTTCCTGTATTTGTGAAATCTGTGGAAGCAATTCCCCGTATCGGCCAATTAAAGAAAATCGAGCGTATAAACCTTTAGGGATAGTGAGCTGATTGACGAGCCCACGTCTAAGTAATGGTCGATCAATTTCTACGCAAGCAACATAATGGCAGTGCTCAAGTTCTACCCAGGCAGGATTGGAATGATGAATACCATATTGGGCTTTAAACGATCTTTGTTCAGAGCTGGCCCAAGCTTTAAGTAGTTGCCATGTTCGTTTAATAGTTCGGTTATAGCCAACGTGGCGGATATAGGCCACGCGACGTTCTGGCACTTCGACAATCGTAGGTTCACTGATGGGTTGGGAGGCGATTTTCTCGTAGCAGCGTGCAATTTCTTTATCGCGCAGATAAGGCTTGTCTGAGCGAGCAATGACCGTGTTTCGCCATGCGCCGGGTGAGCACGAAAACAGTTCACCAAAGGCTCTAGAAAATGAAGATACAGAGTTAAAACCTGACTTGTTAGCGATATCAACAACTGTTGAAGTCGTGTCGAACATCAATTGATTTGCCGCGTATTCCAGTCGAGTTCGTCGAATGTATTGATGCATTGATTCACCCACCACTTCTTTAAATACCCGATGAAAATGTTGTTCTGAGTACGCCGCTACCGAGGCTAGGTGTCTCCCCAGTAATTCACGAGTGATGTCTTGGTGGATGTAGTTAAGTACATCGTTGATTCGAGAAATCTTTTGACTGTCATCTTTTGCCATGTCGCTTCCAATTCGCATAAATGGACATGTTGTAAAGCATAAATAGACATGCTGTCTTTGGCAACATTTTGTAGTCTATAGATAAATCAATAATGAGAAGTCACCATGCAAATTGCCAAATCACTGCAACAAATCCAATCGTCTTATATTCGTGAAATATTAGAGGCGGCAAGTAACCCAAATGTGATTTCCCTTGCAGGTGGATTGCCTAACGATGCGACCTTTCCGATGGATATCATCAAGCCCGCAATGGCAAAATTAGGCGAAGAACTGGCCATTTTCCAATATGGGGACACCGCAGGTTATGGACCACTGCTTGATCACCTTTATACGCGTTATCAGCTGCCTGCTAATCAAAAAGCGATGATCACTACGGGCTCGCAACAAGGATTGGATCTGATTGCAAGAGCGTATATCGATCCACAAGACTGTGTTGTGATGGAAGCACCAAGTTATCTAGGGGCGATGCAGGTATTTGGTTTGTGTCAGGCAAATATTGTCACCGTCGAGCAAAATAAGCAGGGGCCAGATATCGAGGCTCTGGAGCAGTGTTTTATCAGCAATGCGCCAAAGCTCTTTTACTCGGTTCCTGATTTTCATAATCCAACGGGTGTGTGTTGGTCGCTGGCGACAAGGAAGGCGGTTGCCGCACTTTGTGAAAAGTACTCGGTAACACTAGTGGAAGACGCGCCGTATCGCGAGCTCAGATTTAGTGGTGAAACGCTGCCAATGGCGTCTTCATTTTGCCCAGACCACTCGATAGTGCTGCGTTCATTTTCAAAAATTGCTGCGCCGGGGCTGAGAATTGGAATGGTTTCAGGAAAAGAGTCTCTGATACAGCCATTAATCAAAGTAAAGCAAGGTGCTGATTTACACTCAAGCGTGCCAATGCAGGCTCTACTTCTCGAGCTCCTTAACAATGACAGTTTTGCTCAGTGCTTAGAAAACAACACCGCGCTGTATCGAGATCGTTATAACAAAATGGCGGAAGAATTAGAAAAACATCTCCCCAACGGGTGTGAGTTGACGCAAGTTGAAGGCGGAATGTTTGTGTGGGTGAAGGTGCCACAATGCGATACGTTTGCCTTAGCTAAGTCATTACTCGCCGAAGGTGTGGCTGTCGTACCGAGCGATGTGTTCTATCCACCAAGCGCTGCAAAGTCGAGTGCACTGAGGCTGAACTTCACCAACTGCTCGCCGTTCGATCTCGACATCGCAATCCAAAAAATTGGTCAGGTGCTACGCACCCAGTGCTAGTCTAGACTAGAAACCAATGCTTTTGATTTGATTAAGCCAGAGTGAATGTACTCTGGCTTTTATGAGTCTATGTTTTAACCTTGGTTTAACTCAAGCTGACTGGTCTGTGTTTCACTCGGCGATTCATAATGATGTAGGCAAATTGTGGCATCAGAGACATGGTGATCATCCCCAACATCATGGAATATTGTAGTGGTGTGAATGACTCACCGAGTAGTAACATCCCAGATAGAATCCCAGCCACAGGATTGGTAATGCTACCAAAGGTAAACTCGACGACCGTCATACGTTGTAGTAGCCATACGTACATCGCATAAGCAAAAGCAGTGTTCAACAAAATAACCCAGCCTAGTCCCAATATGTTGTGCACATCAATGTTGCTTAAAATGGCTTGGTACAGTTCGGGTTGGATAAGTGCTTGCCCTGCAGCAGCAACAGACAAAATCGAACCGCCAATCACCAATTGCCAGGTTAACACCGTCCACCAAGGGATCCTCAACCCAAGGGTTTTAGTAATCGTGCTACCTATAATAATGCAAATAATCGCCGCGATCATGGCAAACAGACCAATTGGATTGAGCGATAAATTAGTTGGATCGAATAACACCCACGCCATAGCGATCAAAGAGATGCCCGAGACAAGTTGAGTACGCGTTGGGCGGGTTCCCTTGGTTGTCCAGTGAAAGAACATTGCGAACACAGGAACCGAAACCATACCTACGCCAGAAATGGCGGAAGGGAGTGTAAGAGCCATGACAAAAATGAGTCCAAAAAACGTTGCGATGTTAATTAAGCCAAGGCTAATTAAGATGGGCCAATCCTTGTTTTTCGGCAGCGTGGGCTTGATAGCGAATAAGATCAAGCCAGCAGGTAACGCTCGCAGGGCACCAAGCAACAATGGTGGCCAGTCGGGTAAAGAAAACTTGGTTACTGCGTAGGTGGTACCCCAAAAAAACGCGGGTAGCATGGCTAAAAGTATATTCATATTAACTATCTTTATGTGAAGATAATGGTATTGTAGTGAAAAATAGCCACTTGTAAAGTATCTTTATGTTAAGATTGTTTTACGCGCGTTTTGACAAATAGGAATTAGAAATGGATGCGATGGACAAAGTGGCTACGCAATGGGCAAGCGAGCGACCAGATTTAGACACAAAGCCAATGATACTGATTGGACGCATACTTAGAATTGCCAAGCATTTAGAAACCAGCATTTCGGCCCTGCATAAGGAATATGATCTGAAATTGGGTGAGTTTGACGTTTTGGCGACTCTATTACGCTCTTCGTCGCCTTATGAGTTGACGCCTTCGGAACTTATTAACTCACTGTTTCTTACATCGGGGGCAATGACCAACCGATTGGATAAGCTCGAAAATAAGGGCCTGATTGTTCGCGAGCACAGTAAAGAGGACCGCCGCAGTGTCATGGTTAAGCTGACCGCCGAAGGCATCAAACTTATCAGTGAGCTGATCAAGCGTCATGTTGAAATACAACATCAATTGGTGTCTTCGCTGGGTCTTGAGCAGCGCGAACAGGTTAATGATCTGGTTAAGTCGTGGTTAGGGCAATTTGAAAGCGCGTAACAGACTTAAAAGTAAGTGCTGTAAAAAAAGTAGCCAGTAATGGCGAGACTGGTGAAAGTCACAAAGCGTTTAACCCAGATTTGCGGCACTTGTCGAGACAGGTGAGCTGCGACATAACCACCAGTGAGTGTCCCGAGTAGTACTGCCAAGCCAGATGTCCAATCGATCAAGCCGTTGACTAAAAATAGCGCTATGGCTATCAACGAAACACAGGTTGATATTAATAACTTAAGACCGTTCATTAGGTTTATGTCGCTATAGCCAGCGACGGCCAAATAACTCAGGCCAATCACGCCCAGCCCAGCATTGAAAAATCCGCCAAAGACCCCGACACCAAACAAAAAAAGTGCCAGAAAAACTGTCACCACAGTGCTCATACCGTTGGTTTTATTAGATTGCTTTTTTAAGTGATTATTGGCTTTGTCGCCAAAAATAAACAGCAGTGTGGCCACAAGAAGCAGCCAGGGGATAGCGTACAAAAATTGCTGCTCAGAAGTGTGGATCAGTGTTGCTGCACCGGTGATGCCTCCAGCAAAACTTAACAACACGATCTTCAATAACTGCGTGCGATCTTTTAGTACTTCATGTCTAAATGCATAAGTGCCACTGATGTAACCGGCGCAAGCAGCGAATGTGTTGGTCGCGTTAGCAATAATGGGTGGAACGCCAACAAACATCAATGTGGGAAACGTAATAAAACTGCCACCGCCAGCGACGGAATTTAAAACGCCACCCAGAATACCGGCAACAAACAGCAGACATAGTTGAAAAGCATCGAAGGTCATGGGGTAGCAATTTTTCCAAGTTTACAATTTGTTAACTGTAAATCACCACAACCTTATTGGCTAGTATCAGTCACTTAAAAGCTCGGCGTGATCAATGCCTGCCAGAGCACATTGCTCATCAAGATCCGACAAATCGCCGCTGACACCCACCGAACCGACAACGTCTCCACTAGTGCTGCGGATCAAAAGCCCTCCGGGTACTGGCACCATATTGCCTTGAGCAAGCACGTTGATCGCAGAGATAAAGGCTGGCCTATCGCACGCATCTTGGGCTAATTTGCGAGAAGAACACCCCAACGCCAGCGCGCCCCAAGCTTTGGCAATGGCGATGTCTGGGCGCATCATGCTTGCACCGTCCTGGCGCTGCAGTGTGACAAGTTTTCCACCACTGTCTAATACCGCGACAGTGAGCGGCGCGCTGTTAGATTGCTTTCCAGATTGGAAGGTACCCTCAATAATGGTCAGTGCCTGTTGCAATGTTAAGCTTGCCATAGTCTCTCCTTCATAGGTTGCAAGGGACCTACGTCGCTTTAGCAATACTCTGGTGCCACCCATGCGATATGGCATACGTGGCACCATCAAGAGGCTTGCTTGTAAGGTCCCTTAAGCTAATTCTGCTTGTGGTGTATTAAGCAGTTCATAGCTTGGTAAAGTTAAAAAAGGTGCGAAAGACTCAGCCGTCGACAACTCATAAAAAAGTTCGGCAGTTTGTTGGAATCTTCCTTGGTGATAGCGAGCTTCACCAACTTCGCACTTGATGGTGTCTAACTCCTGGTAAAGCCATTGTCTGAATTTGGATTTGTTCATCACTTGTCCATCATCAAGGCGCACAGCGTGATGGATCCACTGCCAGATCCCGGCACGAGAAATCTCTGCGGTAGCAGCATCCTCCATCAAGCCATAGATGGGAACGCAGCCATTGCCCTGGATCCAGGACTCAATGTAATAAAGAGCAATTCGGATATTCTTTCTAACGCCTTGCTCATTACGCTCGCCAGGACAAGGTTCAAGTAGCTGGTGCGCACATATTTCTTCTTCATTGCCAATGAAATGAAGCTGATTAGCCTGACCATCGAGCTTTTTGTTGAAAATGCTCATCGCCAAATCAACAAGCGCTGGGTGGGCAACCCAGGTGCCATCGTGGCCATTAGCCGCTTCGCGATCTTTATCTGCAATTACTTTTTGTGTTACTTGCGCCATGATGGCGGGATCCTTGTTGGGAATAAATGCCGACATTCCACCCATTGCAAGGGCGCCCCGCGCATGACATGTTTTGACCAATAACTGGCTATAGGCGCTAAGAAAAGGTTGCTCCATGCCAATTGAATGTCTATCGGGCAAGATACGCTCTGGATGGCTTTTTAATGTTTTAATGTAGCTGAAAATGTAGTCCCAGCGGCCGCAGTTCATAGCCACAATATGCTCGCGCATCGCATAGAGAATTTCATCCATTTGGAATACAGCAGGAAGAGTTTCGATGAGAACTGTTGCGCGAATGGTGCCGCGTGGCACATCAAAGTATTGTTCAGTAAAATAAAAGATGTCGCTCCACCATTGCGCCTCTTCCATGCTCTCGAGTTTGGGAATGTAGTAATAGACGCCTTGCCCTTTGTTTGCTCTTGTCTGGAAGTTGTGGAAGAAATACAAAGCAAAGTCCATCAAACATCCTGCAATTGGCTCGCCCTTGAATCGAATGGAGTTTTCGGGCAAATGAAGACCACGTGGGCGGGCAATGAGCAAAGCTGGATTGCTACTAATACGGTAGTGGGCGTTCTTTTTATTATCGAAGTAGTCAATGGTGCCTAGGTTCGCATCTCGTAGGTTGATTTGCCCCTCCACCATGTTTTCCCAGGTTGGCGCGGAAGCATCTTCAAAACAGCACATAAATACTTTTGCCCCTGAATTGAGAGCATTAATCACCATTTTTCGATCAACAGGTCCTGTGATCTCGACACGTCGATCAAGTAAATCATCTGGGATCGGCGAGATCTGCCAGGATTTATCGTTGCGGATATGGGCCGTGTCCTCTCTAAAGTCAGGAAGAGTGCCGCGATCAAAAGCGAGTTGTTTTTGTTTTCTTTGATCGAGCAAGCCCCGATGTGAGGCTGTAAATCGTTCGGCGAGTGAGGACAGAAATAATCGAGCTTCGTCGTTTAAGATCTGCTGATACTCTTTGTTTTTGAGGCTACCCACGATTTCGAGTTGTTGTGTCGTTGTTGTTCGATGTATTGAGTCCGTCATTTGTTATCTCCTTTCAAGCAAATACAAAATTGTTCACAACGTTGTATTCAACTTTTATTTATACATATGTGCTCGCTTTTCGTCCAATGAAATTTAACCTCCAGAGTAATTTTTCTTTATATTAATTATTTTCACATAAAGATAAATCGACATAGGTGGTTGTTCTGTAACGATTAATTCATTTGTCGAGTTGATGGGTTTGTGTTTTTGTTATGAGTTTGTTGTGATTTAGGCTTGCCAAACTTCCATCAAGGATCAATAGTACACAATACTAAATAAAATTGTATACAATTGAGCTGGGAGGCGTAGATGGCAAAAATGAGAGCAATAGAGGCCGCAGTTGAAGTATTAAAAAAAGAGGGTGTCGATCTGGCTTTTGGTGTTCCAGGGGCTGCGATTAATCCGATGTATGCCGCAATGGAAAAGATCGGTGGTATCGATCATGTCCTGGCTCGTCATGTCGAGGGCGCATCTCACATGGCAGAGGGTTATACACGAACATCTCAAGGGAATATTGGTGTTTGTATTGGTACATCGGGCCCCGCTGGAACCGATATGATCACAGGGCTTTATTCTGCTTCAGCAGACTCTATTCCCATTTTGTGCATTACAGGCCAAGCGCCCAGAGCACGTTTACACAAAGAAGACTTTCAAGCTGTGGATATTGAAAGCATCGCAAAACCCGTGGCCAAGTGGGCGACTACGGTTTTAGAGCCAGCTCAGGTGCCCCGAGCATTTCAAAAAGCGTTTTTTGAGATGAGAACCGGACGCCCAGGGCCCGTTCTGATTGACTTACCAATGGATGTGCAACTGGCTGAAATTGAATTCGACATCGATACTTATGAGCCTCTTGCTGCGCATAAACCTGAAGCCAGTCATGCGCAAATCGATAAAGCTCTGCAGTTGATGGCTGAGTCTAAGCAACCACTCATCGTGGCGGGTGGCGGAGTCATTAACTCAGGTGCCAGTGAGTTGCTGCAATCCTTTGCAGAAGTAACCGGCGTCCCTGTCATACCAACCCTGATGGGATGGGGCTCCATTCCCGATGATCACGAATTGATGGCAGGCATGGTCGGATTGCAGACATCTCACCGATACGGCAATGAAACCTTGCTTAATGCCGACTTTGTTATCGGTATCGGTAATCGTTGGGCAAATCGACATACCGGTTCCGTGGAGGTGTATACCCAAAGTAGAACGTTTGTTCATATCGACATAGAGCCGACGCAAATCGGTCGCGTATTTTGCCCAGATCTAGGTATCGTCTCGGATGCCAAATTAGCACTTGAAAAACTGCTAATCAAAGCAAAAGAGCTGCGCAATAAGGGTGAACTGCCAGACCGAAGCGCCTGGGTTGGAGATTGTCAGCATCGCAAAGCAACCATGCTGAGAAAGACTAACTTTACCGAGCAGCCAGTTAAGCCAATGCGTGTTTATCAAGAAATGAATAAAGCGTTCGATCGTGATACCTGTTATGTCAGCACCATTGGTTTATCGCAAATTGCAGCGGCGCAAATGCTGCACGTCTACAAACCGCGTCATTGGATCAACTGTGGGCAGGCTGGGCCGTTAGGCTGGACCATCCCTGCCGCGCTTGGAGTTCGTGTCGCCGATCCAAAACGTTCAATAGTTGCCATATCGGGTGATTATGACTTTCAATTCATGATTGAAGAGCTGGCCGTGGGCGCTCAATTTAAACTGCCTTATATCCATGTTTTAGTGAACAACTCGTATTTGGGCTTAATTCGTCAGGCGCAAAGGCAATTTGATATTGATTATTGCGTGCAATTGTCATTTGAAAACCAAAATGCGCCAGAGCTGCAAGGTTACGGTGTCGATCATGTCGCGGTGGTCGAGGGGCTAGGGTGTAAGGCGATTCGAGTCACTGATCCGGAGAAAATAGCGGACGCGTTTGAGCAGGCTAAAGCACTGATGGCAAAACATCAGGTTCCTGTGGTTGTTGAAGTTGTCTTAGAGCGAGTGACCAATATCGCGATGGGCACAGAGATCAATGCCATCAACGAATTTGAGCCTTTGGCCAGTGATATCAATGATGCACCAACGGCTTTAGCCCATCGTCATTAACAGCCAACCGCTAAGCGCCAATCTAACGCAGAAGCGCCAAGTCTTATGGGTGGCAGTGACGCCACCTAACATCCCATTTTAAGGAGGAAAACATGCCAAAGTTTGCCGCTAACCTATCTATGTTATTTAACGAACTCCCTTTCATGCAGCGTTTTGACGCCGCAGCTAGCGCGGGATTTAAAGGAGTGGAATACCTCTTTCCCTATGCGTTTAACGCAGAGGAGATCAAACATAAGCTCAAGAGCAATAACCTCACGCAGGTGCTGTTTAACCTGCCGGCTGGTGATTGGGAAGCTGGCGATAGGGGTATCGCTGTCGATCCCTCTCGCATTGAAGAGTTTCAACGAGGGGTTGATGCCGCGATAGAGTACGCCCAAGCACTGCAATGTACCCAGCTCAATTGTCTGGCGGGTATCGTGCCATGTAGTGTGACAGAGGAAGATGCTCGCGCGACGTTCGTAGCCAATCTTCGTTACGCGGCGCAGCGCCTTGGTGAACATGGAATTACCTTGTTGATTGAAGCCATAAACACCCGAGATATCCCAGGGTTTTTCCTCAACACCACCGAGCAGGCGATATCCATTATCGCAGAGGTTGATAGTGACAATGTCTTGGTTCAATACGACATCTATCACATGCAGATCATGGAAGGCGATTTAGTAACGACACTGCAAAGCAATCTAGAGCAAATTCGACACGTTCAGCTTGCGGACACTCCTGGAAGACACGAACCAGGAACCGGAGAAATCAATTACCCCTATGTACTCAAACAACTTGATGAAATGGGCTATCAAGGCTGGGTTGGGTGTGAGTACAAACCCAAAACCAACACGCAGGAAGGGCTGATTTGGTTGGCACAGTATCAATCGTAGCAATGGCATTTTAGGGAGAAAAATTATGAGCAAAAAAATCGCATTTATCGGTACCGGAATCATGGGGACACCCATGGCACTCAATTTACAAAAAGCCGGACACAAGATCATCGTATCTGATCATTACAACCAACCTCCCCAACAGTTAGTTGCCAACGGAGCTTTGGTATGTCACTCACCAAAACAAGCTGCCAGTGAGGCTGACGTGGTGATCCTGATGGTGCCGAATACGCCGCAAGTTGAAGAGGTACTTTTTGGCTACGACGGAGTAGAACAGGCACTGAATGCAAGTGATGAAAAGCTCATCATCGACATGAGTTCGATATCGCCCATCGCCACTAAAAAAATTGCTGCTCGTATTAAAGAAAGTGGTGCTCAATATCTGGATGCTCCGGTTTCAGGCGGGGAAGTTGGTGCTATCAACGGCGCGCTGACCATCATGATAGGAGGTGAACAAAGTGCCTTTGACAGTGCTCGGCCCTTGTTTGAAGCCATGGGGAAAAATATCACTTTGGTGGGAGATAATGGCGCAGGACAAACCTGCAAAGTGGCCAACCAAATCATCGTGGCACTCAACATCGAAGCGGTGTCTGAAGCTCTGGTCTTTGCGTCAAAAGCCGGCGCGGATCCAGCGCGAGTAAGACAAGCGCTCATGGGCGGCTTTGCCAATTCAAAAATTCTTGAAGTCCATGGCGAACGCATGGTCGAAGGCAGTTTTGACCCGGGTTTTAAAATCGCCCTGCATCAAAAAGATCTGAATCTCGCACTCAGTGGTGCCAAGGAGCTAGGCGTCGATTTGCCTAACACGCAGACAGCACAGGAGCTATTTGAAGAGTGCGCTGATATGGGGGGAGAAAGCTGGGATCATTCGGCATTAATTCAGGCTATCGAGAAAAGAGCTAGCCATTCGATACGATAGTCACTCTACTTCGCAAGCGGGTTTACACCCACCGAGAAAGTGCAAAATGTACCGACCTCTCATTCATAAATCGCGCAGATTTTGTTATCTCCTTTTTTGCGCGTCCCCAGTTTAGTTTAAAAAAGTGGAGTGGCGTTTCACCACTCCTTAACAGGCGCTTTTTAGATCTATTTTGGGGCTTTGTTATTGTTGTCTAAATGAAACCCAGCCAGCCCCATCACGTGTTACAGTGCTTTGACAAGCTCAGCCAGACCATCCCAATCTTCTGCATTAAGCAGGTTAGTTGGAACCATCCAGGTTCCGCCACACGCTACGACTTTTGGCAATGCCAAGTAGTCTTCGACGTTACTTGGGCTAATGCCACCTGTTGGCATAAAAGACACTGGGTATACTGCAGATAATGCTTTTAGCATACCAATGCCACCAGACGGTTCTGCTGGGAAGAACTTAAGCGTTTTTAAACCCAGCTCCATCGCCTGCTCAACCAGACTTGGGTTATTGACACCAGGTACGATAGCAATGCCTTGCTCCTGACAGTATTTCACTGTGGTTGGATTTAGCCCCGGACTAACAATGAAGTCTGCACCTGCGTTTTTCGCGGCATCAACCTGTCCTTTGTTTAAGACGGTACCAGCACCTAGCAAAATCTCTGGGTATGCTTGGCGCATGAGCCGAATCGACTCTACAGCTGCTTCTGTACGAAACGTGATTTCGGCACAGGGTAGGCCGTTTTCAACCAGTACTTTAGCCAGTGGTACAGCATACTCTGCCTTTTCAATAGCGATAACAGGAACTATGCGGATTTCTTGAAGTTGTTGTTCTAGTGTTTTCATGTCAAACCTTATAAAAGAAAGCTAAGCGTTGCGACGATAATAAATGCAATGGTACCAAGAACTGTTTCCATTACAGACCAAGTTTTAAGGGTTGTTTTCTCATCCATTTTCATCAAACGAGAAGCTAATCAGAAGCTAGATCCATTGAAATGCGAGAGCACCGTAGCATCGCCGTCAATGGCCATAACGATAAAGAAAAGGTCAAGTTCAGACAATTATTGGTATTTCGGTATCAGACATAACATAAGTCAGAGCCAAAAAAACCACCTGCCCTCCACAATACACCACCAAATACGACACCAGCGCACAGCGATAATCAGCACTCAAAGAAGCGCTGTATCAGCCGTTTGTGCGAATGGATCCATGTGGATACCTGATAAATGTTTAATTGTGTTATAGTTCACAATTATCGAAGTTACCGGTAACATGTTACCGATAACATCAATAAGATAAACCCATAAATTAAAGTGAATTCAAAAATTGAGATCTAGAGCAAGTTTGGGTAAGGAGAGTCTATGACGGGCAGTAGCATCATTGTGATGGGTGTATGTGCATCAGGAAAAAGTACGATAGGACAGAAAGTTGCAGCTAAACTTGGCCGAAAGTTCATTGATGGCGATGACCTACATCCAAAAGCGAATATTTTGAAAATGGCATCGGGGCAGCCCCTAAACGATGATGACAGAGTGCCCTGGTTAGAGCGGATTCGCGACGCGGCATTCAGTTTAGAATGTAAGAACGAACATGGAATTCTGGTTTGCTCAGCATTAAAGAAAAAGTATCGCGACCAAATTCGTGAAGGGAATAAGAACGTCACTTTTTTGTTCCTGAATGGCGACTTCTCGTTGATCCTTGAACGAATGCGTGATCGTAATGGCCACTTTATGAAAGAGAATATGGTCAAGAGTCAGTTTGATGCACTCGAGCGTCCAGACCATGAACCACAAACGCTTGTAATTGATATTGATGGCGAGGTTAGCGACGTCGTAGCTTTAGCTGCTGCATCCATTCTAGAAGCTGAACAGCGCGGAGCATGATCATGACCCATTTAGTCATTGTTGACGTGACCAAGCGAATCATTGAACGTAGCCGAGACAGCCGCCATCGTTTTCTTACTCATATGAAAGAGCAGCAGCAGGCAGGTAAGGGGCGAGCCCAGCTATCTTGTGGCAACCTGGCACATGCTGTTGCGGCGTCTTGTCAGACTGAAAAAGAACAGCTCTTAGATTTTACACGCGCAAACGTCGCTATCATTAGCTCTTACAACGATATGTTAAGTGCGCACCAGCCTTATCATCACTATCCAGAGCAAATCAAAGCCGAGCTTAGCAAGTACGGTCATACCGCTCAGGTAGCGGGTGGGGTGCCTGCAATGTGTGACGGTGTCACGCAGGGGCAAGCTGGCATGGATATGTCGCTTTTCTCACGGGACCTGATTGCTCAGTCTACCGCATTCTCCTTGAGCCATAATGTGTTTGATGCAACATTGCTATTGGGGATCTGTGACAAAATCGCTCCGGGTCAACTGATGGGCGCGTTATCTTATGGTCATCTGCCCACTGCATTTATACCCTCAGGGCCGATGGCTACAGGTATTAGCAATGAAGAAAAAGTCGATATAAGACAGAAACATGCGGCGGGTAAGATCGGGGAGGATGCTCTGTTGAACATGGAGTGCAATGCATACCATTCGCCAGGCACTTGCACATTCTATGGTACAGCCAATACCAACCAACTTGTCTTTGAAGCGATGGGGCTCATGTTGCCAGGTTCTGCATTTGTTCATCCCCACAGTGAATTAAGAAAGGCACTTAATGACTACGCAGCAACACAGGTTGCCGCTATGACAGCAGGCTCTGCTAATTATCGACCTCTTTACCAAGTAATCGATGAGAAATCTTTGGTTAACGGGCTCGTGGCACTGCTGGCATCGGGAGGCAGTACCAATCACACCATCCACATGATTGCCGTCGCCAGAGCGGCTGGGATCATTCTTACCTGGCAAGACTTTAGTGATTTGTCTCGAGTCGTCCCATTACTTGTGAAAGTCTATCCGAATGGCCCTGCCGACATTAACGCCTTTGAAGCTGCTGGTGGTGTACCTGCCTTATTGCATCGCTTAAATCAGTCGGGTCTTATCCATAAAGATGTGACGCCAACGTTTGGAGACTTCGAATTCCAGATGAGTTCACCAACACTGACGGAAGGTCGTCTTGAGTGGATCCCGTCACAGGGCAGCAGTGATGAAAATGTGCTGTCTAAGGCCAATCATCAGTTCCAAAAAACGGGTGGAACACGTGTGCTGAAGGGAAATATTGGCACATCGGTAATCAAAGTGTCAGCAGTGCAAAAAGATCAACGAATTATCGAAGCGCCAGCGGTGGTATTTCGTTCTCAGCATGATGTTGAATCGGCTTATCATCGAGGAGAAATCAATCGAGATTGTATCGTCGTTGTTACCCATAATGGACCGGCCGCGAACGGAATGCCAGAGCTGCACAAATTGATGCCAATATTGGGCAATGTGCAAAAAGAGGGTTTTAAGATTGCCTTGGTCACAGACGGTCGCCTTTCGGGCGCGTCGGGTAAGATTCCATCAGCGATACATGTATCGCCAGAAGCGTTGCGAGGTGGCGCGATAGGGTTGATTCAAAATGGCGACTTGCTTCGCTTGGATTGTGAATCTGAACAGTTAAATAACCTTAGTGATACCACTGGTCGGAAGGTCGAATCGATAGACGTTGAAGCCAATCAACAAACATGGGGTCGCCATCTTTTCTCTGTGATCCGTCAAAATGTCTCGAGTGCTGACCATGGTGCCAGCTTCATCGTTTAGACGGTGTACTATTTAACACAATGAGTTAATTGGCAACAAACTGCGAAGATTCGCGATTTTTTAGATTGTCACTGTAATACTTATGAGGTGAATCGTATCAAGAGTGCCTTTTTCACATGACACTTCTTGGCCAACCCAAGCAACATTTGATGACTCTTTAGTCATCAACAAAGGCTCTATTTGGGTGGATTATCACAACAGGTTGCATATTAATGAGCTACAGTTGGTTAAAAATTAAACAGCAAAAGGCGTTCAGTATGGCTAATTTAATCGTTTGTTGTGATGGCACATGGAACTCACCGGATAATCAAGATGACGGTGTTCCCGCACCTACAAATGTGCGTCAGATATATCACTGTTTGAAATCGATTCCCGGTGAGCAGGAAACCCGTTACCAGTCTGGCGTGGGGACTGGTGGTGTGATTGATAGAGTTATTGGTGGTGTTTTAGGATTTGGGTTAAGTGAAGATATCCGCGATTGCTATCAATGGTTGTGTGACAAATATCAACCCGGAGATAAAATTCATCTAATTGGTTTTAGCCGTGGGGCCTATACGGCGAGAAGCCTAGGCGGAATGATCGCCAAGTTGGGGTTGGTTGATTTCTCCACAGTCGAAGACGGCGAACGAGATTCGCTGGTGAAAACAGTCTACGGCAAAGGTTACCGCAGCGAACTGTCTTATCAAGCGTTCATTGCCGAATACGATATCCGGTTTCGTCCTAACTCTAATGGTATACATTTTGTCGGTGTGTTCGATACCGTTGGTGCACTCGGCATCCCTAACGATAAAGCAATCATGGACCTGTTCGATAATCACAAGAAATACAATTTCCACGATACAAAAATCAGCTCAAATATTAGCCATGCTCGTCATGCGGTGGCCATCGATGAACGACGAGGCAGTTTTACTCCGACGTTATGGAAAGAAGACGACTTGCCAATTGGGAGTGATGTAGTACAAAAATGGTTTCCTGGAGTGCATAGTGATATCGGAGGAGGATATAAAGAGAAAGGGCTCTCTAACGGTACGTTGAAATGGATGATTGAAGAAATGCGCTCTGTGTCGAATGATTTGCAATGGGTGGACAGTCAACTCGAACAAATCAAAGTGAATGTCAAAGACGAGTTGCACGATTCTCATGTCGGGGTAATGAAAGTGCTTGTCACTGCACCAAGATCGATTCCAAATATTGTGACACAGTCAAATCGCTATCACGAATCGGCCTTAGAAAGAAGAAACGATCCCCCTATTGAACAGGGGGCTTACTTAACGTTGCGGAAATTGGATGTGGATACGCCGGCGGCCATCGATATCTATGCTCGTCATCCCTACAGTTGGACAGGGATCTATCTAGAAAAAGGAAAGCACTATCGCTTTACAGCTTCAGGCTCATGGGTTGATTCGACCATCGCTTGCAAGGCTGGTGGCACGACAGATGGTAAGTTCCAGCCACAAGAAATTTTTCATGTCGCCGGGTCATTGTTTGGAAAAATGGAAACCTTTTTTAAAGGAGTTTTTAATAAGGAAGACGCCAACTTCTTTGGCACAAAAAGGCATGAAAACGCTCCTTGGTTTTGTTTAATGGGAGCCATCGCAAATGGTGGAAACCCACACGCAGACGGTACTCATATTCCTCTCGAATCGTTCAAAATCGGGGACGAACGTTCATCATTTTCACCACTGAACTCTGGGTATCTCTACTGTTATCCTAATGATGCGTGGGGTTTTTATGGTAACAACAGGGGGTACGTTACGTTAAAAGTAGAGCAGCTCCCTTAGCCAGGGATGTGCTAGCGACCTCGCGTCACAAAGCTACTTAGCGATAAGGAAAAGCGTTTGGTTGATTGACCGAGCGCTTTTTCTTGTTAGACATTAAACACCGCTTTTGTGGTACCCACAATCGATAAAAAATTGATAGTCTAGATACGCTTTGCGAACACGTTGTGGGATTGGCTTTTCGTAAACGCGAGCATCATCGATTCTTGCCATCGACCAGCCTTGAAAAATGGGTTCTTCATAACAATTAATATCGCCTTCCTTTCCTTTAGTGAGCAGGATATGACGGATGTTTTGGACATGGAACCAAGGCGAACTCTTGCCTCTGAAATGATTAAGCACGGGATACTGGATCAAAAATACCTCGCAGCACAACAGTTGAGCGAGTAGACAATTGGCAGTGTTTCTCTGCTTCTCGGGGTAATAGTGTATTACTTTGTTGAGTTCACGGTTGCATTCTTGGATCACACTGGCCAAACATACCCTCCTATTGGGATCGAACAGACACTCATTGCGATTGCAAAAACTTTGGGCATCCAATACAGATTAAGCCACGAAACTTTCGAATACCAGCTAGAGGCTTATCAAAGACACGCATCAACGTTAGCGGCCATTGCCAAATCGGGGAAAAGTAGGAACGGTTTATTGTATTTTGTCTAGGGTAGGGGTTGCTTAGGGCAATTAAAAAGGCCGCTTAGATAAGGCGACCCTTTCAGTCTCGAAAGCCAGAAAAGCTTACTTTTGAAGTTGCTCTTTCGCTGTCTCTACTTTCGCAAAGTCGAGGCCGAGCTCTTCAACGGCCTCTTTAATGAGCGCGGGTTTTTGCATCACTTGTCCCATGAGAAGCTGGAGCTTGTCTTGAGGAAGGCCTAGTTGGCTGATCGTTGCCATTGCTGCAAGAGGGTTTTGCGTGAGCACTTCAAAAATCTCAGTGATTTGAATGTCGCTAATATTGTTCTCTTTTAACAGTGCAAGAATCGGGTTCATTAGATTACCTTTATTAATTTTACAAAAACAGTCGCGCAGTTTACCACTTGAAGAGAAACAAGGCGATCATTCGGTGGCACCTGAGCTAAGTACACTTTACGTTGTACACAAAGGCCTGGTTAGTTATTACAAAAGGGAGGCTATTCTTCATACATTGAGTAGAACTTCTCAACTTCCCCGATGGTTTCCCAGGTACCTTCAAAGCCGGCGGGAATAACGAAAGCATCACCCTGAACCACGGTTTCACTGTGACCCGACTGGTCTGTGATGATGGCCTTACCTTTGATGATGTAACAAAACTCATCTTCACTGAAGCTAATGCTCCATTTCCCCTCAGTAGAGCCCCAGGTACCGCAGAAAAAGTTTTCTTTTTCGTTAGCGAATTGATTGTGGATTCGCTGCATAGGGTTGCCAGATAAGCATTTACTCTTGTCGGTCTCAGTCGCCTGCTGTTCACTTAAATCTGCAGAAATACGCTGTAATTTCTTCTCGGTTGTCATAATCATTCCATTTATTGAAAGTGAGAAATAGAAACGCTCAGCTCAATTATTGGAGCGCCTTGATACTAAGTTACCGCATTAACAATAACTTAACAATCCAAGGTGTGTACAACTTTTAGGTGACGTATGGTCACCGATGATGATAGGGCCTATTGGTCACAAAAGAAACATTGTGATACTCCAACCATAGCGGTAATCATGAGGTGAGATGCGGCAACTGGGCAGTGATGTCGACTGTCGGGATTGCATAATAAAAAAAAGCACTGGGTAGCTTGACCTAGCGCCTTTCTATTTAGCCTAATAATACTGGGGTATGTAGCTTAGCAATATAAAAAATCATCACAAACAGAAAACAGGTAACAGAGGCCAATATCGATCGAGTTTTAGCGGTTATCGACGGCTTGAAAGCCAGCATAGCGAAGGCAACGTAAGCGATGAGCAACATGAGTTTTTCGGTTAACCAAGCATCGACAAAAGGGTATTGGTTGATCATAAAGCACAGGATGAGCGCGCTAATTAACATCGTCAGCGTGATTGCTTTGTGGGCGGCAAACGCCAATTTATTTTCCAGAAGCGGTGAGCCTTTAAAGCCCCACAAGGTTCTTAATAGAAAGCTGATAAAGCTGAGCACAATAAGAGCTAGGTGAGCTTTAATGAGTAATGTGTACATAGTTTGCCTTAACATGACTGCAACATTCAAACGGCCGTTTAAATTATAATAAATTTAACCAAGATGTATTGATGTAAATCAATTGTTGTAAATTGATTAACAGCTCTGCAACTTTAAGGGTTGTCTATGCCTTTGTGAGCAAGTACTAAAATATGTGCTATATATTTCTTGTGAATGAACAGGCGAGTGCATTGTTTTTTGTTTACCAGCAGGAATGTCACCTGCGGCAAATACTGATGAGGGTGGGTGTGAGACAAGCAGATCAATGTATTCAAAATTTTCTTATAAGTCAGAACATAGGAGTCAAAATGATATTCCTAAGTTGTAACAGGTTGACGTCACGGCTGGTAGTAGTGATGGGCATTGTACTTTTTTCTAGCACTGCGATGGCAACCGATTCAGACATCATGAGAGGTAAATATCTCATAGAAATTGGCGGTTGCAATGACTGTCATACTGCAGGGTACGCCCCAAGCGGTGGTGCGGTGCAGGAAGAGCAATGGCTTTTGGGTGATGCTTTGGGTTTTCGAGGCGGTTGGGGAACAACATACCCCCCAAATCTTCGTACCTACATGAATAAACTGTCTGAAAAGGAATGGTTGAGCAAAGCCAAAACCTTAAAAACAAGGCCACCGATGCCGTGGTGGGTGCTAAATCGAATGACACAAGAAGATCTCAGCGCGGTGTATGCCTATATTACGCAACTCCCCGTTGTAGAAAGTAACGTTCCGGAATACGTCGCACCAGGTGAGCAACCTAAAGGGCCATACATTCAATGGCCAGCACCACCAAAATAACGATTTAATGATGTGCAGCAACGGAAAAAGCAAGCACCTTAGTGCTTGCTTTTTGTCGATTAACTAAAACTTTTTTATTGTTTTAGTCATTACTTGGCTTGTTTAGCGCGCTCGTGCTTTACGATGTCAGTTGCTGCGTTATAGATCTTGTTAAAGTGATCATAAGGTGCAGGCAGCTCTGATTGAATCATGCTGTTTACCGCAATAATCACCCCAGACTCTGGGTCTGCCCAAATCAGTTGACCAGCCCAACCGCTATGGCCTAGGCCGTATTGGTTGATAATCGCGGACTTGTAATATGAGCTATCAACATACGTTAGCTCTGCCGGTACAGGTTGGCCTAACTTTTTCGCTTGTTTAATATCATTTTTCGCTGCTGCTGGGTCTGCAATAAGCAAGCGTCCATAGCGTGCAAAATCCACCGCTGAAAGCATCATTGATGCACCAATTACTGGGGTGCCTTCAAAATCAGTTCCCATAAACATGGTGTTTTCACCACCCACTTCATGGAACAATTCGCGAACTTGTTGCTGTAAGCTAACGCCAGTTGCTGCTTCAACCAACCAACCGACTACACTGGTATTGATCGTCGCATAGTTGGCGATGTCCCCTTTCCATTCGTTGCTCATGCCCATGGCGTTGATAGACTCAATCCAATCGCGCAGCCCCAGGCGTTCGTCATTGCGTTGCATGCCAATCACGCGCTCATCTTTGTCAAAGTTTGCCAGTGCTTGTGGGTCACCTGTGTATGCGGCCAACTCAGCAACATCGTGATTCACATTCATGTTGGCTACATCGCCTACAGTGCGACCTCGGAAACCACTACCAATACTCGGGATGTATTTTTCAACCTTGTCGTCGAGGCTAATTTTACCTTCCGCCAGTGCTTTTTGTAGCAGTATATAGCCGATGGTTTTGGTCGAAGACTGATTGGCAAACGTAGTGTTGCGATCGTGGCCATTGCGATATTGTTCGAGTAAGACATCGCCGTCTTTATTCATGATTACCACAGCGCCTGTCGCTGGGTGGCTTAGAATTCGAGCAACAGACGGAATTTCATGTAAATCGTAGTCGCGTTTTTGATGATCGATTTCGAATACATCTTGTGGGTTAACTGCCATCATGTTTGGATAGAAGCTCGGCATGTTAGCTTGACCTACATGACGTTGTTGTTGCCAGGTATCAATATTTAGTGGGCCTTGATTCGATGGGGCTGCCAGTGAACCAAATGAAAGTGCGCTTGCCATTGCGGTAATAATAATCGTTGTTTTCATGTGCAACTCCAAAATAAGATGACGGATTCGTTTTGTGCTTGAGGTAAGATTAAGCGAAATTAACAAATACTTCGAAGTGATAACTATTGGTTTTTCGAATGGGTTATTACCAAGTGGACAGGTTAGCCAGTGTCTAGCTTTCCCATGGATACTTTGCGCTAAACGGGTGCTTTGTCAGAGAGCATTCCTCCTTGTTAAAACCGTCATAGGATTAAGTAAGTATTATCGAAACAGCCGGGACTCACTATGAATAAAAAAGAGAACAACAGGCCCAGCACCAAGACTTGTATTCGCGGTGAGTGTTTTTGTGGTCAGGTGAAATACACAGTGTTTGGCAGGCTTTATGATGCGCGCTCATGTCACTGCTCCCGATGCAGAAAGGCGTTTAGTGCACAAGCCTCGGCGTATGCATTGGTTAAAGCGGAAGAATTCGAATGGCAGAGCGGAGAGCATTTAGTGACGCGCTATGTTGGCCAACATGGTTTTGGCCTAGGGTTTTGCAGTGTGTGTGGTTCAACCCTTGTTGGCTTGTATAACGATCAGGTGCACGGTGTTACCCTAGGCTGTGTGAATGGCAACCCTGATATTGAAATTGGTCGTCATATTTATGTCGGGTCAAAAGCGGCGTGGGAAGTCATGCCAGAAAATGTCGTCCAGTTTGAGAGCGCACCTCCAGCCGGAGATGTATCAACTGATGGTAAAAATATAAGCAAGTAACGGAGTGTCTATAACAGATGAAATTAAAGGCAGATGTCGCGATATTGGATATTCTTGGTCACCTCATCATATGGCTGATCTTAAGCGTGATCACTTTTGGCGTTGCGCTGTTTTTCTTTCCTTACTCTTTTTCTAAGTTCATTTTAAATCGAACCAGTGTGATTGACAGTAGCGGAATCGAACGAAAAATGGTGTGCGATATAGATCTGTTCAGTGACTTAGGCCATGTGATTTTGTGGTTTGTTATTTCGATATTAACGCTCGGGATTGGTTATATTTTCTATTTTTATCGCGTGTGGAATTACGCCCTAAACAACACTCGTGCGGAATAATATGTAGGCCCTGCAGTGTTGAAAATAATGGTCAGAGAACGTAGGAGAAAGGTTTGGATATCGAACAGCTCATGTCGACCTACAACGAATTTGAAAGAAAAAACATCGGAAGTTTGGGCGGAAAGGTCATAGCGACGCCTGAACTCGTTAAGTTCGTTTCCGATGACGATTACGGTAGCTATATCTCGTATTTTGAATTAACAAAAGAGTCAGCCCCCACTGCGATATCACGTGAAAAGGCCTATTTCTCAGAGAAAGGAGTGAGCGTAGAGTGGAAGACATACAGTACCGACTCGCCGAGCAATATTGGCCAATTGCTATCAGAGCAAGGATTTGTCGCGCAAGAGCCAGAATCGTTCATGGTATTGCCATTATCACAAGAGCGAGCACAAACTGCTAGCGAACAACTAAATCGTTCATTGCAGCAGTCGCAAGAAGATTTTCAGCTTGTAGAGGTTTTTGATGCGCAAGGTATAAAAGATGCCATTGCGGTTCAGCAACAGGTTTGGAAAGAGGACTTACCTGGACAATACCAACATTTACTGAGCCTAGCTTTTGATTGAAGTCCCAGTTAATGTCCACTTGAGAGCCAATACCGTTTTGCATATTGACATTAAAGTGGCGATAACGAAGAGAGTCGAAGCCATCATTTCCTTTTAATCCTAGGGTATCAGCAGAAAATCCTTTTGCTTCAAGGATATGCATTGCCATTGTGGATTCGTTGTTGGTGTCATACGCCTGACCGAACTTGAAGTTTAGGCCTTTGTTTGTTGCGCCAATTCCTGCTTGTGAATAGACTGAAAGCGGGTCTGACATATCTTGATATTCTTCAGCAACAGAAGTGTTAAATACGACAGATAGAGCAGATGCGATAGTTGCTACTTTAATATAATTGATTGTTTTCATAATAACTCTTATTTTATTTTATTTTATTTAATTTCTCCCTGGTGAGTATTGAAAGCCCATTCCAATTAGGCCATCAAGTGATATGCATAGACTTAAAATTAAATGCCTATGCTATGTGGGAAATTCTATAATAAGGTCTTTTTATTTAAGAAATGACTATGGTGATTTCATGCTATTATGATTGGTTATATCTAAAATACACCAAGATAAATATTCATTTAATGATATGATTTTAAGTTATTTCTTAATGTAATAATTGTTATTTCTTGTTGGTTTAATTAGTCGCTAATATTAACCTGGATTGATGATGTGGGGAGCAATTATCTTATATTGAAGAAATGCTGACTATGGAATGTATCGGTGTCTCTTATAGAGTAAGCACGATAGCTATATTGCCAAGTTGACATAACTTTTGCGATTGCATTGCGCTATACCAAAAAAACTAACTCCATGAGTGAGCTTAATATTATGAAAAAATCAGTAATTTCTCTCGCATTATGTGTTGCGACTGTATTAACACCCGTATCATCTTCTTTCGCTAGCAGTGATACCGGTGTACATATTGAAACGGCTTCCATTGCTGAGCTAAGGTTTGAACGTAGAGCGCTGGAAGCAGGTACTTGGTTCATTCCACAAGTTCTTTATGAAACGATTGCCTCTGAAACGATTGCTAAATTTGGCGGTGACCGCAATAGCACAGTGTACTTTTTTGAACGACCTGTGACTTGGCATGCTCAGATGATGACTGGCAACAATAATACGCCGTATGTTCACACCTATCATAGTATTGAAGATGGTCCAGTGGTCATCGAGATACCTGCTGCAACAGAAGATAATGCCTTCTTTGGTACACTGCTGGACTCTTGGCATAAGCCTTTAATTGACGTTGGCCCTGATGGTGCTGACCAAGGTAAAGGTGGTAAGTATCTGATAGTGCCAAAAGGTTACAAGGGCGATACAGATGGCTACATTGTCGTGGAACAAGATACTTTCCAAGGTTATACGACGATACGCTCGATGACGAAAACTACTTCCGAAGAAGATATGAAGGGTCATGTCGATTACGTTACAAAAGGCGTAAGAATGTATCCATTGGGTTCAAGTAATACCCAGACGACATTTAAAGCCATGGATAATGTTGTCATTGATACACACCTCCAGTGGCAAGAGCACTTTTCAACTTCGTTTTGGGAACGAGCGCATCAAGCTTTGCAAAATGAAGTTATTAAGAGTGATGAGAAAGCAATGTACGGTATGCTGCGTCATCTAGGTTTGGTAAAAGGGGAAGCATTCGCACCTAGTCAACAACAGCAAGTGATGTTGAATGAAGCATCAGCGAAGCTTCATGCAGAAATGAAAGATAGCTTCACACATTATGCCCCTAAGTTGTGGGGTGAACAATCGCAGTGGACGATTCCTGTCAACCCAGAAATGATGCTAACCAACGCAACCTACACTGCTGATTACTGGCACGATTATGTTGGGCGTGGGACCACATTTGCTTACTACATAGCACCACCTAAATCTTTGGCGGAATCACGCTCGACGACTTACATCAAAGGTATTCTCGATGCTGACGGAAACCCAATGTTTGGCGACTATGATTACACCATCCACGTCCCTGCTAATGTGCCAGCGGAGCGTTTTTGGTCATTTCTAACTTACTCTATGGAAACAGGTAGTTTTATCTATGAAGCTGACCGTTTAGGTTGGGCATCCAATGAGCCTGAGATGGCATTTAACCAAGATGGAAGCACTGACATTTACTGGTCTTCAGACTGTGAAAGTAGAGGTTACACCAACTGTATGCCAATTACTAAAGGCGAACAGTTTTTTACTTTATTTAGGCTTTACGGTCCCCAAGCTGAGTTTTTTAATGGCAACTTTGTGTTAGATGATATTCAACGTATTGATACCAAATAGTCGAAATCTAGTAACGAATTAAAATGACAGGCCATCACTCTTCATGAAGGATGGCTTTTTCGTTTTTATAGTAGTTGCAACCATCCTTGTAAAATGGGGGCAGGCCTTGTCTTTTGCCCTACTTATTCTCATCTATATGCCCGGCGTTCGCGAGAAATCCTAACTCAGAACTGTCCAGAGGAATTTTAGCGGGACTCGTGCTAACTTTGTGCTAACTTGCCTTTGCCCCATTTCGTGTTTCAAACCATCCCAAAATCACCGTCATTCCCTTGAAAAAGGGAATCTTATCGAAGCGAAGTGAGTGGCCAAATTGAAGTACGGGCCTGACACATCTTTGCCCCATTTCGTGTTTCAAACCATCCCAAAATCACCGTCATTCCCTTGAAAAAGGGAATCTCATTGAAGCGCAGTTAGTGGCTAAATTGGAGTACGGGCCTGACACATCTTTGCCCCTTTTCGTGTTTCAAACCATCCCAAAAATCACCGTCATTCCCTTGAAAAAGGGAATCTTATCGAAGCACAGTTAGTGGCCGAGTTGGAGTACGGGCCTGACGCATCTTTGCCCCATTCGGTGTTTCAAACCATCCAAAATCACCGTCATTCCCTTGAAAAAGGGAATCTTATCGAAGCGCAGTTAGTGGCCAAATTGAAGTGCGGGCCTGACACATCTTTGCCCCATTCGGTGTTTCAAACCATCCCAAAATCACCGTCATTCCCTTGAAAAAGGAGATCTTATCGAAGCGCAGTTAGTGGCCAAATTGGAGTACGGGCCTGACGCATCTTTGCCCCATTCGGTGTTTCAAACCATCCCAAAATCACCGTCATTCCCTTGAAAAAGGGAATCTTATCGAAGCGCAGTTAGTGGCCAAATTGGAGTGCGGGCCTGACACATCTTTGCCCCATTGTCATTCAGAGTAAATACTCATTCAAATCCTGTTAATTTGAGTTTGCCCTACATTAAGTTATCCGCATTCTGCTCATCTAGAAATTATGCACCTCTTAGCATTCTAATTCCCTTGCTTTATTGGTAAGGTATTGATTTGTAATTGAGCCAGTAAGTTAAAGACGGCTGTTAGCCGTCTAATTAGCGTTATACGCTCAATCAATTCGGAGTAAATAAATAGAAATGACAGGAAAGCAAAAGGTGCAGGTAGTGGTTGATAAACCGACTTCTTACCAAACCTTGTATAAAAAAATAGATGCGACATCAAAGACTAGGTTTCAAGCTTCTAGGCGTCTAATTAAACACAACAAATATTCGACACTGACGATTGTTTTACTATCTTTGGGATTGATTCTACAGGCGTTAATTGATGGTTATTCATTGTCGGAAAACATCAATAAGGACTTTTCAAGTCTCGTACAAGTATTTTCCTCCATTGCTGTACTAGTATATTCACTCCTGATCGCCAAAAATGATTACTCTGGTAGATCTGAAAAATTATACTCGTGTGCTTCCGCACTTGGGGAGTTGAAGCTGAAGGTTCACCCAGAAGTTGAGCGGAATAAACAGGAGGAGTATCTAAAAGCATCTGAAAAATATCAGGCTGTTTTAGACCAGTTTGAATCGCATGCCGTCGACAATTTTCAAAATGACTACACGGTAGCTAAGTTAACAATGCACGAGCACTATCCAATAAATTGGGCAAAACGATTGTTTCTAAATGTTAAGTACCGCGTACTATATGCATTAGAGTTTTCGCCATATGTTCTAGTGGGGTTAGTTCAGGCATACTTCATCTATCAGAGCATATAACAATTCAAGCTGATCCGCGGCGCTTTCTGTTTCAATTTGATTGGAAATTATAGTGAAGAGTTTCGGCAATGTAGCAGCGTTGTTCACATCCACGTAATTGGGCTATAGCGCAGGTGAATATAGGAGCTTCATTTGAACAAAGAGATCGAAAGATTGATCTATCAAATTCGAGAAATTTTAGCTCGATTTAAGAAAGCTGACTTTCATAGTATGACTAGCTTTTATTTCTCATCAGGCTTTCCTTCCGGTTGCTGCGGGGATGCTACTGATTTACTTGGTTTATATTTATTGAAGTATCATGGGTTAGAAAGTGACTATATTTGCGGGCACGGGTTAGGAGATAATTCAAACCAGACTCACGCATGGCTAGTATGCCAAGGTTACATTATTGATATCACAGCTGATCAGTTTAACGATGATGGCTATGAGCTACCTTCTGTCATCATTGATAAACAAAGCCCATTTCATGAACTATTCGATGAAACAACCAGTCGCCCAACAAGTACTGAATATCTAAAAGGTACTGGTATTCCAAATGTATTGATAAAAGTACTGTCAGTAATGCAAGAGCGGGAAAATTCGCTTTAACAAACAATCATGGCTTCAAGATACTTTGTCTAATCTGTCGAAAATCGTTTAGAGTAGCTCTGTCGCATGATAGATAGATGCAGCTTGATGCTCATCTTCTTATGAAATATAGTCTGGGTGGATACTAAATTTTTCAAGAAGATACGTATGAATACCTGTACAAGCAACACCCCCTTTCTAATGAAGTTTGCTGTTCCAAGAAGTGCTAGCCCTTCAATTGGTGGATATTACTGTGAACGAAGAAATATGTGGGTTGATGAAGATTCTGATACACCTATGATAGAGCTTGGAGCCATTGCGGAATTATCTACAAAGACAGATAGTGTCCGTGAAGCTGATGATGAAATCTCATTAAGTAATGAGATTCAAACTAAAACTTTTGCTCAAACGGAAAGTGATGACTCAAGTACTCACTGTATGCACTTGATAGAACTCATGACCAAAACAAAAGTAGAGCTTGAATCGGATGATACTGGACCAGACTTTTAACTTGCGTAATTACTAAATATGATTCTTTTAGTTACAAACCAACGCGATCTCACAATGGACTATATTGTGCGGGAGCTGAATAGAAAAAACATACCTTTCTATCGATTGAACACAGAAAATATTTCAGCAGCAAAGTGCCGTATTGGTCACCTTCATATAGACGATTGGTCGATAGACAATATTTCTGGGCAAGATATCAAAGCTGCGTACTTTCGAAGGCCCGGTTCTCCTTTCGATAAATTAGAACAGCATTATAGCTCTAATGTAAGTCGATATCTCTCTTTAGAGTGGCATGCTTTCCTCAAAAGCTTGTACGGACGCCTTGAAGGAAAATGGCTAAATTCTCCAAATGACATATCACTTGCTGAAGATAAACCAAAACAACTGCTTCTGGCTAAGCAAGTAGGTTTTTCTGTACCCGACAACACAATAACCAATGATGTAATTCCTGCATTAAAGCTATTTAATGAAAAGCCTTTAATAGCAAAACCACTAAAACAAGCACTTATCGAAGAAGAGTCTGAAAAGGTAATCTTCACAAACCAGGTTGAAAACTTAGAGCTAGAGGACGAAGAGTCCTTAAAAGCTAGCCCAGTCATCTTTCAACAAGAAATAGCTAAAGCGTGTGACCTCAGAGTAACTGTTGTTGGCAAGAATGTTTTTGCCGTCTCCATAGATTCACAGGTTAATGAAAAAACTAAGGTAGATTGGAGAAAAGGCGGAGAATTGCACCTTAAGCATGAGGTAGTTGAGCTTCCTGAAGAAGTTAAGAGTTACTGCGTAGAACTAACACATTTACTTGGATTGAAATTTGGAGCCATTGACCTTATTCGTGACGCTACTGGGAAGCACTGGTTCCTTGAGATCAATCCAAACGGTCAATGGGCTTGGATAGAAAATCAAACACGTTCTCCAATTTCCCAAAAAATAGTCGAAGAGCTCATATCTATAGGTGAATCAAATTGAAACTATGTGACCTCCTCTGGCCAAGGCTTACTGGACGTTACTCCCAGAGTGAGATGATAGAGACACAAAAGAAAGATTTTGATTCCATAAAGAAAAGTCTCATAAAAAAGAACGCACATGTTGTATTAGAAGAAGCTAGAAGATTATATGCTCTTGAACAAGAACGAAGAAACGGCGCTGATACAAAGTCTGGCTTATATCTTACGGCTGTTGCTGCGCTGATAGCTTTTTTTTCTTCACAGGCCCCAGAATTTACATCTCAGGTCTCTTGGTTTTCAGTAGTAACTTTCTTGCTTGCTGTGTTTCAACTAATTCGTTGTGGTATTTGGTCGCTAAAAGCTCTCAAAGTTACTGGTTATGCACTCTTAGATTGGAAAGACCTAATAGAGCAACCTTCTTCAGCAGATTTCGAAAGTAACCTGGCGAAAAAGCTTTTATGCTCTTTGAGATACAACTATGACCTAAATAACGACAAGCTAACTAACGTTAATATGTCATATGAGACCCTTATCAGCGCGTCATTTTGGCTAGTTATATATCTAGTGATTGAGATTATACAATCGATTCTAGAACAAACTTACTCTAACCCTTCTATGTATGATGCTACCTTGTATATCTGTTCATGGTGTAACTTCTCTTACACATAAGTGAAAACAGTCAAATACATTAATCATGAGTACTAATTTAGTCCAGTACGGGAGTCAACATGGTAGTGAGCTGTTCTAGCCAGATTGGACATTTTACTAAGCGACTTTTCTATACCAAAAGTTATCCGTATTTTTCTAAATTAAATAAATATCCTAAGAAGGTTTTGTCCATCATTGTGCTAGCTCAGATCTGCCCCATTGTGTTTTACGTTGCATTTGCAGTGCAGCATTCTGTTTGATGTTTGGCTTACTTTTCCTTATGGCGAAGCTTTAGTTATGTGACCCAATTTTCTCATCTACTTTATTTTAGATTCTAGCTAGAATTGCGGCCGCTAAATTCAAAAGCTCACAAGATCCAAAATAGTAGTTAGTTGTGGTTTAATTCTCATTTCATAGATAAGTCACTGTTGTATAGCATAAAACTTATGTGATTTTGTGTTAACTATATGCTATAGATATCATTTGGAATACGATATCAATCATTCATAAAGTGCTGCATCAATGACAAAAATGATCACTTCCCTAATACGTAGACTTTCTGATGGACTTAATCACGTCATCTTGTTGCTCGAAAGAAGACAAAGTAGCTCAACTCAACGCTCGAAATTTGTAGATCTTGCTCCAACAGATGAGGCTGATGAAGAAGGGATATATGCAGAAGCGATAGAGTTCGCAATGAACAGTCCAAAGGTCTTCAATATCGCCATAACTGGACCCTACGGTTCAGGAAAAAGTAGCATAATTCAATCATTTCTTAAAAGATATAAGCGAGATGCACTACAGATATCACTAGCGACGTTTATTTCTGAAACTGATGAAAAAGGAGTTGGTGCAAATCGTCAGGAGATCGAAAGAAGTATTCTACAACAAATGCTCTATGGTGCTGATGCTAATAAACTACCATTGTCTAGATTTAAGAGGATACAATCTCCTGATGTAACTTCAGTTATTAAATCTCTATTCATGACGCTTGGCATCCTATCGGTTGCGTATGTCTATAATTTTCAGAAAGATATAGTCAATGGTGGTTACTTTACTCCATTTTCTCTTGAAAATTGGTTTAACTTAGGTGTTTTTTCTTTTTCAATTGTATTTGCATGGGTCGTATTACACCGTTTTTATGTCGCGAGTTTTGGTTTGTCTCTCAAAGGTATTTCGCTGAAAGATGTCGAAATTAAACCAGCAAATGATGACGAAACCTCAATATTGAATAGGCACCTAGATGAGATAATATATTTCTTTCAAAGAACTAATTACGATTTAGTTGTTATTGAGGATCTTGACCGATTTAATAATGCTGATATCTTTGTAACCTTACGTGAAATAAATAGCTTAGTAAATTCCAACTCAGGAGTTAAAAGGCACATTAGGTTTCTCTATGCACTACGAGACGATATGTTTGTCAACACTGAGCGGACTAAGTTTTTTGAGTTTATTATACCTGTTATCCCTATCATTAATACATCTAACTCTATAGACATGGTACTAGCTCAAGGGCAGCGATTATCACTTGATGTAGGTCTCGATAGGCAGTTTCTTCGCGAAGTATCTCGGTACTTAAATGATCTAAGATTGATTCAGAATATCTTCAATGAATACAAGATTTACGTAGCTAATTTAGAAACGGACGGTGAAAACCTCCTCGATACTAATAAGCTATTAGCAGTTTTGATATACAAAAATGCCTACCCAAAAGATTTTGAACAACTCCACCGTGGCTTAGGTACTCTAGCCAAAATACTAGGCCTCCGAGACAAGCTAGTTGAAGCAGGAGAAAGAGAATATAGAAATACAATTATGCGACTTGAAGAGACGCTTGAAGCAGGAGAGCGTCAAGTTCCCGTAGATCTAAAGGAACTACGAAATATATATGCTATGGCTTTATTAGAAAAGCTCCCACCTAATACATTATCTATAAATGTCAATCAAAACCATGCACAGTTCGTGGAAGTTTTTAAATTATCTTCATGTGATAATTTTGATGAACTTATTGAATCAAAGGTTATTTACTACAAATCTTCGAATAATAACAACATGCCGTCAATAAATGTGAGTAACCTACAGAATGAAGTAAACTCTATAAAGAGCTATCGACAACGTAGAGAGGAAATTGAGGCTAAGGCAGAAGAGAACAAAACCAAGATTCTGAGTAAAATTCGCGACTTGCGGCCAAAGATTGCTTCAATTCGTACAGCTAAACTCAACGAGCTACTACGTGTCGACTCAGGCCACGAACATGACTTGTTCGAAGGCTTCGGCGACAACGGGGAACTAGCACGGTTTTTAATACTAGAAGGCTATTTGGATGATACGTACTATCAATACACATCACTTTTTCATTCAGGGCGAATGTCTCCAAATGACAATAAGTTTCTCATTCAAATACGTGCATTTATAACGCCAGAACCAGATTTCCCTATAGACAATCCACATGAAGTCATAGCTGCGATGAGAAGCGAAGATTTTCAACAAAGCTATGTCTTAAATGTTGTACTCGTAGATAGCCTTTTGAGCGACCTGATTCGTTACCAAAGTCAAGTTCAGAAGTTGTTAAGTCATATTATGTCAGATTTTGAACGTTGTGAAGAATTCCTAGATACCTATTACTCTAGTGGGATTTACGTTAGGCAACTTCTTACTGAGTTAGCGACCAAATGGGGTCGTCTGATACCAGCGATGCTCTCAAGTCCCAATAGCAAAGAGCATGTAATGAAACTGATATCGAATATACCGATAACAATGCTTAGATCGCATTCTAGGGATTTCGAAGAATTACCTGTATTTGTGTCAAACAACCTAACTGAAATTTTGTTGAATTTGCCTGAACTAAAGCCGGAACGTCTTATATGCTTAGACTTTGAAGTCAAAGAGCTTTCGACGATCCAGCAGCACTCCGACATAGTTAATGCATTATTCGAGGAGGGTCTTTTCGCGCTTACGATGGGAAACATAGAGTTCATTTTTGAAGTGATTCTGATAGTTGATGATCGTGAATCTCTATATAAAAACAACTACACAGCCATACGAAAAACAGAAAATAAAGTCCTGAATCAAAAGATTGAGGAGAACTTTGCTGACTATTTACAAAACATCCTTTTGCCTCTTAAAACTAACACAGAAGAAGATTCTGCTGCCATTCAAAGTGTTCTTATCCATGATGAACTTGAGCCAAGTGTTCTTAGGGCCTTCATCGAACAGCAGACTGCAAAATTACAGACTCTAGATCGCATCCCAGAAAGGATGTACTGCCCTCTATTCGAATCGAACAAAATACAGCCAAGCTGGAAAAATTGCCTTTCTTTTATTCAAAGTCCAGTTTTTTCAGAAGATGCCCTAACGACATTTCTAGATAGAGATGATGTTCGTACTGTCATTCTGAAACAAGCCATTCCGCTTGATGAAGAATCACAAAGCCTGCGCTCATTCATTCTTAAGGCGAACTCGCTTACAAATGCTAGTTATAGCGATTATATTCAGGCTTTACCTAGTATCTATAAAACATTTCCGAGTGGCCTCGAACCTGGAAAGATTAGAATATTGATAGATCAGAAGAAAGTTAAGTTCTCAGAAGATAATTTTGATTCAATTGACGAGCACCGAGAGTTACAGATCCATTTTATTGCATCTTACATCGATGAATATCTAACAGAAAATGATGAATTTTTGCTGAGTGATAATTACTTAGAAAGTCTACTTGAGACGGAAATTCCCGTTACAGCAAAGTTGAAAGTCATAGAGCAGATGGATTTATCCTCTCTTTCTGACAACAGCTCACGATCCGCGCTAATAGCTAATATAATCGCTGAAAGTGATTTAAGACCAAAAAATGTCAATGAAGATTCGGCACGTGATTTAATAATCAACTCCTCTCCTATTGAAATCCAAATATTGTTGTTAAATAGATTCCATACTTTGGTTTCAGATGATGAAGTTCGTCGCATATTGAAAAAACTTCCAGATCCATATTGTGAAATAAAAACTGGGTATAGATCGCCGCGACTCATGGACAACCAACAGAATCAAGAGTTAGTTAGATGGCTTGAATCTAGGAGAATTATTTCATCTTGGAAAAAGGATATAATATTTGATGACAAAATTAAGGTGAATCTCTTCAGGCGCTAAATTGAATTTTGAAGCGCTGTGTGTGCTCTAGACAATTGTCTGGAAACAGAGTTATAGGCGAGTTTCAACAATACTCATGATGGTTACCTTACCTACTATCATTTTTGATCTGTCCTAGTCACGCTGGACACTAAGTCAATGACTTTCCATACCTGTGCTTATTCATTACTTTCTAATTTAGTAAAGTCACTGACACAGAAATGTCCAGAAACATTTTACAGAGCCACGCTTTGGGACAGCCGCTCTTGGCGAACCATGTCCTTGTCCCAAGGCGAGTTAGTGTCCTTGCTGATAACAGAATTTACAGCTTCGTTTTGAACTGAATTGATTATTCCTATTAATGGAGCCGCAAACTGGATCATGAACTACTTATAAGCACCACTAGTCGAAAGGACATCAATGCAAGCGATAAACGCATTTTTTAATTACTGAGTCCGGCTATACTGTTTGGGTCAACGTAAGAAAACGCAATCACTGGTAACAAATACCCCGACATGACGGCATTTCGTGGTAGGTAGTTGTTCATCATTGATCATCAATCACTTGAAAAAGTGCTAGAAAAATCAGATAGCAGGAACACTACCGATACCCTTTTACAAAAGTACTATCTAAGACTCATCATTTCGGATGGAAAGCAGATAATAGAGAATGAATAAACCGACGATGATTTAGGTTTTACCTTAGATACAACTTTGCGACTCTGCTCTATATAAAGGAGGATCAATAGTCACTGTTGACTTTACTTAGGATAAGAGCGTAATTCTTTTCAAAAGAATCAAGGAAAAACAGGAGCTGTACATGCTTATTACATTTCGCTGTAAAAGCTATGCTAACGTCACAATGTTCGGTGACATTGGGCTACAAATTATAAAGATGATGGGCCACAGTGGCACATTACCCGGTGCTATTCTTGCCCCAGATCTCCCTGAGGCAATTTCTAAATTAACGTTGGCACTCGCTGCCGAAAGTACAGCAACTCAAAAAAACACTTCAGCCACTGGTGATGTTGAAGACGATGAAGAGGAAGCCTTATCTGAACAGGTAGTAAGCCTGAATCTCCGAGCCATTCCATTAATAGAATTATTAAAGTCTGCGATAGATGCGCAATGCGATGTCATGTGGGATACCCCATAACACTTGCTTCAGGCAAACTAGGATGCTCTAAGTAATGACACAGTGGTCAACTAATCTATTAGTTTTGCATTAGAGCAAGCACCCTCTATCGTCTAATTATCTTTTATTAGCGTGCCCCCCCTTTTGGTTTAGCAATTAGAACGCGTTTGCATGGGCGACTCACCAAATAATTGCTTGTAGCTCTGGCAAAAATGTCCCAGATGGAAAAAACCAAAATCAAAGGCGATTTCATTTATGCAGCGTTGCTCGCTTGGGTTTTGCAGAATGCGCCGTACCTGGTTGAGACGTACGCCTTGTATAAATTGTTTTGGTGAAATGTCACAACAGGATTCAAAGGTGTATTGCAGCGTGCGACGACTAACATGAACAGCATCGCATAGCTCCGTCACGGTGATGGGTTTACGGTACTGCGAGTTATCTAGGTACTGTCTAATTCGACGCATCGTAAGCTCACGTTGTGTGGTATTGGCTTTTTGAATGTTTTGGCTAGACGATTGAGCGAATAACTCGACCAACATATCTTGAATAATGGCTTGATGAGTGTGAAAAGACCAACGAGGTGAACTCGGGGAGAGTAGCAGCGACAAGTAAGCTTTTGTTTGTTGGGTGTAGTGTTGAGAACAACTAAGGAAGTGGCTCTTGTTGGTTAAGGATTCAAGTTCTAGCTGTTGCTGAATCATCTCAACTAGCGCTGGGCTGATGACAAGCCCATAAATGGAAAAGGTTTCTGGCGTGAGCAGCTCAAAATCGACCCCAGCCTCACGGATTAAAATGCTATCAGGGTTACCTTGCGCATGGTTGATGTGTGAAGGTCTATTGTTAGCACTGAGCCCTAACCAGATCCCTTCATTAATACGACATTGCTGCTTGAGCTTTCGGTTGCTGTCTTCTCGAAACAGGTGCACGTGAGAGAATTTTCGTTCACGGATATGACCTAGAAAACTTCCTCGACTCAGTTGGTCATATTCTTGCTGCCAGTTGGAGAGGCTGGCTGCCTGCTGATTTGCATCAAATGTGTTGAATGTGCACAAATCAGGTGCATAACACATTGATTCTTTATATTTTATCATCATTTTATGACCTATTTATGTGACCCACTTTAGCGCAATTTGTTTTTAACTTGCTGTTTATTAGTGTTTTTTCATGTTTGCCGATTCTTGATATCAATTCGGTTCAAAAATTGCTCAATTACCCTTATATGCAAAATGTTATTGAGCAAGAACTGAACCAGTTTATGAAGAGGGTATTTATGACAGCAGCTTATCGCCGGCAACAAGGACATCTGGTTTTTAACTTTGAGTCGTTAGCAGACCTAATGGCAAAGGCGACGCCAGAGCGTTCAGGGGATACTTTGGCTGGTGTATCTGCAACCTCTGCTGCTGAGCGTGTCGTCGCTCAGATGACATTGGCAGACTTACCCCTTAAGACGTTTTTAAATGAGGCGGTGATCCCCTATGAGAGTGATGAAATCACTCGATTGATCATGGATAGCCATGATAGAGAGGCGTTTAAAGCGGTTGAACACCTTACCGTGGGAGACTTTCGTAACTGGCTGCTAAGTGATGAAGCCGATAGTTCCACGCTTGCACAACTGCGGTCTGGCCTGACTCCAGAAATGGTCGCTGCAGTGAGTAAGATCATGCGTAATCAGGATCTGATTCAGGTGGCAAAAAAATGTCGGGTAGTGACTGCGTTTCGTAACACCATCGGTTTGCCTAGTCGTTTATCTACCCGTCTACAGCCCAATCATCCAACCGACTCTCTCAATGGCATTGCTGCCAGTATTTTTGATGGGTTGATGTATGGCAATGGTGATGCAGTGATCGGCATTAACCCAGCGACAGATAATGTATCGCAGGCGGTTAAGTTAATGAACCTGATGGAAGAGGTCATTCAGCACTACCAGATCCCGACCCAATCTTGCGTATTGACCCACGTCACCAACACGATTGAAGCGATTGAGATGGGCGCTCCGGTGGATCTCGTTTTTCAATCTATTGGTGGCACTCAAGGTACGAACGATACCTTTGGTATTAACCTTTCGATGCTTAAAGAGGCAAACGAGGCGGCGCTTTCGCTTAACCGAGGTACCGTTGGAAGTAATGTTATGTACTTTGAAACTGGGCAAGGGACAGCACTCTCTGCTAATGCTTTTCATGGTGTGGATCAACAAACTTGTGAGGCACGAGCTTATGCCGTAGCGCGTCATTTTAATCCACTGCTGGTGAATACCGTGGTTGGCTTCATCGGCCCTGAGTATCTCTTTGATGGAAAACAGATTATTCGAGCAGGGCTTGAGGACCATTTTTGTGGCAAATTGCTTGGCCTGCCGATGGGGTGTGATATCTGCTACACCAACCATGCCTATGCCGATCAAAACGATATGGATAATTTGCTGACGTTACTTGGTGTCGCTGAGTGCTCGTTCATTATGGGTATTCCGGGCTCTGATGACATCATGCTCAATTACCAAACGACCTCGTTTCATGATGCGCTCTATGCACGCAAGGTGTTGGGTTTAAAACCTGCACCAGAGTTTGAGCAGTGGCTTACTCAGATGCAGATTTTTGATGATGTTAAAGAGGTGCGTCTGAATGATCGACTCTCCGGCTCATTTGCTGGTGCTATAGCACAACTTAGTGGAGGGCGCGTACATGGGTAAGGTGGTTTCTATGGCAAAGCATTCCGCTTCCGAGTTGGTGACTAAAAACCCTTGGCACGAGCTTAGAGATTTTACATCGGCACGTATTGCACTGGGTCGAAGTGGAAATAGTGTACCAACCAAAGAGTTGCTTTCTTTTCAGCTCGACCATGCACAGGCGATGGATGCTGTTCACTGCGCCTTAGATGTGGATGCATTAGTTGATCACCTCGCGCAATCAAACTCTGTCATTCAACACACTTCTCAGCCACCAATCAAGGCGCATAGCAAAGCGACAGACAGGTTCATGTATCTGCAAAGGCCAGATCTTGGTCGTCAGCTTGATGATGTCTGTTGGGAACAGCTGCAAGCCACTTATCGCTCAGAATCTTCCCCGTTTGATCTCGCGATAGTGGTAGCTGATGGCTTGTCTTCAATTGCCATTCAAAGCCATGCAAAGCAAGTCATTGAACGTCTGCTTTCTTTATTAGGGGAAGAAAAAATGCCGTGGCGTGTTGCTCCAATTACTGTAGTGAGTCAGGGCCGAGTGGCGGTAGGAGATGATGTTTGCGAGTGCTTACAAGCGAAGATGGTGGTGATCTTGATTGGTGAGCGTCCGGGGCTGACCTCTTCGGATAGCATGGGTATGTACCTGACTTGGCAGGCAAGAAGAGGAGCAAAAGACTCTGATAGGAACTGCATTTCTAATATTCGCCCACAGGGGTTGGTCTATGAGGATGCGTGTAATCGGGCGGTATACCTATTGAAAGAAGCCCGTCGACTAGAGCTTTCTGGGGTCAACCTTAAAGACCGTTCTAGTGTCGAGGAAGAGGGTGGTGAGCAGTTAGAAGACAAGCAAATAGGCAATTTTTTAATTGGATAAAAATAGAGGGATTTACAATGTCAGAACATCAAGAATATTTGGCGCAAAGACAGCTTAAGAGGGGCACTGCAGGGTGGATTTTGTTAGCAGGATTAGGGGTTTCATATGTGATCTCTGGTGACTTTGCTGGCTGGAACTTTGGTATCGGTCAAGCCGGTTGGGGAGGTTTTCTTATTGCAGCAATTGCTATGGCGGTGATGTACTTCACCCTTGTCCTTTCTTTGGCGGAGATGTCTGCGGCTATCCCTGCTGCTGGCGGTGGCTATAGTTTTGCTCGACAAGCAATGGGTCCAACGGGTGGATTTTTTACCGGTTTGTCTGTCTTAATTGAGTACGCTCTTGCACCTGCAGCGATTGTCATTTTTATTGGCTCTGCTGTGAATGAATTGATGGGTATTGATGGCCCACTTGTTTACGCGATCTTTTATGCCATCTTTATCGGTATTCATATGGCAGGGGTGGGAGAAGCTCTGAAAGTCATGATGGTCATCAGTGGGTTAGCCGTGCTAGCAATTCTTATGACGGCTGGCGTATTGGTTACTGAGTTTGATGCTAGCAAGCTGTTTGATATCGCTCCAACAACCGCACAAGCTACAGAGTTACTGCCTTTTGGTTGGTATGGTGTGTGGGCAGCACTGCCGTTTGCAATGTGGCTGTTTCTGGCGGTAGAAGGTGTACCACTGGCTGCTGAAGAAGCGAAAAACCCGGCTAAGGATGTACCTAAGGGTATTATCGGCGCAATGCTATTCTTGCTGGTAACTGCCACTTTAGTGGTTCTGCTGCTAGCGGGTGCGGTGGGTTCAGAGGTGATTGCAAATAGTGCCGTTCCACTGGTTGATGCCTTGAAGTTAACTGGTAACCCAACGGTTGCAACGGCTGTTAACATACTCGGGCTTGCAGGACTCATTGCTTCATTCTTCTCGATTATTTACGGTTACAGCCGCTTGGTATTTGCATTGTCGCGTGCGGGTTACCTGCCGAAAAGCCTATCGCTAACGAACAAAAATAAGGTGCCTGCTCGTGCTTTAGTGGTACCGGGTGTGTTTGGTTTCGTTGTGTCATTAACCGGAGAGGGCGACCTGATTTTGGCGATGGCAGTCGTGGGGGCGACGGTATCTTATGCGTTAATGTCGCTTAGCCATATCTTGTTGCGTATCAAGCAACCAGAGCTTCATCGTCCATACAAAACACCGGGTGGCATGCTAACATCTGGCACATCCCTTGTGCTATCACTTATCGCAATGACGGGTGTTTACGCTTTTGACCCGTCTGCATTCTTTATGACCATCGGGCTATTTGTAGTGGGTGGTGCGTATTATGGTTTATACAGCCGCAATAAACTGGTCGCAACGACAGCAGAGGAGGAATTTGAGATGTTGTCTGTTGCAGAGAAGGAGCTTGAGGCTATTAACTAGGTTTAATTTCCACAAATATTTTAGGCTCCAGTTCCTTGCTGGAGCCTTTATTAAACTACTGTAGTCACTTCCATGAACAACCCAACTAACCATCACCTCTAACGAGAAATATTGATTCAGAAAATAGTGGCGTTTTAGAGCCATTTTCTTAGGACGTTAATGGCTAAAAACGTGTCACAACGCGCTTGCATTAGATTCTGCGCCAAGTGTGGAATGACGGCTGTTGGTGTCGAACGGAATGACGGTGTTCGGAGTGTTGGGATTCGTTACCGCTTTTAGGTATCGACAAAACATCAGGGCCGTTTTAATTCTTTTATTGCAGGTTTTACAGCAAAGGCATCGCCACCTAATTTCCCTACCGAATCTATCTGATGTTGATTGATTGCGTCATCAAGGAAGAGATCATCTCGGACATAGATAGATTTTACGTCTAGCAAGACTATTGTTCCTCCGGTGGGTAGGTCGCTGATGGTGCGGATTTCTCTTAGGGTGCATTCATAGCGAACGGGGGATTCTTTCACCGATGAGACACTCACCAGGGCGCTCTTACATTGTTGAACTTCAGCGTGCTCAAACTCACTGATAGCGCCCTCTAAGGCCGCACTGGTCATATTTGCTTTTACCATTAAGTCTGAATTGACGATATTGACTACACACTCACCCGTTTGCTTGAGGTTGACTAAGGTGTCTTTATCGTTGCCATTACGCTGCGTAACTTGGGTATAGAGCAATACAGGTGGGTTACAACTGGCGACAGTAAAAAAAGAATAGGGCGCTAGGTTATCGATACCTTCAGCAGATCGAGTGCTGATCCATGCTATTGGTCTGGGAGTCACCCCGCCGTTGAGCAATCGATAATTCTGCTGTGGGGTGAGTTCGGCTGTTTTGAAGTCCATGTGGTGCCTCGCAAAGGAGTGGTTCATCTTATGCTCTGGTAAAGCAACTATATCGGCTTAAACCGCAGAGATCACTCATGCTAATAGAATAACTCGAACTGGTCGCTCCTTTTCTTTCAGGGGGAGTGAGTCCTCTTTGCTCGTGACTTATAGGGCGACGGAAACCCAAAACATTAATGACACTCGCTGAGTGTAAATTGTTAATAACGAAATATTATCAAAAGCATAATTATTGATAATTTCAAGAAATTACAAATACTCCATATACTCTCTCCATCGAAACAAGACAACGAAACAGTTAACGGTATTTGGAGCGCATTATGAAAATGAATCACGTAGGCATCATGGTTGGCGATATGGACAAAGCGGTTGAGTTCTACACTCAGGCACTAGGTTTAAAAATCGTTATGAACAACACAAAGGTTGTTGAAGAGCGTGAAACGGCTATCGGTCGTATGTGTATCGCGGTATTTGGTGAAGGCTTCAAAGGTTTCAATATTGCTCACCTAGTAACGACAGACGGCATCGGTGTTGAACTTTTTGAAATGAAAGAGCGTCAGGAGCGTCACGAAGTTGATTTCTCTCGCCTTGGTATTTTCCACTTCTGCCTGCAAACTGACGACTTTGCTGGTGTCATTGAGCGTACTGAAAGATTCGGCGGTAAAGTCCGTATGGATATCATGCGTTACCACCCAGAAGACGATAACAAGCCAGCGAAAATGGTTTATCTAGAAGACCCGTTTGGCAACCTATTTGAACTTTACTCGCATACATACGAAGAAACATACGCTTCTGACTACGAGTAAGCAGAAACGCAACAACAATAGGCTGGCTCTGGTGCTAGCCTTTTTGTTAGGTGCTACTTTTATAGCTTAGTGATGTACGAAGAAAGTGATGATCACTGTTCTACAAGTGAAGACAGGCGATGGCCAATTAAAACAATGTATTAGGAGATAAAATGAGTGTTCCAAACTTTGGTGTGGGTACCTTTCGTTTGCAGGGTGAAACCGTTATTAACTCAGTGAAAAATGCATTAGAACTTGGCTATCGAGCCGTAGATACCGCGCAAATTTACGATAATGAAGCCGAGGTAGGTCAGGCGGTTTTAGAAAGTGGCGTAGATCGAAAGGCTTTGTTTATTACCACTAAGATTTGGGTGGATAAACTCAGCAAAGAAAAGCTCATTCCAAGTTTAAAAGAGAGTTTGGAAAAGCTGAAAACGGAGTATGTCGATCTCACTCTGATTCATTGGCCTGGTGAAGGTCATGATGTGCGCGAGTACATGCAAGAGCTATTGAAAGCCAAGCAACTTGGCCTGACAAAAGAAATTGGGGTCTCTAATTTCAATATCGCATTATTAAAAGAGGCCGGCGAAGTGGTCGGTATGGACAACATCGCGACCAATCAAATCGAACTCAGCCCTTATTTGCAAAATCGCGAGTTGGTTGACTTTATGCAACAACAAAACATCAAAGTCACCTCATATATGACGCTGGCCTACGGCAAAGTGTTGCAAGACGAGGTGATTAAAAATATCGCTTTGCAACGCAATTCCACAGCCGCTCAAGTGGCACTCGCATGGGCTATGCAAAAAGGTTTTGCTGTGATCCCGTCGTCAACCAAGCGAGCCAATTTAGCCAGCAACCTAGAAGCAAAGATGCTGCGTTTAACCGATGACGAAATGGCAAAGATTGACGGGTTAGAATGCAATGGGCGAGAAATCGACCCTAAAGGTCTCGCCCCTATTTGGGACTAGTTATCGCGAATAGACTGGTCAGCCTTTAAAATTCACTGTCGACTTGAAAGACCATGCGCTCTTTCGTATAGGGATGATCGAGTTCCAATCGCTCTGCGTGCAAATGCAAACGGTCAGCTTTCTTTCCGTACAGGCCGTCGCCTACCATTGGCATGTTAAGCCCTAGATTGTGCGCACTGTGGACACGAAGCTGATGGGTTCTGCCTGTTTTTGGGTACATGAACACTTTGCTGCGCCCATCTTTGACTTCAATTAATTGCCAGTGGGTTAGGGCAGGTTTGCCGTGTTCATCACACACAAGTTGTCGTGGGCGATCGTCAGGGTCACCGCGCATAGGTAAGGCAACCTCTCCTTCGGTCTGGGTCAGTTCTCCTTCTAGTAATGCGACATAGCGCTTTTGTACTCCACGGGTGATGAACTGTTTTTGTAAGCTTTTATTAGCACGTCTGGTCAATGCAAAGACCAATAAACCGGATGTCGCCATGTCCAGACGGTGAATTACAAAAGGGCCTTCTACATCTGGAAATAGGGCTTGCAGCCGCGTATACGCCGAGTCTTTAATGGTTTTTCCGGGTACGGATAAGAGACCTGACGGTTTGTTGATGACCACCATCGCTTCATCCTGGAATAGGATTTCCAATTCTTTGTCTTCAGCCCAGTTCTTTTCAAGAGGATTAGGCTCAACATTTAGGCCTTGCAACATATGCCCCAAGATAGGTTGGCATTTATTGTTGCACGATGGGTAGAAGTTTTTGTGCTGACGGATTTCTGATTTAGGAGATGCCCCCCACCAAAACTCGGCAAATGCCAATGGCGTAAAGTGGTGCTTGTAAGCGAAATTTAGGAGTTTGGGTGCGGCACATTCGCCTGCTCCTGCTGGTGGAGTAGGGTTTGCTGTTGCAGCAAAGATATCCACTAGATCGAGCACTTCACCGCGTTGATTTAGAAAGCGATACTGTTTGTGGAGCTTGTGCTGTAAGGCGTTGGACAACATCTTATGATGCTCTCTCAGCTCTGCTAAATGAGCTTCAAGAACCGTCAAACGTTGCGCTTTGACGGCTAACCTTTCATCCCAAACACGCTTTAAGTGCTTGAGTTGGTTTTTTTCGGCCACGCTTTGTTTGCTGAGTTCGTCGAACAAAGCGTTAAGGCTATCGGGAGCTAGCGTATGTTGCGCTTCTTTTCGCTGTTTCTTGCGAGTTGCGCGACCGTGAATCATTGTCTCGCGATGGGCTTGTTCTTCTTTTTGGTACGCGGCGCGCTCGGCTGCTATTTGCGCTTTAAGATCTGCTATCTCAGGATTTTCAGCACAGGTTTTATAGCTTGCGTACGCTTTGTTGATTTCTTCAGCATCGCCAAGGAAAAACCCGTCTTTAGTGAGCATGTCGAAAACCGGTGGAACGAAGCCAGGCAATAGGTTTTGGTCGGCAATTTTTCCAGAAAAAGCACTTAAAAAGCCGATTTCTCCCTGCGGGTTTTGCACCAGCAGAACGCCGAACATTTTACCCCGACCACTACCTTGATTTTCTAGGCCAAAGTCATGCTCGAAATCCGTTTGAGTTTCCAGATATTGTAGGATCTGTTTTGCAGCCAATACGCATAAAGGGTGTGGCGTGTAGTAAAACGGAAAAGTAAATTGTTCTGGCAAATCATAGCCTTCGATAGCAACGTCAAATCGATGAAAACAATGTTGGGGCGAGTGCATAGTAAAGGCCGTATGATCGGAGAAATTTGAGCACGGATTGTACCTTTTTTTCAGGCGATTGCCATGAGGAGTACATGAGAACTCTTTATGAAGTAATGATGGTCGTTTATCTGCGGTTTTACAACGTATGGTGACAAGAGCTTAATTGAGCGCGAGGTGACGACTATGAGGGGCAGAATAAAGACAGTTGGCACAATAAGCACCAACCAGTCTTTGGTAAATACCTGTGGCCAGGCCTACTAGGCCTGAGCCAGTACAGGTGAATCACTCATTGAGATTTACCTCAATAATACCTGCGACCAAACTGTCAAGCTGCACGACAACTTGCTCGCTGGCTTCTTCCATCATAGCCACAGAGGCCAGCGCTGCTGTGAGGTTGTCAGCCTGAGCTTTTTCTATGGCAATTTTACCTTGGTCATGAACTTCTTTATGCGGCGCATCGATTAATTGGTGACTTCTGAAGTGACTATAGTTTTTGCCTTCACCCTGGTGATACCACTGTCCTAAACGACATTGTGTGTGAGAGTTCACTTCTTGATCGAACAGTCCGCTGTGCAGCATACGATAAATGTTGTTTTTCCATACGGCGTGGTCAAGTTTGACCGTATCAATGAAAGCACCAATAGATGCTGCATTGATCACTTGGTTCATATGCTCAGACTTCACAACGAGTTCATTAACAATACTGCCTATTTGGGCGGATGATGCCGATACCTCTTCGGCGCAGACTTGGTTTTCACCAATTGAGCCTTTTAATGTGGCAACCTGTTCGAAGACCTGATTGACCAGACTATCAATTTGTTGACTGGCACCATTGGCTTTTCCTGCGAGAGTTCTCACTTCGTCAGCAACCACAGCAAACCCTCGACCGGCTTCTCCTGCTCGTGCCGCTTCAATCGCCGCATTAAGTGCCAACAAGTTGGTTTGGTCTGAAATTTCCTGAATTGATGAGACAAGAGCGCGAATAGAGTTAGCGGTACCGTCTAACAACTCGATAGCATCGATGCTTTGCGCTGCTTGCTCTGAGATCTTAACCGCTCGACTATCAAGGCGGTTGATTGCCTGATGTGTTTGTTCGAACATACCAGTCAATTGTTTTAAGCCTTCATTTTCATTGGCAAGAACTTTCGCACCATCAGCCATACCCGAGCGTATGGCCTCAAGCATTTCACCACCCTTTAGGTTGTTTTGCATGAGCTTTTCGCGAAATGCTTCTTCAGACTGAAGCTGCTCAATGAGTGCGTTAGCCTGTGCCAATTGACTCTCTAAGTCGCCGATTTCTGCTTGATGCCTACTTTTGAGATCTACAACCTCTTGCTGCAGTCTCGCATTCTCTTTTTTTATGGTTTTTGTTTGAAACATACATTCCCTTTATATTCAGCAAGGATTTTTGTTGGTATTGCCATATCATTATATCATTCAACGAGTTAACAGTAACATTACGAATAAAAATCCGCGGCGAAATAACTTGAAGATGTGAGCCTTGATAAAGTAATTATTCTCACGAAATGTCGGGTCTCTTCCTATCAATCGTGGTTAATACCTTAGCGGTGCACACCGTATCACAGACTGACGCTTTTCTTTTGCTACTTGGCAACCAATTGATGAAACTGAAGTGGCCGAAGCGTTCAGTAACTTCAGGCCATTTGATGAGGATGAATAATGAGCAATTCGATGTTTAGTAAAGATGGCACTGCTCAAGGCGTGGCTAAGCAGCGCCTGATCGAATCACTTGCCGATCCCGATAAGCGAATTATCAACGACCCATACGCCGATAGGTTTGTCATGGGCGCGAGCCTTATCAAACTGATGGGCCATAAGGTCAGTGTTTGGTTAACCGACAAATTTGCACCAGGCTTTCACGAGCACTTGATTTCACGCACGCGCTTTGTTGACGATCTGGTGTCACAAAGCGCCGTGCATGGTATAGAACAATACGTCATTCTTGGTGCTGGCTATGACTTACGTGCATATCGACTTGATTTGCCCGCTTCAATGAAAATCTTTGAAGTGGATCAAGCCGAGGTCCAGGCAAGAAAGCGCAATAAGCTGCCACAAGATTTACCCAATAAAGACAATGTTGTTTATGTGGACGTTGACTTTATGCATCAGTCGCTGAGCGAGCAACTGCTGGCAGCTGGGGTTGATCAAAACAAATCCACGCTATTTACTCTTGAAGGCGCCTCTCAATACATATCAAAACAGGCATTGGCTTCTACGATTAACGAGATCGCAACGCTAACTCAAGACTCTCGCGCTGTGTTCTTTTTTTCTTATGTCGATAGTCGTCTCAATGACAAGCCAGAGGAGTGCTTTGGTCAGGGGTATCCAAAAGCGGCAAAACGAGCCGACACGATAATGCGCCTCTCCGCTAAAGTGGGTGAGCCATGGGTGTCATTGTACTCCGCTCAGGAAGTTGAAGCTTTGCTTTTGGAAAGTGGCTTTAGCCTAAAAGAAAACAAGTCGTTGGCTGATCTAAACGATCTCTATTTTAAACCTGTTGGACGAGCCTTATCGGAAGAGCACATTTTGAAGATCGAACATTTTGTGATTGCAGAATCATGAGAGGTGTAACGTTCTTCGGTCACAGTCTCTCTAGCCGTCAATAAAAAATCCCTCATGTTGTAATGAGGGATTTAGAATGACTAAGCTGTCGTTTAGTCACTGTCAACGGATAGTTTAGTCGACGAGCTTCATTTCCTGGATAATATCAGAAGCAATTTCTGGTTTTGTGGCAGTCGGCTTTTCGTGAAGATTCGCTTTAAGCTGTCCTTTGCGATTGCGCAATCCGGTCTCGAGTTTTTTGACGGCTGCTGCGATCGCAACGTACATGACATCGTCGGTTGAATTAGCCGATACTCTTACACTCTCATAGTTAGTAAAGACTTCTACGTGGTGATGGCCATGCTCTTTAGTGATGATGATGTCGGTACTGATCAGTTGTGGAAAGTGGACGGCGATTTTTTCAAATTTGCTTTCGACGTCTTTGCGAGAATCGTCATTGATTGATACATGATGTGTCTGAATGTTTACTTTCATATAATGCTACCTTTCCAATCACTGTGTTATTTAAAGTTAGCAAACTCCACGTGATTTGACCAAGTATCAAAAGGTACATGTGTGATTCACTTCTGTGTTATCAAATAATCTACACATGCCCCCTTGAAATTGACTAAGGCAATAACAAGGGGCGTTAACCCTCGTGCGGCTTTGTCTAAAACGTGCCTTTGTCTAAAACATGTCTTTGTCTAAAACATGTCTTTGCTTAAAACATATTGTTGAGAGCGATGCCTACCCCTACACGAGTCTGACTGTGATTGTAATCGATTAAGCTGTCGCCATAGCCATTAAACAGCGTCACATAACCCTTGAGTTTTCCATAAAGTGGCGTGGTTAGGTTTGCTTGAATGCCACCTTTTCGGGTAGAAACATTACCGTGCATTTTGACGCTGAGTTCGTAGCGGCCAAAGTCGTAGCCCAACCCCCACTCTGCATGTCCCATGTACTCTTCGATATCGGGGTTGTCGTCTCCTCCCGTATCCTTGGGATCACTTTTCATCTCCTCCGGAAGTCGATACCAGGGACGAACAAAACCGACCAAGTTACCTTGCTCGTAGATAAATTCTGCGAACACGCGATTCCACGAACGCGAAAGGGTAGTAGAACGCCCATTAGATTGGTGCTCTATGCCCAGCATAAGCCCGGTATTTGCTTCGTTCGGGTGCCAGTCTAGTGGCATGATATAAAAGAGCTCTGGCGTATAGTTGGTTTCTCTAAATGGGCTTGAGATATCACTGGCGTAGACTTGCCACCAGGCCTCAAGAGTGAAGGCACCGTAAAGGCGATCTCCGTCGAAAAATATCGACTGATAGCTGAGCGGGAATTTTAAACTGAGCTGAAATTTAGATTCAACATCTTTAAAGCCGTCACTGTAAGTTTGATTGTCACTGTAGGCGTCAGGGTTGATTTGACTGGTCGTGTAAACAGGGAGTATATAGTTCATTTTGTGTGCAGTAAGAACGAATTCAGACTGTTCGCTTTGCCTTTCCTGAAGGACGCGTTTGGTAAGGGCGCCAGCTTTAGCTTGCTTACCTCGAATGATTAGCGAGTCATCTTTTTCGGTTGACACTTCGGCAGCGCATAACGCACGAATTTCACCCACAGTCACTTCTTCTTGGCTTATGGCCAAGTGACGCTCGGTGCATTGTTTTAATTCTGATGCGTAAACCTGGTGAGAGAGGCCCAGAGATAGGATGATGCAGGCACTGGCCCAGTGACGATAACGATTCAATGCGATTCCATATTATATCTAATTCCTTTGATGACAATATGTTAACAAATGTTTGCAGCTATCGAAAATAATTAGGCATTTAATGCTTGCGATACTTTGGAGCTTGGCACTCTATTGAGCTTGTGACAGATGTCTTGGCCTACCTGAGCGAGTGCATTGAGATCGACACCCGTGTGTATACCGAGCCCATGACAAAGATACAGCACATCTTCAGTTGCGACATTACCGCTTGAACCTGCGGCGTATGGGCATCCTCCCAATCCGGCGACACTGCTGTCGATCACATTTATGCCCATGGTGAGCGCTTGATAGATATTGGCGATGGCTTGTCCCCAGGTATCATGAAAATGGACGGCGAGTTGCGAGGTGGGCACTTGAGATTGCACAGCGCTTAACATTTGGGCAACTCGTACTGGTGTTCCGGTGCCAATGGTGTCCCCTAAAGATATCTCGTAACACCCTAAATCAAATAGGGCTTTGGCGACAGCGGCGACGTGATCCGGTTGAGTCTGACCATCGTAAGGGCAATCAACGACACAAGACAGATAACCACGGACACGGATATTGTTATTCATGGCTCGTCTCATTACCGGTGCGAAGCGCTTAAGGCTATCAGCAATGGAACAGTTAATATTGTGTTGGCAAAATCCTTCGGAAGCGGAGGTGAAAATCGCGACTTGGTCGACTCTGGCTGCCATGGCTTGTTCTAACCCACTCATATTGGGAGTCAGCGCAGAGTATATCACGTTGGGGGAGCGTGCTATTTTACCAAACACTTGCGCGGAGTCTGCCATCTGTGGCACCCATTTGGGAGAAACAAAAGAGCCGCTTTCAATATGGGAAAGGCCTGTCTTTGATAAGTCATTAATGAGCATAATTTTGTCTTCGAGGCTGACAGACGCTTCATTTTGCAGGCCATCTCTAGGGCCCATTTCGACGATAGTGACAGTGCTGGGGAGTATCGTATTTGCCATTAAAATTTCTCCCTTTTGTGCTGAGTCGCTACAGGCGCCCACGGAGGCAAACGTTTCTCAAAAAATGCGCTTAAGCCTTGTTGCGCTTCATTGGAAACGCGAACATCGGCGATTAATTTGCTCGTGTGTTGGATAAGCGATTCATCAATGGATTGCGCATCGCAGCGCAAACATAGTACCTTGGTTTGCTTAAGGGCTAACGGGCCATTGGCAAGAAAAGAATCGATCAGTTCATCTTGGTAGGCTGCTAACGTTTGATCATCTTTGCTGACACTATGAATAAGCCCGATGGATAACGCGGTTTCTGCGTCAAATTGTTCGGCACTGAGGAGGTAGCGGCGAGCCTGACGTGCGCCTATCGCTCGGCACATATATGGGCCGATGGTGGCAGGAACCAAACCGAGTTTAACCTCACTAAGGCAAAACGTTGCATTACTGCAGGCTAAAGCGATGTCAGCGCACGCTATCAGGCCAAGTGCCCCCCCAAACGCGCAACCTCTGATGACAGCAATCGTCGGCATCGGGAAACGGTCAAAACAAGACATCAATTGGGCGAGCTGCTCGGCATCGGACTGATTCTCGTGCTGCGTTTTGGCGGCCATTGATTGCATCCATTTAAGATCAGCACCAGCGGAGAAGTGGCGTCCTTTGGCTGTTAATACCAGGCAGCGAACTCGGCTGTTATTGGCAAGGGTATCCAAATGGTGGAGCAATTGACGAATCATCAAATCATCAAATGCGTTGCGCTTTGTTTCTCTGTTTAGCGTGAGCGTTGCAACGCCTTGCTCATTCACATCGCACAATACTTGTGATTCATGAGGTGTGTTGCTAGAGGCCGTCGGCTTTGATGTTGTCATAATACTGCTCCATCACATCCGAAAAATTCCGAATTGACTGTCGGCAATCGGCGCGTTTAAGGCTGCTTGGAGCGCAAGGCCGACAACGTGTCGGGTGTCTTTAGGGTCAATGATGCCATCATCCCACAATCGCGCGCTGGCATAGTAGGGGTGAGCTTGAGATTCATACAGTTCGATGATGGGCTTTTTAAAGGCTTGTTCTTGTTCTTCTGTCCATGTTTTTCCTTGCCTTTGGTAGCTATCACGCTTCACTTGCGCCATAACACCTGCAGCTTGTTCACCACCCATGACGGAAATTCGGGCGTTGGGCCACATCCACATCATTGTGGGATCATATGCTCTTCCGCACATACCATAGTTTCCGGCGCCGTATGAGCCGCCGATAATCACCGTAAACTTCGGCACATCAGCGCACGCAACCGCCATCACGAGTTTTGCGCCGTGTTTGGCAATGCCTTCTGATTCGTATTTTTTTCCAACCATGAATCCAGTGATGTTTTGTAAAAACAGTAACGGGATTTTTCGCTTAGCGCACAACTCGATAAAGTGCGCGCCTTTTTGCGATGACTCGGAAAACAGAATGCCATTATTAGCGACAATACCGATGGGGTGGTCATACAGCTTGGCGAATCCACATACCAACGTTCTGCCATATAGTGCCTTAAATTCATCAAAATCAGAGTCGTCGACAACACGGGCGATGATTTCTCGAACATCAAAGAGATGACGCAGATCGGCGTTGACGATGCCATAAATCTCCTGGGGATCATATCTTGGTGGAAGTCTGTCGCATGGCGTAGCGGCTGATCTATTGGTGCTTTTGACCGCCTGACGGGCCATGGTTAATGCCTCTTGTTCGTCTTGGGCATAGTAGTCGGCAACCCCTGATTGTTTACAGTGCACATCCGCGCCGCCCAACTCTTCAGCGCTGACGACTTCTCCAGTTGCAGCTTTCACCAAAGGTGGCCCTGCCAGAAAAATAGTGCCCTGGTTTTTAACAATGATGGAAACATCTGCCATCGCTGGTACATAGGCACCGCCTGCAGTGCACAGCCCCAACACTACCGCTAATTGTGGGATCCCTTTGGCAGACATCCGAGCCTGATTAAAAAAAATGCGACCAAAATGATCCCTATCGGGAAATACATCGGCTTGATGAGGAAGGTTTGCACCACCGGAATCGACAAGATAGAGGCAGGGCAGGTGGCATCTTTCGGCAATTTCTTGGGCTCGCAGGTGTTTTTTTACGGTCAGCGGGTAGTAGGTGCCACCTTTTACTGAAGGGTCGTTGGCAATCACCATGCAGGTGATGCCTTCAATCTGACCAATTCCAGCAACAACACCAGCGCAGGGCAGAGCGACGTCATACACTTGCCAAGCGGCGAATTGGCCAATTTCAAGAAAGTCGCTTTGCTTATCAAGAAGCGCACGAATGCGTTCCCGTGCAGACAGCTTTCCTTTCTGGCGTTGACGCTCTATAGCCGCCTGCCCTCCACCTTTTTTGATGACCTCAAGATTGGACTTAAGGTTATCGACTTGCTCTTGCATGATTTTCTGATTGGCATGGAAGCACGGATCGTTTGGCTTGGCCTTGGTGTGCAAAATCGCCATGTATTCCCCTTATTATTGGCTTGCCTGGTTGTCGTAATGGTTTTACGGGTTATTGCAATGAACTAGCGAGTTTCATCAAATAGTTCGCGTCCAATGAGCATTCGTCTGATTTCGGATGTACCAGCGCCAATTTCATACAGTTTGGCATCCCGTAGCAGTCTGCCTGCCGGAAACTCATTGGTGTAACCATTGCCCCCTAAGAGCTGTATGGCATCGAGAGCCAGTTGTGTGGCAAGTTCAGCGCTGTATAAAATAACCCCAGCGGAATCTTTACGGGTGGTTTCACCGCGATCACAAGCGGCAGCGACCGTGTACACGTAGGCACGTGCAGCATTGGCACGGGTATACATATCGGCAACTTTGGCCTGCACTAATTGAAACTCTCCAATTGCTCGGCCAAACTGCTGACGATCATGGATATAAGGCAGCACCAGATCGAGGCAGGCTTGCATGATTCCTAAAGGGCCACCAGCCAGCACGACTCGCTCATAATCTAAACCACTCATCAAGACTTCGGTGCCGTGGTTGATCTCGCCAAGAACGTTTTCTTTAGGCACGATGCACTCTTTGAACACCAACTCACAGGTGTTGGAACCGCGCATGCCGAGTTTGTCGAGCTTTTGACAATGACTGAATCCTTCAAACTGGCTTTCGACAATAAAGGCGGTAATACCGTGTGATTTTGCGGTAGGGTCGGTTTTGGCGTAGACCACCAGTGTGTGGGCATCGGGGCCATTGGTGATCCACATTTTGGTGCCATTGAGCACAAAATGGTCACCTACCCGAACGGCCTTGAGTTGCATGCTAACCACATCAGATCCAGCGTTGGGCTCGCTGATGGCCAACGCGCCAACATGGCTGCCATCGATTAGCTTTGGTAAATACTTTTCGCATTGTTTGGCGGTGCCATTACGATAAATCTGGTTAACACACAGATTGGAATGAGCGCCGTAGCTAAGGGCGACAGAGGCTGAAGCTCGGCTAATTTCTTCCATGGCAATGACGTGGGCTAAATAGCCCATTTCGGCTCCGCCATACTGTTCTGCAGCGGTAATACCCAACAAGCCCATGTCGCCGAATAAACGCCATAACGGATTCGGGAATTGATTATCGATATCGATTTGCGCCGCAATGGGTGCGATGTGCTGGCCAGCAAAGGCATTAACTTGCTCGCGCAACATGGTGATCGTTTCGTCTAAACCAAAATTGAGCGGTTTGTAATCGGTTCTCATAGCGCCTCCGCGATTGGCTAAACCCTGTTTTCGCGGTTAGCGACGCACCGAGTTTAGCATTATTCAAAGAGGGCTATGGTCGGGCTAACCGCTCACTGAATATTGTTAGGGTCAGAGCGCATTAGAGCTGTTTGACAGCGCTCTTTCGCGATATTGAGCTCGTGCATCACAACGCCAATATCGTCGAGTTGTCGTTGCAACGATGCTTGTTTTTCATCGATGATACTAAGCATTTTTTGCAGTTGGATATCACTGTGGTCAGTATCATAAAGTTCAAATAATTCACGAATTTCCGCCAATGAAAAACCAAGTCTTTTGCCTCTTAAAATCAGTCTGAGCCTGACCTTGTCCCGACGTTGATAGACACGAATTTTTCCCTTGCGGGTAGGGTGAATCAGTCCCATATCTTCATAAAATCGAATACTTCTTGTGGTGATATCGAACTCTTTCGCAAGTTCACTGATTTTGAACATTTCCACCTGATCATGTCCTCCAACGGCATAGTGATGAGGAAAGTAATGGTTAGGTTACCAACTTGTTTCTTTACGTTAACGTAAATGTTAGTGCTATGCTTACGTAAACGTCAAGAAAATGACAGCAATCAACAGTGCCTCACAGTAGTAATGCCTTTTGACTACTCAAATACATTCGAAAATCGAGGTCAGTCATTGTCGACACCGAATGGTGTCAAAAAGTGGAGTCAGATATGGAAAAGGCCATTTGGATTGTATCGGCTAAGCGTACCCCATTAGGGAGCTTTCAAGGTGAGCTGCGTGACCATTCAGCGCCCCACTTGGGTGGTTTGGCGATCAAAGGGGTTTTGGAAAAAGTGTTAGGTGCGAGCGACTTGGTCGATGAGGTCTTTATGGGCTGTGTGTTGCCAGCGGGCTGTGGACAAGCGCCTGCTCGTCAAGCTGCTTTGCACGCCGAGCTCCCATACTCTGTCGGGTGTACCACCATTAACAAAGTGTGTGGCTCTGGGATGAAGTCGATTATGCTGGCCTATGACCTTATCCGTGCAGGCTCTGTTCAATGCGTCATTGCTGGTGGGATGGAGAGTATGACGAATGCTCCTTACCTGCTGCAAGACAGTCGCAATGGTATGCGAATGGGTCATAAAACGACTCATGACCACATGTTTTTAGATGGTCTGCAAGATGCCTATGAAGGTGAACTGATGGGCGTGTATGCCCAGCGAATTGCCGATGCCTGTGCTTTTTCACGAGAAGAGATGGACCAATGGGCGATTCAGTCAGTGCAGCGCGCGCGAAAAGCGCAAGATTTAGGGCTATTTGCTGATGAAATGGTGGCCATCGAGCAAGATATGGGAGTGTTTGATCATGACGAGCACCCTCAGGATATCAATCTTGCTAAGATCCCTACGCTTCGCAGTGTCTTTGCCAAAGACGGAACGATCACCGCTGCAAATTCGAGTGCAATCTCCGACGGTGCGGCTGCTCTGTTACTTCTGGAGTCAAAGACCGCTTTACAGCACAACATGCCTCCACTTGCGATTATTAAGGGTCACACCACCCACGCCCGTAAGCCCCATGAATACCCGCTTGCTCCCGTGTACGCCATTCAATCGTTGTTGTCACAACTTGACTGGTCTATTGACGAGGTTAATTTGTGGGAGATCAACGAGGCCTTTGCTGTTGTGACTCAGATTGCGGTTAAGAAATTGGGCTTAGATCCAGACAAGGTCAATGTGAAAGGGGGAGCGTGCGCGCTTGGCCACCCGATTGGTGCGAGCGGGGCGAGAATCGTCGTGACGCTACTTCATAGTTTGCGTCAGCTGCAAGCGGCCGAACTTACTTCGATTCAGCCTTTGTCATCGACAGTTCAATCAACTAAGAAAACGATGCGCGGTATTGCTTGCTTATGCATAGGTGGTGGAGAAGCGACGGCAATAGCGATTGAAATTCCGTCAACCTGACTATGAGGACTACGTAATGAAATCTGTTCCGATATACATTGATGGTGACTTTCGTCAGTCCGCCACTCAGGAGTGGCTAGAGGTGACCAATCCGGCAAGCAACGAAGTTATTGCAGCATTACCCTGCGCCACCGAGCAGGAAATGAGTGAAGCGGTTGAAGGCGCGGCAATGGCGTTTCAAAATTGGAAAGATGTCGCGGTTCCAGAGCGTGCCCGCCTGATGTTGTGCTACCAGCACTTACTCAAAGAACATCATGATGAGCTTGCAACCTTGTTGTCTCAGGAAACCGGTAAAATTTTTGCCGATGCGAAAGGGGATGTATGGCGTGGCATCGAGGTTGTGGAGCAGGCAGCGAACATTGCAAGCAACACGATGGGGGAATGGGTTGAAAATGTGGCGAGTGAAATCGACACCTATTCGATCATTCAACCGCTTGGTGTGTGTTGTGGTATTACGCCGTTTAACTTTCCCGCCATGATCCCATTGTGGATGTTTCCTATCGCCATCGCCTGTGGCAATACGTTTGTCCTGAAACCGTCAGAGCAGGTGCCACTGACCGCGATTCGGTTAGCCGAGTTATTTGAACAAGCTGGAGCGCCTAAAGGCGTACTTCAAATCGTGCATGGTGGTAAAAAACAAGTCGATTACTTGCTGGCGCACTCAAGCATTCGTACAGTCTCTTTTGTTGGCTCGGTGCCAGTGGCTCAATATATATATCAGAAAAGCACTCAGTATTTTAAGCGAGTTCAGGCTCTAGCCGGGGCAAAAAACCATATGGTTGTGATGCCCGATGCCAATAAGGAACAGGTAGTAAATAATTTGGTTGGTGCTTCTGTGGGGGCTGCAGGGCAACGCTGCATGGCAATTTCCGTAGCGGTATTTGTGGGCGATAGCAATGAGTGGATTGGTGATGTGAAAGGTGCCATGTCGGCGATTAAACCTGGGCACTGGGATGATGACAACGCAGGTTTTGGTCCTCTTATCAGTCAACAAGCCAAGTCTCGCGTTTTGGGCTTGATTCAACAAGGTAAAGATCAGGGCGCCGTTTGTGAGTTAGATGGCAGCCAATGTGTGGTCGAAGGTTACCCTGATGGCAACTGGGTTGGACCAACGTTATTTAGTGGCGTAAAGACCAGCATGACCATCTATCAGCAGGAAATCTTTGGCCCCGTTTTGCTGTGTATCGAGGTTGATAGCCTTGAGGATGCGCTGGCGCTGGTCAATGCCAATCCTTATGGCAATGGCACCTCGATTTTTACTTCTAGCGGCGCGGCGGCGAGAAAGTATCAACACGAAATTCAGGTTGGGCAAGTGGGGATCAATGTCCCAATACCAGTGCCTTTGCCATTCTTTTCATTCACCGGCTGGAAAGGCAGTTTTTACGGTGATCTTCATGCTTATGGTAAGCAAGCCGTGCGATTTTATACGGAGACAAAAACCGTTACGGCACGCTGGTTTGAAGAAGATATAGCCGGTGCCCCTAACCTCACCATTCAATTGAAGTAGTCGACCAAAATCAAGCTTTGTAGCGGAGCGATGTATGGACTTTGAATTAAATGAACAGCAACGCGCATTTTCAGATACTGCTTGTCAGTTTGCACGTGACAAACTGAGTCCGAATGCAGCGCAATGGGATGAAGAAAAAATATTTCCTAAAGCGGTCTTAAAGGAAGCCGGTGAGCTTGGTTTTTTGAGCCTGTACGCACCGGAAAAACAGGGTGGACTAGGCTTATCTCGCCTTGATGCCTCTATTGTGTTTGAGCAGCTTGCCAGAGGGTGTACGTCTACAACGGCGTTTATGACGATACACAATATGGTGACATGGATGGTGGCGAGTTTTGCCAGTGATGCAGCCAAAGCAAGTTACTGCCCATACTTAATGTCCGGTGAATGGCTCGGCTCGTATTGCCTGACCGAACCCAATGCTGGATCCGATGCCGCATCCATCACCACCAGCGCAGAAAAAAATGGCGACTATTATTTACTTAATGGCAGTAAGACGTTTATTTCTGGTGCTGGTGAGACTGATGTGCTTTTGGTGATGGCCCGAACAAGTGATGACGGTGCCAATGGGATCTCTGCTCTTATTGTGCCAGCGCAGACCATGGGGATCTCCTTTGGGCGCAAAGAGCCGAAAATGGGCTGGAACAGCCAACCGACTCGTGCAATTACTTTTGAAAACGTCATGGTACCTTCGAATCATATCCTGGGAGAGGAGGGGCAAGGTTTTAAGTTTGCAATGAGAGGGCTTGATGGAGGACGCATTAACATTGCGTCATGCTCAATTGGCACCGCGCAGCAAGCACTTGAGCAAGCCACCTTGTACATGCAAGAGCGTACGCAGTTTGGTCGAGAGTTAGCACAGTTTCAGGGACTGCAATTTAAACTGGCAGACATGGCGACCGAATTGGTCGCGGCACGCCAATTGGTGCGTTATGCCGCTTGCAAGCTCGATAGCCAGGATCCGCAAGCCACAGCGTATTGTGCTATGGCAAAACGATTTGCCACTGACGTTGGTTTTCGAGTATGTGATCAAGCGCTTCAGCTTTATGGCGGCTATGGTTATATCAAAGAGTATCCACTGGAACGCTATTTTCGAGACGTACGAGTTCATCAAATATTGGAAGGCACCAACGAAATTATGCGCGTGATTATCGCTCGTCACTTGTTAAGCGATGCCGGTTCGATGTTGTAATCCCCTAACTATTCAGGAGGTTAACTTATGTCGCAGATAAAAAAGCAAACCATACAGACTAAGATTGACAATCACATCGCGGTCTTGACGATCAATAACCCTCCGGCCAATACCTGGACACAACAAAGCCTGACTGAGCTAAAAGAATGGGTGGAATTGCTCAATCAGGACAAGCAAGTCTATGCTTTGGTGATCACTGGTAGCGGCAGTAAATTTTTTTCTGCGGGCGCAGATTTAAGCTTATTTGCTAGCGGTAATAAGGCGGTGGCCTTTGATATGGCTAACTGTTTTGGTGAAGCATTCGAAACGCTATCGGCGTTTCGGGGAATCTCGATAGCGGCTATCAATGGCTATGCTATGGGAGGGGGACTTGAAGTGGCTCTTGCATGCGATATTCGCATTGCCGAGGAGCACTCGATTATGGCGTTACCCGAAGCCAAAGTGGGTTTACTGCCTTGCGCCGGGGGAACGCAGAACTTAACGGCATTGGTGGGTGAAGGTTGGGCTAAGCGTATTATTTTATGTGGTGAGCAGGTGAATGCTGAGCTGGCACACAGCATACGACTGGTGGAAGAAGTGGTCGCTAAAGGGGCAAGCATGGCCTGTGCAATGTCAATGGCAGAATCGGTCGCACAGCAATCACCACTATCGGTGGCGGCTTGCAAAACCTTGATTCAGGCAGCGCGAAGTACTACTCGTCAGCATGGGTTAATCAAAGAGCGAGAGCTATTTGTTCGTCTATTTGACAGTCAGGATCAAAGCGAAGGGGTCAACGCTTTTTTAGAAAAACGCCGCCCTAACTGGAAAAACCAATAGGTAAAAGGAAGCGCAATGGTACACAGAGTTCGTTTTTCAGAGCTGCCTTGTAATGACGGTCAGCATGCGATTGCCATAGCCACGTTAGACAATCCGGCATCTCTCAATGCGTTAACACTGGATATGATACAGCAGCTCTACCGCCAATTGGTCGAGTGGCAAAGCAACTCGCGAATTGCTTGTGTGGTCTTAGACAGCAAAGGTGAAAAAGCGTTTTGTGCGGGTGGAGACGTACGTGCCATGTATCATGTGATGAAACAAGAAACCGGGCAAGTCGCCCAGAAATACTTGTTAGAGTATTTCGCCTTGGAATATCAGTGTGACTACCTAATTCATACCTACCGTAAGCCTATCATCGTATGGGGAAAGGGCATCGTGATGGGAGGCGGAATGGGATTGTATATGGGAGCCAGTCATAAGGTGGTTACGCCTAAATCAAGACTCGCAATGCCTGAAGTCAGTATCGGCTTATACCCCGATGTAGGGGCAACCTGGTTTCTCAATAAAATCGATCCTAGCGTGGGGCTGTTTCTCGGGCTAACTGGCTCGCTGATTAATGCCAGCGATGCGATAGACATCGGATTTGCAGATCATATCGTACTTGAAGAAAGCCACATGGATGTCATTCAACAGTTGCAAATCAGCGATTGGTTAGAGCAAGAGGACCATGATGAGCTGGTCTCAGAGATACTCGAATCGTTTGCCGATCACAGTACTGGCGAACACCCGAAACGGCAGCTAATGGCGCATCTACCCGCGATTCAACAGGCTTGTATTGGTGACGATCTTGGCCATATTCAACAACGATTATTGGCGATAAAAACAGATGACCCTTGGTTGAAAGCGGCTAAGGCAGCCATGTCTCAAGGAAGCCCAATTTCAGCACATATCTGCTTTAGGCAACTAACCCAGTATCAGGCGTTGTCGTTGGCAGATTGTTTTCGCTTAGAGTTAAGTTTGTCGGTGCGATGTGGTGAGCTTGGTGAATTTCAAGAAGGGGTTAGAGCTCGCCTGATTGATAAAGATGGAGAGCCTAATTGGCTGTTTCGTCGTGTCAACGAGGTCGATATGGCGGTGATCGACAATCTATTTACAACACTGTGGCCGCAAAGCCAACACCCCTTAGGCCAGCTGGGTAACCGTTAGCCACAGATAGGGAACGCGACTGACGGACTTTGAATTAAATGAAGGAGGTAGCAAATGAGCACCATTGCATTTATTGGCTTAGGCAATATGGGTAGCCCCATGGCGCAAAATCTGTTGGCCGCAGGTTTCAACGTACAAGTTTTTGATGTCGATGAATCTGCAACAGCGCAGTTAGTACCGTTTGGAGCGATCGCTGCAGGCTCGTTGCAAGAAGTCGTGAAAGGTGCCGAGACGGTGATCACCATGTTGCCAGCCGGAAAGCACGTGCGGTCGGTGTATCTGGGGGATCTGCACGGTCGTGTTGGGCTGATTAATCTTGTTGAGGATAAGACCTTTATGATTGATTCTTCTACCGTTGATCCAGACTCAGCACGATTAGTTGCTAACGAAGCCGCCAACAAGGGGCTGGAGTTTGTCGACGCACCGGTCTCTGGAGGGGTTGCAGGAGCGCAGGCGGCGACATTGACTTTTATTGTCGGAGGTACAGACGCGGCGTTTTTACGTGCTAAACAGGTGCTGTCACATTTGGGGCGAAATGTTTTCCATGCCGGGCATGCTGGCGATGGGCAAATGGCTAAGATCTGCAACAACCTGATGCTGGGTATATTGATGTCTGGGACATGTGAAGCGTTAAACCTGGGTATCGAACATGGTCTGGATCCTAAGGTGCTGTCGGATATCATGTTGCAAAGCTCAGGCAGAAATTGGGCGTTAGAGCTTTATAACCCTTGCCCCGGAGTTATGCCTAATGCTCCCGCTAGTCATCACTATAGTCCCGGATTTATGAGTAAATTGATGTTAAAGGACTTAGGGTTAGGGGTGGAAACCGCATTGCAAACTCAAACGCCAGTTCCGATGGGGACACTGGCTCGTAATCTCTATGCTTTTCATAACGCCAATGGCAATGAAGCGCTCGATTTTTCAAGCATGTTTGAATTCTATCAACGACAGTCTAAGTCGTCACAATAAGCGATCATTGGATCACCTTTACTCAAGGAGGAGCCGTACTATGAATCTAAAACAAAGCGTGATAGCCATAACCGGAGCAGGGCAAGGATTGGGGCAGATGATGGCGATTACCTTAGCGCACTCAGGGGCTGAATTGGCTTTAATTGATGTCAACGAAGAGGCATTGCGCAAGACTCAAGACCAGTGTCATATGCTCAGTGTCAAGGCATTGACTTACTGTGCCGATGTCACGGATGAGCAGCAAGTCGAGCAAACTTTTTCAAATATCATTCAAGACTTTGGTCAATTAGATGGGCTCATCAACAACGCAGGAATTTTGCGCGATGGATTGTTAGTGAAACTCAAAGATGGCGAGATAAGTAAAATGTCTCTGGCGCAGTTTGATGCGGTGATGAACGTGAATGTCACAGGGACTTTTCTCTGTGCCAGGGAGGCCGCCGCTAAGATGATCGAAACTGAGCGGCAAGGCGTCATCATCAACATTTCCAGTGTCGCTAGGGCGGGCAATATTGGTCAAACTAATTATGCGGCTTCTAAGGCTGCGGTTGCGACTATGGCAACAACCTGGGCCAAAGAGCTGGCGCGCTATGGTATTCGAGCTGCCGCTATCGCTCCCGGTGTAGTGCAAACAGCCATGGCAGACCAGCTCAAACCAGAAGCGATTGAACGTTTGAAAGCCATGGTGCCGATTGGACGCATTGGTGAAAGCAACGAGATCGCTCATGCGGCTAAGTTTATCCTGGAAAACGACTACGTTACAGGAAGAGTGATTGAAGTCGATGGTGGAATGAGAATGTAAGGTGCTATCATGCGTTTACAGTCACCGGACTCAAAGGAAATAACAATGACCTCTATTCAAGAATTTATGACGCAGCACCACAAACAGTGTGATGACCTTCTAGTTGATGCCGAAGGTGCAATAGCCGCTAACGATTGGACCGAATTTGCATTGGGTTGGAATGCATTTGAAAAGGAAACATTGCACCACTTTGAACTTGAAGAGCAGGTTTTATTTCCTGAATTTGAAGCGCAAACGGGCATGGTTGGAGGGCCAACCAACGTAATGCGACAGGAACATAGCCAGATAAGGGCGATGTTTGAGCAGATGCAGCAGGCCATTGCGGAACAGAATCAGGAACGTGCCATTGGTGTGATTGAAAGTACCATGTTGTTTATTCAGCAGCACAACATGAAAGAGGAGCAGATCCTCTATCCAATGTCAGATAATCGCCTGAATAATGGTGAAGAACTGGTGGCCAGAATGAAGAGCCAGAGCTAACTAGGAGCGAGTAAGATATGATCGCGGTGATTGAGCTTGATGTCAGTACACTAGAACCACCCCAGCCAATGCACGAGATCTGTCAGGCATTGGTGGAGCTATCCAATGATCAAATACTCCATGTCACCCACAGGCGCAAACCGATTCCTTTATTTGAAATGCTAGACGACAAGTATTGCTATCTACATAGAGAAATCGAGGAGGGGGACCACCATATCTGGTTTTGGCACCTAGGTGTCAGACAGGCAGAGCAACAAGTAAAGGTGATGATTAATGAGAATGACAGGGCTTAACTTTGAGTCGATCCCTCCTTTAGCCACTCCTTTTCGTTTCTACCTTACTGCACCGATTTTCGCGTTAATTGCTGCAGCTTTGCTGATCGACCAGGGAAGTGCTATTTGGTTGAGCCGCTGGATGCCAGCATCATTGGCCATCACCCATTTATTGGCATTGGGAGTGATGGGATTGATCATGGTTGGTTCGCTGTTTCAAGTCGTGCCAGTGTTGTGCGGTGCGCCTTTGAAAATCGAAAAGTGGTCGTTGTTATTAATGCACGGCGGCCTAATGATTGGCACCCTCGCTTTATCAGCAGCCTTTCTTGGCTGGACAACATTTCTGACTGGGTTTGCTTTACTTGCCCTAAGCCTTGGTTACTTTGTTATCAGACTTGTTCTAGTTTTGGTAAGGCAAGCCCAAGGTGAACAAACGCGACTGCCTATTTTTTTGGCAGCGACTGCGCTTGGTGGTGGGGTGGTCATCGGTCTATTGCTTATCTCAAATGTTCTATGGGGATGGCTACCTACGTTTGGAAAAAGTATCACGAATTTACACGCAGGGTTTGGTGTATTTGGTTGGGTGCTATTACTGGTGATGGCCGTCAGCTTTCAGGTGATCCCCATGTTTCATGTGACGCCAACGTTTCCTGCTCCCTGGCGCATTGGCCTGATTAGTATGACGTTGTTTGGCTTATTTTCGTTATCGATGGTGACGCTGCTGGAACTTGACCAATATTATGCGGGAGTCATTTGCCCGATGGTCGCAGTGGTGTATGCCTTGATGGGGATTGAGCGTTTAAGTAAGCGAAAACGAAAATTACCGGATGCGGTAGTGACATATTGGCTAGTGGGATGGAGCTGTTTGATCTTAGGGTGCGTACTGATCATTGCGATGCCATTAATTGGCGATCAATATCAGGCAAAAGCAGAAGTGTTTGTTGGGCTCATTATTGGTTTGGGCTTTATCCTTGGCATCATCCAAGGCATGCTACTGAAAATCGTGCCGTTTCTCATTACGCTGCATTTGCAAAGGCTAGCGATGCAAAACCCTGCTGGTATGATGCTACTGCCCGATCACTACCAGTTGATCAGTCGCAATCAGGGAAAGTACCAATTTAGGCTGTATCTGTTGGTACTTATGTCTATTTTTGGTGCGTTATTCATGCCATCTTTGACCCCATTACTTGGCGTTTGCATAGCGAGTAATTGGCTTGTTATTGCATACAATATTAGTAAAGCGACATATGTGTATCGTCAGGTTCATAAACAGATGTTGGCTAGCGAGTGATAGTGGTTTTTTCAAACTCATGTGATTTTTCTAACAAACGCCTGACTATGATAAGCTTCGCGGTCAGGTAGGTTTGAGCGTGTTAGCGCTTTTTTAATTTCAGTACTAATGAACTCGTCGTTGAGGCCAAGCATCATCGTGACACATCAAGCATCACCACTGTCTAAATTCAGAACCTTTGCCACCACAGTGGACCATCTCGCACGACCTGAGCGTTTTACCTTCCCGTACTACTATTCGCCTCACCCATTGGCAGTCATTGCAATGCAAGAGTTGCAAGAATACTTGAAGTCTCAGTCAGATCTGAAGAATATGAGCAGGATGTTTGCGGTTTTGGTGGTAGAGAATGCGCAAGGCTCACTAGGCTACTTATGCTCATTTTCTGAAGACGGCACGACAGCAGAAGTCTCTAATTCGGTCACTGAGTTTTTTGTCGATCCCATTGTAAACCCACAGGATCGCATTGCCCAGTTTGGTGAGTTGGAGAATCAGATAGAGCAATTGGCCCAAGAGGTTGAACAGCAGCTAAATGCCTCGGACCTTATTCAGTTAAAACAAAGAATGGCTAACGGGGCCGAACAGTTTGAGCAAAAAATTGCGCAGTTCCAAAAAGAAATTGCCTTAAATAAGAAGCAGCGTAAACAACAACGTCAGCAGGCTGAAAGCGAAGTTGGTAAATCGATAGATGAAGAACAATTAGCTGCAATAATTCGCGATCTTGGTAACAAAAGTAGTGCTGAGAAAAGACAGCTCAAAGCATTAAAACAGGATTGGCAACGCACTCGCGAGGCATTGGATAAAGCACTTCAAAGCAAACAGCACAGTATTGAACTGTTGCAAAAACGCTATCGAAAGCTCGCTGATACACTCTTGCTTGAAACCCGCAGTGCCTGCCAGTTTCTCAATCGAGAAGGTAAGTCAAAAAGCCTACTAGCACTTTTTCCCGATACTGGAAAAAAACAGCCCATTGCTTTTGCCAGCGAACAGAACCTACCTAAGCTGCTGCAAGCCGCATTTAAGATGAGCCTGACGCCCATAGCACTGGGAGAGTTTTGGTGGGGAGACTCACCATATCAACAAATTCGCCAACATAAGAACTTGTATCCGGTGTGCCAAAGTAAGTGCTTTGAGATATTAGAGCACATGTTAGAGGGGATTGAGCTGGACGAAAGCCCACTTGAGCAAACGCCTTCTTACAACAAAGAGCTTGAAATTGTTTACCAGGATGATGCGTTAGTGGTGGTTAACAAACCCGCCGAGTTCTTGTCGGTGTCGGGAAAATACATTCAAGATTCGGTTGAAGCCAGAATTCGAGCAAAATACCCGGACGCTGAAGGTCCGCTAATTGTTCATCGATTAGATATGTCGACATCAGGGCTATTGGTGCTCACATTAACCTCAGAAGCTAACAAACGAGTACAACAACAGTTTATTGAGCGCAGCGTTGTAAAGCGGTATACCGCGTTGTTGGAAGGAAGCATCGAACAAGAGCAAGGCGTCATTGCTCTTCCATTAACGGGTGATATTGAAGATAGACCTCGGCAAAGGGTTTGCCATGATAAAGGTCGCAGCGCCGAGACTTCTTATCAGGTGATTGAAGTGAACAATAACCGCACCACAGTCCATTTGTACCCCAAAACAGGCAGGACTCATCAGCTTCGTGTTCACTGCGCCCATCAAGCTGGCTTGAACACGCCAATTGTCGGGGATGATTTGTATGGCTTTAAAGAAAGCAGGCTGCATCTACATGCTGGATTTTTAAAGCTGCGCCATCCTGTTACCGATCAAATCATTGAATTTGAGGTCCCTGCTGATTTTTGATGCTAAGGAAGGTACATCTGCATGCTTCGTAACGTTCTGCCAATGAAAGCAACAGTGCTAAAGAGTGGCCCAAGTAAAGCCGACTGGCATGCCGATGCCTTTATTCATAAAGGTTTTAATCTTCCCTATCAGCTCTATTCACCGCCACAAAAAGGCGTATGGCCTCTGATTGTTCATCTGCACGGCAGTGGTGAGGCTGGCGTCGACAACCAGACGCAGATGTACAGTAACACCAACACCGGCCCTCAATACTTTGCCAATCATGAAAACCAGACCATTCAACAAGCTTTCGTATTAGCGCCTCAAACGCCAGAATCTATGCGTTGGGCCAGTGATTCAATTGGTCCTTATGATTTTGAATCAACCCCATCAACCCCATCTATGAGCGCCTTGCTGTGTTTGATCGATCACATGATTGCCAGTAACCCAAACATTGATGCTAATCGGATATACCTATGCGGGCTATCACGTGGTGGCCAGGGCGTATGGAATGGCTTATTTCAACGGCCAGACTTGTTTGCCGCAGCGATAGCGATTTGTGGCAGTGCCGATCCAAAGCAAGCGCAAAGAATCAAAGAGACTCCGGTTTGGGTGTTTCATGGGGAGGCCGATGACATCACCGATGTAGGCTACTCACGACAAATGGTTATCGCCCTGCAGAAAAGCGGCAACGGCTTTATCCGGCATACAGAAGTGATCGGCGGAGATCATGGTTCAGCCTGGCTCGCCGCATACAGTACCAGCGAAGCATACACCTGGCTTTGCCAACAGAAAGGTAGTCATTAAGGCCTATGTTGGTGCTCGTTCAGCGCAAGCAACCACCTATACACACTTTGCCTAGGTTGACATCCTGAAACGCAAAAATAGCGGACCAACAGCAAAAGTCTGATGTTAACGGCTTGTTTTTAGAATGTTAGCTCTATAGGGTTATATCGAACCCTGACACTTCATACATTTTGATTTGTTGGGGTGAATAATGTCGATAACAGTTTAAGGACAAACTGACTATGTATCCGTTTTTACGATTAGCCAAAGTGATGTGGCGTGCAAGGAAAAGTGCCGCGATGCACTTTACCGAGAAAAGTGACATCTCATTTCGTTGTCACCCATGGGATCTCGATATTTTCAACGAGATGAACAACGGTCGAGTTCTTACACTTTATGACTTGGGGCGAACGGAACTTGGTATTCGCTGTGGGTTGATGAAAATATTGGCCAAAAAGCGTTGGGCGTTGGTCGTAGCTGGAAGCTCTGTTCGTTATCGTAAACGCGTCCATATGTTCCATAAGGTAAAGATGTACACTCAATGTGTAGGCTGGGATGACAAATGGTTGTACGTAGAGCAGTCCATGTGGGTCGACGGTCAGCCATGCTCCTCGGTATTGATTCGTGCAGGAGTCACTTCTAAGGGTGGTTTGATTGCCCCCGCTCAGGTACTTGAAGCGATGGGGGAGCCCACAGAAACGCCTGCGTTGCCACAATGGGTAGCTGAATGGATTGATTCAGAGCAGCATAGACCTTGGCCACCGTTAGGAAAGTAATGAAGCGAGCAAGAAATGGAATTTGAAGTCGATGTGGATTCTTAATGTCATTCATAGGAGGATCGTTTTAATCACTGCATAGGTCAGCAACGATAGTGTGCTAAAATAGCGTCATCAGCGATATGAATGTGCAATCAATCTCATTTGTGTGACTGAGGGGAAGCGAACCCCGACCATGAGTTACTAATGAGGACAAGTAGAATGAGCAAACTAACAGCACAAGAGCGAAAAGCTCGTGATGACGAGCGTTTTTCACAGCGAGTGAGTGAACGCAGAGAAAAAGGTGAAGACGTTGTAGCTTATGCTCTTACGACGAAAAAAGCGGTAAAATTCCTGACCAAATCAGAGCGACGTAATCTTAACGAAAGAAAAGCTGCGCTTGCGGAAGAAAAGAAGCTCAAAGAGCAGCAAGAACTCGTTAGAATTGAAGCCGCGTTTACTGAACAAGAAAGCGAATAAAAGATAACAATCCCTGCCTTAACTTAACAAAGCAGGGATTGTTTCGTTGTAAATCATCTAAATATCAAAACCACCCATAAGACGCTCTATCTCGGCCATCCACTTTGACCCAAATTTATGGGGTTCAAATGCAAGTTCTCTGCGCACTCTTTGGTGTCGCACCTGATAGGTATCTCAGTTCATCAAAGCATCATTTGACTTACTTTTTCTCCTACCTGTAATGTGAGTTATAGATAGCGGTCTGGTTTTATTTTAAGCAATGGAGCAACGGAATGTTTAGCTTACTACTTGGTTTAATTTTGTTTCTTGGTATTCATTCGATTTCAATTATCGCACCTGCGTATAGGGAGAAGTTAGTTAAAAAAAATGAAAAAGCCTATAAGGCAGTTTATAGCTTGCTTTCTTTTATAGGTCTCTACTTTATTGTTACCGGTCATAGTTCACTCAGGGCTGACCCGAGCCTAGTTTATTTTGGTGATCAGTCTTTAAGGCCGCTAGTTTCTATTTTAATGCTCGTTGGTTTCATCCTATTCTTTGCGCCTTATTTCCCTGGAAAAATAAAGTCAGTCACAAAAAACCCGCAGTTATTGGCAGTCGTACTTTGGGCCTTATCCCACTTGTTAGTTAATGGCAACCTGGCTGACATATTGTTGTTTGGCGCGTTTTTAGTCTGGGCCATAGCCGACCTAATCTCGATGCGAAAACGTCAGCAGAGAGTCGTTTCGCCCTTGAAGGCAACTTGGGTCAATGACGTGATAGTCATCGTGATTGGAACGGTTGTCAGTGCCATATTTGCTATGTATTTGCACGGTTATCTAATCGGAATTCCTTTAATGAGTTAATGGTCACTATGCTGCAGAGGCTTACTTGTGGGTGTCTAACTCTCATGATTCATACACGGTTAACATACTAAGTCAAACGGTGTAATTTCTGACTGAGAGCATCCGCCTTGGCTAGTATCTAAATGCCAGCAATCGTGAAAAAGATTGCAACGCACGTTTATCCGGTCTCGAGTTAGTGTGTTGGAATCAAATAATGAGGAAAGTGTATGGCAGGAAAAACGTTTAAATGGGGTGTTGTTGCCCCTGGCCGAATTGCTCACACCTTTGCAAAAGCACTCAAAGTTGTGCCTAATGCGAGCCTGTATGCGGTGGCCAGTACTCATCTCGACCGAGCGAAGTCTTTCGCACAAGAGTACGAGTGTGTGCGTGCTTACGATGATTACCAAAGCCTAATGGATGACCCACAAGTAGATGCTATCTATATTGCCAACCCACATCGATTTCACTACGAGTGTGCAAAGAAATGCTTGATGGCGGGTAAGCCAGTACTGTGTGAGAAGCCACTTACCGTGAATGAAGCGCAAGCTCGAGAGCTAGTGGATTTAGCTGAAACACACCAAACTTTCTTGATGGAAGCAGTTTGGACGCGCTTCTTGCCAATATGGCAACAAGTTTTGACGTGGCTTGATGAAAAACGCATTGGCGATTTATGTGTGATGAGTTCATCTTTTGCCTTTAACGTGCCACGTGACAGGGATGACCGTTTACTGAACAATGAACTAGCGGGCGGTGCGTTGCTGGATATGGGAATTTACAACCTCACTATGTCTCAGTTTGTGATGCAGTGTGAGCCAAACTTAATCATTGCCAGCGGCATGATTGGTGAAACCAATGTTGATGAGCGAACGAGTGTTATTCTTGATTACGATGGCGTTGGCAGTCAGTTTACTTGCGGGTTGAACACCAGGCTGGATAACGGCTTCACTCTCTATGGTAACAAAGGAAGCATCACTATTGTGTCCATGTTCTGGGCGGCGACGAAAGCCGTACTATGCGTTGAAGGGGAAGAAGAAGTGGCAGTGGAGTTGCCGTTCAGAGCAACAGGCTTTGAATATCAAATTGAAGAGGTAATGAGTTGTATCGCTAAAAACAAACTACAGAGTGATGTAATGAGCTGGCAGGACAGTATTAATACGATGAAAACGATGGATGAAATACGTCGGCAAATTGGGTTGGAATACCCATTCCTAGAAAGCATCTAAACTGTTGGGTTTGTAATGCGCTTTTGCTCGTTGCAGAGTTACTTACCGTAAATACTTAAGCTCAAAATACTCAAGCCAAAAAACAGTCATTCCTGCCAAGGCTGGAATCTACGAACAGCGAGCACAATACTAGTTTGACTATGACCGCGACTATGACTTGGTTTGCTCTAGGTGCATGTTATAACCGAAGGACTAAAACACTTGTGGCTCTTTCTTCTAAACCAAAAATCACCGTCATTCCCTTGAAAAAGGGAATCTTATCGAAGCGCAGTTAGTGGTCAAATTGAAGTACGGGCCTGACGCATCTTTGCCCCATTTCGTGTTTCAAACCATCCCAAAATCACCGTCATTCCCTTGAAAAAGGGAATCTCATTGAAGCGCAGTTAGTGGCTAAATTGGAGTACGGGCCTGACACATCTTTGCCCCTTTTCGTGTTTCAAACCATCCCAAAAATCACCGTCATTCCCTTGAAAAAGGGAATCTTATCGAAGCACAGTTAGTGGCCGAGTTGGAGTACGGGCCTGACGCATCTTTGCCCCATTCGGTGTTTCAAACCATCCAAAATCACCGTCATTCCCTTGAAAAAGGGAATCTTATCGAAGCGCAGTTAGTGGCCAAATTGAAGTGCGGGCCTGACACATCTTTGCCCCATTCGGTGTTTCAAACCATCCCAAAATCACCGTCATTCCCTTGAAAAAGGAGATCTTATCGAAGCGCAGTTAGTGGCCAAATTGGAGTACGGGCCTGACGCATCTTTGCCCCATTCGGTGTTTCAAACCATCCCAAAATCACCGTCATTCCCTTGAAAAAGGGAATCTTATCGAAGCGCAGTCAGTGGCCAAATTGGAGTGCGGGCCTGACACATCTTTGCCCCAAAGCTTGTTATGCCCATCAAAGTCGAAATTATGGCGAAATTATATAGCGATACAAAACCTAATGATTGGAGAGGTACCAAGTGATGTCATCGAGCTCCCTCCAATGTAAAACGCCCAATAATGATTGGGCGTTCTAATGTAGAAGTGTCAACCAAGAGGTATCATCAACGTCTGCGTGCGATCAACAAACCTATCAGGCCAATAAGACCAAAGGAAATTGAACCACCACCGCCGCCGCCATTTCCACTATCAGGCACCGAAGTATCTGGTGTTTCTGGCGCAGGGTCTGTTGGGTCAACTGGATCCGTTGGGTCCGTTGGATCAGGGTCCGTTGGATCGGTTGGGTCAACAGGGTCTGTTGGGTCAACAGGGTCTGTCACGTCAGGTTTAGGCTCCACAATGTTTAATTGTATAGTCTTGTCGTTGTTCACGTGAATTTCAGCACTCGTTGGCAATGAATCACCATTAAAGCTGACTGTCACTGAACACGACTCCATCGGTTGCAGAACGCCTGCTAAGCAGTCATCCGATAGAGTGAACGTATCATGACTCATACTTGGCGTTACCGACTCTGCAAAAGCAGATAGGTTTTGCACTTTAAACGTATGTTCAGTCTGCGTGTAGACCTCAATATCAATCACATCTGGAGCGTTGAGAGCGTTAATCGTCTCTAAAATCCAATCGTGATAAATATCCAGCATGACGAATTCTGTGTAGTTGAGAGCTCCTCGGCTAACTAAACCAAGAGCTTTCCCATCTTTCACTATCGCCGTGCCACTGTCACCAGAGGCAGTACCACCTTCACCGTGCAAACCATCCATTTTGAAGAAGTCATTGTATCTTGCGTAGATTCTCGAGTGACCAAAATTGCCAGGTTGCAACGACGCTTCGTAATGGTATTGATCACAAGGGTAGTAATTATCAATGACGTCATCGACTCGGGCGTACAATTCACAAGTAAACCGCATTGCCGGTTGTGACACCACCAGCTCGGCTTCTTGCATCACTGCAGGAACGTCGCCGTTTTCATCGATGCCCCACCCGCGAAAGATTAATGTTTCTCCTTCATGCAGGTTGTTGTACTCGTTAGTGGCTTCTTGAAGCTCATAAACGAAGTTCGGCGCAGTGGCCGATGGATTCAGTACACTTCCGATTTCCAACGTGGTTTTGTAAGCGATGGGTTCTGGCAGCTTAATGAGCGCGATGTCGGCATACACTGAACCTATGCCTCCAGAGTCATATACTCGACCAGATCCATCGGTTGAGTAGCTTGCGTTATCAAGCCACGCGCCAAACTCCAGACCTAACGCGTCTGTGATTGGGTTTGAGTCAAGCTCGTTCCCAAACGTCCAGACACGGGCATCACCAGACCACACGATGTTGTCCCAGTTCTCGCCCCCTTCAAGGCCTTGGTAAACTGCTAAGGCGATCAGCGCGTCACTGACGGCTTCGTTCCCTGCGTATTTACTTTGGCCTTTTTCGGTAAAGTACTCAGTGCAATGTCTGGCTGTTAATATCCACTGGCCAGCAATGAGCTGACCGCCACACATGGCGCCATAGCCATCGTTGAGCTCGGGATTGTAGATGGACACGAAATAGTTTTCGTAGTCCTCGATGGCTACATCGGTTCCGTTTTTTACTGCAAAAGCAGCAGTTGAAACAATAAGTAGCCCTGACATCAAAAGAGATTGAATTTTCCTTGTGGTTAGGAACGCTTTACACTGATTCATAAAAATCCATTTTATTCATAAAAAGCAATCTGTTAACGCTATCATATGCAACTGATTCTTGTAGACTTAAAACACTAATATGTGCGTTGTTTTTGACCATTTCTTAATTTATATGACGAGGTTCAATTTATAGCGACAGTTTTGACAGTCATTACATTTACGTTATTCAACGTCTCTGGAGGATTGGGAGGATTGGGAGGATTGGTGATGTACAAAAATACTGGGAATCTATCAAAGCTACTTTGCAATACCTAAGTTTATTCTTGAATGGCTAATGTTCGATTTCCCGAAACTCATTTCTGTCCAAAAGCTTGTTACAAAGTGAACAGGGCATCTTGTGTTCTTTTGTGTTTGTGTTTGTGTTGGCATTAGATTCCGCAACAGGTGCGGAATGACGGATGTCTGGGGCAAGCAATTCGGTGAGCTGTGAAAATCATCACTCTAAGACACATTACATCGTTTAGAACTATCCAATAAACCTATGAGAAGATTTTTTGGTCATAGCGATTCGTCTTAGCAGCCAAACGTTCACTTAGTCGGAGTGGAAACAGTTGAGGATCTAGTTTTGCAATTAGAGCCGTGGTTGCTTTGGTAAATAAAATCATCCGTCTCGCATGGTCAATGTTAAAGCACAATATGAATATTCGGTATCGCTCTCTATCTAAAAATAATGAGGGTCATGGGGCATAAAAATTAATTACATTCTAAAGTAAAGAACGAAAGACAGGTAAGACCAACCTTAAAGAGCCAGTTCATTCCACAGGAAATAAATATTGTGGGTGCGATGTGGAATTAAGGTGCGACTACACATAGTGGCAGGATCTCGCTACTTCACTCAAGCTCCCGAATATACGAAAGCATCTCACTTTTATTTGATTATCCTGATTTAGGTATTAATTATCAGTGAGTTCATATGCGGAATGACGAAAATATAAGTTAAGTGCTGTAAAACAAAAGCAGTCTGTCAGCTCTGAGTAATTGAAAACGTGAGAACTGACAGGCTGTTACTAGATCAATGTCTTCTACTTATTCACTCAATTGGTCGAATGTTGGTAAACTTCGCACGAACTTTTGATGCACTTCCAGATAGGTCTCTTGATAGATCTTGTCGATGGTCGCGCTGCTAGGAAAGAGTGTCGAGAAATCGGCGTGTTCACTATCAATGGATAGCTTAGCAGCCTGCATTATGTGCGCGATGAACATTCGGGGATCTTCTAAGCCGATAGAGATCCGCATCGTAGTGGGTTGGATCCCCGCTTGCGCTAATGCTTCGCGAGATAACTCAGAGTGAGTCGTAAGGGCAGGACAAAGGGCAACGGTGTTGGTTTGCCCAAGACTTACCTGCATGCCAATGGCCGGTTCGAGCATATCAAAAAACTGCTTAAAGACTTCTCGCCCGATGGCACTTCGTGATGCATTTCCTTCCATATCGATAGTAAACAGAGCGGCTGGAAGCCCAAGTCGCATATTGTTAAGTAGCTGTGGGTGATTTTCACTATTGGGCAGTGCAGGGCACGAAACGTTGATATCAGGGTGAGCATCAAAAATGCGAGCTAAAGCCAGTGTATTTATGGTTTTTTGAATGACGCGCAATTCGTAGGTTTTCATTCCATTTAATACTTCGAAAGCTTTGTCAGCATCTAGGAATGCACCCTTGATGTAGTAAACGTTCCAAAATAGGGTTTCGTTCCACGGAATTGTTTGTTTAACACCATTAGCTTTCACATATTCTGCCGTGTCGCCTTTTGGGATAAACATGGTTTCGTTTTTCCCGATCACCACCCCAGCGGTTGTTGTGCCCGAACCTGCAAGTTCTTTGGTGTACGAATGAACCACAAAGTCTGGGCGCTCCATTGGGTCATCGCGTTTTAATACCGGATGTAAAAATGGTGTCCCAACCGTTGAATCGACGATGACCGTCCAGTCGCGCTGGTGGCTTTCATGACAAATTGATGCGACATCGAGAACATAACCGTGTGGATTGCATGGCGATTCCAAATAGACGTAAATACGTTTCCCCTGGGCGAGGCGACCGGCGTATTTGTTTGCTACCTCATCCAGGCTCGCGGCAAAATCGTTTCCTTGATAACCGTCAACCCACTCGACGGCAATATTTAAATTGGATGACTTTCCGAACCAATCTTCAATTAATTGATAGGAACCACCATAGATATTACGCGATGCCACCACGATATCCTCATATCCTAAGAGATGACTAAGCAGGCCATCAATGGCTGCCATACCCGAGTTGAAATTCCACGCTAAGTATTGGTTGGCGCGCTCGCCAGCCTCGATATCGACCATATGGTTAGCAAGGGCAATAGAGGTTGGGTTGAGCAATCGAGAGTAAATATCATGGAGTGGTTCTTTTCCGTTAAATGCATCTTCAATCCACTCGGTACAAGCAAACAAATAGGTAGCAGTTCGCGTGATTACGGGGCTTGCGGAAAATATCGCGGCAACATTGTCGAAGATCGGGTAAGCCCCTTTAGAAGCAAAGTGTTCATTGTTAGTCGTAATCGATTGATATGTCGCCCGCATAGGGTTTTGAAGGTTGTCGAGGATCTTGGCTATTTGGAACGAGAGAAAACGCTTGGCATTGAACCATGCAATGCGATCACTTTTATCTAATTCAGATAAGCCTTCCATGGTAATGGCCCACAGATCGTGAGTGCGATTATTAGCCTGGTAGAGCGATGTAGCAAGTTCTACCAATGCTGCGCCGTATTGGCTGTTTGGATCGATACCGAAATGTTGCGCCTGCTCAATGGCCAGAGCTTGAGCCTCTTCATGCTTGGTGGTTTTTCTTAGTGGGCTCAATTGTGTTGAGGTGTTCATCTGCAATTCCTGCCGCTGTCTTTTTTAGTAGGGTTAACTAAAGCCTAGTTAAGATAGTGTGCGGATGATTGCGAAATGAACTGTATGGCGCTCTTTTTTGGCAATTTTATGCTAAGTTTTATTGGAAAATTAATGAATTATTGCGGAGCGAATCGTGGATGAAATAGATAAGAGAATACTGGTTGAGTTGCAACGCAATGCAAGGTTAAGCAATCAAGAGCTGGCCGACCGAGTGTCATTGTCGCCATCGCCATGTTTACGGCGGGTAAGAGCTCTGGAAAAAAGCGGGGTGATCAGAGGTTATCATGCAAGTATTGATCGTGAGCAATATGGATTGCCGATCAATGTTTTTGTGTTGGTTAAACTCGAAAAGCCGACAGAAGACAACATGAGGGAATTTGAAACACAGATCGAATCGTTAGACGAAGTCATCGAGTGTTTCCTCATGACAGGGAATCATGACTATTTGCTCCATGTCGTTAGTGCCTCCCTCAAAAGTTATGAGCAGTTTATTCGAAAGCAGCTAACACGTTTACCAAACATCGCATCAATAGAATCGAGTTTTGCCTTTGGGCAGGTGAAACGTCGCACCCAGTTACCAAGGTTGTAATTCGAGTCGAAACATCGTCAAACTTATGCTTAAAAAAGAAAGGAGACAAAACAAAGGGGAGAACGTTTTGTCTCTAGGGGCACAGTTATTTAGCTGTTGTAGATCACGCCTTCTAGCAAGATAGCCTGACAATGAGTATCTTGATCAAGAATCGTTGCCGATGCTCGATATCCGGGCTTTAGGTATCCAAGCTCGTCTCCTAGATTCAGCGCTAGGGCGGCATTTGTACTGGCCATTTGAAAGGCATGTGACTTTTCAATTCCCCACTCTAGGAGATTAGCCACTGACTGTGTCATGGTTATGTGAGCACCCGCCAAGTCACCGTTTTTGTTGATTAAAACTCCATCGACCTCACATATTTTCTCGCCATCGAGTACAAAGCAGCCATCCTGACTTCCTACAGAGCCCATCGCATCGGTCACTAGCACCATCTTATTTTTAGGTTTTAGTTGTGCGGCCATTACGATGTTACTGGGATGTACATGATGTCCGTCAGCGATAAATGACACCCACTTATCGTTATGGCGTAACGCCATCCCGACGACCCCTAACTCACGCCCCGTTTGTGGAGACATAGCGTTGTATAAATGAGTAAAGCCGCTGATATGGTCAAGTTTGTTGGTAAAGTCCTTTTCACTGGCATTACTGTGCCCTGCAAAAAGAATGATTTCGTGTTCATTCAACCACTCTAACGCACTTTGGTTGACCTGCTCAGGTGCCAGTGTCACAAGGGTTTTACCTTGCACTAACCAAGGATAGTGAATGAGCTCGTCTAGTGAAGGATCAAAAAAAGTGTTGGGGTCGTGCGCGCCTTTTTTCTCAGGGCTTAGCCAGGGGCCCTCTAGATGGATGCCAAGCAATCCGGGTGAATGTTCGGCTAATGCTTGATGAACGCCCTGTAAAGCGGAGAACATTTTTTCGGGAACAGAACTAATGAGGGTAGGCAGTACATAGCCAGTCCCATTCTTACGATGGGCCCGTAAGATGGTTTCAATAGCGCTAGGGGATTGGTTATCATTAAACATCACGCCCCCCCCACCATTAACCTGAATGTCAATAAACGCTGGTGTAATGATTGCATCATTGAAATACGTCACCTCGATGTTTTCATCCGTTAAGTCTATTTGTCTGACCAAGTCGATGATGGTTCCATTTTCAAACACCAGCATTGAATCTTGGTGGAATCTCTCACCATCGAAGATCTGCTGTGCAGCAATTGCTTTTCTCACTGAGTATTCTCCCAATATTGAATCACCGTTTACCTAGTGATCAGCTTTGATAATTTTAGTAAAAAAGGGTCTATACGCTACAGTTTAGATTAAAGTTGCAAGGAGACACGTTATGGCTAAGTTTTTGATTGTGTATTTGGGAGGCAATCCACCGCAAACGCAGGAAGAAGGGCAGCGCCACTTTAAGCGTTATAAAGAGTGGATACACGGATTAGGCTCTGCGATGGTCAGTCCCGCAAACCCGCTAAAGAACACTCATTCGATTAGCCAGGCTGAAGGTATTGTGGTGGGCAGTCAAACGGCCATGTCGGGCTTCACCATCATTGAGTGTAATTCGATAGAAGACGCAAAAAAAGTCAGCCAGTCATGTCCGTTTTTGGAAACGGGCGGCACTCTGGAAGTCTCTGAAATGGTCGAGATGAAACTGTGACACCCAGTTAAGCGCGTTTAATAAGGGCCTTTCGGCCCATATTACGCAGAGGTTACGTTGCGTTCGCGCTCCAAGGTGAATAGATAAAAGTACCGATTAGCACTGCGCAAATAATGTGAGTCCAGCGAAGAATTAGTCGAGTTTGTAAGCCTGTCATTTGTTTATCTCCCTTGTGAATTAAGACAACTTTAGTGGCTTTCAAAGGAGAGTATTGAGCAATGCGATAGACGGTAGCTTGAGGGTATGAACGGTTGTTTACAATGATAAAAATGAGTAATGGGCACCTCGAATCATTGGTATACAGGTAGCAATGTTCAAACATGAAGGATTGATGAAAGATAATTGGTCAATAGTTGGGCAAACAGTTGCTAAATAAGGGATATCTGCACGCAAACTGTATACATGACAAAAAAGCTCGGTTAAGATTCTGGTATTGAGTCAGATAATTGATTCAGCTCTGCGAAAGCAAACACGGAGTTTGTTTTCCTATGATGCCGAGATGGTGAAATTGGTAGACACGCTAGCATGAGGTGCTAGTGCCTTTGGTGTGAGGGTTCGAGTCCCTCTCTCGGCACCATTCCTCCTTTCTTCGAAACAAAACAAAGCATAAAGACGACAAATACGATGCCGAACATAGATTCTAGTTCCAAGCACATCAGTACGTCTAACTCGGAATCCACGCGATTACTGACCGAGCTGTCTTTGCACGCCTTGCTTCATCTGGAATTTAAAAAATTAACCGACAGTAAATCTCATTACTCGACAGAGAAGTGCAATGAACTCCTGGTAAAGTGGCTCAAACCTAAGCTGAAAAGTAATAAGTACAAGCTTATCCGCAAACAGATCAAGGCTATGAGTCTACAAGCCAAAAAATCTCAGGTCGACCTTCAAGAAGTTTTATTGATTGGCGTTCATGCAAAGCCTGAAGAAAAGCAACCTCATTTAGATAGCTATCTATTACTCATTCGAGAAATAGAGAAAACCTTGGGTACAACAGCATTGTTGTCACGTCCTGAAGAGGTGGATTTATCGTATGACGAAAGTGGCTGTTTACTTTGTGTGCTTTCAAATGATTTGAATGGCCACTTTGGCAGTAAAAATCAATTGTTGCAGGGTATCTCTATTCTTTTCCGCGGTACGGTTCGTCAAAAACATCAGTTCTTGAAAGCCATATACGCGAGCGATATTTTTAGCTATCAAATTCAATACGAAGACGACAACTTTGTCCGTATCCTATTAGAGTTAGACAAGTAGCATACGCTGTTGCCTGTCGCTCAGTGAGACAGTTGGGGAAAAGCGGCAGAAGCACAGGCTTCTGCCAATAGAGTTACGCGGTTTCAGCAGCCCTTGGATTGTTTTCAAGTGGTGTCACGTGTTGGTTAACCACATCGAACATATCTTGGGTGACGAGAATGACATTTTGTTCACTCACCGTATAGCGCAGCTTGTCTTGCTCAAGATCATAACCAATGATGGTTCCGTCAGGGATGTGACAGTTTTCACCAACGATGACTTTGTTTAATTTACAGTTTTTACCAATGACCGCGCTTGGTAAAATGATGCTGTCCTTCACCTCTGAGAAATCCTCAACTCGCACGTCCGAAGAAATTAAGCTGTGAATCACTTGCCCGCCAGAGATAATTGCGCCGGCACACAATACGGAATCAACAGCAAAGCCGCGGCGATTAGGATCATTAAATAGAAATTTCACCCCTGGTCGCTGAACCTGGTTAGTCATAATTGGCCAACTCTTGTCATAAAGATCCAGTTCAGGTGTTGGAGCCAGAATGTCCATGGTTGCCGCATAGTATTCGTCAATGTGGCCCACATCGCGCCAATAACCATTACCACCTGGGTGGCCTCGCTCTGTGAATACGTAACCTTTGACGTTCTTTCGGCCAATAAGATTTGGAATAATATTGTGCCCAAAGTCGTGCTTATAGTCTGGCTTATCAATGGCCTGGCGCAGTTCTGAATCAAGGACATCGACATTGAAGATATAGATACCCATAGATATTAGCGCTTTGCTGTCATCATTTGGCATTGGTGCTGGCTTTGTTGGTTTTTCTACAAAGTTGATGATGTCGCCTTGATCGTTCACACCCATCACACCAAACTCGGACGCTTGTTCAATTGGCATTTGAATACATGCGACCGTTACATCCGCGCCACTTTCCACATGAAAGTTGATCATGCGCGAGTAGTCCATTTTGTAGATATGGTCACCGCCCAAAATAAGAATACGTTCAGTCTGATCGTGACGTTTAATGAGGTCTAAATTTTGATAGAGAGCATCTGCGGTACCGCGATACCAATTCTCGTCAATACGTTGCTGAGCAGGAACAATGTGTACCCCCTCTCCTAGTGCAGAGTATGATGACTGCCAGCCCGACTGAATGTGACTAATCAGATCTTGAGCCATATATTGAGTAAGAACACCGACTCGTCTTATACCTGAGTTGATGCAGTTTGATAGTGCAAAATCTATGATTCTGAACTTACCGCCAAACGAAACCGCTGGTTTAGCGATTTTCGAAGTCAACTCTTTAAGCCTAGTACCTTTACCTCCCGCTAGAATCATTGCCGTGGTGTTGCGTAGTCGAGCATTACTCGAGATATGGGAATACTGATTTTCTTTTGGCATAACGTAACTCCTTATATTATAAGCACAAATGACGTTTATAGGCGGAGATAGTCACGCTCTTTTCTTGGGAAGAGCTTTATCTGCAACTATTTCACTTGCCACGCCGTTGGGTTTACATCCTTACTTGACAACACCTTTATAAGAGCAGAACTTAGTTATGCAATCCATACCATAAATTGTAAGTAACTATCAAAATATGTAATTTAAACCTTCGATCACATTTGCTAAGCCGCGAGGTGATAATTAACAAATTAGCCATCCGCAACAGGATGAAATGGTACTCACCTACTGGCATAAAAATATAGGCGGTTTATGACATAGAGATGACAGCGCTTACCGTGCTGTAAGAGTCGCCAGTCGCAGTAATTCTGTTGGCGTCATCTGATTATAAAAGTGGCTCAAGAAGCCAAGTTATGTGTATTAGTTTCACGCTGATTTCTAATTGGAGACATATCTTGGGTCTCAATGATTTCCACTAGTATTGTTTAGCAACGCAAAAGCTAAAGTACGCTAAGATCAAAAGAGAGGATATGTCCGAAGGGCGCCCGCTATGGGAAGTATCGGGTTTGTTTTTGAATGCTTCTCTAGCGGTAGCACATCCTGTGTAATAAATGGTTGAGTTATGTTTATAAATACATAAACTTGTCGGTATTCAGGGCGTAAGAGGGAACTCATACGCCCTTTCTACTGTAGAGACATAGAGATGAGGTTTTAGCATGTCGAAGCGAGATTATTACAACGTGCTAGGTGTATCCAAGGGTGCCTCAGAGAGAGAGATCAAAAAAGCCTACAAGCGTCTGGCGATGAAGTATCATCCGGACAAAAACCCAGATAATGCAGCCGCAGAAGCCAATTTTAAAGAAGTGAAAGAAGCTTACGAAGTGCTTACTGACACCGAAAAACGTCGTCAGTACGACCAATTTGGTCACGCTGCATTTGAAGGAAGTGGCGGGTTTGGTGGACAAGGGCGTCAACACGGCTTTGGCGGTGGAGGCTTTGAAGACATTTTTGGTGATGCGTTTAGACATCGTGGTCAAGGATTTGGCGGTGGATTTGGCGGTTTCGATGATATGTTTTCGCAAGGTAGAGGTCGTCAATCGCGAGCTCAGCGTGGTCAAGACAGAGAATTTACTTTAACGGTTGATTTCGTTGACGCGATTCAAGGTGCAGAAAAAGTCGTTGAACTGCCAATTAACGGTGAACAGAAAAAAATCAACGTTAAGATCCCCGCCGGCATTAAAGATGGCGAAAAGATCCGTTTTTCTGGTAAAGGTTCAGCGGGTGTTCATGGTGGGACTGCAGGCGATCTGTTATTGATTATTGCCACTCGCAGCCATAGCTACCTAGAGCGTGATGAGAACAATTTGATCTGCAACACCACAATCGACATGGTAACCGCAGCGCTTGGTGGTGAGGTCGAGATCAATGTTTTTGATAGTCGTTTTAAACTAAAAATCCCAGCGGGAACTCAACATGGACGAAAGTTCAAAGTGAAAGGCAAAGGGGTGACCAGTCGCAAAGGTGAAACCGGTGATCTGTTGGTGAAAATTGTAGTTAAAACGCCAACAAACCTAACGCCAGAACAAACTGAGTTACTCGAAAAGTTGCGCGCCACGTTTTAAATCGTCTTAGCGAGATGGTTCACAGTACATATTACTTGCAGCGCTCCCTTTACAGGAAGCGCTGTTTTTTTGCGCCTAGCGCAATCCTTTTGGACTAGCCTTCGTATTAAAGAAAAGGAAAATGGGAGGTGTGTATGTGGCGAATGATTAATAGTGTTTTAATGCTGCTAATAGCAAGTGCGCTTAGTAGCTCAGCGTTGGCAAAAAGTTGCCCTGAAGTTCTGGATTCAACTCAAAGAAAACTGAATGCAGTTGAACAGGTTAATTTGTGTGACGAATTTCAAGGCAAAGTCTTGCTGGTGGTCAACACCGCGAGTCAGTGCGGTTTTACGGGTCAGTTTGAGCAGTTAGAACAGCTGCACAAAAAATATCAGGACCAGGGGTTCGCTGTGGTTGGCTTTCCATCAAATGACTTTAATCAAGACCGAGGAAGTGAAGAAAAGACCGCGAAAGTTTGTTACCTCGACTTTGGCGTGACTTTTCCGATGATGGCAAGAAGTTCTATCAAAGGCGCTAAAGCTAACCCCGTCTTTACAGAGATTGCTCGCCAATCGGGCGTGGTTCCAAGATGGAATTTCTATAAATACGTGATTGATAGAGAGGGCAATGTGGTGGGTACATTCGCCAGCAGTACGTCGCCAGTTTCGCAAGATATTACCTCGGTCATAGAAAACAATCTGTAATAAGTTGAGTCAAAAAGAGCATGTTTTCTGTAACTGAGCTTTAATAGAAAGCCATTACCAAAGAATTATATGTCGCACTGGTTGGTCCTGTTTGGTAATCTTATGGTATGCCGTTTATATCGAAGTGCCAAAGGAGTCACAAATGAAGTGGATCTCAGTGATTCTGCTGCCACTGCTGCTTTCTGTGAGTGGTTGCAGTAAACCCGAATCCGAGCAAGTCGTTACCTTCAACTCATCGGCCACTGATGAGCAAGTGATCATCATTCATGGACTCGGCCGCAGTTCGTGGTCGATGAAAACCATGTCTGAACTCATTGAAGAACGAGGCTATCAGGTGTGCGTCGTAGATTATCCCACGATACGACAGTCACTCGATCACACGCTCGATTCTAGTACTCAAGAAATAGAACGCTGTCTTGCGAAACTCGCTAGCAACCCAGAACAATCCACGAATCGTCAGAAAGTACACTTTGTTGGCCACTCTCTTGGTGGTTTAGTGATTCGTTCTTATTTAGCCAGCCATCCGCGCCTGGTCAATTCAGATAAAATGGGAGAAGTGGTGTTTGTTGGCACTCCAAATCAAGGTAGTGATGTTGCTGACTTCTTTGCGCGATCCTGGTTGTTGTCCACATTAGGAGAGACGGCAGAATCTTTGACAACCCATAATGATAGTTTTCCGAATCAATTACCCCAACCTAACTACGATTTTGGCGTAATAGCAGGCACCGCAAGTTATCCATTATTTAATGGTTTATTTGATGAACCTAATGACGGTTTAGTATCGGTCAATTCGACAAAGCTTACCGGAATGAAAGATTTTGCTTTGGTCGATCGAAAGCACGATCGTTTACGTCGCGACCCGCATGTGACGGAATTAATTGTGAACTATATTTCGACAGGGACATTTGCCAGTCATTCTCTTAAAGAGATGTAGCCAATATGGTGGAGTTGGAGCTGAGCCCCAATCTTGAGGCTCTCAGGCAGAATTCTTAGAATTCTTTTGGTGCGAATCCGGTCACCACATCAAGTTTTAGCGCTTTGCCGACCTTAGTCATTGGGTGGACTACCACCAGACCTTTAACGCGCTTTTTCAGTTTGCCCATATCAGCCTGTTCAAGCTTCGTGATTTCACGTTGAAATGGCATTGCCAATAGCGCTTTGCGCTCTTTGTTAAGATCGAAACTTTGCTTGTGATTGACCTGAGCAATCCGCTTATTTAATTTATTAATTTCGTCTTCAAATTGGCGAATAACAGATGCATCGCCACGAGTTTTAGCTGCAGCGAGTTTGTTTTTGCACTTGTCTAGGCGATTCTTCATTTGCTGAAGTTCGTTCTTACCACTCATATTCTTTTCCTAATTTCGACCAAGCCAACGTGGATTGGGGCGCGGAGTATACCACAACAATAATAGCACTGAAATCCGAGTGTTAATCGAGAGAAACGTCATTTGACGTGGCAAATCTGAAAGCGCCCCTGGGCTCAGGGAGGTAGGGGCACAGTTGAACTTATAGCGTGATCTCGGCAATAAACGCTTGATAGGGTAATAAAGTCAGGCGGCTGAGGTCGGTGACCTTATCTGGTAAGTTACCGAGCACGTGGTAGTTAAGCTGGCCCGAGTAATGTCTTTTTTGTATCTGATCGCTGAAGTTGGCGACAATCAGTAGTGTTTTTTCCCCGAAAGAACGTAAATAGGCGTAGACATCTTTATCTTGTGGATCAAGCAAGGTGTGTTTACCGTACACGATGATCTCGCCATATTCTTCACCTTTTCTTAGTTCCGCAAGTTGGCGGTAATAGTGATAGACAGAATCATGGTCAAGTAGCGCTTGGCTAGCATTGATATCAGTGTAGTTCGGGTTGAGCGGCAACCAAGGCTTTCCGGTCGTGAATCCGCCGTTATCGCTGCCATCCCAGTGCATCGGAACGCGTGCATGATCTCGAGAAAAATCGTTGAGAAAATCGATGGCCGTTTGTTCGCTAACACCCTTGTTGATCATTTTCTGATAGTGGAACTTTGCCATCAGGTCATTAAATTCATCAATGTGCGAAAAGTGCTTGTTAGTCATACCTAGCTCTTCTCCTTGATAAATATAAGGTGTGCCGCTCATCATGTGGAGTACGGTAGCCAACATTTTGGCGCTGATGATTCTGTTTGGACCTGAGTCGCAACCGTAGCGAGAAACCGCTCTTGGTTGGTCATGATTACTCCAGTAAACACTGTTCCAGCCCTTTTGATATAAGTCTTCTTGCCATCGCGACATGATCTCTTTGTACTGCACAAGGTCGAAATCTTTTTTGACGGCATTATGCTCTTCTCGGTCAATGCTGACGTGTTCAAATTGAAAGATCATGCTGATCTCATTTCTATCGGGATGCGAGTAGAAGCGACCATCTAGCGTGTTGGTGAAAGGTGTCTCGCCAACGGTTAATACATCATAGTGTTTGAGTACTTTATCGTGCATTTCGCGCAGATACTGATGACAGAGCAGGTTATTAGCCCAGTGCTCCCAACCCGCGACACCGGAGTCAAAAATAGTGGCATCTGGGAAGTCCGATGGCTTGCCAATCATGTTGATAACATCCATGCGGAAACCACCTAAACCTTTTTTCAACCAAAAATGCATCATGTCATAAACCGCTTCTCTGACTTCTGGGTTGGCCCAGTTGAGATCCGGTTGCTTGTGACTAAAGATGTGCAAATAGTATTGATTGCTTGGCTCGTCGAAGGTCCAAGCTTTAGGTTCAAAAAAAGACTCCCAGTTATTGGGCTCGCTGCCACCTTGCTTTGCGTCTTTCCAGATATACCAATCTCGTTTTGGATTATCGAGACTGCTTTTTGACTCGATGAACCACGGATGTTGGTCTGAAGTGTGATTTACAACCAAATCCATGACGATTTTAATGCCGCGCAGATCCGCTTCGTACAGAAGCTTTTCCATGTCGGTCATTGTGCCAAATTCGGGTGCTATCGAACGATAGTCGGAGATGTCGTATCCATTATCATCCATCGGAGACTTATACACTGGGCTGAGCCAAATGACGTTAGCGCCAAGCTCTTGTATATAATCAAGCTTTTCGATGATTCCGGGAATATCACCGATCCCATCACCATTTGAGTCATTAAAACTTCGCGGATAGATTTGGTAAACCACAGCGTCATGCCACCAACGCTTTTCCAGATGCTTCGTACTCATGAATGAAATTCTCCTTAGCAAGTGAGATCACGATTAACTGCTGGATCGAATTATAAGTTGAGTGTCCAGCTCGATAGATTCGTAGGGAATTTGACCAAGCGCCATGCGAGCGGCAACCTGGCCTTTTTGGAAAATAGGCTGTTCGACAGTGGTCAACCCGGCTTCCTGAGATTTGGGGATACCGTCGAAACCGACAATCTTGAGTGAATTCGACAGTTCGATATTAAGCTCGTGAGCGACCTCCATCGCGGCTAACGCTATTTTGTCACTCATGCACAATAGTACATCGACTTTTTTAGGGGCTGTTAAAGCCCCACGCAACATGGTTTTTAATGTACTGACATCAAGGTCATGTATTTGCCACACATTGTCTGGGTTAAGGGGAATATCACGTTCCTTTAGAGCTTGCACGTAGCCATCAAAACGACAACGAGAAATCGACTCGTTGCAGTTGTATAAGTTATCCATGTTGGCGAGGGACAAAGACGCAGAAGGCTCTAACCTTAGACCAAGAATCAGTACGTTATCGTGTTTTGATTCAATTGCGTGCATCGCGATGTCGTAACTGGCTCGTTGATTATCAATGTTGATCGATGGGCAGTCATCGAGTAGGAAATCGACGGTAACAATCGGTTTATGCTGACGTTGAATAAATTCGATGACACTGGAATCTGCGGGCTTACCGTAGACAATAAAACTGTCTGGAATACTTTCAACCTGAGTGTTTTGGTAGTTCTCTTTATTAGAGGGAAGCAGCAACATATTGACGTGCGCTTCATCTAGGGTATCTGAAATGCCACCCAAAAATAGAGTCGCAACCGGGTCGGTAAAACTGTAGGCAAGGCAATCTGCCAATAAAACGCCAATAACACCTGTTTTTCCTGTACGTAAACTGCGCGCGGTGATGCTCGGTCCACTATAACCAAGCATTTCACATTCAGCTAAGATCTTTTCCCTGAGTGATTTTGATAGTTGAGTAGGGCGATTAAAGGCGTTAGAAACGGTGGCCGTTGAGACACCAAGGTGTGCGGCAACGGTCTTAAGTGTTGGCTTTTTACGCACTTGAATCACCATGGTTTACTCCCTTAGAGAACGACAATATCGATCAGCGTAAGCAATATATCCAATAGAGTCTAAATCGTTTAAGTAAAAACGCGAATGGTTGTTTAATGTACATATGTATTGTTTGATGACGGTCACTTTGTTGTTAATGAAAATGGGGAAAATTTGATCTAAAACACAAGGGTTGGATGAAATTTGAGCGAAATTTCATTTTTCAATTAAGGTGGTTATAAGGGCTTAACCGTTTAAGTGTGGTTCATAATACGCAAGCCTTGAACACAATAATAAATGACACAAAGTATCTAAATACATGGAGTCTATACCGATGAAAACCTCCCTACTTTCTGGTGCTGTTGCGCTGGCTATATCCACATCTACTGCTTTTGCTGCTGATTTGAAATACACCCCCGGTGATGATGACCGGTTCAATTGGCAAAGCTATGAAGAACTAAAGAACATGGATCTTAAAGGTGAAACTGTCACGATCTTTGGTCCCTGGTTAACCGAAGATAAAGAGCTGATTGAAAGCGTTATCGCTTACTTCGAAGCTGCGACAGGAGCGACCGTGAACTATTCTGGCTCAGACTCCTTCGAGCAGCAAATTGCGATTGATGTCCAAGCTGGTAGTGCACCAAACATTGCTATCTTCCCACAACCGGGTCTTGCTGCTGATCTCGCATCAAAAGGTTTCCTAACCCCGTTAGATCCAAAGATGGGTGAATGGGTAAATGACAACTACGCTGCTGGTTCATCTTGGGTGGATTTAGGGACTTTTGCTGGTAAAGATGGCAAAGATGCACTTTATGGTTTCTTCTATAAAGTCGATTTGAAGTCGTTGGTTTGGTATATACCAGAAAACTTCGAAGATGCAGGTTATGAAGTGCCAGAATCGATGGAAGAGCTTAAAGCTCTGACAGAACAAATCGTCAAAGACGGCGAAACACCTTGGTGTGTTGGCCTGGGTTCGGGCGGAGCAACGGGCTGGCCTGCGACCGACTGGGTTGAAGATATGATGTTGCGAACACAGTCTCCAGCAGACTACGATAAGTGGACGACCAACGAGCTTAAATTTAACGATCCGAAAGTGGTTGGAGCCATCGATGAGTTTGGTTGGTTTGTCGGTAACGACAAATTTGTAGATGGCGGTTCGCGCGCGGTTGCCGCGACGGATTTCCGTGATTCGCCAAAAGGTATGTTTACATCGCCAGTGAAGTGTTACATGCATCGACAAGCGTCGTTTATTCCAAGCTTCTTTCCTGATGGCACTGAACTAGGTGAAGATGTCGACTTTTTCTACTTCCCAGCTTACGAGTCTAAAGATTTAGGTAAACCCGTTCTGGGTGCGGGCACCATGTGGAGCATTACTAAAGACTCTGAGGCCGCACGCGCATTTATGGAGTTCCTTCAGTCACCGATTGCTCACGAAATTTGGATGGCGCAATCAGGCTTCTTGACGCCACACAAAGGTGCAAATGTGGCTGCGTACGGTAATGATACACTGAAGAAACAAGGAGAAATCTTGCTTCAAGCAACAACATTCCGTTTTGATGGTTCTGATTTAATGCCGGGTAAAATTGGCGCAGGCGCATTTTGGACAGGAATGGTTGACTACAGTGGTGGAAAACCGGCTCAAGATGTCGCAGATGACATTCAAAAAACTTGGGACGCTCTAAAGTAACAAGTAAGTAGTACCTATGCTGGTGTCGTGATTGGTTATACTGATTACGATACCAGTAGTGCGCTCAGCCTACTTTTGTTGAGCGCTTGTTCTTGAGCGAGGTAGTCATGGAACAACTTTATTCCTCTTTATTTATTATGGTGTTAGGTGTAGCAGGTTGTGTGTTGTATTTCGTCGGCACTAATTGGTTACTGACCGTCATATTCCCAACTCGCAATGTCTCGAATATGAAGATGGCGCAAAACCTGCGTCGTGCCGCTTCAATTCGCCCCTGGCTGTTTTTAGGCCCGGCACTGACTTTTCTTGGTCTGTATTTGGTCTATCCAGTATTCGAATCCTTTATGCTCTCTTTACATGATCGCAACGGCGATAAATTTGTCGGTCTTAGCAACTATCTATGGTTGTTTAACGATCCAGAATTCAGAGAGTCTCTATTTAACAACCTATTGTGGCTGTTGGTTGTTCCTGCGGCGTCAACGTTTTTTGGACTTGTGATAGCAGCGATTACCGACAAGGTGAGCTGGGGAAATATCGCCAAAAGTCTCATCTTCATGCCAATGGCCATCTCGTTTATCGGTGCCTCTATCATTTGGAAGTTTGTTTACGATTATCGCGCTCCGGGCTCGGAGCAGATTGGGTTACTTAATGCGGTAGTTGAATACTTTGGTGGTAGTGCACAAGCCTGGATCACCATCCCATTTTGGAACAACTTCTTTTTGATGGTCATCCTAATTTGGATTCAGACGGGTTTTGCGATGGTGATCCTTTCTGCCGCACTTCGTGGTATTCCTGAAGAAACTGTCGAAGCGGCGGTACTCGACGGTGCAAGCGGTGTGCAAATCTTCTTTAAGATATTGATCCCTCAAATATGGGGCACTATCGCTGTGGTTTGGACCACGATAACCATTTTGGTTCTCAAGGTATTCGATATCGTATTGGCGATGACGAACGGTCAGTGGAGCTCGCAAGTGCTTGCCAATATGATGTTCGATTGGATGTTCCGTGGTGGTGGTGATTTTGGTCGAGGGGCGGCAATTGCCGTCATTATCATGGTTGCGGTTATTCCCGTGATGGTTTGGAACATGCGCCAAGCTAGCGCTCAGATGGAAGATCGATAATGGCGACGACACAGCATAATAACTCAGTTTCAGATGAGCGCAGCGCCAAGTTTAGTATGAGCAAACTTCGTCGCTCGCCACTCACTATATTGGTACACCTCTCTGTGCTTTTGATTGTCATTCTTTGGACCCTACCAACTGCGGGCTTGTTTATCTCTTCATTTAGAGATAAAGACCAGTTGGCCTTATCGGGATGGTGGACATCTTTGACCGCGTCAGAGCAAAACCTTGTTGCTAGAACCGAGGGTCCGGATAAACAGAAGCAAGAGGGTGATGTTTATGTGTTATCGGGAAAACTGCTTGTCGATGGTAAACCGGCCGATGTTAAAGCGTTTGGATTCTCATCACGAGAACCCACTCAATATGAGCCGGGTGAAAAGGCGAAAATGAAAGAAGGTACGACGTTAACCGTCACAGAGACGGGTGAATATCGCATGGCCTCAACAGAGCCATTTACCGGTAAGCGTGGAAAGCGTGTGTTTTATACCGCGGTGGTGCCGCCAAAGTTTGGTTTAGATAATTATAAAGAAGTGTTAACCGCGGAGGGCATCGGTCGCTCGTTCATCAACTCACTGACAGTAACTATACCAGCGACCGTGATCCCTATATTAATTGCGGCCTATGCGGCTTACGCATTGTCATGGATGAAAATGCCGGGAAGAAATTTGCTGATCGCCATGGTCGTCGGTTTGCTGGTTGTTCCTTTGCAAATGTCACTGATTCCATTGTTAAGGCTATACAACGATATTGGCGCTTTCTTTGGGGTGGGAGCGAAAACCTATCTGGGGATCTGGCTTGCGCATACAGGCTTTGGATTGCCCCTCGCGATTTATCTGTTACGAAACTATATCTCAAGTCTACCAAGAGAAATCATTGAATCGGCAAAAGTAGATGGCGCGACAGACTTCGAGGTATTCATGCGTATTGTATTGCCATTATCTTTCCCAGCGTTGGCATCATTTGGCATCTTCCAATTCCTTTGGGTGTGGAACGATCTACTCGTGGCGACGGTATTTTTGGGTACAGGAGAAGAGCACATGGTATTGACTGCACGTCTTCGTGAAATGCTAGGTTCAAGAGGGGGGAACTGGGAGATTTTGACCGCGTCGGCCTTTGTTTCGATTGCAGTACCATTGATGGTGTTCTTTACCTTACAACGCTATTTAGTGCGTGGGCTTCTTTCTGGTTCTGTGAAATAGCAGCGACTGGTTCAACGGTGAGATTGATTGAAAATGACAGGATTATCTTTAACAAATGTAAAAAAATCATACGGTGACACTCAGGTACTGCACGGCATTGATCTGGATATCGATCAGGGTGAATTTATCGTATTCGTTGGCCCATCAGGCTGTGGTAAATCAACACTACTGCGTATGATCGCGGGCCTTGAAGATATATCTTCTGGTGAATTGCGAATTGAAGATGCGCGCGTCAATGAACTGCCAGCGGCGATGCGTGGGATTGCGATGGTGTTTCAAACTTACGCTTTATACCCGCATATGACGGTGTACGACAATATGGCATTTGCCATGCGGATCGCGAAAGAATCCAAAGAAGCAATCCACAGTCGAGTCATGGAAGCGGCACAAATGCTTCAGTTAGAACCGTACCTTGATCGATTACCAAAGGCGCTTTCTGGAGGACAAAGGCAGCGCGTTGCGATTGGTCGTGCCATTGTCAGACAGCCTAAAGTGTTCTTGTTTGATGAACCATTATCAAATCTGGATGCTGCGCTTAGGGTACAAACTCGAATAGAAATCGCCAATCTAAAAGAAGAATTGACGCAAACCACCATGATCTATGTGACGCATGATCAGGTTGAGGCGATGACGTTAGCCGATCGGATCGTGGTGTTATCGGCAGGGCGCATTGAGCAAGTCGGCACGCCCCTAGAATTGTATACCAATCCAGCTAATGTGTTTGTGGCTCAGTTTATTGGATCTCCAGCTATGAACCTTAGCAGTGCGATCTTAGATACTGCGGGTGAAACAACTCGTGTACGAGCTGAGAGTGGTCAAGAAGTTGATCTGCCAATCGTCTCATCAAGTGCTCTGCAAGGAAGTGCGTTGCAGCTAGGTGTTCGCCCAGAGGACTACTTGATTGCAGAGGCGCAAGAGGCACTGTTGTCGGGTAAAGTTCAATTCGTTGAATCGCTAGGCGAAGTGACGTTATTGCATATTGAAGTAGAGGGACACAAAGATCCCGTGGTTGCAAAGCTGCCAGGGATTATCGATTTACACAAAGGTGAGGAAATTCATCTCAAAGCCGAGCCTGAAAAAATTCATCTCTTTGATGAAGAAGGGGTCTCTCTCAAGTACTTATAGTGTGTTGATGCCTATGAGCTAGGAAGCTCATTAGAAAATCCTCTAAAACCCTCTTTATATTGGATAATGTAAGAGGGTTTCTTTTTGCCCGAAAAGATAACGGGTTAGGATTGCGTAGGGGCTTGTGTTTCTAGCCCGAAAGGTAACCTTCGATACAGTGCGGGTGTTTTGGCTACATTTGGGCCTTGATTTGGCTGCTTCCAATCGAGCAACATGATCGCTAACACGTTGCGATGTTCACCATAAGCAAAATCAAAATCACCAGATACTGAAGGGATCATGCCGTATTTGCGGTCTATAGCATTTCTAATCACCTCCTGACTGCGCTTGACCACAGGGTCATCTTCCAGCCCGGCGAGTAGAAAAGTTAAGCCAACCTCAGCAATCACGTCTTCTTTGGTGTACTTAACAATGTCGTCAATGTGTGTGCGAAAGTAGTCGTAGATCCATTGATGATCGCTTTCTTTTATCGTTTTTTGATAGTAACCAGAATCAGCCAGTATGATATGAGTCATACCGTATAACTTGTTCGAGAACTGCTGGGTGGAAAGTCGGTAATCTTCGCGTTCGGGGTATGCCTCTTGAAAGGCTTGCGTAAATTCTGAGACTAAATCTTCCTCACCAATTTGTTTTAGCCAATACGCCTGGTTTGCCAGTTGGGCTGCCCAAGCTTTGATCATAGTTTTATCGGTAAGCACAGTTTTGAAGTCGTAAGTGTTTAACACTTCGCGTAAAGCAGCATCTTTTTTATGTTTTAGGCCGTATTCATTCAGTCTGGCTACATAGCGCAGTAGATCAAGTCCCATAAAGAAGTATTTAGGGTCGTGTTTGGTAGCGGCATGGCGTCGCCGGCTGCGCTCGTCTCGCGCTTTACTATATCCATCTAGGCGCTTCATTGAGTAGGCCAAAATTGCTTTTTCATCGTCTATTAATGACGATAGGTGATTGAGTTGGCTGGCGATATACGCCATGTCTGTCCAGATAGCGAAATGATATTTTGGATCTTGGGTTTGGCGAAACATGCGAAGACCAAAGTGGCCCGTCTTATACGGCGACAATGTGTAAAGACGAGACTCATACGTTTCTTTTACCGTCTCTGCTGCGACGTAGTTTTGAGGTGTGGATTTTGAGCGGGTTAACTCAACCACACCAGCACCAGTTATTAGCAATATACTTGCAGCTATGCCTATCATTCCCTTGCGGACACGCATGTCTATACCTTGATGATTATTTAGAAAATAATCCATTATTAATTATTATTGATGGGTGTTTGTTATGCGTGAGTAAACTTTATTGATGAGTGTTATGGTTGTGTTAGGTGTTTATATCCTGGATGAGAACTGGGGCATAATATTAACATAAACCGCCTTGATAATAGTGAGTAAACTGGCTAGTTTTTAATTGTGCTAGGTTATTAAATGAAAGCCAAGCATAGTAGGAAAGTATAGTTATATGGAGATAAACTGTGAGAAAAATATTATCAATTATGTCATTGCTTACTCTGTCTTTTTCTATCAATGCGGAAGAGGGAGGTGCTCCAGGCACTATATGTTTAAATGACTCAGGGCTGGTTGTTACGACTCACCTGCAAGTTTGTCCATCGGGAATGACAAAGCTCGGTGGTTAAGTAAATAAATTTATAAATCCATGAAAATAAAGTCAGCCTTATAAGGCTGATTTTATTTATATGCTGGATAACCCCTGCCACATTGCCGTTATGCCACTAAGTGAGCACAAGATTAATGCACCCATTCGAATTACATTTTTTGGTAAAGATTGAGTCGTAACTCTAGCAACTTTATAACCCAAATAAGCTGCCGGTATCAATGGAACGGTTATCCATAGATGATGTGTATTTAGAAAGCCAACAGGGATTTGCATCATTAACGAAATCAAAGAGCTGAACACAAAGAATGCCGATAAGTTGCCCCTTAATTGATTGGCTTCCTGGTGTTGTAGAAGTAGTGCCATAGGCGGCCCGCCTATTCCGGAACTCGTGCCGAAAAACCCCGAAAAAAATCCAGCGACGCACATGCGCCGGGCTGTAGGCTCTACTCGAAAGGGCAATAGGCTAACGGTGACAGCAAACAGAACCAATATACCTAACCACAATGACAGTAACTGAGTCGACACATATACAAGCAATGCAGCACCGGCTATAGAACCAGGAATTCGGCCTATCATCGCCATTTTAAGACCACCAAGAGCAATGCTACTGCGATGCTTTAATGCATTAAGTATCGAGATAAATAAGGCAACAAGGCATATGGGAGCGGGGACGTAATCAGGGGATATAAGGAAGAGCAGAGGCGCCGCTACGATGGCGAGCCCGAAACCAATGGCAGTTTGAACAAATGAACCGATAAAAATAAGGAGCATTGCAATCAATGCTGTTTCGCTAAACCACTGTGAAATCATGTTTCTTCCTTAAAACAAAAGGTGGGAGCAACCCACCTTTGCTATTTTACTGAGTTTCAATTGATTGGCTAGATATTACCTATTAATTCACTAAGTTATTAAATAGGTGTCAAGCCAGCGCAGGCGTGGGCCTAACCACAGGTTTATCGTTGATTGGCAGATGAATTAATGCGGCAATAAAGGCCAGAGCAACAGTCGACCACCAAATAGGATCGTACGATCCATAGTGATCGTAGATCCGTCCGCCAACCCATGCCCCAAGGAAGCTACCCAACTGATGGGTAAAAAACACCAGGCCATACAGAGTCGAGAGGTATTTTGCTCCAAAAATCTGTCTGACTAGCCCTGATGTCAATGGTACGGTTCCCAGCCAGCAAAAGCCGATTGCTGCGCCAAATAGAGAGGCTGTACCTTCAGTAATGGGAAGCGTCACAAAACCAGCAATGACGATTGTTCTCACCAAATACAATGCAGACATGACGTGTCTTTTATTGAATTTGTCTCCCATTACTCCCCAGAAGTACGATCCAAAAATATTAAAGATCCCAACGTAGGCCAGTGCCATCGCGGCAACTTGTGCAGATAAGTGTTTGTCCGCTAGGTAACTTGGCAGGTGTGTGGCAATGAACATTACATGGAAGCCACAAACAAAGAATCCAGCGTGGATTAGCCAGTACCCTTTATGCCTAAAGGCTTCTGCGAGTGCTTGCTTTAAAGTGAAATCATCGTTGTTTTCCTGAGCCTGTGGCGAGTTTGAAGGCGTGTTTCTGGTAAACGACGCAAAGGCAATCATTAAGGTACAGAGCAGCGCAAAGACTTGCAGTGCTTGTTGCCAGTTAAACTCTGCCAATAGCCATTGTGCACCAGGGATGACAGCAAACATACCAAAAGAGCCTGCAGCTGTGGTCAGTCCAAAGGCTTTAGCGGCGTGCTGAGCAGGAACCACCTTAGCAACAGAGCCTAAAATGATCACGTAACTAGTGGCGCTAAGCCCCAACCCGACCAATGCGCCCAATGAGAAATACAGTGTACTTGGCAGCGTTGCAATAGAAGTTAGGTAGAGCCCTAACGCATAGGCTACGGCCCCAATGGAAATGATTCGCTTTGCGCCCCATTTATCCGCGGCCATTCCAACAAACGGTTGATAAACACCAAATAAAAGGTTTTGCAGCGCGATTGCTAAGCTAAAAAATTCGCGCCCAGTACCAAAATGATCAGAAATGGGCATCATGAAGATACCAAAAGATTGGCGTACACCTAGGCTAATGATAAGGATAGCGATTCCTATCCATACAAGCGGTGGAAAACGAAAAATACTCATAAAATTCTTAGTGGTTATGGTTATGGTTATGGTTATGGTTATGGTTATGGTTATGAGACGCCTGGCCATCACTATTTTGTTGATGGCAACCAGCGCTAACCGCATGGCTAGATAAAAGCGCCACAAGGCGGCTGTTATTATTGACCAGCGTTAGTGTCAGTATCAGCAGTAACGACATTCGTAGTAGCTGACATGGCAAGTTTTGGGAGGTAAACAAAAACATACGAGTTTGGGGGATAAAAAAGGAGCGCCGATAATAAAGAGGGATGGGCTGTGCAACAAATGAATTTTACGACAGTATATCTATGCATTTTACGCATAGATTTGGCTAGGATGGCTCTGAAAAAAATAGGGAGTGTTACCACTCCCAAAAGTCAGCAACAAATTGGAGTATAAAAGAAGGTGTTGCTGTCCCTACAAAACTTACTCTGTTCCCTCCATCCCAATAAGCAGCATGTCTGCGGCTACCGCACCTGTACTAATTGCAATTCCGGCAACGAGAAGTACAGCCGCGTATTTGCAGGCAATAATGAGAAGTCCTAAAGTATTAATAACTTTTTCCATGGTACACCTCTATTCATTGCAGATTAATGTTAAATCTCAGACCATTTTAACCGGATGGTTATTTAAATTTGCGACCCGATAGGCTCTATTCAAATCGAGTTTATTTGATTGTCGAAAAAAGCGACGGTGACGATTTCTTACAAAGTTTTACAAGTTTTCTGGTGACTCAGGTCAAAGGTGATATGTTGTTTAGTAGGGGCGGGGTGTATGTAATATAAATTGGGTGAAAATTCGCCTCAGGGGATTGTTTTTACCTGTTTAGAGAGCGTAAGTAGCAGGGTCATCGCTCAATGAGATCACCCTGCTACTTACTTATGACTGAAGGTTATTGCGTTTTAAGGTTGTTGGCGCGTTGGCGCGAGAACAATCTCTCGAATACAAACATCTTGTGGCTGCTGATAAGCGAACTCAACGGCTCTTGCAACGTCGTCTGCGGCTAATACTCCACCCATCTCTTGTTTCCAGTCTTGATAGCTGTCTTTGATCTCTTGTGATGTGGTGTGAGAAAGTAATTCAGTCTCAACCGCACCCGGTGCGATGGTCACAACACGTACATTACTGGCGGCAACTTCCTCTCTGACATTTTCAGAAATCGCATGTACCGCAAATTTGGTCCCGCAGTACGCAGCATGATTACCAAAAGTTTTACGCCCGGCGATGGAACTAATGTTGATAATCGTACCGTGGTTACGTGCTTTCATTGGGGCAAGGACAGCTTGCATACCATTAAGCAGTCCTATGACGTTAACATCGAACATCGATTGCCATTCACTAGAATTTTGCTGATCGATTTGACCTAACAACATGACCCCTGCGTTGTTGATGATTGCATCTGCTGGGCCGTACATCGATTCAGCTTTGTTGATTGCGGCTGTAAATGACGCTTTGTCGGTGATATCAACATGCTCACACAGCGTATTGGGAAGGTTGAGGGCCGTGAGCTTTTCTACGCGTCTCGCAATTAATAATAATGGATGTCCAGCTTCACTAAGTCGACGTGCAATCGCTTCGCCAATGCCAGAACTTGCACCTGTAATAACGATTAGGGATTTCATGTTTTCTACCTCTTAATGATATCGAGTCAGGATGACTGTTTGATGAAACCATTATAGTTTGCGCTGTATTGTTGATATATATCGTTCTAATTGATTCAGTGTTGCCATATAACAACAATAAATTGAGAGATTTATCATTTTCTATACTGTCAGAATAGATTCAGGATAATGTCGTTGGCAGGTGAGAAATTAGTGTCTACACTGCTTGCCATTGTCAGAGAGGTGGTTGGTTGATGTACAGGTTTCTTTTGTTGATTATTTCAACATTGTTGTTGATGACTTATAGCGCGGTGAGTCGAGGCGAGATGATGAGCATTGTCCCACAGGCCCATATCGATCGCGTAGAAGTTAAGAAATCGTCACGTCGAATGTACTTAATGGATGGCAACGAAGTTATACGCGAGTATCGAATCGCATTGGGTAAAAATCCGAAAGGGCATAAGGTTCAGGAAGGCGACAACCGCACTCCAGAAGGGAAGTATTATTTAGATTTTGTGATGGACGATTCTAGTTTTTATCGTTCTATGCACGTCAGCTATCCTAATCTTCGAGATAGAAAACGAGCCGAAGTGCTCGAGGTCAACCCGGGTGGCAACATCAAAATTCATGGCCTGAAGAATGGTAATGTCAAAGACCCTCGCTTTGTGCAAAGCTTCGATTGGACCAATGGCTGCATAGCCATCACAAATGATGAGATGGATGAATTCATCTCACTGGTTAGAATCGGTACTCCCATTTATATTCGTTGGTAAGGCTCGTCTGAAAATGACATAACCCCTTCGTTATCTTTACCGACGACACAGTTACTGTCACCTAGAGCAATATGATCTGATGAGCAACACACTGACCCACCATGGTGGGTCAGTGTGTTTGCAGGGTGTTGAGGTCACAAGTTGCCGCTGAGTTAACCTCTGGACGTTTTGCCTACAGATTTAGCGCTGTCCGAACCTTCAAGCCTAGCGGTGAGAATCTTTTGATTCTCAGTGGTGGTTTCTAATGATTCAGCCGTTTTATTTATCGCTGTCGCCATCTTTGACACGTTTCGGGTCGCAGAAAGAATAGTCCCTTGCATTGGACGCAAAATCAGCCAGTACGCACAGATTAAGGCGATGATAATCGCGACTACAATTACTCCCAACAACAACAGTACGTTTATTCGAACGTCGTCTGCAAACCGCTTGGTGCTGCTGGCAATGCTGTTTTGTGACTGCTCTAAAGCCCCTGGCAATGCTTGTAATGATTGCTTGGATAGCTCGGTTAGTTCATTGATATTGACAATCGTGTCCACCAACACCTGCTTTTGTTCATCATTGAGACTTTGGTTGTTGGATAACAACGTTAAAGAATGCGCCAGTTTCTCAATTGACTCGCTTGATTGATTAATCGATTGTTCAACCCCTTTTAGATCGAGTGACATATTGATGCGTATTAGCGGTTGCTCTGTTGGCTCAGGCCCTTGTGTTTCTGCCAGGGTAGGAAAAGAGATACAATAGATGATCGCCAATAAAAGAGTTGATAAACGTAGCATTTGGAGCCTTTTCAAAGTGTTAAGAGACTCTATTAAATTAGTTCAAACAGCCTCAACATACCAATAGTGTTTTTGTATGATTGCGGTGTTTAGAAAGCGGTACGGTGACGTTTCTTAATTTCCCACATTGTCGGGTTTGCTCGCTTCCAATCATTGACAAACCGATGACTTCCCTGGGTAAGAGGGCATCAAGGTAAAGCTGCTCAATCACCCACAAAGCAAGGTGATATTGGGAGGTGAAATTGTCGGTAAAAAGGAGCTTGGTACACCTCTTTTTGTGTGACAAAAGATTGACGCAATACAGTGGCTGTTCGCACACTTCAATGTATGGGAACACAAAATAATGAGACCCTTATTCCACCAATCAATTCCCTGTGACGAGAAAATGTATAACAAATGGTCAACAAAATGACTTTTCATATGGATTAAATCATATATATTAATAGTTCACCATGTTGTAACCAATTGTTTCTCTGCAAATTATTATCGTGGTATTCGCAGCTGACATGGACGATTAAAAACGCGCTTTTTGTTATACAAAAAGTGGGTAAAATGGAGTGGCCATGGTTTCAAAAACGCCCGCAATATTGGCGATATTACTGATAAGCTTGTCAACCATAGTGATGGCGGAAGGCATTACTGTCCAAGATAAACCTGCGCAAGACCGTACTGCTGAAGAGCAACAGACCGTTAACGATACGTCTGCCCAACAAGTTCAAACCAAGAAGCACCCACTAGAAGGTAACTTTGATATTACCTTTGCAGGCTGGTCTGAACATCTCACTTCAACCGGGCGAAACCAGGATAACTATATATTCGGACTTCGCTACAAGAACTTAGAAGCTTTTACGTTGCACAATAGCTTCGAAACTCGTTCGTATATTCTTGCTTATCATGCTCAGTTGGATTGGAAATCATGGGTAAAAGTTGGTGTGCGTGTTGGCGGCATAACTGGCTATACCAAAGAAGAAAATGCCGTCCAAGCAGGTGGTGTGACTCCTTTGTTTGCGCCTACACTCACACTGCATTACCAAAAGTTGGGCTTTGAAACCGCGCTGTTTACTGATGTGATTATTTTTTCAATGAAATTAATGCTTTAGTAAACTAAGGTGAATTTAAATAACCCAACTAATTCTATGGTTGTTGGGGTGACCTCTCATTCCACAGTTTTGTGTGGCGACAATGTGAGTAATTACTGATAGTTTGCTTGAAATATTTGAATGTGATTGGATAAAACATGAGAAGCTGGATCTTTTTATTTGCGTGTATCGCAGTGACCGTTTGGATGGCATTTGATTCCGGAAAAGTGGAGCAATGGTCACAAGGCGACTGGCAGGTAACTTTACCGACTCTTGAAGATCTTGGCATTTTTGCAAGTCAGGGTTTTTACTACCTGGCCATTTTAATCGGTCTGGTATACGTAGGCCGAAAATTCAGAGCAAAGAAAAAAGCAGAGTTCAAATTGTTCAAATAGTTAATGATGACATTAAGAGGCGAGTGATTTTTATCACTCGCTTTTTTTATGCCCCTAGAAATCGTCAGTTGAACAGTAAATAACCAGCGGGTGAATGGCGTCACAGATGCAATAGCAGTGTTTGGTTAGTATTAAAGAAATCATCAAAAAGGATTTCGGCATGCAAATAGGTATCGATCTAGGCGGCACAAAAATAGAAGTCATTGCGTTAAGTGATGCTGGTGAGGAATTGTTTCGCAAACGAGTGGCGACTCCCCAAGGCAGCTACTCTGACACGGTAGATGCAATTGTTACTTTGGTGCTGGATGCCGAAGAAGCGACGAACTCAACGGGGTCGGTTGGTGTTGGGATCCCTGGAACCATTTCTCCCAAAAAGGGGGTTGTCAAGAATGCCAATTCTACCTGGTTAAATGGCAAACCCATTGACAAGGATCTTTGCGCCAAGCTCGATCGTCATGTTGCAGTCGCGAATGATGCCAACTGCATGGCCTTATCAGAAGCAGTTGATGGTTCTGGCAAAGGTTATCAGTCAGTGTTTGCCATTATCATTGGAACCGGCTGTGGCGCTGGTATTGCCATCAATAGTCAGGTACACAGTGGTGGCAATGGTATAGGCGGCGAGTGGGGACATAACCCTTTACCGTGGCAGGATCAAAAAGATCGTGAACATATTGAGGCAGTGCCTTGTTATTGCGGACAAAAAGGCTGCATTGAAACGTTTGTGTCAGGCACAGGCTTATGCCATACCTATCGACTCATGTCGGGAGAGCATCGCAAAGGCCATGAAATCGTCACGCTGGCAGAGCAAGGTGATGAAGCGGCTTTGGCCGCTTTGCAGTTATTTGAACAAAGACTGGGCAAAGCAATAGCAAGTATCGTCAATGTGCTGGATCCTGATGTAATCGTGCTTGCTGGCGGTGCATCAAATATTGACCGTATTTACAAAGCCCTGCCAAAGGCGATAGAAGCCTACACATTTGGCGGCGAGTTTGATACTCCTGTTGTAAAAGCAATACATGGTGATTCTAGTGGCGTGCGAGGTGCCGCTTGGCTTGGTGCTGGTTTAAAAGAAATCTAATGGACAGAAATAAGTGAAGATATGTTGTGGTAGCTGTCGGCAATTTGTTCGACAACCTGCGCAAGAAAAGGATTTGTGCAGTGCCTGGGGCAATCCCACATCGATGGAACGTCAAGCCTGCGACTATTGGATGCCGAAGGGGCGACTATATAAAGAGTCTGCTCCATCTAAATCCACAAAGCCTTGATAAAAGCATGATGACGTAGATCTGTTCGCAAAAATAAGGCTGAGCTAGGAATAGTGGCTGTGACCTGTCTTACCATAGCCACCATCTTTATGGATGTCTTTGAAGGTACACTCCGCAATGAGTAATGATGACGCAATACGATTACAACTTTTCCACCGCGAGCATGGCTCCAAATCTCTTTATCCCATCTTTCAACTCAGTCCCAATGAGCTGCACAGCAATGACTACCAACACTGGCTTAGTGAAAAGCGTGCATTGGTGTTGGGCGATATTGAAGATTGCCATTGGATCAAAAGCTGCAGCGGGGGTTACGTTACCGAGGTGATCTTCCATCGTGACGGGCGACTGACTGAATACCGACTGTTCGACCGTTTTGAAACACAGGGCAATTGGAAGCTCGACAATGGGATCCTCAAAGCTGAAATTATCAAAGCGGAAAACCGCTACACGTTCAATGTTATTGGCAATGCCAATATCAACATTCATTCAGCCGTCGAGTTGAAAAATAATGAACTACATTCGTATCTGAAGCTGGCTCAGGTGAAGGGGTAGATGATGCATCAATGGGTAGTCGAGACACAGAAGGCTCTCGCTCCGTTAGCGAACGCCGAAAACGCCAGCTTTATGAAATCGTACATGCGAGGTCAGTTTGAGTTCTATGGCATTCAGTCGGGGCCAAGACGAGAAGCCATGAAGCACTTATTTACTCACGCTCAGTTACCAGAAGTGGATGAACTGTCATTAGTGATTGATGAGCTGTGGTCTTTGCCACAGCGTGAGTTTCAAATGGTTGCTGTCGATCTGCTTATTAAGATGAAGAAAAAGTTGCCAGTCACTATGTTGGCAGATCTGCAAGGCTGGATCACCACTAAATCGTGGTGGGATACCGTGGATATGTTGGCCACTCATATTGCCGGTGGTTTCTATCTCAGATACCCGAATGAGACGATGAAATACATCGCATTATGGCGTGTTAAAGACAATATTTGGTTGCGACGAACGACCTTGCTATATCAATTAAAGTACAAAGAAAATACCGACGTGCCTTTGCTATTTTCTCTCATTAAAGATAACAAAAGTGATAGTGAGTTTTTCATTCAGAAAGCGATTGGCTGGGTGCTCAGAGAATATTCCAAAACCGACGCAGAGGCGGTCATTGCGTTTATCGAAACCGAGAAACTGCAAGGCTTAGCCAAGCGAGAAGGGTTAAAGTGGCTAAAAAGCCAAGGTCATATCCCTTCATCGCCTTAACAATCATAGCGAAGCTAACTGGCACTATCGATTACGTATCAGATAGCGCCAGAAAAGTGAGGTCAGTGTGTCGAAACGGTGAGCAAACGCCAATCGATGGTGGCACGTGACTTTTGCATTCTACAACCATTACAGTAATAGCTGACATTGCCACACGCTTTCAAAGATTCAAGCTGCTCTCCACAATCAGAACAAAAAGGCGTTTTGCGAAATTTTGTGTTGCATTGATTACAGGTATTGCCTGTTTCTTGCGGAATTTCAACGTTGCAGTCAGGGCAGATTAGAGCTGCATTATTCATATTGCCTCCTTTGATTGTCAGGGCTCATGCCCTGGTGATTGGATTAATATTTCTGGATCACTTTAAAGTGAGCGTAATAGGTGTCCGCCGTCTACTGGCGTACAAGTTCCTGTGATAAAACTTGATGCATCGCTCGCTAGAAACATGAACATCCCATCGAGATCTGAGAGCTTACCTTCCCGGCCCAGGGGCGGTAGGTCGGTAAACACGTTGTTGCCATTATCATCATATTCAGCCTCCGTCATCTCGGTGTGGAATGTGCCCGGGCTGATGGCATTCACTCGAATACCGTGCTCTGCTACTTCAAGTGCCAGGTTTTTGGTTAATGAAAGTAATGCGGTTTTTGACATCGCGTAGCTTGAAATGCCAGCAGCATGGCCATGAGCCGCAATAGAGATTAGGTTGATAATGCTGCCTTGCTTACCTTGTGCAATCAGTCGATCGCATGCGGTTTTGGAAACGCGCCATGCGCCTTTGAAGTTCACGTCAAAAACGCGGTCCATGTCTTCTTCACATGTATCGCTCACCGCCTGAAACTCACCACTGATGCCAGCGTTGTTGATGATAATATCGGGTGTACCGAATTGAGAGTGGGCAAGTTCAAAAGCACTGTGCACTGATGCTGCGTCGCGAACATCCATTTCAACGGCATAGGCTTTTGCGCCTTGCTGATGAAGTTCTGTTACCAAAGCATCAAGTCGCTCGATTCTTCGCGCGGCCACAATCACATTGCACCCAGCTAAGGCGAATGTTTTCGCGATATGAGCGCCAATACCACTCGATGCTCCGGTTATTAGTGCCGTCTTTCCTTTCAGACTAAATAGATTTTGCATGTTGTTTTCACTTTCCTTAGTGACTGATTGCAAAAAGTCACGGATATTGATTGTGTATCACCTGGCATGAAACGCTTGGCAATACGCAGCTTTTCAATTTACTGTTGGTGGAATACCACATTATTTTCTCAATACGTAGGCTGAACAAGTAACATACTGTATCGGCCTATCTCACTAATCTTTCTCTCTTCTGTGCTGGTAAAATTGGCTACAGCGCTTAAAATGCAGATTCAATTTAAAAGCTAACTAGAGCGACCTTCCTATGCTTCGTGATTACACTTTCAACTGTCTTGTTACAATGCCACGCCAAGAACTCGAAGAGTTTAGCGTTCGAATGATCAGTAAAATGGTGCCAGAAGATGTGATGAGCGAACTGTTCACTTTTGAGCATGAGGAAGTAGATAGCGAAGAACGTATGATGTCGGCAAGGCTGGATGCGAGTTTGCGTATGACGGCGATTGCCTTAAGCGAAATCCAACAAGCATTCGATGAATCTGAGAATGCGAAACAAAACAGTGAAAGAATGACACGACTTGTGCTTTGGCACTTTTATGCCATTTCTTTTAATCTGGAGCAGGCGATCACCCTAGAAACGCATTGTGAGCAGGTAGAAAAGTTGTTGGTCAACCCTCCGGCCGATGCCTTTGGCTGGGTGAAAATACTCACCGATTTATTGCACACTTACGCGAGCATTAACGCAAAGCAAAACTCACAAGAATCGTAAACTCGAATGCTACTTAAGGCTATGATAGCCTGATATTTTTCACACGGAGAAGTCATGTCTAAACCACTCAATGAATGTATCGTTCCTATGTATCCCACTATACAAGCGCTGGATGTTGATGGTTTAGATGCAGGAGAGCATAAGTTTTGGTTTGCAGTGGCTACTGATGCGATTGGTCATCCACAAACATTACCTGTACGCGTTTTTAAAGGGGCGCGACCCGGAAAGAAAATCATGATTACTGCTGGTATTCATGGCGATGAGCAAAACGGCATTTTGACCGCGCAGCAATTGGCGCGAGAACTGATTGGTAGAGTGAACGCAGGTGTCGTGATCATTGTACCTACAGTCAATTTGTCGGGGATCGCGCGTCACAGTCGTGATTTTCATTCAGCGGCGCCTGACAGTTCCACATCAAATCTAAATCGAGTGTTTCCGGGAAACCCAACAGGGGATGAAGCGAGCCGTTTTGCACACAGTTTGTGGAAAAACCTCTTGCAGCCCAACGCAGATTTAGCGATAGACCTACACTCGCAAACCTCAGGTGCGGCTTATCCGCTCTACGCTTTTGCTGATTATCGTCTTGAAGACGCGATTTGCATGGCGAGATTACTCAACCCTGATGTCATTCTTAATGATCCCGGTGATCCAGGTATTTTGGAAACGGTTTATAACCGTGCTGAAATCCCTTCTATCACTATTGAAGTTGGTATTGGCCGATATTCCGATTTATCGATGGTAGAGCGAGCGGTGCAGGGGCTGCTTAATATCTTGCGTTCCTATGACTTGATAGATGGTGAGGTTGTTTCTCAAGCTCAACCTTGTAAAGAAGGGGAGCAGATCATGAGTATTCGTGCAAGCCAGGGCGGGTTCGTGATTAGCCATGTTCAGTTACTTGAAGAAGTAAGCGAAGGGCAGAGAGTTGCGACACAATACAACAGCTTTGGGGATGAAATTGAGCACTATTACGCGCCGTCAGAGGGCGTAGTGATCAGTCATAATGTTGAATCGGTAAGGGCGCCGGGTTCCCTAATCGTCAGGCTGATCAAATAACAAAAGCGGGAGCCAGTGGCTCCCGTGTTGGTCTTAAAGATTAGATGTGATCAAGTCGAATATGGCTGTTTTTCAGGTCATCGTGAGTGATGCCTTGGCCATCATTAAATTTATTAAAGTGGCGCAGTAGACCGGCGATGGCATGAATCGAGCCAAGTAAGTCCCCAGTATGAGCAGACTCAGAACCGGTGTGCATGTTACGGATCGGGTAGCCAATGCTGATCGCTGCGCTGTCCACACCCGCGAGTGCCGCAGCCATGCCGTCAGTACCCATATCACGACCAGAGAAGTCGAGTTGATATGGGATGTTTTTCTCGCGACAGACTTCTTCGATGACTTTCACTAAAAACTCAGAGGTCACTGAACCACGGCCGATGGTAAAACCGTCTCCCATTTTCAGAGGGTTCATATTGCGACTGCCAATCCCAGGTGCCGCTTCATAATCGTGGTTTACATCTGTTGCAATCAGTACGTCTGGCTTAAGCTCGCCTACTAACTGAGTCGAACCGAAGCGACCGATCTCTTCATGAGTTGCTACTGTGTAGAGCACGCGAACATTATCCAGCCCTTCTTTAGCGATCAGTCGTGCTATTTCTACAACAGAGAAACAACCTAAACCGTTGTCCAGATACGCACCGTAGAATGTGTCTGGTGACACTCCACGTTTAATAGGGCGATCGAGTAAGATTGGGTCGCCAACGCGCAGCCCTAATGCTTCTACCTGTGCTTTTCTGTTATCACCGTGGGTGTGCAATTCTAGATAAATCGACTCTGGCTTAATGCCTTGTTCCCCAGAGCGTTGTGCTGGCGTTGAGAAATGAATAGCGCCTAACGCTTCAACCGTGCAATTGCTGATCACTTTGTAAGTCGACGGTTTATCTGGGTGCTGACAGAAGACTTGCACTTCATGGCCTATCAGCGTCGTTGGAAGGAACGAATCTGTATTGATCCAAACCTTACCATCTTTGTCGATTTTGCGAACCTGCATGCGAATTTTATCAGCGTGACCAACAATCATAACGCTAACAAGATCATCTCGTCCTGGATGAGAATCAAAGACGAGACCAGCGTTACCTTTAAACTGGTGTATTCCCCAGCCTTCAGGCATAAAAGACTCAAACTCTGGCTTAATAACGCCGTAAGTCATGGCGGCTTCAAATCCAATTGGTGAAGGGGAAGCAAGAACTTTCTTCATGAATTCAAATTGCTCATTTGGCATCTCGGTCTGCCAAGATTGTTTTTGCTCTATTTCGATTTTAGTTGTCATGTTTGTTCTCTTATCTATGTGTACCACTGCCTCACTCGCCGATGAAGCTCACTTTTTGATGACTCAAACTTCTATTGGCGGTAAGAGAAGCACACACGCTATCGCTTGTGGCTTTTGGCTGCAAGTCCAAAGTGGATTAAATTGGAGCCGTTTCGGTTAATAAACCTGTTCTTAATGTGGAGAACGAGGGGGAGGAGGGAGTAGCAAGGCGTATTGTTGATCTTGGATAGGAAAATAGTAGGTCGCCTGTACTTAAGGACGTCATTCCTGTTTCTTTTACTGTACTATCATAATGATAATGAAGACTTATGAGGAAATGTTTTGTATGCAATCAAAGTTGGAAGAACTTGACCTAAACCTACTCAAGCTACTTCGTGTCGTCGTAGAAACTCGCAATACCTCGCAAGCTGCGGAAATTCTGGGGATCTCTCAAACCAGCGTCAGCCGCGGTATGGCAAAGTTACGAGAAACCTTTGGCGATCAGCTGTTCATCCGTAAAGCGCATGGCGTAGAGCCATCGGAACTGGCTGAAAAACTGGCTGAAGCTGCGGATAATATGCTAAAGCCGTTCAGTCAGGTACTGGAAGCCTATCAGACGTTTGACCCGCAAGAGTTCGAGGGCAGCGTGTCTATAGCGGTGGAACTCAGTCTGTTAGAAGTATTCGGTCCGGGATTATACCGAGCACTCAACAACGCCCTGCCGAAGGCCAAAATAAAGTTGGTCTACTGGAGAGAGGAGTCATTGCATCATCTGTTCGACAGGCAACTGGACTACATGATTCACTACTCAATCCTCCCGTTGCCTCAAGATATTTATGTCCACCACTTATCTGAAATCGCCGTCAGTCTGGTGGCCCGAAAAGATCACCCTGTCCTGAGTCAATCCAGTGATTGGGAAGATATTCACCATCTTCCTTTGATTAAATTGGTCGCGGAAGCGATGAAGAGTAAACACGACCCTTTCGATGAGCTATACATCAGCAGAGGGTACGAGCCTAACATTTGCTTAGTGACACACAGTATCCCGATTGTTGTCGAGAAACTCGTCAACTCAGATGCAATTAAATTCAATAGCAGCTATCTGCTTTCTCATAGTGATCAACTTGAATGTTATCCGTTACCGAAACTTCCACGAGAACTAAGGAAATTCAGTGTTTCCGGTTGTTATCTCCAGTCAAAACGTGGTTACCCTATTAATCAGTTCTTACATCAAACACTGCAAAGCTTTTTTAACTCTATCGTGCAGCCTGTCGTCAGCTAATTTGACATTTCGCGAGGGTTTAACCTTTAGATTCTCGCGTTTGCCTTTATTGGCAGCTACCTCTCTTTCTGCGAACAGTTCACATTATATTTAGTGAATTGTCTTCTTGATAAATCATTTATGAATATCTGATATACGTTCATTTGTTTCTGTCACAACTCTACACTCTCACCGCACTAAACAATACATAGATTTTCATTGGCCAAGTGCCCATTAATGATAGCCGGAATTTAAGGAATAGAAATTTCGTCATGAGCAAAGGATGGGCATAAATCCAAATATATCAGAAGCAGAAACACTATGATGAATACACTGACCATATCGATGCTCACTGCGTCCGTTTTTTTAAGCGCTCCTGTTCTATCCGATTCACTCCCATTATATATCGACCACCAGCACTCCGATCTGGCTGACCATTGGAGAACGTCACTCACCGATTTCACCCAGCTCTCGGAACCGAACACTACAGATTTTACAATCAGAACCAGCCCAGAAAAGTCCAACACGGCATGGGAAGAACTTCCAGACACCAGCCCCCTTTATAGGAACCCTTATCGAGTGTCACTGTTCTCCCCTCAACATGGTGAAGATAGCGCCCGACTCTGGTCGCAAACAAAGTCCATTGCCGCATACGGAGTGGGCGTAGCAGGTGTGCTTGCACTGATGCCGGAATCAATCACAAACTGGGAAAAAGGCGGGGACGATCTTTTTAGCAAATGGGTTGATAACGTTAGCAGTGGTCCAACTTGGGATCGAGATGACTGGGCTATCAATTATCTCGGCCACCCTTATTTTGGCGGTGTGTACTATCAAGCGGCACGTAAATCCGGTTACCGTCAATGGGACTCATTTATTTATTCCGCTATGATGTCGACGTTCTACTGGGAGTACGGTATCGAAGCCTTTGCGGAGGTGCCGTCTATTCAGGATCTGTTCGTTACCCCTATTCTTGGATGGGTATACGGAGAGTGGGCCTACAATAAAGAACAGGAGATCCGACTGACAGGCGGTACAGTCTGGGGCTCAAAGTCACTGGGTAATGTGTCTCTGTTCTTGCTAGACCCAGTAGACAGTCTGGGCAACGGCGTTAACCATATAGCAGGAAGAGAAATCGTTAGAGCTGGTACCGGATTTGTCGGCGTGCAAAACGTAAATACTCCCAATGGCGTTTCAGAGCGTCAGTTCAGGTTTGAAGTGCAGTACTCGCTTGATGCGACTCCGGGTTCTTCACGTACCAGAAAGAGTTACCACTCTCAAAATAGCGAGGATCCCGTTACCTATAGCATCGTGGGAGTCTCGGCGGGTGCCAGTTATGTTGAGCCATCGGACTATTGGGAGCTAGACCCTGGTGCAGGCGTATCGTTCACTGTTGGCTTGCACTTCAGCCCTGCATTTTCTGGCCACCTAACTTACACCCGAGCGTCGCTGAATGACCGAGAAACACATCAATCGGTAACGTATGAAAGCTACAGTGCAAATGGACTTTACTACTTTAATACTGATTCAAAACTGCGCCCATTTGTTACCGCAGGTTTTGGTGAAAGTCTGAAAAATGAAGATACCAAAACCAAGCAGTTCCAGTTAAATGCCGGTGCAGGTCTACACTATGCGCTTCACCCGAATTGGGCGCTTCAGGCAGAGTGGCGACACGCGGGCCGACCATCCGCTAAAGCAAGCGAAAATATTGCAACGGGTCGATTGGTTTACCGATTTGGTAAAGGGGAAATATAGACCAAGTCAAATCAAAAACGCACCAGAATACTTTGCTTATTCTGGTGCGTTTTTTTTGTGGTCGCGATAAAAAAAGCTGAACCTTAAATAAAGGCTCAGCTTTTGGTGTGGAAACATTGCTAACTCTACTCAGACTTCATTGCACTGACGAACGGCCAGTCGACTTTCTATAAAAGAAAGATCCAGGCCATCAAGTGTCGTATCAAATACCACACAATCTAGCCAAAACACGTCTAATAACAGGTGGATATCATCAGTTAACTGTTCCAAGCCCTGCTTAGTCATGGCTTGGGCATCATGCCCCCAAGTCTTTGAAATATCAATTATAATTCGTCTACCAAGTTCAGTATTTGTTCCGTACTCAACCTCATTTATTCCTGCTACAAGAATCACTTTACATGGTCCATCACCAATATCCAGTAAACCATAAGGCCGGTCATTGAGATGGATGGATTCTTGATAGTAGGTTTGCCGTAGCGTGTGCCTACTGCTCATTTGTACCTCTTAATACATTCAAATTTTCACTATTAGCCTACTTATCAACTGCTACAAATTGAACGAATAGGAGTTATTCATTATTGCAAAAAGCCAAATAGCAAATATGAATAACTGCTAAACGTGGCGTGATGAGGCAAATTCTTTAAACTGCCAGCCAACAGACACAACCTGTCTAAATTAATTTAAATATTTTAAAGAAACCTTGGAGAAAACCGTGAATCGCCCAATGTTGTCAGCTCTTTTAAACACCAAACCCCTTCTTGTGACAGTTGGACTTTCTGCTTCGGTACTACTCACCGGATGCAAAAGCGAACAGAACGCTGAACAGACTGCCCCTGTCGTTCGCCCAGCTTTTACTGAAACTGTTACCTCTCAGGCAGTGGCAGACCTGTACTTCAATGGTGTGGTTCAGTCTTCTAACCGTGCAGATCTCTCATTCCGTACCTCTGGTCGTCTGGATGAACTTCTGGTTAAGCAGGGAGACAAGGTTTCTAAGGGGCAAGTTATCGCAAAACTTGACTCGGTTGACGCAGAGATCACCTTAAATGCAGCGAAGAATGAGCTAGCGAATACCTACACAGAATACAAGCGAGCTTTGCAGCTTTACAACGGCAAACAAGCGATTTCAAAAAGCCAGCTGGACGAAATTGAGCTTCGCTATCAACAATCAGAAAGTAAATTGAAAGATGCCCAGCGTCGTCTGGATGACACCACACTAAGAGCGCCATTTAACGGAATCGTTAGCCGCAAGCTGGTGGACAACTACACCCAGATTCAAAGCAACGAAGCCATTGTTTCCATCCACGATTTAAACCAACTTGAAGTCGTGATTCAGGTTCCCGAGCGAATTATGGCGCAGCCAAATGGCACACGAAAAGTTCTCGCCAGCTCACCTTTATTTCCGGGTAGGACCTTCGACTTGTCTGTGAAGACATTCGAAACCGAACCGGACCCAGCGGCACGAACTTATAGCGTCACTTTAAAATTTGAAGATACCCAACAGGTCACCCTGCTTCCAGGCATGACAGTGCGCGTCTTCTCCATATCAACAGAGCAAGAAAGCGGCATGATCACCGTTCCTCTTTCTGCGATTTCTCCGGATAACCTGGGTAATCAATACGTTTGGGTGGTCGATGAGAACAACACTATTCAACGCAGAGTCATTGAAACAGGCTCCATGGTGGGGGATCGTGTACAAGTCATATCGATGCTTAATGCAGGTGAGAAAATCATCACAGCTGGCACTCTGGGCTTATCTGAGGGGCTGGAAGTTCGACCAATGACAACTAAGGCGGCGAAATAATGAACATAGCCAACTTCACTATAGCCAAACGCACCAGCGTTTGGGTATTGATCGCCCTAACCCTAATTGGCGGGTATATCAGCTATCTGAAACTCGGTCGCTTTGAAGACCCAGAATTTGTCATTCGCCAAGCGGTCATCGTAACCCCGTACCCGGGTGCTACGGCGCAAGAAGTGTCCGACGAGGTCACTGATGTTGTGGAAGGTGCACTGCAGTCGCTGCAAGAAGTGAAAGAAATTACTTCGGTATCAAAACAAGGCATGTCTGAAGTCACGGTAGAAATCAAACGTGAGTTCTCCAATAACGAAGCAGAGCTACAACAGGTCTGGGACAAAGTCCGAAGAAAAATCGGTGACGCCGAACGTTCTTTACCTCCAGGTACTGGTCAGCCCATCGTCAATGATGACTTCGCCGATGTGTTCGCTCAGTTCTATGCCGTTACCGGCCGAGGTCACAGCGACAAACAGCTACAGGATTACGTAGACACGTTGCGTCGTGAGCTTGCACTGGTGCCTGGTGTGTCGAAAACCGCGACACTGGCAGAAAAAAACGAAGTCATTTTCGTTGAGATCGCAAGCGATCGTCTTGCTCAATTCGGTGTATCTGCCGAGCAGGTATATCGCGTTCTAGAACGCCAGAATATGGTGTCTACTGCGGGAAGTATTAATACCGATACCATGCGTGTTGCCATTACACCTGTTTCTAGCATCAGCTCATTTGAACAACTGAAAAACCTACAAATCGCCATTGGTGATAACAACACGGTCATGAGACTGTCCGACATCGCCAACGTAACTCGCGGCTTTGAAGAGCCTTCGTCAGCGCTTATGCGCTACAACGGTAAACGTGCGATTGGCCTGGGTATTTCTAACGTATCCGGTGGTAACGTGGTCGAAATGGGTGATGCGGTAAAAGCTCGAATTACAGAGCTTGAAAGCCAGCGTCCTCACGGAATCGAACTGCACGAAATCTCGATTCAATCTGATTCTGTTCGTGATTCGGTTTCAGAATTTGTCAATAACCTGATTGCCGCTGTTGTGATTGTATTTGTTGTTCTGCTGCTGTTTATGGGTGTGCGGACAGGCCTGGTCATTGGCTTTGTACTGGTCCTTACCGTGGCGGGCACACTGATCATCATGTTGATTGATGATATTGCCATGCAACGTATTTCTCTGGGTGCTCTGATCATTGCTCTCGGTATGTTGGTTGACAACGCGATCGTGGTAACGGATGGCGTATTGACCCGTTTACAGAAGGAACCGAATGCCGATCGTAACCAGGTCGTCGCTGATATTGTCAACGAAACTAAGTGGCCCCTACTGGGCGGTACGATTGTTGGTATCTGTGCATTCAGCGCTATCGGCCTATCGCCATCGAACATGGGGGAATTCGCTGGGTCGTTGTTCTGGGTAATTCTGTACTCAATGATGTTGAGCTGGGTGCTTGCTGTTACGGTCACTCCAATGCTTTGCCACGACTATCTGAAGGTCAACGCAAACAAAGTATCAAAACCAGGAAAAATCAGCGCAGCTTATCAACGAGTGCTAGAAGCTGTACTGAATAACCAAAAAAAGAGTTTAGTCGTCGTTGTGGGTCTTTTTGCAGTGGGTGTTGTCACTTTCAGCCATGTACCACCGGGCTTCATGCCAGAGTCACAAAGAGAGCAGTTTGCAATCGATATTCGTCTACCACAAGGAACTGACATAGAGCGTACTCATGAGATCGTGGGGCAAATAGAGAAAGATGTTTGGGAAAAATCCAATATCACTGGTACCACGAGCTTTATCGGTTCAGGCGGTCTTCGTTTCATGTTGACCTACTCTCCGGAGCCACCAAACTCAAGCTATGCCCAAATGTTGGTGGATGTGGATGATTATAAAGTCATTGAGAGTCTGATAGCGGAGCTACATGTTGAACTGAACGAACGTTACACCGATGCCTCCATCAATGTCTGGAAGTTTATGTTAGGCCCAGGTGGTGGTAAAAAGATTGAAGTTGCTTTCAAAGGCCCGGACAGCGAAGTGCTGAGACAACTAGCCGAACAAGCAAAAGACATTATGGAGCAATCACCTGCACTCGTAGCGATTCAGGATGACTGGCGTCAACAAGTGCCTGTCATCAGGCCTGTCTACTCAGCAGAAAAAGTGCAGAGTTTTGGTCTGACAACGGTAGAGCTAAACCAGGCGATTCAACAAACATTGTCAGGTCGCAATGTCGGTGTCTACCGTGAAGGCAATGACCTTATCCCGATAGTAGTGCGTTCTCCAGAGTCAGAGCGTCATCATGACCGAGTGATTGAAAATGCAAAAGTGTACAGTGCTACGATCGGGCAATTTGTTCAGGTCGAGCAACTGATTGAAAGCTCAAGTGTTGAATGGCAAGACGCAATGCTGCGTCGTATTGACCGAGTGCCAACCATCATGGCACAGGCAGACCCAGCGGCTGGCATCCTTACGTCAGAAGCATTCGAAATGGTTCGTGCAGATATCGAAAGCATGCCATTGCCAGTAGGTTATGAACTGGAGTGGTTCGGTGAGTACAAAGATGCCAAAGATGCGGACGAAGGGCTTAAAATATCCGCGCCTTACGGTTTCACCGCAATGGTTCTGGCAGTGGTGTTAATGTTTAACGGTATTCGTCAGGCTCTGGTTATTTGGTGTACGGTACCTTTGGCTGTGTGTGGTGTGGCAATCGGGCTGGTTACATTCCAGACGCCGTTCGAGTTCATGGCAACACTGGGCTTCCTGAGCCTGATAGGTATGATGGTGAAAAACGCAATAGTGCTGGTCGACCAGGCAGATAAAGAGATTGCATCGGGTACACAACCTTATGAAGCGATAATCTCGGCAGCGATGAGCCGAGCCAGACCGGTTATTCTTGGTGCAGCCACGACGATACTGGGTGTCGCCCCTCTGCTCGTAGACCCGTTCTTCAAGAGTATGGCTGTCACTATCATGTTCGGTCTGTTGTTCGCCACTGCATTAACACTGCTGGTTATTCCACTGAACTACGCACTGTTCTTCAGAATCAAGCGCCCAGTCGTTTCGTAAAACAATTAATTAACCCAAAAGCCTGAGACGTACTCAGGCTTTTTTATTTTATCTATGGTTATATATTTGACCTTGTCAATTTCAAAAAGCAATCAATAAAAAACCATCTTAAATCATAAGAGATTCAGGGAGATTAATTAATTTTAATAGTCTTCGTGCAAATATGAATAGCTCTTATTCATTCCACTAGAAAATGAAATACGTATACTTATCCTCATTGAAGGGAATCAGAAAAAACACAAATTCAATATTTATTTTAAAGAGAGTTAAAAATGAAAAAGTCTAAACTAACTATTATCGCCGCTTCTATCGTAATGTCTGCTTCTGCTATTGCATCAGAGAGAGTTAATTTTGCTAACCCTTACGAACTTTATACTGGTGCTTCTGTTGGTTATGGTACTAATGGTGCACACCTATCTGCTCAATTCGATACTCAAATGTCTCAAAACTGGGCGCTACTAGGTAAATACAACACCGAAGAAAGCTTTGACAATCACAACATTTCTTTTAGTGCAATCAGCAAGACAGGCCTAGGCTGGACACTGGCTTATGACCACGATAAGAACTACAAGAATGAGAACTTAACGGCAAAATCTACAGAAATTTCAGCGCACTACCTATTTGGAAATAACATTGGTTTCTCATTCATTCCTGAGCTATCTGTGGGTTCTATGACGCACAACGAGATGTCAAATCGCGCCTACTACAGTGACCTGACACTGAACGCGATTTACAACACATCATCAGGCCTTTGGGCAAGCGTAGCACCAACGTACAGCTACAGCTACAACGACCTCAAAACCAAACAGGGTAACGAAAGCCTACGAGGTTGGGATGTAAAAGCGAGCTTAGGTTACACTTTTATGAACAATCATAGCTTAGCTTATGAATATAAACGCGAACATGGTGACAACCTATCATTAGTTAAATATTCATTTGGATTCTAGTTATATCGAGGCCTGAATTAATTCAGGCCTCACTGCTCATTTCGTTAAAAAATGAAAAGTGTTTTTCTTGTGAAAATACCCAGAATTAGTAAATACGTTAAAATAACCGTCATGTTCTTACTTTATTTAACATTCTTTTACATGATGGCCATTCGTTTTTCTTAGTCTCTCTCTATATAAGATCTGCAAACCAAGGTAAATAAAATGAATATTATTGAAGTGGATGGATTTCTCGCTTTCACTTTCGCTATTGTCCTTCTCTTTGTCGGCAAGTTAATGACAAAAAAGTACGAAGTATTAAGGAAATACAGCATACCTGAGCCAGTAATCGGCGGTTTTACCTGCGCCATTGTCGTCGCGGTTATCTATGCCTTTTTTGACACTACAATTAGCTTTGATTTGGGTATGCGTGATGCACTGCTGCTCTATTTCTTCGCCGGTATTGGTCTAAGTGCTAATTTCTCGACCTTGATTAAAGGCGGTAAGCCACTGTTTATTCTTACCGGATTGAGCATTGTGTATATCGTTATTCAAAACGGTATTGGAATCAGTGTTGCCACTATGCTAGGGCTTGAGCCTGTTCTGGGCTTGATGGCAGGTTCTATCTCTCTAATCGGTGGTGTCGGTACCACCATGGCTTGGGCGCCGACATTCAACGAGATGGGAATGGAAAGTGCAGCCGAAGTTGGTCTGGCAAGTAATACCATGGGATTGATTTTTGCCTGTTTAATTGGCGGCCCGATTGCCAATTACCTGATTAAAAGACACCGTTTACAAACGCAAGGTGATACACAACTGGATATCGGTGTCTGTCACAATCAGACCGTCAAGCTCGATCACTTCGGTTACCTTTACGCGTGGCTTATGCTGAACCTCAGTCTGATCCTTGGCTATTTTATTGATGCCGGACTGAGCAAGATGGGTCTACAACTGCCAATGTTCGTCGCTTGCCTTATCGCAGGTATCTTGATTGGTAACTTTAAGCTTCTGGTTCTTAAAAAGAAAATCAGTGAGAACGTACAGTTAGGTCAGACACTTATTTCAGATATTTGTCTTGGAATGTTCTTGACCATGGCACTGATGGGGCTTCAATTGTGGCAACTGCAGAGCACCATGCTATTCATTGGCACTGTGATGTTATTCCAGATCGCAGCATCGATTCTGTTTACCATCTTTGTCGTATTCCGATTTATGGGCAAAGACTACGAGTCTTCGGTGATCAGCTCCGGATTTGGCGGGATCACGTTAGGTTCGACGGCCACAGCCATCGTCAATATGACGGCAGTAACACAACAATACGGCGCAGCGCATAAAGCATTCATAATCGTACCTTTGGTATGTGGATTCTTCATCGATATTGCTAACGCATTAATTATTAATATGTTTCTGCAAGCTTTTTAACAGCGAGATTTAGCATCGTTGACCTCTTACATTGAAATATCAGAAAGGTAACAAAATGAAGCCTCTCATCGTATTGGTCGCAGCCGTCATGCTGTCGCCGATTAGTTTTGCTCAGGATTCCATCTTCCCAATTTGGGGAGAGCAAGCCACGCAGCGGGGACACACGCTGCCCAAGCCTTATGGCTTGTCGCTCTCTTATATGGACATAAGTAATCCGGTGACCATCGACAACATCAACCTAACAGGCGGGATTGGCGATATCGTCGATATCGATGCTAAAAAGGCGGAATTTGAAGGCTCCAATGTCACCCTACGTGGAGACGTATGGTTACTGCCCTTTATGAATGTGTACGGAATTTTTGGGTATACACGAGCGCAAAGCACCGCAAACATTGACTCCATCTCTATATTGGGAATACCCATTTCAGCGGGAGATGTTAAGTTTACTTTAGATATGAGTGGCATGACATATGGACTTGGAACCACCTTAGTTGGAGGTATTGATAACTGGTTTGCTTTATTAGATTTGAATTACAGCTTAACGGACATCGACGCCATTGATGGCAATATTAAGACCTTCGTCGCAGCGCCAAGAGTAGGACATCGTTGGCAATACGATGGAGGTCGGGAGCTCAGAGTCTTTGTCGGTGCCATGTATCAAGATGTACAACAACACTTGTCAGGAGATATTCAAGCTCTTGGGCTCGATCTTGGAGGCATGAACGGATTACTTGAAGGCTCTCGCTTTGAAGTGAGTCAACGCACCGAACAACAGTGGAATGCATTGGTGGGTTTTCAGTATTCATTTAACCGTGACTGGGATGTGTTAGCAGAAGCAGGTTTAGGCCAACGTAACTCAGCCTTGGTGTCGTTGGGGAGGCGCTTTTGATGAAATCCAAACTCTTGATCAAAATGTTTCTCGTCACCGGATTCACCACAGTACTGACTGCGTGTGCCCCCAGCCTGCAGAGAAATGCACTCACACCTGATATGGAAGTGTCAGGTGAGATGATATTTGAGCCTAACATCCGTACCTGGGGCGATCTAACTCACAGCTATGACATTGGTGGTCAGGGTTCGCACTCGCTCAACACACCACTGGACAAAAGTATCTTGAATGATTTGGGCAACCAAACCAAATCTATCGACTATCTGAGTATCTCAGGTGGTGGTGCAGAAGGCGCCTATGGTGCGGGTTTACTCAACGGATTATCTGACAGTGGACAGCGTCCAGAATACCGCTTGGTGACAGGTATTAGTACTGGAGCGATCATCGGATTGTATGCGTTTTTGGGGCAAGATTTTGATCCGGCACTGCGAGAACTGTACACCCAAACATCAGACGAAGACATTTACAATAAGCGAGGTTTGTGGGCTCTCACTCACAGCCCGTCTCTCATTGATACCACGCCGTTTGAGCAGATGGTGAGAGCGTTTATAGATCAAGATGTGTTAGATAAGGTGAAGGATCAGCACCTGCGAGGGCGACTGTTTCTGGTAAAAACCACACACCTGGATGCCCAGCGCTCAGTCATCTGGAACATGGGCGAAATCGCCATGCACCAAGGGGATGAAGCAGTCGAACTATTTCAGGATGTCATCATCGCTTCAGCATCGATACCCGGAGTGTTTAATCCGGTGCTAATCTCAGTCAATATCGACGGTGTCAGTTATGATGAAATGCATGTCGATGGCGGTGTGGTTTCTCAGGTGTTTTTTCTGCCAGATTACTTTGACACCTCAGAGGCCGTCGACAATACACGGCAACTGATAGAACAACTTGATGTCAATGAGGATACACAAATCAACAGCAAAGTCTGGGTAATCAGTAACACTCGATTAGCGGCTAAATGGAATGAAACCACTCCTTCTTTTACCGGTATTATGGGACGCTCAATACAAACTATGATCAAGTACCAACGACGCAGTAATATCGCACAAATCTACCGACAGGCTCAGGAAACTGAGTCCGAGTTTCGCCATAGCTATTTGCCACACTTGATACCTGAAGTTCAGGCTGACGCACCTTTTAACTCAGGCTACATGCAGTACTTGTACTGCTATGGCTACCAGAGAGGACTTGATCATCAGCACTGGGAAAATACACCACCGGACTACTGGCAGATACAAAATAAAACCAAAGAAGCTGGAAAGATACAGAGCGTCGTTGAACACATCAATCAGTTTGATTGGGATACGCTGAAGGCAGGCTTACAGGGTAAAATGAGCCAGTGTTTAGCCAATATCGAGAATGAGATGTAACTGGATACGTTGAAGGGGTTCTCGATATAAGTACTGACGTTCGCATAATTGTCTTTCCTGATCCTACTGTATGTTAATAGACAAAAAGTGGCTATATTTCAGTGTTGCTTAGCGTGATAGTTTAGATAAGCGGGTACAGTCCAACTCGCTCGACTTAGCGATTCAAATGCAGGAGGGGACCACTTTTTGTGATTGGGGAGGGCTGGTTTATCCCCTAACGAATTCGTTGCACAGACGTTGTAGTGATTTAGATTTACTACAGGTGAACAGATTAATTCGGTTTGGAAGAAGGTGAAGTTAGGGCTACGAAATCGATACTTGGCATCGAACTGAGCTTCGGCGACCTATTTTTAGCCAAAGTTCAGTTCGATGTTTGTTCAATTAAAGTTGGATGCTCTTTGTCATGCCAGCCTCATGATGGCCAGGAATATTACAGGAAAATTCAACATTTTTATCACCGTGGAAGTGCCAAAGCAATTGCTTCGCTTTTCCGGGCTCGACGGTCACGGCATTACCTGAGTCATGATCATGGTGTGAATTCATATTTGCCATCATTGCGCGGTGTTGAGTTTGCTCGTCTTTTGAACCGATAGCAAATTCGTGCGTGATTTTGCCTGTATTCATCACAACAAATTGCACCACGTCATTGGGCTCAATGGAGACATTACCTTTGAACGTAATTTTCATGTCATCACTTAAAATGATGTGTATCACCTTGTCAGGTTGTGCGCCTGTTGCTGGCATACCCACTGCAGACATGCCCTCCATCTCCATCATCATTGAGCTATGATCCATTTTAGAATGGTCGATTTTTCCATGATCCATGGTGCTATGATCCGTATTTGCGGCAAACGCTGTGGTTGAAAGCAGTGCTAGGCTAAGTGTGATGAGTGATTTTTTCATTTTTATTTCCTTAAATTACAGAGTGTAATGTTCAGTTAAAATAGCGATTTGTAGAATCAAACCGCTTATTTTTTAGTTATTGATTAATATTTATTTCTCTGCGCTTCCATAGTTGGAATACGGCAGGAAGTACCAGTAGTGTGAGAAGCAGAGCCGATGCCATGCCTCCAATCATCGGGGCTGCGATACGTTGCATTACTTCAGAGCCAGTACCATCGCCATACATAATTGGAATGAGACCGATGATGACGGTTAGCACTGTCATCATGACCGGGCGAACACGCAGGCCAGCGCCTTCACCAATAGCATCGGTTAAGTCTTGCTGAGTCAGTGAATTACCTTCTTCTTGGGCATGGAGCTTTTTGTAGTGCCACGCTTGGTTGAGATACACCAACATGATGACGCCTATCTCTACCGCTACACCAGATAGAGCGATAAAGCCCACCCCAACGGCAATGGAGAAGTTAAAACCAAGGATATGCATTAGCCAAAGCCCGCCAACCATCGCCAATGGTAAGGTCCCCATGATGATGAGTACCTCACCAATACGCCTGAAACTCATGTAGAGTAGTAACATGATGATGCCAATCGTGACCGGTACTACCATGGTTAATCGCTCTTTAGCTCGCTCCATATATTCGTATTGACCAGACCACGCAATGGAGTAGCCGGCAGGAAGATCTAGCTGTTCGCTCACTGCTCGCTGAGCCTGTGCAACGTAAGAGCCAAGATCTCGGCCATCGATATCAACAAAGACCCAACCATTCGGGCGAGCATTTTCTGTTTTTATCATGGGTGGGCCATCTTCGTAGCGAATATCGGCCACATCCGCGAGAGCGATACGAGCGCCATTAGCTGTTACAAGAGGCAGGTTCTGCAATTTACTAACAGAGTTACGATAATCTTGTGGATAACGAACATTGATTGGATAACGCTCTAAGCCTTCAACCGTCTCACCCACTTTCATACCGCCAACCGCAGTTGACACCACTTGCTGAACTTCCTTAATGCTTAGACCATATCTAGCGGCTGCTCGGCGTTTGATATCGATGGTGACGTAACGGCCACCGGCAACACGCTCGGCGTAGACAGAAGCGGTGCCTTCCAGTTCATTTAAAATAGGCTCTAATTCCGCGCCGATACCTTCAATGACTTTAAGGTCAGGCCCCGCGATCTTGATACCTATCGGCGTTTTAATCCCCGTTGCTAGCATATCGATACGTGTTTTGATTGGCATTACCCATGCGTTGGTTAACCCAGGGAACTTCACAAGGCTATCGAACTCAGCGCGTAGTGAGTCGGTGGTGACGCCTTCTCGCCATTCATTACGAGGTTTAAGCTGAATGACACTCTCAATCATGGTTAACGGTGCTGGGTCTGTTGCTGTATCAGCACGACCAATCTTGCCCCATACCGTTTCCACCTCAGGTACGGTTTTGATCAGCTTGTTGGTTTGCTGTAGCAGCTCGCGCGCTTTACCAATCGAAATACCTGGGTACGTGGTAGGCATGTACATTAAATCGCCTTCATCCAGTGGGGGGATGAATTCGCTGCCGAGTTTGCTGGTTGGGTAATACGCTGATGCCATCAAACCAAGAGCTGCAACAATGATCAGTTTTGGGTATTTTAGGCTAAGATTCAGCATTGGGCGATAGAGTGTTACAAGTCCTTTGTTCACTGGGTTCTTATGCTCAGGAAGAATCTTACCGCGAACAAAGTAACCCATAAGCACAGGGACTAAGGTGATGGCTAAACCTGCGGAGGCAGCCATTGCGTAGGTTTTGGTAAAGGCGAGTGGCGAGAACATCTTGCCTTCTTGGCCTTCAAGCGCAAAAACCGGAACAAAGCTGAGCGTAATAATAATCAGCGAGAAGAACAGCGGAGCACCCACCTCTTCGGCGGCTTTACCGATCACTTGCCAACGGTTTTTATCGGTTAGTGGCGTGCGTTCAATGTGCTTATGCACGTTCTCAATCATTACGATTGCCCCGTCCACCATGGCACCAATGGCGATGGCAATGCCACCGAGTGACATAATGTTAGCGTTGATGCCTTGCCAATGCATAACGATAAAGGCACTTAAAATGCCCACGGGTAAGCTTATCGCAATCACCAGAGATGAGCGGATATGGAACAAGAACAGGGCACAGACAACGGCAACAACAATAAACTCTTCGATGAGCTTTTGCCATAGGTTCTCGACAGCAGCATCAATGAGTGTAGAGCGATCGTAGGTGGCAATGATTTCGACACCATCAGGTAAGCCTTGTTTAAGCTCATTCAGTTTGCTCTTAACGTTGTCGATCACCTCACTGGCGTTTTCGCCAAAGCGCATGACAATGACGCCGCCCACCGCTTCGCCTTCACCATTGAGCTCAGAGATACCACGACGCATTTGCGGTCCTGTATTGATTTCGGCAATGTCACCTAGCAGTAATGGTGTGCCTTTGTCTGTGACCTTAAGCGGCAGTGATTTAATGTCTTCGATGCTGCTTAAATAGCCAGTGGTACGAACCATGTGTTCGGCTTCAGCGACTTCAACAACTGATGCGCCTGTCTCTTGGTTTCCGTCTTGGATTGCCATGTTGACTTGCTGTAAAGTCAGGTCATAAGCGCGAAGCTTGGCGGGGTCAATCTGCACTTGGTACTGCTTGACCATACCGCCTACGGTGGCGACTTCTGATACGCCATCAACCGTTTGCAGCTCGTACTTTAAGAACCAATCTTGCAGGCTACGCAGCTCGGCCAAATCGTGCTGACCTGTCTTATCTTGTAAGACGTAGCTGTAAATCCAGCCTACACCGGTGGCATCTGGCCCAAGTGTTGGTTTGGCGTTAGCGGGTAGGTTAGGGGCAACTTGGCTAAGATACTCCAGTACTCTAGAGCGGGCCCAGTACATATCGGTATCATCGTTAAAGATGATGTAGACATATGAGTCGCCAAAGAAAGAATAGCCTCGAACGGTTTCTGCTCCAGGTACCGCGAGCATGGCCGTTGTCAGTGGGTAGGTGACTTGGTCTTCTACCACTTGCGGCGCTTGCCCCGGGTAGCTAGTTTTAATAATCACCTGCACATCAGAGAGGTCAGGCAGCGCATCAACAGGCGTATTTTTAACGCTGTAAAGCCCTGCCAGTGTGAGGAAGATACTGGCAATTAAGACCAGGAATCGATTATTGATAGACCATCGAATAATGGCGGTAATCATTGGTTATCCCCCATGTTGTGATGCGCGTGCGCATCCATTTTTGAAGAACTGCTTTTCTTGGTCTTAATATCGACTAACGAGATATCAGCGCCTTCTTTGGTTATTAGAAATTGAACCGATTGGCCCTCAACCAAACCAGACAGATCGACATTTTCCCCAACCGAAAAATTCATTTCGCCAGCGGCCCAGTTCCATTCAGGAGCCGCCGCGTGCTTCAGGGTGATCATGCCAAAGTCAGCCATTAGCATAGTGATCTCACCATCGACCCATAACTCACTGGCAATAATGGTGTCATCAACGTTGAGGGTGACAACATCGTATTGCCCTGAATCGCCTTTTTGCATTTCAAAATTGATCATTTGTCCTTTGCTAAGTTGAGACATATCAACGCCTTCGGCGATGTTGAAGTTCATCACCATTCCCGGCCAGTTCCACTCAGGTACTGGTTGGTGGTTGATGGTCAGCATACGGTGTCCTTCCATCACATCGGTGATTTCACCTTTTGCCCATGCGCTTTCTGCAGTAGGTTCAACGCCATTGATGCGAGAAAGGTCAGCCGATTGGCTTGACTCTGAATCGATCATGAAGTGAGCGGAAGTCACGATGCGGTCGTTCTCGTTGAGGCCTTGAATAACTTCGATTTTTTCGCCTGCCTCGCGTCCTACTTCAATGCGAGCCGAACGGTATTTACCATCACCTTGTGAAAGCACCACTCGAGTCATATCACCAGAGCGAATAACCGATGATCTTGGAATTGTCAGAACGCTCTCACTTGATTCTGGTTGCAGAGCAATATTGGCGAACATATTTGGCTTTAGCTCGCCTTTGGGGTTGGCAAATTTCAGTCGCACTCTCAAAGTACGGGTCTTTGGGTCGAGAATAGGGTAGATGTAGTCAACCACGCCTTGCCACTTTTGCCCCGGTATGGCGTCTAACGTCATGCTGGCTTTGCTGTTGGCGGTGATCCAGTGTGATTGACGCTCAAACACTTCCGCGTCTACCCACACATCATTAAGAGGGCCAGCACTGATCACGGTTTGCGCTGGAGATAGGTAGCCCCCTTCACGAATATTCAAACTGGCGATAACACCATCAGCTATTGCTTTGATTTCGATGGTTTGAGAGGCTTGGTTTGCTTTTACGATCTGTCTTATTTGCGACGGATCAACGCCTAGTGAGACCAGGCGGTCGGTAGCGCCGCGAATTAACCCTTTGTGGCCTGCACGATAGGCGTTAAGCAATTCTTCTTGGGCTTTCACTAGTTCAGGAGAGTAGAGCGTGAAAAGCACGTCGCCTTTTTTGACCTGCTCACCGATGGCATTGACGTTAAGCTTCTCAACCCAGCCCGTGGTACGAACGTTGGTTTGCCACACCAGGCTGTCATCAAAGGCGACATAACCAACCGTTTCGATACGAGGAGATAGCTTTTCTTGTTTCACTAAAGCGGTTTTCACCCCAAGATTATTCTCTACGGAAGGGCTTATTGTAACTGTCCCAGCTTCTTCATTCTCTCCTGAAAGATCGGATGCGTAGACGGGAACAAGATCCATTCCCATTGGGGATTTTCCGGGTTGATCTCTACGGTAGTTTGCATCCATAGGTGCAACCCAATAGAGTGGCTCATCTGCCACTTTTTCGTCAGATGAGACCATCAAGCCCATTTCGTGGTTCGCTGGCGTGATGAAGTGGGTCGCGCCAAAACCGATAGCACCGCCAATGAGAAGAGCGAGAGTTGCGATTTGCATTGTTTTCATAATGGGTTCCTATCTAGTTCGCATTGGCTGAGAGTGTCAGCTGTGCCTCGGTCTGATTTTGAAGAGAGCCTTGTCCATCGCGATCCAAGGTTGGCGCTTCGACTTTGAAATTAAACCCGCCGAGCAATGCGGATAGGTTACTGTTCACGAGGTTTAAATCAGTCAACAGGCGCTGCTGCTCAAGCTGCAGTGCTAATTCATCGCGACTTGCTGTAATTACAGTATTAAATTGAGCGGTGTTGTTTTGGTAACCACGCTCTACTGCTTGTGAGCGAGATTTTGCTTGTGGAAGCAATGTGGATTGATAGCGTTCTAAACGTTGCTCGAGGTTGCTCTTATCAATAAGCAGCGTATTTACCTTGGCTTCCATTTGTCTGAGCAGTGTGTCTTTCTGCGATTGCGCAGCACCGACTTGATATTGCGCAGCGGAGTGCTGTCGATCCTGGCGATTGCCAGTAAAGAGAGGTACATCCATCGTAATGTAGGCACTTAATAGATCGGAAGCTGGCTTGCCGTTCATACCGTTAGCCTGTCGATGGCCGTACATCACTTCAACACCGAACTGAGGGGTATATGCTTGCTGAGCAATCTCTACTTGAGTTTGATTCGCGGAGATAGCCACATCTGCCATCTGCACAATTGGGTGTTGGTTAAGCTGCTGGAAATAATTGGTTGACTGTGCCGACTCATTTAAACGCTGTTCGAGTGAGCTCCAATCTAATTGATTACTCGCATTTAGTGAAACAGTACGATACAGCCACTCTGATCCTAGCCACTCTGACAATTGAGAGATCAGACGATGCTGCGTTTGTGTATTGGCTTGCAGCTTCTCTTCAATTTGGCTCACTTGCAGTTGAGCATTGAGAAGGTCTTGAGCTTCGCTTTTACCGATGGAGTAGTTAGTCTGAATAAAACTCTCCATTTCCTTCATCAATCGATGATTTTCAAGCAGCACCTGATGGGCCTGTTGTTGGTAACCAAGCTCTAGCCAAAGTTGAGTCATGCCATTGGCGATTTCTAGCTCGCGAGCTGCAACTTGAAGAGCCATGCCATCGGCTTGTTGATTGGCTTGGCGCTTTTGAAGATCAAGTGTTGAACCTCGGCCAAATTGTTGCATTAGCCCAACAGAGATATTGGTCATCGGGTCTTGGTCGAATCTAAAGCTATCGACAGGAAGTCCACCAAAACCAACTTTCAGTTTCGGGTCTGCAAGCGTCGCGCTCGCTACTCCGGATTCTCTCATCGCATGAGATTGAGCATAGAGCTGTTTTCGATTTGAATCGTAGTTTAATGCGATATCAATAAGCTGAGCCAAAGATATCGAGGATGACGATGCCAAGCTTGTTTGTTGTGCATTAGGAGCGGCGTGCAGCGGTACCACAAAGCCGACCAACGCACTGATAGCGACAGCAATTAGTGAGGGTTTAATATTCACGGTGTTATCCAAATTCGTGCGCTAAAGAGTAGGCGCGTTAAAACGATTACTGAACCTAAATTGGTTAAATTTTAGAAATTAACCAATAAACGTGGTCAGTAAGTTAGGCAGAAGTTGGATCAAGCTATTGGGGGGCGATATAAAGATTGTGGGCGATGAACACGCTCACCCCATGAGAAATCGTCAATAGGGCTCAATTGACTTGCAAAGTGGGTGGTGTTTTTAAAGCTGGGTAAAAAAGCCAGGATATTAATGCACGTTGCACTGCAACAATTGTGTGGTGACTCTGAGTGACTATCACACGATTGAGACGAGGACTGAGAGAGACTATGCGAGCTATGCGGACTTACATCGTGATCCATGTGGGTATGGAGACTGCTACCGAGACAATCAGGAAGTTGCGCTACAACGGTAATTTGATGACTTTCGCTAGCACTTGTGAGTTGGAACATTTTAAACGTCATTAAAGGCGAGCTTGAGACAATACTAGAAGCCAGCAACGTAAAGGTGCTAACAAAAGTGATCCAAATTATGCGAACAGATGACAAACGCATACCAAGCCTTCAAAATTGAGTTACAACCCAGTTTAAAGCCTTACCCTAGGGTAAGGTCAACAATTATATTAAGTTAACACCGCAGTATTTTCTAGTACCAAGTAAGCGAATTACTGAGAGCTGAACTGTTCAATGTACGCTGCGTATCCGGCACGTATGGATGGATCTTTGGTCTTATTATCGCTCAAGGTGAACTTCAGCACAGACGAAAAAGTGATGAATGTGCGCCATACGATCTTTCCTACTATCTGTCGACTCGCCATTTGACCTCGTTGGCAGGACAAGGTTGCGGGTTTAAATTCAAAGCAGGTCTTAGTATTTGATGTTAATGAGTGAAGTAGCATATTTTCTTCACTTTGAAGTTTATAAAATGATAAGTGGTTCCACTACAATAACTATGCAGTTGACTGAAATATAAGGATGTTAAGATGAGAAAATTAGTATGGATGACCATAATGGCACTGTCAGTGATTGGCTGTAGTCAGCCTGAAACTAAAGAAGAGCAAGCACTGACGATTTCTGCACAAAATATAGCGGGGGCCTGGCAATGCGACTACGCGCTATCAGACATTAAAACTAAAGTGCATGTCAGCTATGCTGACAATGGTGATTTTAATGGCAGGGTATTTCTTAATTACCCTGTGACGACAGGAAAAGGTGCAGTTAAGCTTGAGCTTGTTACTGAAGGCCACTGGAGTCTAGTGGGCACAACGCTAACCGAAAAATTTGAAGTACTGGCGATGGATAGCCGTAACTCGAGTGGTGTAGAATTTTCCGAAACACTGGCAAAAGAGTTACGAATTCCAGAAGAATTAACGACGCAAGTCATCCACCTTAGCGCGACTAATATGACATTGCTCGAAGCCAACGGTGAGCAGACCCAGTGTATTAGGTTCGGAATCTAGTTCTTGAAGTCTATGGCCAGTGCATTCAATACATCTAGCACTGACACTTAACAGCCTGAAGGGGTTGTTATATTGCAAGGAGAAAAGTGATTGTTCCAAACATTGTTTCCTGGTTCTTATATACCGTTCAACATGCGCCACTACGATATTATTGGTGTCTTATTTCATTGAGCCATGTGCCATATCAGGCTCACCGCAATGACTCAAAATATCGTTTCTTGCTTTATCGCGTAGTGAAAGGGCAGCTTGCCAGTCCGATCCATCAGGATATAGTGCTTTACCAATGGTCACGCTGATATTGCCCCGGCGGGGGAAAAGTGAACTGCCTCTAAGTTTTGAGCGAGTGCCACATAGAGTTATAGGAGTCACCGGTATTCCTGAATTGGCCGCGGCAATAAATGCCCCCATGTGAAATTGATGAAGCCCGGCCATTCGATACAGAGTACCCTCTGGGAATATAACGAGAGGTTGTTTCTCTTTAACGCCTTCAAAGAGGTTTTTCGCGTCTACGACGCTTTGTTCAACATCAAAACGTTCGACAAACTCGGCACCCAATTTGGTTAAAAAAATACGAGAAAACGGGTTATTTAACAACTCCCGCTTAGCCACAAAGCGGCACTTTAATCCCGTGGTAGCAATAATCACCAATCCATCTAAATAACTGCAATGATTAGCGACCAAAATGCTGGACTGGCTTTGAGAGGGCAAGTTGTCTAGCCCCTGTATAGAGCACTTAGCGCCAGTAAATCGAATTAATGCCCGAGCACCCAACTGGGTGACTTTCCAACACCCTGCTTTATTGGGTAATAATGCCACCAGTAACCAAACCACTGGTGCAAGTAGTCCGATTCCTAGCCAGGCATAAGCGGCAAAACCGACATCTAATAGAGTGCGTGTGTATTTGCGTAGCTGTGGTCTTACACCCGCAACAGCCAGGTGTATAGCTTGAAGCCAAACTGCGCGCTGACGCTTACCAAGCTTGCCTTGTTCATACAATTCCTTACAAGCACTGCGGCGGATTTTACCACTTGAGGTTTTGGGTATGGTATGAGGCGGGCCAATGACTATATCATCGGCAGGACTGCCAAGTAGGCTTAATGCCAATGCGTTGATCTGTTTTTTGATTTCGTTAATTTGGTCTTGATCTGTTTCGCGACTTTCCGCCAATAAGACCAGCTTCTCGGTTCCCGATCGGCGGTCGTGGCCACCAAAAGCGGCGACGCAGCCTTTTCTTACACCAGTGATATTGGCAACAGCTTGTTCGAGTTCGTGAGGATAGATATTACGCCCTGCTTTAATGATGATGTCTTTGGTTCGACCGGTTAGAAACAATTCCCCCCCTATTGTAAAAGCGCGGTCCCCTGTGACTAGCCAGTCATCATGATAGAGAATCTTGGTTTTTTCCGGGTTGCGGTAGTAGCCTTGTGTCGCTGAAGGGCCCTTAAATTCCAGCTCGCCTTCTTCGCCTTCTGGTAACTCTTTGCCTAGGTCATCGACAATACGGATCTGGTGGCCAGGAAGAGGAAAGCCTAACCCGATAACAGGAATTGCATTGTTATCTTTTTCTTCTGTGACAATTGCTCTGCCAAGGTGACTCAAGGCTTCTCGTTGAAAATACTCAACCCGAGGTGTTCTTACATTAACGGGAAAGGTGAGTCCGACGGAAGATTCCGCCAGGCCGTAAACGGGTGACATGGCTTCTGGCTTAAAACCATACTTAGCATACTTGTCGGTGAAGTTTTTTATGGATTGTGGGCTAACAGGCTCTGCGCCATTCCATGACAGCCGCCAACTGCTTAAATCCAGCCCTTCTAAGTCGCTCTCTTTGACTCGGGCGACACAAAGTTCATAGGCAAAGTTCGGCGCAGGAGAGAGGGTTCCTCTATAGCGATGAACGGCCCAAAGCCAACGTTGTGGTTTAGTGAGAAACTGCAATGGAGACATTATGACTAAAGGCATCGCATGATACAGACTGCCAAGCCACGCTCCGATAAGACCCATGTCATGGTAGACAGGTAACCAACTGACAAATACGTCATTGGAGGTTGCGCCGACCACTTTGCCCATCGCCCTGATATTGGCGAGTAAATTGGCGTGTGTAAGCATAACACCCTTGGGTACGCCTGTACTGCCAGAGGTGTACTGTAGAAAGGCAATATCGGATGACTCAGCGTCACCAGCATCAAAGGGGCTTCTCGCTTGTTGCAGTTCACTTGCGGTGACCACTGCGGTAATGGTTTGAACCTGTAGCTTGAGTAAATGAGCTAGGGACTTCGCCTCTGTAACCGTGATGAGTAACTTGGCTTGTGCGTTGTTGAGGATATTGGCATGACGATTCAAATGGTCTTCAATTTGCTGAATTCGGGCTGGGGGGTATATGGGTACAGGGATCGCTCGTGCATACAGTATTCCAAAAAAGCTATAGAAGTACTCATTGCTGGTGGGAAGCATTATCGCGACACAATCCCCAGGCTCAATACCATGCTCTACAAGTCCCGCTGCGATTTTAAGCGCTTCATGCTTAAGTTTCTGATAATTTATTTCTGCAACTTGATCGGCATTTTGAAAGACATAGAGGTGCGGTCTATGGGGGTGGTTGTCGACATGCCAGTCAAGCAGTTGCTGTAATGTGGTAACATCCGTAGGCTGACCCTCTACCGTTTCTAAGTGGATGTGCTCGATCGGCTCGATGGGCAATGCAGCATCATCTGTTGGAACCGATTTTAGTATCGCATCAACAATATCTTGTGGCGTTTCGATAGTGGATAACGCATGTTCAGGCAATGAAGTGTGAAAGTGACTTTCGATGCGTGTTAATAGCTCGGCTCGGGTCAGGCTATCAAAAGAAAGGTCTTCATCAAGGTTGCTAGTTAAGTGTATCGGGTTTGATGATAGGGCGTCTGGATCGAGCTCAACAATGAGCTTTTGCACAATCTGCAGCACAGATTGGCTTACCTTCGAAATATCTTTGCTCGCGTTACTATCATTATTGTTAGGCATGCTAAAGCTTCCCGATCTAAGAAGAATTGCATTCGTTTTATTAATTATAAAACGTTCACTTTCAATAAAGTTTAGTCTGCGGCAGGGAACTCTCAAAGTTATGGTGTTGCGTCATGACAATAAGCAAAAAGAATATTGATAAACTGTGATGGAGCTTTCATTCACAGTCTATCGGTTTTTTGGTAGCAATGATAAACACGCAGGTATTTTGAGTACCATGATGCCATTGGCGTTCGATACTAAATCCAGATTGCGTGAGTTCGTTAGTCCATTGATCTTCAATGAGAATATAGACATCAGGCATCAATCCCATGAGCTTTCCCAGAGGTGCTAGCCACTTTATAAAACGCAAATAAGAGTGCCCCAAACACACGGTGCTAGTTATAAACAGGCCTCCGGGTTTTAGTATTCGTGATACTTCGGTAAGTATGGCCGCCCGATTTGGGAGTAAGTGAATGACATTGAGAGCTAAGACAGCGTCCAGACTTTCTGAGTGGGCGTTGAACTGTTCCAGAGTTCCTTGATGGAACGTGACATTATTGATACCAGCATGCTCTGCTTTTGTGCGACCTATGGCGATCATGTTTTCGGCGAGGTCGATTGCATCAATATGACGCACGTAAGGCGCGTGATAGATGGCTGTCGTACCGGTTCCGCAGCCAAACTCGAGCACCTCCATCTCTGTGGTAAAGTAGCCTTGAGTTTCCGAGATTTTATTTTGATAAGTAGCTTCATCATCTACGGGCGTGCGTGAGTACTTTTGGGCAATGTTGTTCCAAAATTTTTCTGATGGGTTCATGACATATTCCTTTCTCAGGCGCGGCCATAATGGGGGCAGGTGCTTACGTTATTTAAGTGTGACGATAAAAATACTAGCTTTTGTTTCGTGCTGTTGGTGTGACTTAGAGACCAAACTCGAGTCATGCTTAAAAAAGCATGACTGTGAATTGATTGGTGAGGGTAGGACGGGTTTATTAAGCGATTCAATGCTCGACATTAGTTACCGTTATTACTCGTAGCAACGAAGACAGACCCAGCGCTTATTTTTGGTCAGAAAAGGAACTGGTAGAAAAGACCGGCACCGACCGCCATCGACAATATAACGACAAGAAACGCGATAACCATGGTGTTTTTAAAGATGGACTTGAGTAGGATCACTTCGGTTAAACTTGCACCAGCGCTACCAATGATCAGTGCCATAACCGCGCCTAAGCTCATGCCTTTTGCTGCAAGGGCTGCGCTTAATGGAATGACAGCTTCGGCACGAATGTAAAGAGGTATGCCAATGATAGCGGCAAGAGGTATTGCCAAAGGGTTGCTATCATTGGCCACCTTAGCGACAAACTCTGTAGGCATAAAACCATAGATTAGTGAGCCAAAGATGATCCCTACCATCAAATACGGCAAGACTTTCTTGAAATCTTTCCAAGTCGAATTCCATATTTTTTGCCACTTATTGATAACGACAATCGTGTTGGCCGAGCAAGTGCTACCACATTCTTTTATCTCGGGATCTAAGTAAGCCTCGGCTTTGATGTATTTCTCAAAGCCAAGTTTCTCGAGAGTAACCCCCGCCAGTATTGAAACACTCATAGCGACAGAAAAATAAAACAGAGTAACTTGCAGTCCGAAGGTGACCGCGAATAGTCCGATGATGATCGGATTCAGTAGCGGGCTTGCGAATAGGAATACCATCATCGTTCCGAACCCTGCATTTGCGCGAATAAGGCCTTTTAGAAAGGGGATAGTGGAACATGAACAAAACGGTGTGATCGCACCCAGCAAGCTCGCCACAAGATACCCTTTTCCATTCTTGCTACTGAGGATGCTCTGAATTTTGTGAGGCGGAATGTATTCTTGCAAAATACCGACCAGGTAGCTGATCAACAAAAACAGAACCGTTAACTCGACTGAGAGCAGTACAAACATATTGATGGTGTCTTGCACCATTGCCGTATCTATATTCAACATTGTATTTACCTCTATGGCCTTATATTTCGATTAACTTAGAATGATCGAAATATAATCAACTCGATTGGACGAATCAAGATATTTCTAGTAATATCGAAATATAAAGTTGTAGCTGGAGGATATGGTGAATATTGATGTTGTAGCTAAAGCCTTGAAAGAGCTAGGTCATCCGACAAGGTTGGCGATATTTAGGCGTATTGTTCGTGCAGGTCACTCAGGAGTACCTGTTGGGGATTTACAGCAAAGTTTGTCGATACCAGGTTCAACGTTGTCGCATCACATATCAAGTCTAGCGTCAGCTGGACTGTTGTCTCAGAGAAGAGAAGGGCGCACCCTCTTCTGCGTGGCTGAGTATGATAAGTTAACGGATGTCATTGGGTTCTTACAAGATGAATGTTGTCTAGATGAACAGCGATGATCGAGATAAATCAACAACATATACGGCGTATTGAAACGCTGATTTTAAATGACCCATTTCGAGTTGATGTGCTGCGAGCGGTGAGGACGTTGGATCTTCCTCAAGGATTTGTTGCAGCGGGCTTTGTTCGAAATCTAATTTGGGACCATCTTCATCGCAAAGATACATCAAGCAGCCTTAATGATATTGATGTGGTTTACTTTGATGCTGCTGAGCAATGTGACGACCAACATCAGTACTATGAGCGTGTGTTGCTTGCGGCGATGCCTGACGTAAATTGGCAAGTACGTAATCAAGCAAGGATGCATATCAAAAACCAAGATAAGCCTTATCAAAATGTGCAAGATGCGATGAGTTATTGGCCCGAAAAAGAAACAGCCATTGCGGTCCGGTTAACCTCTGCGGGTAATATTGACTGCATTACTGCGTTTGACTTATCAACACTGTTTGCGCTGCAAATTACCCATAACCCCAGACGTGATAAGTTGATATTTGAGCAGCGCGTTAACTCAAAGAACTGGTTAACGCGCTGGCCCAGGCTAACGGTGAATGACTAAGTGAAACTCGTCATATCTAACAAGAGCGCGGCATACCTAAGTGATGACTTATTGCGCTTTGTATTCGTGGTGTGTTCTATAGCAACTAGTCGCTAAGTTTTGGTCTTGACGCCCAAACGTACAGCAATTCAAGCGCAATTGTTGCACCAGCCAATGCCGTTAGATCACTTTGATCATAAGGTGGAGACACTTCGACAACGTCCATGCCGACGACGTTGACTCCCGCCAGACCTCGTATGATCTTCAATACTTTATCGCTATTGAGCCCACCGCACACGGGGGTGCCAGTACCGGGTGCAAACGCGGGGTCAAGGCAGTCTATATCAAATGTAATATAAACCGGCTTGTCACCGATGGTCTCTTTTATTTGAGCAACAATCGCGTCAACGCTCATATCGTTGGCTTGCATGGCATTGATGACGTTAAAGTCGTGATCATCGTAACTGTATTCTGTTCTTATCCCGATTTGCACAGAGTGCTTTGCGGAAATCAGCCCTTCTTTAGGGGCGTGATAGAACATGGTGCCATGGTCATAGCTACTGCCATTACTGTAGGTGTCGGTGTGCGCATCAAAATGGATAAGCGCCATCTCACCGTGATGTTTCGCATATGCTCTGAGGATCGGTAGAGTGATGAAGTGATCCCCACCCAGCGCTAACATGGTTTTTCCACTTTTCAGTATTTCATTGGTTGCGGCTTCTAAGCGGTAAGTAAAGTCTTCCGCGTCACCGCAATCAAACACTAAATCACCAGCATCGATGACCTTATTGTCCTTAAAAACGTTAAAATTCCAGGGAAATTTGTTCCCTTCCCACGCCAAATTGACGGATGCCTTACGAATCGCATCAGGCCCCATTCGAGCGCCGGGACGACCAGAGGTCGCCATATCAAGTGGAACACCGAGCACAACCACATCGGCGTCAGCGCTAACTGGGTTCTTTACCAAAGGACGGCGTAAGAAAGTCATCGCATTTGAATACAAGGAATAATCCGTTTTGGTAAACAAATCGTTCATTTAAAAATCCTCTAAATAGGTATAACCAGTGAGACCCTGTTCAAGCTCTTGAAGAACAAGTGCTTGCTCGTCTTTTTCAACATAACGATCCACGAGTTGTTGATAATTGTTTCGGATGTCGTCCACGTCAATATGAACATAGCGCATCATATCTTCAACCGAATCACCTTCATCAATAGACTCAAAGACCGTTTTTCCTTGCTCGTCAATTGTCACGACAGCACTGTGCGTATCACCGAATAGGTTATGCATGTCTCCGAGGATCTCTTGATATGCCCCGACCAAGAAAAAGCCCATCAGATACGGTTTGTCCTTGCTCCACTCTGGCACAGCTAACGTTGTTTCAATGCCTTGACCTTCTACGTAATGGTCGATGGCACCGTCTGAGTCACAAGTAATGTCTAACATGACGGCGCGTTTGTCGGCGACATTTTGTAAGCCCGACAATGGTAACACTGGGAACACTTGATCGATGCCCCAAGCGTCGGGCAGCGACTGAAACAGCGAGAAATTGACAAAGAACTTGTCTGCTAAGCGGCCATTAAGCTCGTCGATTATCGGTCTGTGAAAACGGTTTTTGTTGCTCATTAAATGGCGTAGCTCGGCGTATATTCTCAGAGACAACTGTTCGACCCAGGCGCGTTGCTCTAGGTTGATCACCCCCGTTGCAAATGAGGCATGAGCTTCGCTTAAATCACTTTGTGTATCATTATATATCTCAATTAGTGCCCGAGCGTCTGTGCCTTCGCTCAGGTTTTTCCAGTTACGCCACATGTTTTGTAGCAGCGCTGGCGCCTGATCACTCGGCGCTTCCACTTTTTCGACTGTATAGCTTTCAGTGCCAATCACATTAGTAATTAACACTGCGTGATGCGCAGTTAAAGATCGACCTGACTCGGAGATAATCACAGGCTTTGGCTGCTGATAATCGTTGCACACATCGTTGACCGTACTGACGACATTTCGAGCATACTCGGCCAGACCGTAATTCATTGAATTGGACGACTGGCTGCGCGTACCGTCATAGTCGACAGCCAAACCGCCGCCAATATCAAAGTAATCGAGCGGTGTCCCCAAATGACGAAGTTCACAATAGAAACGAGCAGCTTCATTCACTCCATTTCGTACATCACGAATGTTGGCCATTTGTGAACCCAAATGGAAGTGAACGAGTTGCATAGCTGCCAGTTGGTCTTCTTGTTTTAGTCGCTCTAGTACGGTGAGGACTTGAGATGCGGACAGTCCAAACTTCGATTTTTCGCCGCCGCTGGCCTGCCATTTACCAGCGCCTTGAGAGGCTAAACGGATGCGCAGCCCTAATCGAGGTTTAACCCCTAGCGCTTTTGCCTCGCGCAGCACGATGTCGAGCTCGGATAGCTTCTCAAGAACGATAAATACCTTGTGCCCAAGCTTCTCCCCAATAAGTGCAAGTCGGATATATTCACGATCTTTGTAGCCATTGCAAACAATGACGGAACTCGCCTGTTGCGCCAGAGCCAATACAGCTAAAAGCTCAGGTTTGCTGCCAGCCTCTAATCCAAGCTGCTTGGTTTCCAATTGCGCCTGGCTCGATAAGATTTGATCGACCACTTCTTTTTGCTGATTAACTTTAATTGGGTAAACCAATAAATAATTATTATCGTAGTTGCACTCGTCAATAGCTTGATTGAATGCATCACAAATGCTGTGCACGCGTTGGTGGATGATTTGGGGAAATCGCACCAATGCAGGCAAATTCAACCCTTTTTTTTCTAATTCATTTGCGATAGATACCAATGGTGTTGGGTGCCCATTATCGCTTCTCGGAGAGACGAAAATATCGCCGTCATCGTTGATCCCAAAGAAATTTTGGCTCCAGTACTGCACGTTGTAATCGGCGCGAATATTGTCGAGCTTAGAAGAGTTTGTCATTATTTTAACCTTACGGTGTGATGCGAATGCATAATGTTAAATTGCGACAATTAAAGGTAATCATCACGGCATTTTTAAAAAATCTGTTCGAAAAAGAGGAGCGCATTAACGGATAAAATGGGGGTTCTGTCTAACAAAAGAATCCTATCGTCTAGACAAAGAAACCGAGAGGAGGAGCCGTTAACGAAGAGGGGGCGGTAATTTCTTAATGAGGCTATCGAGCCAAACAAGATGGCTAGGTACGATACAGTAAAGCATTAGGGCAAAAGTCATTGAGCCATAGAGGTCGACGGGCCTGTGCATACCAAGCCAAAGGCGACTTACCGCGACACTCGTTGCCCAGGTGACCAGAGTAATACAGGCAAAATATTGCTTACTTTTCACCATTAGACCGCCAAAAAAGGTAACGCAAATCGCGACAAATATTGTATGGCCAGATGGAAAGGAATAGTCTTTTTCGCCGTGCCAGTGCATAGTTCGCCAGGAGCTGACGAGTGATTCCACATCATCGATGGCGGCGTCTTTTAGTGGCTGGTCCAGTTGATAAAAATACTGTGGGCTTTTGATAACCTGATACTCAGCGAGCAGCTCTGTATAAGGTCTTGGGCTTTGAGTGATATCCTTGAGCAGTGATTTTCCAGCGAAGCTGAGCACCAACAAAAAAAACAATTGTACGGTGAGTTGAGCTCCTTTTTCTATGATGTCGCTGTCACCTTTTAGTGTCCAAGTAACCCCAAGACAGAGCACGAAAAGTGTGAAGAGGAACCCTTCGCTGCCGGCAGAATAGGTGACTATTTGCATCACATAACCAAACTCATTAGTGACTGAGTCACTAAGCTGAGCAGGAAAGACAAGTGCTGAGGCTAGTACTGTGCATGCCGTTAGGGCGAGCAAGCAAAGAATACCGGGCAGTTTGTTTTTGATTAATTGATGCAGCATGAAAATTTCTACCGAATTAGAGATTTTCATTATGATATAGGCAAACATGACAGAGTTCTTCAACAAACTGTCACGTATTTGTATCTAAATATATACGATGAATTTTGTGGTTTTAGAGCTAAATAAGGTGAGCATAACCACCGTCACGAAGAGCTTTCTCCATGATGGATATCACCTTACGGCTAGTGTCGCCATTGAGGGTTTTTGATTGCTTGAAGCCATTGGACAACAGCTTTGTGGCCAGTCTCGCCTCGTACTGGAAACCGCCGCCTTGCCAAGGTTTTTCTATGACGATCTCTTTTCCGTTATGAATCAGCTCAATTCGTGAAGAACTCCACCATTTTTCGTTCAATATAGCGGTAAATCCTTCGCCCTTCAGCGTGGCGACTTTTGGTAAATTACGAGTGATCGAAGCACCAATGTCACCCTGCAGTGGTCCGTCGAAAGAAAAGTGAACATTTTCATCAACGTTAGATGCTTCGTTGTCGTTCTCAAAGTGAACCGTTGGATCCGGGATCTCGACATTCATTAGCTGACATAGGTCAGCATAAAGCCATAAAGCGTACACACCTACGTCAAGGGTAGCCCCTCCACTTAATGAGCCATTGAAAATAGGCTGGTTAGCGTCGTACTTATGCCAATTACCGAAACTGGCTTCAACAGACTTAAGAGAGATGCTGTGTTGAGCGATGTATTTCTTTAGAGCTTGATAGCCCGGAAAGGTGACCGCTTTCATGGCTTCTAGCAAAAGCACGTTATGAGAGATAGCAAGCTCGGTCATTTCATCCCAATCGTTGAGATTGGTAAACGCGGTTTTTTCAACCAGAACGTGTTTGCCGTGACGAACAAAGAGTTCAACCAGATCTCTGTGAAAGGGATGAATGGTTGCTACATAGACAACATCGACGTTATTGTCTTGAGCCAACTCTTGATATGAACCGTAAGCGACCTGCGCACTGTATTGGTTTTTGAAGGCGATGGCCCTGTCTTCAGATCGAGCAGCAACAGCATAGAGGCGAGCGTTTGGGACATCCGTAGTAAGATCACTGGCAAATCGATTGGCAATTTTTCCTAATCCAGCAATTGCCCAATTGATGCAAGGAGAGGTCATTTTTGGTCCTTATTTTTTAATACAAGCGCATTTGGCGAAGTATGACGGAGTTGCTATACAGAATGCAACATACGGGGAAGCGAATGTGTGATAGGAGGTATTTGGTTTTTGGATAGGCAGGTTAGCGAGATCCAAACGAACCACAACTCGCTAACTTTATAAATAGGGATAATTTCACAAGTCTTTCATGAGTATTTCGAACTCTTCATTTGCATTGGCAATTAGGTGATTAAGTTCGATGGCATCATATTTATCGAATTTAAGCTGCCAAGTACTGTCATCAGTGCAGCCAGAGACCGCGGTCACTTGTCCAACAGGAACAAAGCTTACTTTATCAAGGTCTGACAAATAGTGAGTATCAGAATCGAGTATGCTGACATCCAAAACTCCCACCGGGTTGAGTTTGACGTGAACATGTGAGTGTTGTTTATCCATTAATTGATAATTACGGTGTGTTTCTATCATACAGCCTCCGTGTTTATGGCTACCTACAGTAAGTGTAGGAAAGCCACAGACACTTAGAGGACGATCGGTCCAGAATTTGATCTAAGACAAAAATATATGAAATCATGAATGTAAACGCTACTGATGCTTATTTTTAATGATCTTTTACTCAGTAGTGAAGTGCTCGCGAAGTGCAGCTCGGCGGTTTTGGCCAATACCCACGCCACCACCATCCATGTTGACCGTCGTTTCATAACCTTCGAGGATAAATCGTTGCGGTGGTAGGGCAGGAGTCAAACGTTTCAACTGTGGCGAACGCTCGGTGCCCACTCGTTCGTACACCCAATGTCCACTACCAGTTACGATTGTTACGATTCGACCGTCAAATTCATAGCTGGTCGCAATAAGACGATGGTCTCGGTGAACACCTTGTTGTGAAAAGGTGAGAATTTCGGTCCGTTGCAGCGGTGCCCCAATTTCTTTCCAATTCCCATAAATACGACTTACATCAATGTGTTCTTTATGACTTTTATAGAGCAACATGCTAATGAGGCTTACTATTATAATCACCACAGTAACGACCACAATAAGAAACAAATGGTTGTCAGATTTGTTCTTGGTGTTGAGTCGATATGATTGGTTCAAAATAGAGCCCCCTGTAAATATCGTCTTTTATAGCACTAAATGGTGGTTAAAGTTCTAGTAAAGAGTCACCGCATGATGGCTCATACTTATATATCGGCAATGCGATATAAGTCTAAAGTACTATGACAAATTGTTTTAAGGTGAAAACAGTATACTGTTGAACCTTTTGCGATTGGTCACATATTTACGATATGTGAATACTTTTATTTATTTTGCTCAGTGCGAGAACGGTTATCACTTGTGTCAGCTAAGGATCTGAGTTAAAAAGTGAGAGACGCTATAAAGGTGCCTCCAACGGTTGTTTGGACGTGTCTACTATTTAAAACAAGGATGTAGTAATGATAAAAGAAAACACTTATTTCGAAGGCTCGGTAAAGTCACTGGGCTTTGCTCAAGCAGATGGTGATAGCAGTGTCGGCGTTATGGCCGCGGGAGAGTACACATTTGGTACTGAGGCCGCCGAGAAAATGACAGTAGTAAAAGGCGCGTTAACGATCAAACGTCAAGGTGACGATGATTGGGCGACATATCAAGCAGGTGAAGCATTTAACGTACCTGCAAACTCTAGCTTCGATTTACAGGTCACAACGGCTACCGCTTACCTATGTGAGTATTTGTAAGTAGCTTGCCTACCTACGCTTTATTATTGATGCATCAATTACAAAGCGTAGGAGGCTTTAATAGGACTGTTAGTAAGTTTCAAATACGCCTGTATTGTAGTCGTGAATGGCTTGTTCTATCTCTTGCATGCTATTCATCACAAACGGTCCGTAATGCACCACTGGCTCTTCAATAGGCGTTCCCGAAAATACCAATGCTCCCGAGTCGTCGTTGGCAAGCAGTTCAATCTCTTCTCCTTGGCTTAGTAACACCAGTTCACCTTGTCCTACCGTTTTACCAGCGATTTGTATCTCACCTTTGTATACGTACACCATGGCATTATGGTGGCTAGGCGTTTGAATGTTAACTTTCTGTAGAGCATGTGCCCTCCAGTCTGCAACAGCAAGTGGCACGCCTGTGTTGGTTAGTGGTCCCGTCAATTGCTGTTCATCAACGTTGACAGTTCCGGCGATCATACGGATGAGGCCAGAGGTTTCAGTGCGGCGTTCTACTATGGTCTCTGGTTGATAATCATAGTATTGGGCTGGGATCATCTTGTTCTTCGCTGGTTGGTTTATCCAGATTTGAAAGCCATGCAGTTGCCCTTGTTGCATTATTGGCATTTCACTGTGGATGACACCGCGTCCAGACGCCATCCACTGCGCGCCCCCAGAGCGTAACTCCCCCACATTTCCCATATGGTCTCGATGCTGAAAATGCCCTTCTAACATATAGGTAAGGGTTTCTATGCCACGATGTGGGTGTGGCGGAAATCCGCCGACGTAATCTTTTTCATCATCGGATTTTAGTTCGTCAATCATCAAAAAAGGAGAGAATGCAGGATTATTAAATCCGTGTACACGGCGTATTTTAACGCCGTCTCCGTCTGATGTATCGTGTGCCTTAATAACTTGGCTAACGTATCTAGAAACTGTCATGCTGATCTCCTTGGTTAACACAACTATAGGCCAAGGTTGACCTTAAGCAGAGGGGGTGGTTTTGATCAACTTGTTCAATAATCTTGAAAGGTGATCAAGACCATAGGTGATTGGTTAATGTAACCGATGTCACATGTTTCTATAACATGGGTGAGAGGAGGAATTTGTTACATATCGAGAGCAGCACACCTATACTATCGGTAGTTCAATAAGGATTTGTTAAAGGTGGAGTATGGAAACATTCATTAAGAGCTTGCCGAAAGTGGAGCTACACATTCACATAGAAGGCTCGTTGGAACCGGAGTTGCTTTTTATGTTGGCAAAACGAAACCACATCGCTTTGCCCTATGATTCACCAGAATCATTAAGACAGGCCTACAAATTTGCTGATCTGCAATCGTTCTTAGATCTCTATTACCAAGGGGCTAATACTCTGATCAACGAGCAAGATTTCTATGATTTAACCTGGGCCTACATAGAGCGCTGCAAAGAGCAAAACGTTATTCATACCGAAATATTTTTTGACCCTCAGACTCATACCGACCGTGGAATCGAGTTTGATACCGTTGTTGCAGGTATCTATCAGGCTCTTGAAGATGCGTCTTGTCAGTTTGGTATCTCTTCAAATCTCATAATGTGCTTCTTACGTCATTTGTCTGAAGAAGCAGCGTTTGAAACATTGCAAGAAGCGGCAAGGCACAAAGACAAAATTATTGCTGTGGGGTTGGATTCTTCCGAGCTAGGCCATCCGCCTGAAAAATTTTCACGAGTTTTTCAAAAAGCGAGAGAACTGGGCTTCTTTACGGTCGCTCATGCGGGGGAAGAAGGGCCAGCGCAAAACATTGTTGATGCCATCGAACTGCTTGGTGTGAGCCGAATTGACCATGGTGTGCGCTGCACAGACAGCGAAGAATTGGTCGATTACTTGATCGAAAGGAAAATGCCTTTAACGGTGTGCCCTTTGTCCAATATCGAGCTGCGAGTGTTTAATAGTATGTCTGAACACAACATCGTAGACTTACTAAGAAAAGGGCTTTGTGTAACAGTGAACTCAGATGACCCGGCGTATTTTGGCGGTTATATGACTGAGAACCTTTTGGCTGTACATAAAGCACTGCCAATGACGAAGCTGGAGCTTGCTCAGCTGACCATTAATGCCATTGATTCAAGTTTTATTTCAGTAGCTAATAAATTGAAATTTAAAGAATTAGTATGGCATTATCTCGCTGAAAATCATCATTAGCATGAGTTAACGACGGACAAGCGAAAATAGCAAAGTCGTCATTCCGAAAGGTGGCAGCCTATAAAAGGAATGACGACTTTAACTGTTTACTAGGTTTAACGTTTTCATGTAAATGATCAATTGCTTTGGACGTTTTTTGGACGTATTTGTGAATCACTTCACTATGTGTAGGGATCATTTTATCCATTTTAAACGGTATGAAAAATATCCTAGTGGCAGTATTCAATAGTTACTTGATTACCATCGACTCGAATGTTGGTAATGCTTCCATCTACAGTTAGCGTGGTATTGAAAGTTCGATCGTTGCTCTCAAATACGGCACTAGAGTTTTTAAGGGAAGGTAAGTGGTGATTTGGGTTAATGTGCAGCAGTTTACAAAAGCGATCAACGAAATGAGCATCTAAAGGATGATTGCCGTTTAAACGATTGGATAATTCAATCTGACTGATATTAAGTCTTTTGGCGACTTCCATTTGAGTGATGTGCATTTTTGCTTTTTGTGACATCCATACTCGATAAAGTGCATCGGTATCGTGGTGTGTAAAATTCATTTCTGTGTAACCCTGAGACTGCTTGGAAGGTTATCCCCTCCTATCATATATTCTGAGGCCATATTGCATAATAAATAGTATCTTCTAATGTCAGAGCAGTGCTAGCTAAGTGATAGCTGTGTATAGTTTGTGCTATTTTTGTGTGAATTCGCGACAAGATGCGATGGTGCTCCAGTATGCGAGATCTCAAAGATCCCACGGTCATTACTGTGTTAAGCCTCTATCGTGCTTTGGGCAAAAGACAAAAGGCATTGTTATCTGCGTACTATAGTTTTGGATTGACTTGATTTTCGCCGTTGTTACTTAGACTCACTTCGTCAAGCAAATACAAGATAGATTGATATGAAATGCCGCTGTGATGAGATAAACCTATTTCACAGGTGATGCTGTTGCTAAAGCCGCGTTTGCAATCCTCGGGCACCTGGCTGCGAAGAGAACTTAGAGCCGCACTATTAAGCTCTGGCGTGTTAAAGCCTTTATCTCCTGCCCAACCGCAGCATTGGATATGTTCCGGAACAATAACGTGAGATGCGCAACTTCGGGCCAATTCTAGCATGTTAGTTTGTAGTCCCATACGACGAGAACTGCAAGTGATATGAACAAGAACGGATTCGTCAATTGGCTTTAATTGTAGGTTAGGTAGCAGATGGTCTGTTGCGAATTTGACAGGCTCGTAGATGTTCATTTGTTTTTCAAAATGTTCGATGCTGCGCTTAGCACAGGGACTGGTATCCATGAGAATAGGGTAACGCCCTTGTTCACTGGCATGCCACAAAACCTCCTCAAGCTGCTGAGCCTTGGTGTAAGCAATGTTTGCCATCCCTTTACTTTCGTATGGCATTCCACAGCACTGATCATCGATCTCTTGAGGAGTAATAACTAAAAAGCCAGCTTTTTTGAGTAACGAAAGCGTCACCTCAGTTAAAGGACGGCAATCATAGGAGTTGTCAGCCGTCCCCATAGCACGGCTTGCGCAAGAAGGTACGTAGACAACGCAGCGCTCTGTTTGGGAATGCGCAGTCGGCTGTCGATGAGTGTGTTTAAGTAGATCAAACGAGTTATTATTAGGGACTTCGGGAAGCCAATTTGGTGAGGTACCCTTTGTGATCAAGCGTAGTTGTTTGGTGAATCTGTGAAATCGAGTCATGCCGATTAAGTTAGCGGCAACAGCGCTGGTCTTTAATCCAATTTTGACAAATGAAGTTGTCGTTGAAAAGTGCTTTGCCGTCCAACGAGCAATAGGTTGATACTTTTGGTATTTAGTGGCTCTTAATTGTTTAACTAAATCACCTGTATTGATGCCTACTGGGCATCGGTCGGCACACAATCCGGTTGCGGCACAGGTATCCAATCCCTGATACTCAAACAACTTTGTTAGCTCTTCGCTTTGACTAGATTGGTTTTGAGCCTCTCGTCTTTTTATCTCTCTAAACAAAACAATACGCTGCCTAGGTGACAGTGTCACACTTCTTGATGGGCATACGGGCTCACAAAATCCACACTCGATACATTTATCGACAATGGGATCAGAGGCGGGCATGGGTTTGAGATGTTGAATATGGGCATGAGGGTCGTCATTGATGATAACGCCCGGGTTGAGCAACCCTTTTGGGTCAAACAGTGTTTTGATTTGTTGCATTAGTTGATAGGCGTCTTTTCCCCATTCAAGCTCAACGTAAGGGGCCATATTGCGACCAGTTCCATGCTCTGCTTTCAAAGAACCCTGATATTTAATCGCCACTAAATCGGCCACTTTATCCATGAAGTTTCCGTAACGCTCGACTTCGTGTTGATTATCGAAGCTCTGGGTAAAAACAAAGTGTAAGTTCCCTTCAAGTGCATGACCAAATATGATGGCTTCAGAATATCGATATTCGTCGAAGAGTGATTGTAGATCTCGAACCCCAGCAGCAAGATCTTCAATAGGAAATGCAACGTCCTCAATAATGACGGTGGTTCCCACTTCGCGAACAGCGCCTACAGCTGGAAACATGCCTTTACGGATGCCCCATAATGTGGTGACGGTTTGTTGGTCTTGTGTAAACGGTACGGATTCGATAATTGAAAATGGGTGAAGAATATCGAGTACCTGTTGCGTTTGCTGATCTAGGCTTTGTTGTGAACTAGCGTGAGACTCTATAAGTAATGCCGTCGCTTCAAGACTTAGCGAGCGAATGAAAGAGGGCAGCCCTGGCTTGTTCGCGACCGAGCTTAGGGCTCGGCCATCCATCATTTCAACTGATGCGACAGGAGCATTAGACAAGGCAGTGACGGCTTTACTCGCTTCCTCTATGTTGTCAAACACCAACAAACTGGTGGACTTATAGGCGTGCTCAACGACCGTGTTGTAAGTGATCTCGGAAATAAAGCCCAGAGTACCTTCTGATCCGATCATAAGGTGTTGTAGTATCTCGATAGGGTCTTCGTAATCAACCAAAGCGTTGAGAGAGTATCCGGTGGTATTCTTTAGGCGGTATTTATGATGTATTTTTTGAGTCAATTCTCGATTGAGTTTGGTTTGCGTTGCAAGTTCGGTCAAGCCCTCGACAAGATCTCGTCTAATGGAATAAAAAGACTCAATACTTTCTGGATCGGAAGTATTTAGCTGGCTGCCGTCAGCAAAAACGATCTTCATTCCATCAACTGTTTTGTAGGAGTTCTGGGCTGTGCCGCAACACATTCCGCTGGCATTGTTCGCCGCAATTCCTCCGATTTTACACGTATCAATAGAAGCCGGATCGGGGCCAATCTTTTTATTGAATGGTTTAAGATAACGGTTGGCATCTGCGCCAATAACGCCGGGTTGGAGGGTGATTCTATCGCCATCGTTATGGATGGTATGTCCACGCCAATCATCTGTCAGTGTAAATAATACTGAATCAGAGACAGCCTGTCCGGAGAGGCTGGTTCCTGCTGCACGAAAGGTAAATGGGATCTCAAGCTTTTCACAGCATTTAATGGCGTGAATGAGCTCATCTAGATTAGACAGGCGCAGTACTACCTTGGGAATGAGCCGATAAAAACTGGCGTCGGTGCCGTAAGCAAGGCATTGCTCTTTACTTGTAACAATACAAGTAGAATCAATAACGGTTGAGAGTTGTTCAACCAAATGGGAGTAGTGGGGGACGTTTACATTGTGGCTTTGTTGAACGGTCATTGATTCATCCTTGAATTATTGCTCTAGTTCTTTGTCGTTATCTCTATCTAATATACTCAGCAGAAAGCATGAATGCTGCGCGCTTGAAGCCATTTTTGATGTTTAATTGTTCTAAGCTGTCAATATATCTTTCTTTTTATGAAGACTTTACCTTTAAGTTGTGTAAAAAAGCACCTATCGACTGTGGGTAACGACTAAGTCACTAAAACATAATATAAATTCGACTAGACTTATCATTAAGAATTTCAAAAAGGAGGTGGTTATGCCGATTCAAAGATTAGAGCCTTCACAGCTATACCACGCAGCAGAACTGGAAAAATTGCCGTGTAAGTCAACCAAAGAACTTGCACCTATTGATGAGATTGTCGGACAAGAACGAGCCCAAAAAGCAGTCGAGTTCGCAATGTCGATCAAAGAAAAGGGCTATAACATATACGCAGTTGGTCACAATGGACTGGGTAAGCGTACCATGATACTGCGCTATTTAAATCGCCATCAACATGATGCGGATGCACTGTTCGATTGGTGCTATGTGTCTAATTTTGAAGACACTCGTACGCCTAAGGTCCTCAAACTACCTTGTGGAATGGGGTGGAAACTTAAGCAAGATGTTGAAAAACTCATTACAAAGTTGGTCAATGCCATTCCGATGGCGTTTGACAATGAGTTGTATTTTAGCCGAGCAGATAAACTGAAAAATGATCTCGCCAAAAAGCAACAAGTTGAATTGGCAAATCTTAGCGAAGATGCCAAGTCCAAAGGGGTTAGCTTAACGTTAACCACTCAAGGAGACTACCAATTTGTCGCTATGAACGGTGAAGACTTACATACCGAAGAAAGCTTCGACGAATTAACGGTTGAAGAGCAAGCCAAATTTGAAACGACGATCGACGAGTTAGAAATTAGCCTACGAAACATGGCCCGAGAGCTCACAAGTTGGGAAGATACCTACACTGAGAAAATCTCGAAACTCAATGAAGAGGTGACACTAGGCGTTATCGGGCACTTTATCAAATCATTAAAAAAGGACTACAACGGGTATTCAGAGATTAAAAAATACCTCAGTGACTTGCAGAAAGATATCTGCGAAAACGTTGACCTTTTTCTCGAAGAAAGTAATGAACAAGCAGAAATTGCTACCGCTTCGTTAGATAAGAAATTGCCTCGTCGGTACAAAGTTAACCTCTTGGTCAAACAAACGTGTGATGACTTTCCGGTTATCGTAGAGGAAAATCCCAATTATCATTCTTTATTTGGCTATATTGAAACGGCGACCTTCAAGGGAACGGTCTTTACGGATTTTTCTTTGATCCGTGCGGGTAGCTTACATAAGGCCAACGGCGGCGTGTTACTGATGGATGCGGTGAAAGTACTTGAGCAGCCGTACGTCTGGGATGGTTTAAAACGTGCCCTACGCTCACGGCAACTGAGTTTTACTTCATTGGAAAAAGAGGTCACGTTAACAGGGACAGTTTCTTTGGATCCACAACCGATCCCGTTAGACGTGAAAATAATTTTGTTTGGTGACTACAGAACGTATCAATTACTCCAGCACTATGACCCTGAGTTTAGTGACTTGTTTAAAGTCACGGCCGACTTTGAAGATGAAATGACGCGAACGGCAGACTCAGAGCTGCATTATGCTCGGTTTATCTCAAGTATTGTCCATGATAACAATATGTTGCACTGTGACCGTAAGGCTATTGCTCGTATTATCGAACACAGTTCTCGGCGTTCAGGGAATCAAAATAAGTTGTCGTTACATTCGGCGCATATTGCTAATCTACTTCGAGAATCCAACTATGTTGCCCGATCCGCTAAATCGAATATTATTCGCGCGGGCCATGTCGACCAGGCTTTGAGCTATCAGAAAATGCGAGTTGATCGCTTACAAGATAGTGTGATGGAAAGCTTTACCAACGGGATGACGCTTATACATACTTGTGGCAGCGCTGTTGGGCAGGTTAATGCTTTGTCTGTGTTGAGCACGAGTGATCACATGTTTGGTGCCCCCAACCGTATTACCGCGACAGCGTCGTATGGAGATGGTGAGGTTATCGACATTGAGCGTAGTGTCGATTTAGGTGGCAGTATTCACTCCAAGGGAGTGATGATACTCACGGCGTATTTATCTTCCGTATTTGGAAAAAATGCCAAGGTGCCTTTAAATACCACAATCACATTTGAGCAGTCATATGGTGGTGTCGATGGTGACAGTGCGAGCATGGCGGAGTTCTGCGCTGTAGTTTCGGCATTTTCAGGGCAGCCAAATCGACAGGATATTGCCATTACAGGATCGATGAATCAATTTGGTGAATCCCAGCCTATAGGTGGGGTGAATGAAAAGATCGAAGGCTTTTTTGATGTGTGCGTGATCAAAGGTCGCTCCAAAGAACAAGGGGTCATCATTCCACGCTCTAATGTGCACAATTTGATGCTACGAGCAGATGTTGTAAAAGCGGTTGAAAAAGGCGAATTCCATATCTGGGCTATCGACCATGTGACCGATGCAATTGAAATTTTTGCTGGCAAACCAGCGGGCATCCAGTCGCTCGAAGGGAGCTACCCTATCGATACTGTTTACGGTATCGCTCAGGCTCGCTTAAACGCCCTGCGCAAGTAGTTCACCACATGGCGCAGTATTGCGCCATGGTTTTACCTCTTTGTCTCACTTCTAATATTCATTTGGGCATTAACTCATCTACGCTTAAATAAATAGAGAGGAGAGACCAATGAAAATACAGACTGTTTTAATGTTATGTTTATTGCCACTCAGTGTCGCACTCGCGGATGGAAAGGGACAAAGTAAGAAAAATAACAAAATGGATCGTGGAGAGGAAGCGGAATGCGTCAAAGGCGCTTCTAATAAAACGGCAAAAGGCCCGAGCGATTGTGGCTTAGTGAATGCAAGTGATAATAACAAGAGTGTTCACAGCGGCGGTAACCCCGGAAAAGGCAATGGTAAAGACGTTGACGGGATGAAACAGAAAGACCAGAGTAAAGACAAAGACAAAGACAAAGACAAAGACAAAGACAAAGACAAAGACAAAGACAAAGACAAAGATAAAGACAAAGATCGTTATGATATCGAAGATAACGCCGAAGACGTGATGAAAAAAGATAAGATGGACGAAGAGAAAGTCGAACTTCTTAAAAAAGAGAATGATAGCTAAACTTGTAATGAATCGGCAATGGATTGAGCCAGCCCCACCGAGTGTCGCTGGCCAAATTAATAGGGACTACTGTTGATCTTTTAGTCTCGCCATGTAATAGGTTGATATATACTCACCATCACGAAAGGCTGAGCAAAGAGCTTCACCTTCGATTTCGAATCCGTATTTATTATAGAGTGCGATTGCCGCTTTATTGTCAGCGTTCACTTCTATTTGAATTCGTTGAATATTTAGCCAGTTATCAGCAAGATCTATCACTGTTTCAAGTAATTTGCTACCAATCCCCATACCATGATAATCATCATGAACTCCCAGGCCAAAGCTAGCGCAATGTGCGGTGCGAGGTTGCTGCGAGTGTTCGAATCCGATGTTGCCGACAACCTTACCTTCATACTCAGCTACATAACTGTAAACACCAACAGGCATATCGGTGAGTCGTTTTTGCCACATCTCTACGGACGGATTTGGCAACTGTAGGGTTTCTCTTTGAGCAAGAGGTTGCGCATAAACCTGACAGATGCCTGCGGCATCGCTGATTTTTGTGGGTCTAACTACTATGTTCATTTTGGATGCCTGATAACTGTTTGAGAAAAAGTGATAACTTTGTATAGATAATGGAATTTTACAAGCTTATCAAGAGCTTTATTGCTGCCTTTCGGCGATTGTGATGCAAACGAGAGCGTGGTCGCTGCCCTGGTCATCGATACCGTAAGTTGGGTCAACAATGTGTTTGTCAACAAGTTGATAGTCGACGACGTTAAACAACCCATAGGCATGGTTTGCGCAAAATTCACAGGAAACCAGGATATGGTCAAGTCGATTACCGCGTTCGCCATGAAAGTGAGTGATCGGCTCTGTCGGCTGGGTATGATTGCTATCAATAGCCAAGCATTGTTGTTCTAATGACAGCTGCCAACTGTCGTGAAAGGTATAAGGTGCAATCGTTTCTTGTGAATCAGGTCGTCGGTGACGTCCAGTTGACCGCAATGGAGCGAATTCCGGAGCGGTTAAGTTGTTATTAAAGTCCCCCATCAGAACGAAAGGGCGTTGGGTGAGTTGCTTGCTCTTTACGATATATTGATGAAGGTAAAGAACCTCACTTTGACGAAGGGAAGTTGATTGCATGCTTCCTTCGATCTCTTCTAGCCACTTTGACAACGTATCATCGCTATTTGAAACTTCAGGCAGCATTGGTCTTTGGGATTTTAAATGAACCACAAAACAGTCAAGCTCACCTAGTGGCGAGGTGGATACGGAAACATGCAATGGACGGCGGCTAAATTGATAATCATGCCCTGAAGGAAAAGACGGGTTACTCTGGAGGCGCATGGGAAATCTAGAGGCAATAGCAACACTAGGCTGGAAGTGAATGTAATCAGATTCAACCACACAGGGTTCATTGATTGCGAAATAAGGGTATCCAGCAGACTTGACCAGTTCCTCAAGTGCTATTGCTGAGAAAACCTCTTGAAAACCGATAATATCGGCGTCTACCTCGCTCAGAGTTCTTTGCAACCACTGCGTTTTCTGTTGCCATTGCTTTCTACTATAGATGTTCTCCATCTCGTAGAAAGCATTGGGTGGCGCGACAAAGTTGTATAGATTGAGCGTTGCAACTTTAATTGTACTAGTCGATGGCAACAGATTAGACTCCAAGTTATCGAAAGTTGATGGGATGTCTGATTAAATTAAGTTCACTATCAAAGGTTTATCAATAATAGCATTAAGGATTACAGCATGGTTACTAGGGAAAGCTCAAAAGATTGGCGTACACCGGAAAACTTTCTCATTATTATCTCCATTATCGTCCCTATTGCGTTTTCTAGTTGGATGGCGTTACTAAACAATTTTGTGATTGAGAAAGCCAATTTCGATGGTGCTGATATAGGCTTGTTGCAAAGTGTTCGTGAAATCCCGGGGTTTCTTGCCTTTACCGCTGTTTTCATTCTGTTGTTTATTCGCGAGCAAAAGTTTTTGATTGTTTCGTTACTTATGCTATCTGTCGGAACTTTGCTAACCGGTTTTTTTCCTTCAGTGACAGGGCTTTTGATCACTACCTTTATTATGTCAGTTGGTTTTCATTACTTTGAAACTCTCAAGCAATCATTGTCTTTACAGTGGCTTAGTAAAGATGAAGCCCCAGAAATGCTGGGTAAGTTAATCTCTGTGGGTGCGTTGGCTTCTCTGGTAACCTACGGCGCACTTTGGGTGATGCTTGAGCTATTGCAACTCGAATTTATTTGGGTGTATTCCATCGCTGGTGGAGTAGCCTTGATTTTGGTTATCCTGATTGCCCTGTCATTCCCTCAATTTAAAACAGAAACGCCTCAAAATAAGAAATTGGTGCTACGTAAACGATATTGGCTCTATTACGCTCTGACTTTCATGAGTGGTGCAAGACGACAGATATTTACCGTGTTTGCTGGATTTTTGATGGTCGAAAAATTCGGTTACACCGCCGCGGAGATCACCTTGCTGTTTCTGATTAATTACCTGTTTAACTTCCTGTTTGCAAAGAAAATTGGTCGTTTTATTGGTATAGTGGGTGAACGCAAAGCCTTAATCTTTGAATATGTCGGTTTAGCATTTGTCTTTGTAGGTTACGCCGTGGTGCAATCGGCAGAGTGGGCTGCGGCACTTTATGTTATCGATCACCTGTTCTTCGCACTGGCGCTCGCCATCAAAACCTATTTTCAGAAAATTGCTGATCCAGCTGATATGGCTTCAACTGCAGGGGTATCCTTTACCATTAACCACATCGCAGCGGTCGTAATTCCAGTCACTTTCGGTTTTATCTGGTTAGTGTCACCCTCTAGTGTCTTTTATATTGGTGCCGGAATGGCTATCGTTTCCTTACTATTGTCTTTTAATATCCCCCAAAAGCCTCAAGAAGGAAATGAAGTTCGAGTTTTAAAATGGACTTAAATAAAAGAGCGCTTATCTCTAAGCGCTCAAATCGTCGTTTGTAATGCCAAAAAATTAATGGTCTAGGTAGAGATAGTTTTGCCAACTTTTCATTCGAATGAGAATTTTTCTCATTATAGAAACGTGGTGAAAACTGTCGGAATAGACGGAAATTTCTGCGCTAGAACCAAGGGGAAGAATGAACTCACTCATGTTGCTTGTAAGTTCTAATTTAACCATCGCACGACCCTGAGTCATAAGTGCTCGAGTGCCCAGAAGAGAACCACGAGCCTGGATCTGACCTTCACCGATTGCGGGTATCACTTCAACAATCCTTCCTTGGAATACTCGCCCTGGTAAGGCTCTGAAAATAAATTCGGCTTCAAAGCCTGCCTTCAATCTTTGCAATGAGTTTTGTCTAAATGCACCTACAAAGTAGTTTTCTTCGGTATGAATAAACGTCATGACAGGAGCGAGAGGCAAGGGTACCGCCATCATTCCTGGGCGTAATGCAAGTTGAGTCACGTATCCATCGGTAGGAGCGCGGACGACGGTTTCTTGTAAGTTAAATTCTGCTTGAACCAACTGTGCACGTAGCTCTGCTACCGCAGTATTTTCACCGTTTATCTCAGACTCAAATGCTAGGCGAGCACTTTCTTCCTGAGCCGTTGTAGCTTCAAAGGCGGCTTGAGCCGCTTTAAAGTTTTGGCGGCGAGTGTCAACTTGCTGCTCTGTAAATGCGCCTTTTTTAAAGCCAGCCTGATAACGTTTAAACTCGCGTTCAGCTTTGTCCCTGTCAGCTTGGGCCTGAATCGAGTCTGATTGCGCTGCTTTATAGGCGCTTTCAAGTTGTAATACGTCTTGTTCTGCTTCGGCGAGAGCGGCTTGCTTGCGAATGACTTCGGCTTCAAAAGGTATTGGATCTATTTTAAAGAGCACATCACCTTTTCGAAGAGGTGTATTGGGTTTAACCTCAACGTCGACTACTTTGCCTCTTACACTCGAGACTATCGGTGTCGTTGTATAGATTTGCTGGCCAATTTGGGTAAAAGGATGGTTGTAGTTCATTAATAAAATGAGCGTGCCAATCAGAACGACGCCTCCTAACACAGCAGTAGGTACTGTCCATTTATTGAGAGGGATCTTAAATATTTTAAAGACAGCGATACACAATGCGGTGTAGGTTAATATCAGTAATAGATCCATGGGCTACTTCTCCTCCATGCCGTCTTTATTTTCTTGAGTGATACCTTGCGCTGCCAAAGGTTTTTTTTTCATTGATTGAACTTCTTTTTTTAGCATGGAAACTTCATCCACTAGTTGTTCTAATCGATGATGAAGGTCGTGCTGCTCTTCTTCTAATCGATGAAAGCCCCAACCACGTTCTTTTCGCCATAAAGTGGCCCAGATCCATAAGAAAGGCCAAATCGCGTGCAGGGTGAACAGGCTTACCCAGCCCGACACATGTATGGCATCTTGGTGTGGATGGTCACGTTCTTTGGCGATTTCGTAGGGAATATCGTGGATCACGATAATGCCATAGAAGATCACAAGAGCGACAAAAATGAGTAAAACTAAGGCGACGTAATCGAGAAACATAATACATCCTTGATTAAGTTAGGAAATTCCGCTTAATATGGCGAATAAATGGTCAAATTAAAGGCTTGGTAGCATGATTAGTAATAATGCTAAGTTAAGTATTTGTTATATTTATGTATTATGCAATGGTTTTGTGTAGATAACACGTTGTGGAGATTGCTTTGCTTTATCAAGGAGAGTTTGCAGCTGTAGGTGCTGCGATAGTTTGGGCCATCGCGACGTGGATATACAGTCGATTCAGTCATCATTTTAGTGCCCTGCAACTAAACATAGTTAAAGGACTTATTGCATCGATGATGATGCTTGTAGTTCTTCCCTTTCTGCCAAGCAGTTATATCACTATCGACAGCCAATATTTATGGATACTGGGCATTTCTGGGGTGATTGGGATTGCAATAGGCGATAGCGCGTATTTTGCATCGTTAAAGCGCATTGGTGCCAACAAAACGTTATTGCTTGAATCTTTAGCGCCTCCTTTATCGGGGATCCTTACGTTAGTATTTTTGGGCACCGCACTTGCACTGTCGAATTGGATGGGCGTTGTGATCACTACGATTGCAGTCGCATCTGTGGTATTCCAACCAAGTCGTGATATGGGTGAAAAGACCGATATGCTCGGGGTCGGCTATGGTCTTCTTGCGAGTATTTGCCAAGCTTCTGGCGTAGTGATTTCTCACTTTGCGTTAGTTTCTGGTGATCTACCACCATTAGTAGGCGCGTTAATTCGGTTAGTGATTGGTGTAGGTGCCGTTGCTATTTTTATCCCATTCCTTGAGGATAAACCTTACCAATCTATGAGAAGTAGAGCCTCTACACTGGATAAAGTGAGTTGGTTTTGGCTACTGACAGCGATATTTGTGGGTACTTTTTTGGCCCTGTGGTTACAACAAATTGCGTTAAAGCACGCAAATCCGGCGGTAGCTCAAACGTTGATCGCCACAAGTCCACTGTTTATTCTTGTTATCTATGCGATTAAAGGACAACCCATTTCTAAGCGAAGTTTACTGGGTACAATAGCAGCTCTGTTTGGTATCTCTTTGTTTTTTATATAAAATACTAAAATTAAATTTAAGCCAGTAGTTGCTTGAGCGTCATAGGCGAAGCGGCAGCGTTGAGGCGCTGTGCTGGAGTTTGCCCAGATTTATCTTGATAACAGAGATTGTGCCATGCGCGAAAAATATCGAGCAGAGGGATCAATCCCCCCGGGCGTAGTTTTCTTCTAGGCTCGTTGATAAAATCTTCAAATAAGACTTGGAACCGGTTTTGATAGTACTCAATTTGTGCTGTCGAAGCCTGCGATAACCATGTCGATAGATCAGGGTTATCTCCAGCAAGGTAGCAAATTCCTTTATGGACTTCGTGTGAACTATCTGGGTCGACTTGCTTAGCAATTGCCCACCTATCACGCCACCACCCCATTAAAGCAACATCTATTTTCTTGTTGCTCTGACTGTTTTCCCAATCACCATCTTGTTCAACATAGAGTAAATCAACGTTATTTTGTTTGATGCGCGGCAAGCACACACTCAAAGCTGCCGATCTCAATAGGGGATCTTGTGGCATGTAAATCGTTAGACGTTTTCCGTCATCCACCTGTTCCAATACTCTCAGGTAATGTGCATGGGATGTGTATTGTGGGCGAATCAAAGCGCCTTTGGATGGGTAATTAAACTTAGAAAAATTGCCCATTGGATCTTCCACGTTACTGCGAGCCAAGATGGTCTTGTATTTGTCATCGATCTTTTGCCTTAAAGATGATGCGTGACTTACCGGAGCCTCATTGGCTTCTGGCTCAAAATTGCCCTCAACGATTCGGGTTGTGGGTTTATAGGCATCGTGTTCACTTGCATCACCAGACGCTTCTTCGGCAGAGTAATTGAGGTGCTGACACAATATATAACCCGATTGCGCGTCACCTGTTGTAAACCAAAAAACGCCGTTACTGCTTTTTGCCTGTAGTTCTCGGTAGCAAGATGCTAGCTCGTATTGGCTCGCGTGATTGAGCCAGCGGGCATCGATCATGGCCAACTTACGCCGGCAACGACTAGCGATATGCTCAATATGGTCGTAGAAGGTTTTAGGGTTAATACTCAGTTTTCGACAAATCTCGCGGACAGAGTAACCTGTAAATAGAAAGGCGAGTAAGGACTCTTGAAATTGTCTTTTCTTGTTCTGACCAGACCATTTGTCGACGAAAGTAGATTGACAGGCTTTACAGCGATAGCGTTGCCTGTCACCACTAAACCCGAAAGCGTGGTATTTTTCTTTGTGGGTATGTACGGATACGCCTGCGTTCTCGCATGCTGGATTCTTACACGATGGAAGCCCTTCACTTTGAAGTGCTTTCAGCCTCGCTAGTTCGTCGAGAACATCTTGGTTGTTAAGAAGGGGGGGAAACGCGCCGCATTCTCGACAAACCATCGCTGGTCGCTTAGGGTTAACGCGTTGCAAAATATAATATTTTGCCTCACTTAGTCCAAAATTGTCACACGCCAATGTTTTACAAAAATTGAGCTGTAACCCATGTGCTGCCAGTGGCAGTTTGCCTTCTGACACGTTCACCCCCTGAGGTTCGTTTTCATGGTGCTTAAAAAAACCGGCACACGTCAGGCTGTGGGCCGGTTTAAAAGATTAAATATTGACGGCTGTTTCTAGGGCGACAGTCATCATTTCATTGAACGATTTCTGGCGATCTTCTGAGCTCAATTTTTCGCCTCGGATGATGTGATCAGAAACGGTTAGAATAGTCAGCGCTTTAGCTCCAAGGTCAGCCGCGACACCGTAGATCCCGGCCGCTTCCATGTCGACACCAAGAATACCAAGGTGCTTCATTTTGTCGAAAATATCTGCTTCAGGGGTATAGAACAGATCTGCCGAGAAAATGTTGCCCACTTTTACAGGTACTTGTTGCGCTCTAGCCTGACTTACGGCTTCTTCAAGCAGTCCAAAGTCGGCAATTGCAGCAAAATCGTGATCGTTAAAACGGATACGGTTTACTTTTGAATCAGTCGATGCACCCATGCCAATTACCACATCCATCAGTTTTACATCGTCACGCACAGCGCCGCAGCTGCCTACGCGGATGACATTTTTGACGCCGAAGTCTTTGATTAACTCATGAACATAGATACAGCAAGACGGAATACCCATACCGTGCCCCATGACAGAAACACGCTTACCTTTATAGGTGCCGGTGTATCCGAACATATTGCGGACATCACAGACTTTTTCTACATCGTCTAAAAATGTTTCTGCAATATATTGAGCTCGAAGTGGGTCGCCAGGCATTAGAACCGTTTCAGCGAAATCACCGACGTTAGCATTGATATGTGGGGTTGCCATAATGTTACTCCGATCTGAACTGTATGGTTTAACTAAATATGTTGAAGTGTTGTCTTCGTGTTGAAGTGAATATTAACCAGCAATTACGTAGTTCTGTGAGATGTTGGTCACAGAAAAAATTTCACACTCAACAATTAATGTAGTTGATAACGAAATATGTTGAAAGTGATTTGGCAATCGATTGGTTTGCTTTGTGAAGGATTTATCAAGGAGTGCTTAGGATGGCTCTGCGAATAAATTTTCTATTCGGGTGATCCATTTAGGAGTCCAAGTTGTACAAAGTATTAAATTGTACAAGCTGGGGAAATTACTATGAGAACGATTGTTGTTGGGATTAGTTCATGCTTACTGGGCGAAAAGGTGAGGTTTGATTCGGGCCACAAACAGAGTTCCTATGTTAACCAAGAACTCTCTGCGCATTTTACCTTTAAGTCGGTTTGTCCAGAAGTGTCGATTGGATTGTCGGTACCGAGGCCGACCATTAGGTTGATGTCGGACGATGAGAGAATCCGTCTGGTCGAGAGCAAAGACAGTTCTAAAGATTATACCGATAAGATGGAGACTTTTTCACGCGATAAAGTATCAGAACTTGCCAGTCAGGATTTGTGCGGCTACATCGTATGCGCTAAATCACCTACGTGTGGAATGGAGCGAGTCAAGGTTTACACTGAGAAGCACGCTACGACCGACGGAATCGGTATTTACACTCGTCAGTTAATGAAAAAGATGCCGTGGCTACCTATCGAGGAAGATGGACGTCTAAATGACCCGGTACTTAAAGAGAATTTTGTCGCGCGTGTGTTCGCCCTGAATGACTTTTATCAAAGCATGGACGGGAGCCCAAGTGCCGGGAAAATAGTCGCGTTCCATTCTCGTTATAAATTGGTGTTGATGGCTAATCACCCCGAATCGTACAAATCGCTTGGGAGTCTGGTTGCCAAACAACACTTACTAGAGCCTGAGGATTTTGCTTATCAATACCGAACAGGCTTTATGAATGCATTGAAAAACCGTTCGAGCCGCAAAACCACGACTAACGTATTGATGCATATTCAAGGTTACTTCAAGCGTGATTTAACCGCCTCAGAGAAATCAGAACTAGCGCGGGTTATCGACGATTACAGAACGGGGCTTCTGCCTATTTTGGCACCCTTGACACTGCTCAAACACTATTTAGAAAAGTACCCGAATGATTACTTGCATCAGCAGAAATTTTTGCAACCTCATCCAGAGGAGCTGAGGTTACGTTATGGATTGTAACAAGCAGCTTTCTATCACTGAAGTATCGGAGCGAACGGGTATTAACCCAGTGACCTTAAGAGCTTGGCAACGAAGGTATAATCTAGTGCAACCTGCTCGCTCCAAGAAAGGGCATCGGCTATACAGTGCGCAAGATCTTAAAACGATAAAGGAAATCCAAGGCTGGCTCGCTAAAGGGGTGTCTATTGGTAAAGTGAAGACATTAATCGAGTCGACAGAACTTAGCGGTTCTCCTTGCCCAGAAAACAGACAGTTGGAAGAGGTTCATTTAGCGATAGAGTATCTTTCGAAACTCGATATGCCGAAGCTCCAACAGCTTTTGGTTATCTTGTTTAAGGAATATCCCCTTGGTGTAATTGAATCACAGTTTGTTTATCCGATAATTGACACTCTAGGGCTGCTCAAGTCGGCGCAGCAACAGAGTCAGAAGCATCTTTTTAAGACAGTTGTGAAACAACGACTAGCTTGGCTGATTGAGTCAGAACGTAAGCTGTTAAGAAGTGCTCAGAGCGCGTTGATTATTGTAGTCGGCGCGCCTGGCTCAGTTTTTGGATGGTTTCGCTATGCAAGATTGCAACGAACCCACAAAGTCACCTTTCTAGAAAACATGAATGATATGAGTTCTTTGTTGAAACCTCAGCTTTTATCACGCTTTGACGGAATAGAAATTCTTAGCGGTGAACATGTCAACGCGAAATTAGTACACCAGATCAAACAACTGCAGGCCCTGTCACCAGCCACGGTCACACAATTATCCGCTGTAACATCCTATTTAAATCAAGCTAATTAAGAGGTTGCCTGTGAACATTGTACTATTTCGTCGTGATCTTCGTGTTGAGGATAACCGGGCAGTTGCTGCAGCATTTGTTGCAGGAGCCCCGGTTATTGCTGTGTATATTTCAACGCCCGCTCAATGGCAACAGCATTGTCTATCTCCTATGCAGGCGGATCTCATTGAGCGTAGGTTGAAGGCACTTCGAGAGGAACTAAGCCAATTCGAAACGCCAATGATCTTTATCGAGTGTTTGGATTTTGATTCAGGAAACCAGTGGCTAGTGGAGTTTTGTATCAAGCAGAGAATTGAACAGGTGTTTTTCAATCGGGAATACGAAGTGAATGAGCTGCGTCGTGATGAAGATCTCGTTCGCCAACTCAATAAAAATAAAATACAGTCGCAGTCTTTCGATGATAAATGTGTATTTTCACCGGGCTCAATTAAAAATCGGCAAGGTAGCTATTACAAGGTATTTACACCGTTCAAAAACGAGTGGATGAAACGATTGCTGGTGGGTGGCGAGATGACGCAACCTTTTATGAGGGCAGAGCCAAAGCCAAAGCCAAAGCTAAATATTGATATTGAGGGTGAGTTTGACTTAGAACTGACGCAAGCAGAGATTGCTCTCAACTATCCTAAAATGGATAGCCGATCCTGGCATTCCGATAGTGAAGCAATACAGGAAGTTTTGAATGATTTTTGTATAAACAAGAGTTGTGACTATCAACAAAACAGAGATTTTCCATCGGTGGATGGAACAAGCCAATTGAGCCCATACCTAGCGATCGGCGCACTTTCCGCAAGACAGTGTATAAGGGCTTTGCTCTATTATTCTCGCGGTAATGTGACCAAAGGTGGGGACATCTGGCTAAGTGAACTGGCGTGGAGAGATTTTTACACACATTTGCTGGTCGCGATGCCAAAGTTGTCTATGAATAAAGCGTTTTTGGATTGGGAGTGCAAGGTTGCTTGGTCTGGGGATAGAAATCACTTTCAAAACTGGGCAAAGGGTCAGACAGGTTACCCCATTGTTGATGCGGCGATGAGACAATTGAATACCACAGGATGGATGCATAACCGGCTTCGAATGATTGTGGCTAGCTTTCTAACCAAAGATCTGCATATTGATTGGCGCGAAGGAGAACGTTATTTTATGAGTAGACTCATTGATGGGGATTTTGCAGCTAACAATGGTGGGTGGCAGTGGTCGGCATCAACAGGGTGTGATGCTCAACCTTACTTCCGGATCTTCAATCCAACCTCGCAAGGCGAAAAATTTGATTCAGATACCCGCTTTATTACCCATTGGATCCCTGAATTAAAACCTGTTCCGGTTAAGTTACGGCATAAACCGTGGTCATGGGATCAGGCCGAAAGTTTGGACTATCCTCCACCAATTGTTGATCACAAGGTAGAAAGAGAGATAACCTTAGGGATGTATAAAGAGGCAAAAGGTTAATTTAATGATTCGTACAACGTTAGCGTTGGTTTGTTTATGCGTTGCTCAATGGGCCAGCGCAGCGACCTATCCGTTCCCTAAAGAGGGGAGTTCGATAGTAGGGACGATCCAGTATCATGATGTGCAGGCCGGAGAAACGATGTCGGATATTGCTAAGCAGTACGATGTTGGCTTTTTGTCTCTAATGGCAGCCAACAAAGGCGTTGATCCTTTTCTACCTCAAGCTGGTCATGTTTTAACCATACCTTCTCAAGCTATTTTACCCAACGTCTCATACGAAGGTATTGTCATCAACTTGGCAGAGCTAAGGCTGTATTATTTTGAGCCTGAGCATAATGTGGTACATATCTTCCCTGTCGGTATAGGCCGCATTGGTCGTGATACGCCTGAAATGACGACTAAAATCAGTCAAATGCGCGAAAGCCCAACATGGACACCACCTAATTCTATACGCGAAGAATATTTATTAAACGGTATCGAGCTACCAGCAGTAGTGCCTGCCGGGCCTGATAATCCGCTCGGTGACTTTGCGATTCGATTGGCTTTTGGCAGTGGTACGTATCTGATACATGGCACCAATAAAGAATTTGGTATTGGAATGAGAGTGAGCTCTGGTTGTATTCGAATGAACCCTAAAGACATCGATTGGTTGTTTAATAAGGTTAATATCGGACTAAAAGTTAGAGTTATTGATGAGCCAATTAAGGTGGCACTTGAACCCGATAGAAGCATTTTTATCGAAGCGCACGAGCCACTCACGCGCAGTGATGGTACAAAAAAAGACATGGTGGTACCGCAAGAACTACAATGGTGGCTCGAAGAGTTTGAAGTGAAAGATACGATCGCCAGAGCGGCAATTGTGGCGCAAAATGGGGTTCCGATAGAGGTCGTTGTTGCGAATTAATATAGTCTACGAACTTCATTAGTTAATAAAAAACACCTGCAAAAGCAGGTGTTTTTTATATTGGCTCAGGTTACTTTGTGTAAGACTGTGCAATATTATCAATACGCTCGTTGGCTCGTGCCGCTTCTTCTTTTGCCTCCATCGCGTTTTTATTAGCTTCCATAGAACTTGAGTCTACTTGGCTCTTAAGTGCTGCTACTTCATCACTTAATTGAGAAACTTGGTTATTCAGATCAGTCATTTGTGATTGTGTTTCTTCATCTGGACCCGACGCACAACCAGCCAAAAGAAAAACAGATGACGCTGCCGCTGCGATTAAAACTTTATTCATGAGAACTCCTTAAGGATTAATTTAATACCGCCTTGCACACCACTTATTCGCACATGGCTTGTTTTTGATTGTAGTGCGTATTTTTAATTCCGCCCACTTTTTAAAAGTCAGGGAAACCAAAAAATTAGGACATAAATTCGCAAATATCGTTTTGTCTTATTTATGAGAATAGCAGATGCTAAGATTCTGTGATCTACGTCGAATATCGAACTCTGTCATATGGCTAACTCATTGTTTGAAAGCCAGTTATCTTTTTACTAGGTGGCTGTATGTTTACTGAATTCAAGATCTGAGCCTTCAGAGGACAAATTGGGTCTTTTTGTGCTGCAACAACAAAGGTGGTTTGCGTATATAATTTCAGGTATGATTCGCCTCTTTTCGCACAGTCCGGCTCATTTAAAGAATAGCCAAGCTTAATATCCAGGAGATGCAACTTGCAATTTAAAGACCTAGGCCTTGATAACCGTTTGCTGAAAAACTTAAGTCACTATGGCTTTAAGAAAGCAACCGAAATCCAACGAACAGCTATACCAGTTGCGATTGCTGGCAAAGATTTGTTGGCTTCTTCGAAGACGGGCTCTGGTAAAACTTTGGCGTTTGTTCTTCCAATGCTGCATAAATCGCTTAAAACTAAAGCGTTCTCTGCAAAAGATCCAAGAGGTGTTATTTTGGCACCGACCCGCGAACTTGCTAAGCAAGTATATGGCGAATTACGCTCTATGCTGGGTGGCTTATCTTACGAGGCAGCGTTGATATTAGGTGGAGAAAACTTTAATGATCAGGTTAAGGCTCTAAAGAAATACCCGCGATTTATCGTAGCAACGCCAGGGCGTCTTGCCGACCATCTTGAACATCGCTCTCTGTTTCTTGATGGTGTAGAAACGTTTGTACTAGATGAAGCCGACAGAATGCTTGATTTAGGGTTTGCTCCGGAATTACGTCGAATTCATAATGCAGCGAAGCACCGTCGTCGTCAGACTCTAATGTTCTCAGCAACGCTTGACCATGCGGAAGTGAACGACATCGCTGCTGAAATGCTGGACTCACCAAAACGCATTTCGATTGGAGGCTCTAACGAAGAGCATAAAGATATCACGCAGCGTTTCTATTTATGTGACCATTTAGATCATAAAGAAGCGATTTTGGAGCGGGTTATCCAAGAGGCGAATTACAAGCAGGTCATTATCTTCACCGCGACGCGTGCAGATACAGACAGATTGACCAACGTGCTCAACGAGAAGAAGCTCAAAGCGGTAGCGCTGAGTGGTAACCTCAACCAAACACAGCGCAATGCCATCATGAGCCAGTTTGAAAGAGAAGTGTTTAAGATTTTGGTGACCACAGATGTCGCTTCTCGCGGTTTAGATATCGCCAACGTAACGCATGTTATTAACTTTGATATGCCAAAACATACCGAAGAATACGTGCACCGCGTTGGTCGTACTGGTCGCGCTGGTAATAAAGGCGATGCTATTTCTCTGGTTGGTCCAAAAGATTGGGACAGTTTTAAGCGAGTAGAGACTTACTTACAGCAAGATCTAACGTTCTCAGTGCTTGAAGGACTAAAAGGTAAATTTAAAGGACTGAAGCCGAAAAAACCTGCGTTCAAAAAGCGCCCGACGAAAAAAGTTGCCGCGAAGCAAGATAAAAAAGTAACGGCCAAAAAACCAGCTCAGCGCGATAAGAGTTTCTACCAACATGTCGCGGTTGGTGATTCGGTCTTTATCCCGAAAAAGAAAGTTAAGCCAGCACCGAGTGATGATTAATCACTTTTAGTCATCGGCTGATTAAAACATCGCCTAATTGAGTGCTTGCAAATTAACCTCACTGTAATACTAAACGTATTGGTGAGGTTTTTTTGTATCTAAGCGATGCTATATTAATAAATTTTTGAATTAATTTATTATTTAATATCAGTGGCTTAATTCATTCTCCTGCGCATTGCCTCCTCAATATTTAAGCTTGTCACACACCCTTAAATTAAGTGAAACACAACTGTCATATTTACCCTCTAAAGTTAGCAGCGTCCAAACGAAACTTAACGGCAATAAGGCCAACAAAGGAAATTGTGATGAAAAAGACAGTTATCGGTGCAATCGCTCTACTCGGCGCACTAGCAGTGACTCCAGCTTCGGCTAAAGAAACTATTTCAGCGGTAGGTTCTAGCAGCGTTACGCCACTGATGGAAGTTTTCTCAGAAACATATATGCAGCAAAACTCAAACGTATTTATTGAAGTCCAAGGACCGGGTTCTTCAGCGGGCGTTAAAGCAGCGAAAAACGGTTCTGCAGATCTTGGTATGTCATCTCGTGAACTCAAAGACTCTGAGAAAGAACCTACTTTAATTGAAGAAGTGGTTGCGCGCGACGGTATTGCGGTTGTGGTTAACCCAGCAAATGGCCTAAAAGGTCTCACTGCAGAGCAAGTGACGGCAATCTATAAAGGCGAAGTGAATAACTGGAAAGACGTTGGTGGCGCAGACAAGCCTATCGTTGCTATTACACGCGATACCGCTTCGGGCACTCGCGGTGCATTTGAAGACATCATGAAATTGAAACGCAAAATTGGTGATGTGAAAGTCACTGCGATTTCGCAACGCGCACAAGTTGCAAACGGTAACGGCGCCCTAAAAACAATGGTTGCTAGCAACCCTTATGCGATTGGCTATATCTCGCTAGGTACGGTTGACAGCTCTGTACAAGCTCTTGAAATCGATGGTACGCCAGCTTCAGTCGACAACGTTAAAAATGGCTCTTACAAAGTAGCGCGTCCTTTCCTTGTACTTTACAAAGATGGCAAGCCATCGACTGAAACTCAAAAATTCCTAGACTGGATGTTGACCGACGATGCACAAGCTATTGTTGAACGCAAAGGCTACATCTCAGTAAATTAAATTTCCGTTATCCCAACATATTGCTCAGCCTACCATTTCGGGCTGAGCCTTTTGTATCTATCTCGAATTTTCGACGTGTAGACTTTTATGACCATCGCAAACAGTAGTGAGAAGCTTATGAGTAACCAAGCGACTCAAACCAGCACTCGTAGTCTAAAAACTAAGACGCGAGTTGACTGGAAAGAACGCATTTTCCACGGACTATTTTTAACCAGTGCCGTTATCGGTATCGTGTCTTTAGCCGTGATTGCTTATTTTATAGTTAAAGAGAGTATTCCAGCATTTCAGCAAGCGGGTGTTTCTGGCATCGTATTAGGCCAAGATTGGTTGCCACCTGCGTTGTATGGTGTAGCGACCATGATTGTTGCCTCTGTTGTGTCAACATTGGGAGCTGTAGTTGTGGGCGTACCAATTGGTGTACTTACCGCCATTTTTATTGCTGAAATCGCGCCTAAGCGCTTGGCAGATATCATTCGACCTGCGGTCGAGTTACTGGCAGGTATCCCTTCTGTCGTTTATGGCTTTTTTGGCCTCGTCATCATCGTTCCACTTATTCAACAGCTGTTTAATGTTCCAGCGGGTAATACGATTCTTGCGGGGATTATTGTTCTCGGCGTGATGATACTGCCGACAGTAATAACGGTCTCTGAAACGTCGATCCGTGCTGTGCCTCGAACCTATAAGGAAGGTTCACTGGCATTGGGTGCATCCAAAATTTTCACCATTTTCAAATTGCTCGTTCCAGCAGCTCGCTCAGGAATTATGACGGGTGTTATCTTGGGGATCGGCCGAGCGCTGGGCGAAACGATGGCCATCATTATGGTGATGGGGAATGCACCAGCGATGCCACAAGGCATCTTGGATTCTGCTCGTACACTAACCGCGAATATCGCTATTGAAATGTCCTATGCAAGTGGTATTCACGCGAATGCGCTGTATGCGACAGGCGTCGTGCTGCTGGTGTTTATTATGACGCTAAATGCTGTTCTTCTTTACTTAAACCGTGAAAAAGCGAAGTAACGATATGGATACTGTAAAACTTAAAAAAGCACGTCAGACCAAAGATTACATTCTAAATGTATGCGTTTGGATGGCAGCAGCTCTAACCGTCGGCTTCTTATTTTGGATTATTTGGTACATCTTATCCAATGGCTTACAGCATGTAGATTGGAAGTTTATTACTGATAATTACACGCGCACAACGGATGAACATGGCATCTTCCCGATGATTGTCTCAACGGTATATATGGTGATTGCTTCTATAGCGGTTGCGGCGCCACTTGGCATTATGACCGCTATCTATCTTACCGAGTACGCCAAAGTTGGCAGTAAGTTGGTCAAGATTATTCGATTCTGCACAGAATCATTAGCGGGTATACCTTCGATCATCTTCGGTCTATTTGGTATGACATTTTTCGTCGCTATTTTAGGTCTCGGATTTTCGATTCTCTCAGGTGCACTGACTCTCAGTATTTTGATTTTGCCTGTGATCATTCGTACTACAGAAGAAGCGCTGATGGCCGTTTCTCAAACTTATCGTGAGGGCTCATACGGGCTAGGCGCTTCAAAAATCTACACAATTTGGCGTTTGATTTTGCCAAGTGCTATGCCAGGGATCTTAACATCGGTGATTCTAAGTATTGGGCGTGTCATTGGGGAATCCGCGCCAGTTTTCTTAACGGCAGGAATGGTTGCTCGAATCCCTGATTCGTTACTCGACTCTGGACGCACACTAACGGTTCACCTATATAAGTTAACCACAGAGCTATTTACCATTGAAGAATGGAATCAAGCGTACGGTACTGCGACAGTTTTGATCGTGTTAGTGTTGTTGATCAATATGGTCACAAAAATAATCGCAAGTCGTTTTAACACGGCAACGTACTAAAAAATAGAGATACAGCGACGCCAGACCATAAAGAGCAGTCGCTGATAGCACAACTGCAAAGTATTTAGAGACGAGAAGATGAACAAATTTAAAATTGAAAACCTAGATTTATATTATGGCGAAAACCAAGCGCTTAAATCCATCAACCTACCTATACCAACGCGTCAGGTTACGGCATTGATTGGCCCTTCGGGTTGTGGCAAATCGACTCTGCTTCGTTGCCTTAATCGAATGAATGACCTGATCGAAGGTGTAAAAATAACGGGTAATCTAGAAATGGATGGCACGGATATTTATGGCAATATTGACGTGGCTGATCTTCGTATCAAAGTGGGTATGGTATTCCAGAAACCCAATCCGTTCCCTATGAGTATTTATGAAAACGTGGCATACGGGCTACGTGCTCAAGGCATCAAAGACAAAAAGCACATTGATTCGGTAGTTGAAACCTCTCTTCGCAGCGCTGCACTTTGGGATGAAGTGAAAGATCGCTTGAAGTCTCATGCCTTTGGTCTCTCTGGTGGTCAGCAACAACGTTTGTGTATTGCGCGTACTATCGCAATGCAGCCGGATGTGATTTTGATGGATGAGCCGACATCGGCGCTCGACCCAATTGCGACACACAAGATTGAAGAACTGATGGAAGAGTTAAAGAAAAACTACACCATTGTGATCGTTACGCACTCAATGCAGCAAGCTCGTCGAATCTCTGACAGAACGGCATTCTTCTTAATGGGCGAACTGGTAGAACATGATGAGACCAACGTGATCTTTTCTGATCCACGAGATGACCGCACGAAAGGTTATGTTAATGGTGATTTTGGCTGATCTTCATTTTGAACCGACCATCTGGGGTTCCTGAATTATCACTATAAAAAAAAGCGATGGTAGTTTTGCCCCTCTTTCTAAGAGGGGCTTTTTTGTCTGCCTTCAATCATCTCATTGGTGATTTACTAAATGAATTGAATGAAGAGTTCTTTGTCTCTTTCTATTTTTGGGCAGGGCGAAGCATAAACCAGTAGGGGAAGTTTTCACTTTTAGATAGTACTTCAAAGCCCCGGCGCTCAAAGGTTTTGACGACTTTTTCGCTCGATGCAACCACATAGGTTGGTTTACCGGCGTGATCAGCCTGGTCGGTAACTGTTTTTATTAGTGCGCCGGCAAGCCCTTTGCCTGCGGCCTTTGGTGAAACCCCAAGGCCCCATAGCCAGTAACAATCTTGCATAGGCGGAACGGCTAACATTTGCTCGCAGACTTCCTTGGCAATTTCTATTCGACTCGAACCCATCATTCGCGTGACAATTGCAAGCAGCTCCATCTTTTGCATAACGTCAGCCTGATGCTGGCCAGGAGCACGCATGATAACGCAGCCCTCATTGTCTGCAGTGGTATAAACTTCTCCTCCAGCTAACCCCCATTCGCCGATGGCCCAGCGCCAATAGGCATCATGAGCGAATTCTGAAACTTCGTCTTGGCGCAATGCAGCTTGCATGGCTTCGTTGTTGGCATAGGCATCAATAAACATCGTACTGAGAGCAGGTACTGTAGAATAATCCGCGTTAATAATTTTCAAATCTGACATGCTACTTCCTCATGGCGGTTTAAGTTGATAAATGTATGAATTTAAACATTAGCATGGTTAAAGCGTTACGTGCCAGTATTCTGTAAAGTATAAGAAAGCCATAGGTGACCGACAGTGAATGTCGGATATCAGCGACAAGAATTGAGTGCGTTGAAGAGAGTCTCATTGCTTCATTGAGGACGATACGAAAAAGGGTCAGCACGTGGCCAACCCTTTTGAATGATGCTGCCAATGATGCGCAAACTTCTTCAGGAGAGAGAAAGTAGCGCTATTAACACGTTACTCGTAAGATCTAAAAAATAGACCATTGTCGTTGGGCCTATCAGAGATCCGTTGAATAACTCCTACTCGCTAAAGCGACTCAGTACGTCAAGCGCATATTTCATGCGTTCTGCGTCGATTTCTTGTTTGGGAAGCAGGCGATTTCTGCCATCTTTGACTTCATACAAGCCATTTCCCTTTAAAGAAAAGATCTTATCTTTAGAGACTATCGCATAGTCGCCGTAATCAGAAATAATGGTATACGGGCGCTCAACGTACTCACCATATAAGTTTTCACCGATGGAGTAGTCCTTAACGTCGGTTGTAACACCAAGGTAGTTGCTCATCAGTGTTGGTACCATATCGAAGTGAGTGGTCATCTCTCCCTGAGGCCATTGGTTTGCTTGCTTATCCACGCCAGCACCAATCATGATAAAAGGGACTTTAACCTGAGCTTCGGTGAAGTTTCCGTTGTGGCCCCAGAAGTTCTGACCGTTATCGTTCAGCTCTTCGCCATGATCACCAGTAATGACAACTACCGTGTCGTCAAGTGTGCCTTGTTCTTCAAGTTTCGCAAACACTTGCTTGATTAAGCTATCGACGAAATGGGTGCTGGTACGATAGCGATTAAAAATAGGCTCTGGATCGGAATCGTTGCTTCGGACAAATGGGTTGTTCGGACCAGACATTGGCTCAAATTTAGGTTCGTAATCGTCAGGGAAGATGAAACCGTGTGGCGCATCAAAGAACAGAAACGAAAAGGTCGGCTTGTCCGAGCGATCTTCGTACCATTTTGTCCAGTCATCGACTAACTCGATATCACGTTCTGCGGCATTGCCCATACTCTTACCGCGAATACGGAGATTTGGGATATTGGCGAAAATCGTGCGATTGAATTCCGGTGATTCGATGTGTGCAGAGGTAAAAATACCAATGTTGTAATCCAATTCTTGCAAGCGATCCATTAAAACGGTGGAGCGCTGGTTGGCAAGCATTGGGTGCCAGTATGGACCTGGAAGACCGTAGAACAAACCAAAGGTACCCATACGCGTCGCATTGCCTGACGCATAGTGTCGGTCAAACGACAATCCCTCTTGAGAAGCTTGGTACACTGTCGGCATATATTCTTGCGTGACGGTGTCAGAGCGCCAGGAATCAATCAAGATCACCATGATATTTTTTGGCTGCACTGGTGCAGTACCAACAATAGGTGAACGAGGGTAGTTTAGCCCACCTTGAATAGTTGGTTTTTTTGCTTGCTTCTTCGCTAATTCTTCACGATCCAAATAGCCATGTTTCATCAAAAATGAATTCGCGATTGTTGGATAAAATAGCGGTAGGTATTGATTCACGAAAAGTACGGGTTGGTAGGCTGTTGCCGCTGCCCAAATATGAATGCTGTGGCTTGCCAGAGTCGTCGCTAAAAACAGCCCCATAAACACTTTGCGAAGCTTACGCGTCAGAGCAAACTGTTTGTATTCTACTCGGCCTAGAACCCACCACTGAAGAGCAAAAATCGATGCCATTCCAGCTGCGAGTACTAACCATGCCGTCATTGGGAACTCAACAATTTGTCCTGAAGCTACAAGAGAAAGAACAGGGTAGTTTAGGTGAAAGCGGTAAAAACCAAACACCATGGTATCGACAATTAAAAAACTGATTGCAATCGTTGCAAACAGGGCCAGCACCACTCGCTTTGCCTTAAAAGGCAAGAAGCACAACACCATGCAGACCAGACCAAATACCAAGGCCAGCAAGCTCATGTGACTAAATACACTGGTAACGGTGAAGGCAACCTGTGCCGTATCAAAGGGGACATCAGGAAAATAGGAAAAATAGCGTATAGCGACGAGCGTTGCCAAAAGAGAGTTAAAGATTAGAAACTCATAGTAGGGGCTCAACCGAGTTTTCAAAAACGACAACATATTGAATAACCGTTAAATTTAATTTGTATACCAGAAAAATTTGATCAGGAAGTATAGTCCCAAATTTCACTTAAGACTACAGGAAAATGATGCATTTGTCAGGCACGTAATTCACGTGCAATACAGTGAAGGGAGATGGTGACTCTGAGTTAAATGGCCCCCATTTGAGGGCCTAAGGTGTGGTAGCGCTTATAGGCTAGGCAATAGGTTGTCGGGCATTAATGAATTGTGCTTACAAAGCTTAAGAATTGTATTGGCTTTCGCAATGTCTGGCGCAAAGTAGCGATCTTTATCGTAGAAAGGGACGCTTTCTCTCAGGATATCCTTTGCTTGCTCTATTTTTTTTGATGATTTTAGCGGTGTTCTGAAATCTAATCCCTGCGCCGACGCTAAGTACTCGACAGCCAAAATTCCGCGTGTGTTCTCGGCCATATCAGTTAAGCGACGCGCTGCGAATGTTGCCATTGAGACATGATCCTCTTGATTTGCAGACGTTGGCAGGCTGTCGACTGAGGCTGGGTGGGCGAGCGTTTTGTTCTCACTGGCTAGAGCTGCGGATGTGACTTGCGCGATCATAAACCCTGAGTTTACGCCACCATTGTTAACCAAAAATGGTGGCAGCTTACTCAGTGCACTGTCTATCAGCAGTGCCATGCGACGCTCCGATAAGCTACCAATTTCAGCGATAGCAAGTGCAAGATTATCGGCAGCCATTGCAACAGGCTCTGCATGAAAGTTACCGCCAGAGACAATGTCGCCATCATCCGCAAAAACGAGAGGGTTATCGGAGACCGAGTTTGCCTCAACCTCCAATACCTCGGCGGAGTTGCGGATCTGCTGTAAGCAGGCCCCCATGACTTGAGGTTGACAGCGTAAGGAGTAGGGGTCCTGCACTTTCTCGCAGTCATCGTGAGATTCTCCAATCTCACTTTTAGCGTCGAGTAAGTAGCGGAACGCAAAAGCGGCATCCATTTGACCTCGATGACCACGCACACGATGAATTCGAGGATCAAACGGCTTTCGACTGCCCAGTGCCGCATCCACTGACATCGCCCCACAAACGGTGGCCGAAGCAAACAAATCTTCGGCTTGGAATAAACCTTCAAGCGCCAAAGCAGTCGAGGCTTGTGTTCCGTTGAGTAAGGCTAGTCCTTCTTTCGGGGCAAGGGTAATGGGCGCTAGCCCTGCGATTTGTAATGCTTCCATACCTGTAATCAGGCGACCATTGTGTCTTGCTTCACCTTCGCCCAGTAATATCGTGCTCATATGAGCCAATGGGGCGAGATCACCAGACGCACCAACGGAGCCTTTTTTTGGTACGCAAGGATAGACTTGAGCGTTCACTAGCTCAATAAGAGCCTGAATCACAGATAGCCTAATTCCTGAGTAACCGCGCGACAGGCTATTGATCTTCAGAACCATCATTAAGCGCACGGTCTCATCATCCATGAACTCGCCAATGCCAGCAGCATGAGACAGCACGATGCTCTTTTGTAGAACTTCCAGATCTTCTGGTGCGATACGGGTATTGGCCAGCAAACCAAACCCGGTGTTGATTCCATAAACTGTTTTGTTGTCGGCAATGACAGCATTGACAACCTCGGTACTGGCATTGATATCCACATGTGCGTCGACATCGAGCATTAAGTTCACTGGAGAACGACTGATTTGTCGAAGTAGAGGCAATGATAGCTCACCGGGTTTCAAAACTAGATTTAACATCTCGTGATCTTCCATATTGTTGTTATTCGTTATTGAGTGTGCGATTGAGCTCGGCAAGTTCAGCATTGATCATTGGCAAGTCTAAACGTTGTTCCTTTGCGCACTGCTTGGCAATATCGTAGCCAGCATCAGCATGTCTCATGACACCAGTTGCCGGATCATTATGAAGCACACGGGCGATTCGTCGGCTGGCATCCTCGCTACCATCGCAGCAAATGACCATCCCCGAATGTTGAGAAAACCCCATACCTACGCCGCCGCCGTGATGAAGTGATACCCAGGTCGCGCCTCCGGCTGTATTGAGAAGCGCGTTAAGTAGTGGCCAATCAGAAACGGCATCAGAGCCATCGAGCATGCCTTCCGTTTCGCGGTTAGGGCTTGCCACCGAGCCAGAGTCCAAATGGTCTCGTCCAATAACGACGGGGGCTTTGAGTTCGCCATTTTTGACCATTTCGTTAAATGCTTGGCCAAGGCGTTCACGATCTTTAAGACCAACCCAACAAATACGTGCAGGTAGCCCTTGGAATTGAATGCGTTCGCGCGCCATATCGAGCCAATTATGAAGGTGAGGATTGTCTGGGATCAACTCTTTGACTTTTTGATCTGTCTTATAAATGTCGTCTGGGTCACCGGAAAGAGCAGCCCAGCGAAATGGACCAATTCCTTCACAAAAGAGTGGGCGAATATAGGCAGGGACAAATCCAGGGAAGTCGAACGCATTTTTAATGCCTTCCTCGAGCGCCATCTGGCGGATATTGTTGCCGTAATCAAGTGTCACCGCACCGCGCTGTTGCAGTGTGAGCATTGCTTGAACTTGCACGGCCATCGAAGCTTTTGCTGCCTTGACCACACCAACTTCATCCACTTTCCTTTGCTGTGCAGCGTACTCCATACTCCAGCCTTGGGGTAAATAGCCATTAAGAGGATCGTGCGCAGAGGTTTGGTCTGTAACGACGTCAGGGGTGATGTCTTTGTCTACCAGCTGCGCAAAGATGTCCGCAGCATTACCTAACAGACCAACAGAAATAGGTTTGTCAGAATGTTGAATGACCGCGAGCGCCTCATCCAAAGTATGGGCTTTGACATCAACATACCCCGTACGTAGCCGATAATCGATACGTGACTCATCGCATTCAACGGCAAGCATGGAAAAGCCGGCCATGGTGGCAGCAAGAGGTTGAGCCCCGCCCATGCCGCCCAAGCCACCAGTCAGGATCAGTTTATTGGTGCCTCTACCATCGAAGTGCTTTTTCGCTATCGCAACGAAGGTTTCGTATGTACCTTGAACGATGCCCTGAGAGCCAATGTAGATCCATGAGCCTGCGGTCATTTGCCCATACATCATAAGGCCCTGCTTATCGAGCTCATTAAAGTGCTCCCAATTTGCCCAGTGAGGGACTAGGTTTGAATTGGCAATTAGGACTCTAGGTGCATCTTTATGGGTTGGGAATACGCCCACAGGTTTACCGGATTGAACCAGTAAGGTCTGATCGTCTTCTAGCCGCTGAAGGACTTCAATGATTTTGTCATAACACTGCCAGTTTCTGGCTGCTCGACCTATGCCACCATAGACCACGAGCGATTGAGGATGTTCTGCGACATCAGGATCAAGGTTATTCATCAACATGCGAAGAGGCGCTTCAGTGAGCCATGATTTGGCACTCAGTGTCGTGCCCTGTGGTGCTCGAATCACGCGCGTCTCATCGTTGCGAGAATCAATCTGTTTGGTCATTGGATTTATTCCTTTTGCTTCGCTCTTTGGCGATTGTTGCTGTTAGTTATTAGGTTGTTGATCACCGAGAGAATAAACGCTCATTGTGCGCGCTATTTCCCAACATAGCCGCGCCGCTAGGCGACCACTGTGATTATCGATATCAAAGTCTGGGTTTAGTTCTGCGAGATCCGCAAGCTTGAGTTTGTGTTTGTTTTTAAGCACTTGTGCTATTAATGGCCATAGGTTTTCATACGAAACCCCAAACGCAGCTGGCGCACTCACGCCGGGCATTTGCGCTGCTGGGAAAACATCCAAATCAATGGTCAAGTACACAACATCGACGGTGTCGATAAAGTGTTGAATTGTCGCCAAGTGAGCGTCTTCATTGCGCGAGTTAATTGCGCTATCTTCGATGTAACCAACGTGTAGCTCGCGTGCTTTGTTGTATAGGGCTTGAGTATTGCTCGTCGGCGATACACCAATACACAGGTAATTGAAATCCAGATTGGAAGTGAGGCAGTAATCGGAAATTTGGGTAAAGGGAGTGCCGGAGCTTGCGCAAAGTGCGTACTCGTCGGAACGGTATTCACGAAGATCAAAATGAGCATCAAAATTAATGATACCGATGCGAGGGGACGCTTCATGTTGACGAAGGTGTTGTGCTAGACCCGAAAACGAAGACCAGGCGATCTCATGCCCGCCCCCCAAGGTAATCACAAAGTGCTGATCCAAAAGCTGGCTGATGACCAAGGCAGTTGTGGCCTGGCCTTGCTCTAATTCACCCCGTTGGCAGGCTATGTTACCCGCGTCGATTAGCGTGCTATTAAGTGGCCAGGCGAAGTTGGCTAAACACTGTCTAAGATGGTTTGGGCCTTTTGCGGCACCGATGCGCCCTTGATTGCGTTTCACGCCAGTATCGGTTTCAAAACCGATCAAAACTACACTTGGATCTTGTTGCAAGATGCCGTTAAGAGGAGCTTGAATCACACTATTGTGGACGCGTAGCCCTTTCAAGCCATCTTCTTTATCTGTGCGTCCTGACCATATGAAATCTCTACGTAATTGCTGTTGAAGAACGTCATTTGTATTAGACATAATCCAATCTCCCGTTCACGACGCGGCAGTACAGGGAGTTGAGCCCGATCTGATAGCTTAGCTCCGACGGGTGAGACATGTCCCAAACCGCCAGATCAGCACAGTTGCCTTCCTTCACTTGGCCAATAACATTTTGTTTCCCAAGAGCTTGTGCTGCGTGGTTGGTCACACCTCTGAGTGCTTCTTGAGGTGAAAGCCCAAACAGAGTACAAGCCATATTCATCATCAAACGTAAGTCAGCAAATGGCGATGTACCTGGATTCACATCGGTGGCGATGGCCATTGGAACATTATGTCTTCTCAGAAGCTCAATCGGTGGCTTACGTGTTTCTTTTAGAAAATAAAACGCACCAGGCAGGAGTGTTGCCACGGTATTTGCTTTGGATAGCGCCTCTACGCCAGGTAGATCTAAATACTCAATATGATCCACAGACAATGCTCCGTAACGAGCCGCCAGCGCTGAGCCTCCCATATTACTTAGCTGTTCGGTATGACCTTTGATGGATAAGCCATGCTTAACTGCACTTTGGAATACTCTTTCGCTCTGTTTCAAATTAAAGCCAATCGACTCACAAAAGACATCAACGCTGTCTGCCAATTGATGCTCAGCACAGTAAGGGATCATGTCTTGGCAGATCCAATCGACATAATCGTCAGGGCGTTGCTGATACTCTTTGGGAACGGTGTGCGCGGCGAGCAGCGTCGTATGAACATTGATTTTTCGATGACTTTCCAATGCTTTGGCTGCTCTTAACATTTTGATTTCATGTTCAAAACTAAGACCATAACCGGACTTGATTTCGACGGTAGTGCAGCCAGAGCGAATTAAGCTGTCAAGCCTGGGCAACGCGAGCTCTATGAGATGTTCTTCACTAGCAAGTCGAGTCGCTTGAACCGTAGAGTGTATGCCGCCGCCGTTCAAGATAATTGACTGATAGGAGGCGCCTAACAAGCGTTGTTCAAACTCTTGTGATCGGCTTCCAGCGAAAATGAGATGTGTATGAGAGTCAATGAATCCGGGCGTAATGAGCTTGCCCTGACAGTCTAGAATCGTGTCGAAATCTTCAAGACTCATATTAAATTCGGATTGATGACAAATGCGATCGATCACGCCGTCTCGGATCGAAATGGTTGAAGGCGCGCTGACGGCGTACCCTTCATCGCCCGCAAGCAAGCTAGTATAATGGACATTAGTGAGTAATAGGTTCATGAGTGATCAATTCTTCAAATGTATATACAAATAAATAGAGTATAATATACAAATGATCAAGTGACTGAACACCGAAATGTGATGACGGATTAACTTAGTGGTTTACTAAGATCGTTGCTTTGTTATTGGATGTCTATCTTAGAACTGAGCTTATAGCGCGACCCAGGGTGATAAAGTAGTGCGGTACTGATAAGCTTGCTGTCACTCCAAGTTCGACGACTGAGTAGTAGGCACGGCTCTTGCGGCGTGATGTTTAACTGACGAGCAATTTCTTCTTTGCACTGGATTGCTTCAACGGTATGTTCTATCGCGGTGAGTGGGCAGTTTTTGGAAAGGTATTCATTAGGCGTTGTTTGGGTGAAATCCTGCTGGTGGTAATTAGGAGCGTAGTGAGCATTCACCCATCGACATTCAAGTTGGATCGGAGTGCCGTCTTCTTTGTGTATGATTTCACTGTAAAATATTGGGCTTCCCAGCATGATACCAAGCTTGGTGGCGATATACTCATCGGCATTGATAGCGTCATGCTTCACAACGATGCTGCTGTGTTGCTTTCCACGAGTGCGCACCTCTTCGGCTATGTTGCGAGTGTCATGTAATGGGGACTCTACCTTATCGTCAGGTAAACGAACAAAGGTTCCAAGGCGAGGTTTTCTGACCAGTTTACCGTCCGAGACAAGATCGCGAATCGCTTTATTGACCGTCATTCGACTGACTGAAAATTGTTTAGCCAGTTCGATCTCAGTGGTGATCCTGTGCCCGATACTCCATCGGCCAGAATCGATGTTGCTTTCGATAAACTGTTTGATCTGAATGTAAAGTGGCTCGACTGACTTGGTAGTATCCATAACATCTACTTTTATAAATTGACTATACAAATATTCGTTGAATTCATATCGATTTGCAAGTCTTGTGTTTTTTACCTGCTAAAGCTTGGCCAAAGGCGATGCTTTTACCTGTTTTGCATGACTCTTCCCAAGCTCATGCAAAAGATTTTGCAGCGTGTCACTTTGCCAGGCAACGGGCTGTTTGCCAAAGTGACTTTGGTGAAATTGATTGAGCTGTTGCTGGATCTGTTTGTCTGCATCGGCACTGAGTGTGGTGCTCCTTTTATACAGGTCAAAAGCTGATTGTGCTCTTACCGGATTGTTCTGTTTAACGGCAAGCAAAACACTTTGAATGTTATTCGCTGTTGTAGCAGCGGGTTGTGAATCATCTTCAATATGGGTGCGCGGTTTACGACGCTCTCGAATCAGTAGCGCAAGTGTCATGAGCCAAAGCGCGCTCGCAATCGCAGCAACATAAGGCCATAGCCCTGCATCAACAATCACGACCTTCTCTGTCGGTTGCGCCAAACTCTCTGCTTTTGGCAAGTGAGCGACTTCGCTGGCAGAAACATCGACCTGTAATGCGTCTACCTCACTTACCTGGCTTGTATCTTTTTGGCTGTTCCACCATTGCACACTTACTTTTGGCAAGGTAAACAGGCCAGTTTTTTGCGCAATAATCACCTGTGTTAGTGTCATGCTTGAGGAGCCATCCGCATGGTTGTCTAATGTTGGCTTTTCTGAGTAAACGCGAAAACCACTTGGATTATCAATGGCCAGGGTGGGAAACTGTTCGGTAGTAAGGCCTTGTGCGGTAAGAGTGAGGGTACGTGTCAGAGAGTCTCCCACTTGCAAAGAGATTGTTTCCTGCTCAGTAAGAGGTCGACCTTCACTGTCAACAACAACCTGGGTGAGCGATAGTTTGTCGGCTGGTAACCATTGACCTTGATAGTCACTAGGCTGAGCTTTTACCTCAATACTTATGGTTTTTGCTGTTGGAGACAGTGGTACTAGCCTGGTGGTACCACTTCGGTTATCGCCAAGCAGCATGGAACCTGTAAGCGTCGGTATTTCGATAGTATAACGTCCAGGTTCTTGTGCAGTTACCTGAAACGATTGATCAACGATCAGAACATCCTGGCCTTCCAGAACGGCTTGATATTGTTTGGGCTCACCAATGGCGGTCAGTTTTACGCCTTTTTGAGATTCTGGGGAGGTTAACTTAGGATCTTGCAGTCGTCTCGGATCGGTTTTGATAATGACTCTTGAGTTCAACATGACGCTTTGCTGAGGGTACAATGATTGCTTTGCTATGTCATAGCGCGATTCAATCACATCATCGGCATTAAAGGTTTGTTCACTCATCGTCACATTAAGCGTGATTGGGGCAGATGAAACACCATTAACGGTAAAGCCCGGAATGGTGATTTTTCCAAGACGGCTCGGCGCAATGGCGATGGTCCATTCGCTCTTGTCTTGTCTGGTGCCATTAATAATGTTGACTGATGAGCTAAAGTTGGGTCTACCAAGGTAGAAGTCATCGCTCAGTACATCAAAGCTAATTTCATCTCTACTGAGCTTTTTGTCGGAGATCACGCGCAGTTGAATTACTTCGTCTTTAACCACTTTTGTTTTGTTTACACTCGCCGTGAGTGACGCAGCCCAAACGTTAGAATGAGCGAAAAAAATCAAAAACAGACCAAGGATACGATTTAGAAGGCGACGATTACTTTTCATGATTACCAGTCTTTTCCTGTCGAATTAGGGAGTGCTTTTTGTTGTGCTTGTAACAACATTTGCGCTTTGATCAAATAGCTAGGATCGCGAGCTTGTTCTACCTGTTCAAGGCGGCGCATTTCAGGGGCAACGGTTTGTTGCTGAGAGTAAGGGTTTTCAGTCCCTTGAGAGCCAGAGAGTTGTTGATTGTCGCTTGTCTTATCTGAGGGTGTGTGATTACTTTCTTGTGACTCTTGTGACTCTTGTGACTCTTGTGACTCTTGTGACTCTTGTGACTCTTGTGACTCTTGTGACTCTTGTGACTCTTGTGATGAACGTTTTTCGTCGCTTCTAGAACCAGCCCCTTCGCTGCTAGGATTTGGCTCGGTGGTGTCGTTGCTATTCGGCGTTTCGGAATCGCTGTGATTTGAGTGATTATCTGTATTGGCGTCTTGTTGCTTTTGAGAGGGGGCGTTTTCAGACTGTTGCTGTTGCTGTTGCTGTTGCTGTTGCTGTTGCTGTTGCTGTTGTTGTTGCTGTTCGCGCACTATTGCCAGATTATGTCGGGCATCTTGGTGATTAGGGTCTTGAGTCAGCACACTCTCGTATTGCCTAATGGCTTGTTCAAACTGTTGGTTTTGAGCATAAGCATTACCAAGATTGTATTGAGAAGCAACATCATCAAATTTGGCGAAGTATTCGATGGCAGAGTCAAAATCGCCTGCTTGATAGGCGCTAGCACCTTTCCACTTCTTGTCTTTGAACAAAGATTGAGCGCTATCAAAGTCATTTTTCGCAAAAGCTTGAAAACCGCGTTGATCTGAGTTCTTAAAGGCTGCATCAAGCGTTGAAGCTTGCAGGCTTGGCGTATAGCCAATATTGATAATCAGCAGGCAAGCGAACGTAAATAAAATGCCTTTTCTGAAAAAGGTTAAAGCCAGCGCCAGGCAGATAGGCACTAACCAATATCCACTGTTAATTTGTGTCGACAGCTCAACGTTGTCGTGACGTGTCCCTTGGTTTATTGCATTGTTACCAACAAGAGTTTCAATATCTTGATTGTCGCTGGTGTAAGTTTGATAGACGCCGCCACCATACTGCGCCGCTTGTTTTAGGCGAGAGAAGGCGGTCTTTGCAACAACTGTTTGCCCTGCTGAGTTTTGTAATAAATTGCCATCGGGTAGCAAAATAGGTGCTCCTGAACGGCTACCAATAGCAAGGATAGAAAGGGTCCAGTTGTTGCCACTTACCAGTGCTTTAATGTTCGTTAACTCAACGTCATCAAGATCATCAGCCAATAAAATGATCTCTCCCTTACGCAGCCCTGCTTGCTCAATTAAAGAAATGGCTTGAGCGACCCCTCGGTCAGCGCGAGCGCCGGGGATGGGCATTATAGCGGGTGAAAGGTGACTTATTGTCTCTTTTAGTGTGGCGGAATCCGTAGTCAATGGGCTGAGGCTATAGGCATCACCCGCATAGGCGACAAGGCCCGTTTGTCCTTCTGACAACAGTGGCAGTAAATCCTGCGCCTTGTATTGGATTTGGTGTAGACGACTTGGCTTAATGTCAGTTGCATAGACTGAACGAGACATATCCATCACAATCACTTGGGCTTTATCAGCTTGAAACCCTGCCGCTTTGTTTTCCCCAAAACTTGGCCCAGACAATGCGATGATCCCTAGGAGTAAAAAAGCGCTGACGGTCACACCGATCGATTTAGAAGATTGGCTGTGAGCGAGTCCCAGTGCCTTTGCAAGATGTGGTGCTAGGGCGGTATTGTGTTTACGCGATTTAAATTGCCAACCGAGAAAGGCGATTGCTGGTAGCAGTAGCCATAGAATATTTGGGTATAGAAAGGTCAGAGTCATAGTGCTATCTCCGTCTCACAATGACGAAAACGAACAGGATCATAGAAACCGCCAACGGCAAACCGAACCACTCGGTTTGAGGGCGCCATGATTGAGTGGCGGTGGAGATGGGTTGTAACTGGTTAATCGTTTCGTAGATGCTGTGTAGTTGCTTTGCATCTTTTGCTCGAAAATATCGACCGCCCGTGATCTCGGCGACTCGGGTTAGTGTGTCTTCGTCAAGATCATCCGCCGTGTTTACAGTGCGGGTCATGAAAAAGTCGTTGACTTGCATTTCTCCAGCGCCCACCCCAATTGTGTAGATGGTAGTGTTGTATTTTTTTGCGATATTGGCCGCTTCTAGTGGGTCGATCACGCCAGCGGTATTTCCGCCATCGCTTAGCAGTATCATTACTCGCTGCGGGGCGTCTCCATCAATAAATGTCTTCGTTGCCAGACCTATCCCATCGCCAATGGCCGTTTGCGTACCAATGAGTTTGAGAATTGTTTGATTGAGCTGCTCACGTACCGTGTCCCTGTCAAGGGTTAGCGGAGTTTGCAGATAGGCATGGTCGGCGAACAAGACCAGACCAACACGGTCACCCTTTCTCTTATCGATAAAATCGGACACGACATTTTTTACGGCACTAAGCCTATCGATATACTCGCCTTCATGGCGCATATCTTTTTTGCTCATCGAGTAAGACAAATCGACAACCAACATCATGTCTCGGTGCTTGGGGTGAAACTCCACCGCTTCACCAAGCCAGACCGGGCGACATGCTGCAACAACGAGCAGTGACCAGGCAAAGGCTAAAACAATTGGAGTGATGGCACTTTGTGGAGCATTGTCTTTGTTGAGCCCACTCGCATGCGGAAGCATGATAGCAGCCTGGGCATGCGCGCGGCGGTAGTGACGGAAAATCAAGGGAAGTGGAAGTAACAGGCACATCCACCACCACTCAAGTGTTAAATTACTCATTTACCGACTGTGCTTTTAAAGGTTGAACTCGAAATTTCTTTTTAGGAGGCAGCGCCTCGCTAATCCATGTGTGACAATCTTGAATAAGCTGTTCTTTATCTTTGGGTTCCTGATGTTGGTATAGCGCTCTGTCCCATTGTACCTTGTTATTGGTAAACCTAGGTTGCTCTAATTGAGAATCGAGAAATTGATACCAAGCGAGACCAGTTAAGTTGGCGATACGCTCACGTGGATAGTAACTGAGTGCCGCTTGACGCACCAACTCCAGAGCAGCGGATGGTGACAATTGATGTTTCTCCAGCGCAAAGAGACTCAGTGCTGCCTTTTTGGCTTTGAGCTTGCGTTTTTTGTATCGCACGAAAAAATAAATAGTGAATAGCAAAATGACAGTGGTCAGTAATAGGCTCCACCATCCCATGGCAAGTGGCCACCATGACGGCTCTTGAGGCAATTGGATTGCATTGAGAGGAAGGAGTTGATTAGTGTCAGCTTGACTCATTGTTGTATTCCATTTAGTTGCTTTAGTAGCGGGCTCCCACAAGATATTTGAGAATAGGGTATGCCCATTGTTGTTAGTTGGTCTTCGACTCGCTGCTGTTTTGCTATAAACGCAGCGCGTAATTGTTTGCGAGTGGAAGACAGTGAGAAGTTCAGTAGTGAACTGCCATTGCCATGGATCACTTGCTGGGTGCCTCTGTAGTCGGTGTCACCAACTTCTAGCGGGTCAAAAATCTGGATGGCTCTTATTGCGTGATGCTGCCTGAGCGCACTAAGGCTTGATTCAAACTTATCTGTCTGTGTCGAGAAATCACTCAATAGAATGATGTCACTGCCCTTAGGACAGACTCGTTTTAGTGTCGAGATTGGCCAATCCTGGGGCGTGGCTTGTTTATCGTGAATGTCGCAACACTGCAACAATGCCGCGTTGTGCAGTTCAATGAGCTGCTGCAGCATGCCTAGCAGGTTCTTGGTAACGTTAGTGGGTTTTATCTCAACGATGCCACTAGAGGTGCGAATTAACATGCCGACGCGATCCCCATTGGCTATCGCCATCCAGCTTAACAGGCTGGCCATATGGCAAACCTGAACGGATTTGAGCAACAGTTCACTACCCATGAACAAACTTTGGGCGAGGTCGATTAACAAGAAAACCGGCTTTTCGTGCTCCTCTGTAAACAGCTTTGTGTGAGCTTTTCCTGTTCTGGCTGTGACTCGCCAGTCAATTTGACGAATGTCATCCCCGGGCTGATATTGCCTGACCTCGGAAAAAGTCATACCGCGACCTTTAGTTGAACTTTGATGACTGCCGTTGAGTTGTGACCACAGGCTTTTGGCTGGTGGTAGCCATCGCTTACTGTACGTTTTGTAATGAACAAGCTCTTCAATCGTCAGCAATGCCCCTTGGCACGAAGAGGCGAGGAATCCATCCTGGATCGCCTCTGTGAGCGGGTTATTGTGTGGTTGATTTCTAAATATCATCATGGCTCGTTGTTAACACAGATTCTTCTATTGTCGGACTAAGCTGAAGCGACCATAGCCAGAATTTCGCTAATAACTTTGTTAGCCGTAATACCTTCAGCCTGCGCCTGATAAGACAGCAACAAACGATGTCTTAACACTGGGTAGACAACGGCTTGTACATCTTCAGGGCTGACAAAATCGCGGCCTGACAGCCAGGCGTGCGCTCTAGCACAGCGATCGAGCGCTATTGTTGCTCTAGGGCTAACGCCCATTTCCAGCCAACGCTCAAGAGTGTCACTGTAACTCTTAGGCTCTCGTGTTGCCATGACAATTCGAACCAAATATTGTTCGATGCTATCAGCCATATGAATAGACAATGCTTGTTGGCGCGCAGAAAAGATATCTGATTGTGACAACTCGAACTTAGGTTGCTGGTGTCCTTCGAGTGCTTCTCCGCGATTTAGACGCAAAATGTCAAGTTCCGCTTGAGCATCGGGGTAGGCGACTTCTAAATGAAGCAAGAATCGATCAAGTTGAGCTTCTGGAAGTGGATAAGTGCCTTCCTGCTCGATTGGGTTTTGTGTTGCCATTACCAAGAACAGTTCGGGTAATGGGTAGGTTTTTTGGCCGACACTGATTTGCTTTTCGGCCATCGCTTCAAGCATTGCCGCTTGCACCTTTGCAGGTGCGCGATTGACTTCATCGGCTAGAACCAAAGAATGAAAAATCGGTCCAGATTTGAACTCAAAATTACCCGTTTCAGCATGAAAAATATCCGTGCCAGTTAAATCTGACGGTAATAAGTCTGGGGTAAATTGAATACGATGGAAGCTACCTTCTATACACTCCGCTAGCGATTTAATCGCTCGTGTTTTAGCAAGGCCAGGAGGCCCTTCAACGAGGATATGCCCATCAGCGAGTAATGCTACCAGCAACTGTTTAACCAATTGGCTTTGTCCGATAACTTGAGATTCAAGGTAGCATTGTAACTGTTGGAAAGAGTTCGCGGGCATGAAAAAGTATCTCCTTTGATTTGTCTAGCTAGTGTTCGGCACATTAGCGCGCACCTGTATAGATGGGTCAGACTATAAAAAGTTCCGTCGTTGTACGTCAAGCCATTGTAATCTTTGTTGCGTGTGGAACAAGAATCAAATCCTCTAACTGGGAGCAAGGCAAAGATATGCTGCCAATGAAGACGTAGCGTGAGGATCTTGGCGTTTGCAAGGAAAAAACAGTACACTGTGGCCAGTTTTTATTGTAATTAGGTAAGCATGTCATGAGTGACTTTGAAAAAGAGCTAGAGCAAATGTCAGCCCAAATGGCTAATGAGCCAGAAGAGAAATTACCTTCGATTGATGAGCAAAAGAAAATCGCAGCTGAGCTCAAGCAGTTAGAAGCAGAAGGGAAATTGACGCCTGAAGTGTTAGAAAAATATTTTGGCAAGTTTAGTGAGAAAAACAATGCGCCAATACATTAGCATTTGCTAATTTCTGTTAATTAGAAAGTGTAGCTAGAGGCTGCACTTTTTATCAAGTGACAAAATTATAAATTGGTGATTTGATTCGCATTTCTCATTTTTGAGACGCGCAGCCTATCTCGTTGTATATAAGGTGTTTTTATACTTCTAGCCCTGTAATCACAAGGTTTCAAAACTTGACGTACCGACAACTCCTATTAAGTTTAGTATTACTAATGGAATAAAATAACCACACGGAGTTGGCATGGCGACGGTCACACGAAACGCCAGGCGTGCAATATTGTTAGCCGATAACAATTTGCAGTCTAGTCTACTGAAAGAGTCGATAGAGAAAAAAGTCGCATTGGAGATAAGGCTTATGTCTCCAGAGCGTTTGACACCTGATGGAGGTGGTGTAACGGCCTCTGAACTCGACTTTCTTATCATCGATTACTTAGCTTTAGGGGAGCGTCACCTTAGACGATACCTAGAGTTCAAGGAGTCTCTAACAGATAATGTTCAGGAAGTGTTAATTAATACCCCAGAAGAAATACCGAATTCAGAATTGTTGAAATGGCAAAATCTGGTGGGGGTGTTTTATACCTCAGATACTCTCGACACACTAACGCAAGGTTTTAACTGTATCCTGGATGGCGAGATGTGGATGAGCCGTAAACTGGTCTTTGAATACATCAAGCTTTACCGTGAACGACAATGCCTCAAAACAAGCCCTTCTTATACAAATTTGACCAAACGTGAGCAACAGATCATTAAACTACTCGGAGATGGTGCGTCAAATACGCAGATCGCCGAAGAATTGTTTGTTAGTGAAAATACTGTTAAAGCCCACCTGCACAATACATTCAAAAAAATAAAGGTTAAAAATCGTGTTCAAGCCTTGTTATGGGTTAAAAACAACATTGCCTCTAAAGAATTTGTTTAATTACCCTATCGGCTTTGTTGCTTAATTCAGAGTGAAGCTATGCCTACCCCATTGTGCTCAATTCTTAAACGATAGACTGAGTTTAAGACATGCCTAGCCCTGTAAGCTTGTTCAACGCTTTGACTATTGCGTAAGTCTCACCAACCTGAGCGTTGAAATTTCTAAGGCTTATTGTAACACCTAACAACTGTTCACTTGATACATAGCTGTCTCTGATAGCGAACGCTGGTGATAGCATACTACTTTTCCACTTCTTGTTGGATCTATAGAACTTCTGGTAACTTACCGCTAAATTGCGAGGATGTCCTCGTTCCCAGAAGGCTGCCCCTTCTCGTGGTGGGGTGTACTGATTCGCTACCTCATCAATCCTAAAGGTCAGAGAACCACGGTTTAATAAAGCGTTAGTGTACTCTTCCAGTTAGTTGTCTTGTCACGAGGTATAAGCATGAGGCGACGACGATTAATGGGTGTAGCCGATCAGATCGTAGCTTCTTGATTAAGTTCCATCGACTTAAGCAATAAAGCCGATTGCACAATCAAAATAACAAATAAGTTAGTCAAAAAATAAAATCCCCCAGACCTCAATGAGGCAGGGGGATTTTCAGCAAGCAAAGGTGCTTAAATAGGGCTGAGTGAGCTTTATTCTACGCCCGCTTCTTTGTGCAGACGTCGGCATGCTCGGCCATCGCTGTGGAACAAATGACAGCGGTGAGCTGGAATACCAATGGTGAGTTTATCACCGACTTCTACAGCAAGAGTATCTGGCTGACGGTAAATCACATCGGCATCGGCACTTTCTAGGTTAAGGTATACCTGAGTTTCATTGCCAAGTTTTTCGACAATCATCACTTCACCTGCAACTTTTGCATCACCATCGGCTGCCGAGACTAAGTGCTCAGGTCGGATGCCTAATGACATTCTGTCTCCACGGTTTACGGTTTTACCATCGACAGGGATCCAGAAAGAATCACCATCTGAAAGCTGAACTTTAACGCGATTCTCTTCTACTTCATCAATAAACACACTCATGAAGTTCATTTTAGGAGAGCCAATAAAGCCAGCCACGAAACGGTTTTCAGGGTAGTGATATAACTCAAGAGGTTTACCAACCTGAGAGACAAATCCATCATCAAGAACCACAATCTTATCGGCCATCGTCATGGCTTCGACCTGATCATGGGTAACGTAGATCATGGTGCAACCCAGTTGGCGTTGAAGTTTGGTGATTTGAGAGCGCATATTAACGCGCAGTGCAGCATCAAGGTTAGAAAGAGGTTCGTCTAATAGAAAGACATTTGGTTGGGATACCAGTGTACGGCCAATGGCAACACGTTGACGTTGACCACCCGATAGCGCTTTTGGTTGACGCTCGAGTAGGTGACCAAGCTGCAGGATCTCGGCAGCATGTTCGACACGACGATCGATTTCACCTTTATCGGCTTTTGCGAGCTTAAGGCCAAAAGACATATTGTCATAAAGATTCAGGTGAGGATAAAGTGCGTAGGATTGGAAAACCATGCCCACACCACGCTTTGAAGGCTCAACATCGTTCATGCGCTCTTCACCAATGTACAAGTCACCAGAGGTGATGTCCTCTAGTCCGGCAATGCAACGAAGCAGCGTTGATTTACCACAACCTGATGGACCAACGAAGACAACAAACTCGCCTTCATTGATCTCAAGATCAACATTCTTAGAAATCAGTACGTCACCGTACGCTTTACTAACATTTTTTAACGTGACACTCGCCATGTAGCTCGTCCTCGATTTATCTTTTTATAATTTACTGCCAGTTATTATAAAGACACTTTAGCAGGCAATAATAGTAGGAATTTTTCATTGAGCTGAATAGAAAGAAAAAAGGGTGGTGCGCTAGTGTAGTGGCACCACCCCCAAGCCAAGAACAAGTTTGTATCCCCCGGTATGAATTGAAAGCCCTCCCCCGTAAATTAATTACCACTGGTACTTCAATCCATATCTACAAAGTCTTGCCCGGCATTGCAAACCAGCACTCGTTATTTTCGTTTGCTCTAGGCACTTTAAGCCGCGTGATTTCATTGACAAGTTGAATGAACATCTCTTAATGAGTAAAACGCTCTTATTGATGGCTAAAGCGATGGTTCGATAAAACGAATATAGCGAGCTACTCGCTGGTATAGGGTTCTTACCATCCGCTTTGGATGAGTGCAGTTTCCGTGATATTGGTAAATCGGTCATCCTCCTAATCGAAATAATTGTAGGGGGAGTAGAAAAGGATGAGGGGTGAGGGGAGTAGAAACGCATGGTGAGATCTAGGTCAAAAAAAACGTCCTTATAATGGTGAAATTGGTCACACTTACCGAACGTTATGTGACAATGATCGCGCACGGTGACCGATTGAGATCACGGAAATCATACCGACCTCTAAGGGCGTAGAGAGTAGGATGATGATAGCAACTAAAATTTTTTAGATGATATGCTTCGAAATAAGGCAAATCCTCTGGATAAACCTACGATCAAAACTATAAAAAGGATATGAACATGAAAAAAGCCCTAAGCACTGTAGCTCTAGGTACGCTAGTCGCTCTAGGTTCTTTTGGTGCAAATGCTGCTATCGAAGAAGGACAACTTACCATTTGGATTAATGGCGATAAAGGATACAACGGTCTTGCTGAAGTTGGTAAGAAGTTCGAGGAAGAGACGGGTATCAAAGTGACCGTAGCGCATCCAGATGGTCTTGAAAGCCGTTTCCCTCAGGTTGCTGCAACTGGCGATGGTCCTGATATCGTATTTTGGGCTCACGACCGTTTTGGTGAGTACGCAGAAGCAGGCCTTCTAGCTGAAATCAAACCGTCAAAAGAGATCAAAGACGGTATCATTGATTTTGCATGGGACGCTGTAAACTACGACGGTAAAACAATTGGTTACCCAGTAGCAGTTGAGTCTCTATCTCTAATCTACAACAAAGATCTTGTTCCTAACCCACCAAAGAGCTGGGAAGAAGTGGAAGCATTGAATGCAAAACTTGCTAAAGACGGCAAAACAGCAATCATGTGGAACCTAAAAGAACCGTACTTCACATGGCCACTTATGGCTGCTGACGGTGGTTACGCATTCAAGTATTCTGCATCAGGTTACGACGTGAAAGATGCGGGTATTAACAAGCAAGGTGTTAACGATGCACTTAGCTTTGTTAAAGCACTGGCTGACAAGGGCGTGATTTCTCCAGATATGGACTACTCGGTATCTGAGTCTGCATTTAACCAAGGTAAAACAGCCATGACTATCAATGGTCCTTGGGCTTGGGCAAACATTGAGAAATCAGGCATCAACTACGGCGTGACTACGCTACCTAAGTTCAACGGTCAAGCTTCAAAGCCTTTCGTTGGTGTTCTAACGGCAGGTATCAGCACAGCTTCACCAAACAAAGATCTAGCTGTTGAGTTCATTGAGAACTACCTACTAACAAACGACGGTCTACGTGAAGTGAACAATGATAAGCCACTTGGCGCGGTTGCTCTAACATCTTTCCAAGATGAGCTAGGCGCAGATGCACGTATTGCTGCGACAATGGACAATGCAATGAACGGCGAAATCATGCCTAACGTACCACAAATGAACGCTTTCTGGGCTTCTGCTAAGAACGCTATCGTAAATGTGGTTGATGGTCGCCAATCTGTGGACGAAGCTCTAGCTGACGCAGAAAAGCAAATGACTAAGTAACAACCTATTTTAGAACTACCCTTTTAAGGAGGGGGTAACCCCTCCTTCATTTATATTTTTTATTTTTATATCGCTAGCAGGTCGTATTATGCAGTCAGTTCCAGGTACAGATGCCATGTCAGCGCCAGCTTCTTCAACACCAACCAGCAAAAACGTATTCATAAAGTGGTCTCTTCTAGGGGCTGTTGGTCTTGTTAATGGCTACGCAACAATTTTAATGTATTCCCGTGGTGAGCTTGCCTTTGCATTGCTTACCGTGGTCTTAACCGCTCTGGCACTTTACGTATTCGGTAGCAAGAAAACCTACGCACACCGTTACATTTATCCAGGTATCGCTGGGATGATTTTGTTTATCATCTTCCCTTTGGTCTATACCGTCGGATTGGCCTTCACCAACTACAGTGCCAAAAACCAATTGTCTTTAGAGCGGGCACAAAGCGTTCTGGAACAGCGTACGTTCCAAAGTGGTGAAAGTTTCTCTTTTGATTTATACAAAACAGGCAATGGTCATCGTATCTACGTCAAAGATGGTGACCAACTGCTGGTTAGCCCTGAGTTTGATATCTCTAGCCCATCAGCAGACTACGATCTGTCTGTGGCAGAAACTCAATCTGGTGAAAAAGAGAAAATAAAAGCGATTATTCAAAATCGTTCGACTCTGAACACCATCGATCTTCACATGCCTGACGGCTCAGACATTCGTATGAGTGGCTTACGTAAGTTTGCTTCTGTACAAGCGCTGTTTAGCAAAATTGAAGGTACAGAGGATCTTCTTAACAACAAGACGGGCGAAATCTTCAAGCCAAATATGGAAGTGGGCTTCTATCAACCTGTCGATGACAACGGTGAGTTTATCGGGAACACTGTGTCACCAGGCTTCATTGTTGATATTGGTACTTACAACTTTGAGCGTGTTTGGAAGGATGATGGTATCAAAGAGCCTTTCATTAGCATCTTTATTTGGACGGTCGTGTTCTCGGTACTAACGGTTATCTTTACGTTAGTTATCGGCCTGGTACTTGCTAGCATTGTTCAGTGGGAAGAGCTCAAAGGCCGCGCAGTTTATCGTGTACTTTTGATTCTCCCTTATGCGGTCCCAGCGTTCATCTCAATTCTGATTTTTAAAGGTTTGTTTAACCAGAGTTTTGGTGAAATAAACATGGTTCTTGAGTCCATCTTTGGTATCAGCCCTAACTGGTTCTCGGATCCGATTCTTGCCAAAACGATGGTGTTGATTGTCAATACATGGCTCGGCTTCCCCTACATGATGATTTTATGTATGGGATTATTAAAAGCGATACCTGATGACTTGTATGAAGCTTCTGCTATCGATGGTGCTAACTTTGTGCACAACTTTAAGAAAGTCACACTACCATTGATGATTAAGCCTTTAACACCGCTACTCATTGCAAGCTTTGCCTTTAACTTCAATAACTTTGTAATGATACAGTTGTTGACACAAGGTGGACCAAACATGATTGGTACGTCTGAACCTGCCGGTTACACAGATTTACTCGTTAGCTACACCTACCGTATCGCCTTTGAGGGTTCGGGTGGTCAGGACTTTGGTCTGGCAAGTGCAATCGCGACGCTTATCTTCTTACTTGTAGGTGCATTGGCATTGCTCAACCTACGTTTCACTAAGCTTGAACAGGATTAAGGAGTAGAACAATGGCAATGGTACAAGGTAAATCCTTAAAATACCGTGTATGGGCGACTCATATTGCACTTTGGGTTTTCTTATCACTTATCATTTTCCCACTATTGATGGTTATCGCCATTTCATTTAGAGAAGGTAACTTTGCATCGGGTAGTCTGATCCCAGAAAATCCATCATTGGAACACTGGAAGTTGGCCTTGGGCATTTCGGTTACTAATGCAGATGGTTCGGTCACGCCGCCGCCATTCCCAGTATTGACCTGGCTTTGGAACTCGGTAAAAGTAGCTGGAATCACGTCGATCTTGATTGTGGCTCTTTCGACAACGTCGGCTTACGCATTTGCACGTATGCGTTTCCCTGGTAAAAGTACGATCTTGAAAGCGATGATGATCTTTCAAATGTTCCCAGCGGTATTGGCTTTGGTTGCTCTCTATGCGTTGTTTGATAAGCTAGGACAATACATTCCGTTCCTTGGATTAAATACCCATGGAGGTTTAATATTCTCCTACCTTGGTGGTATTGCGCTACATGTATGGACAATTAAAGGCTACTTCGAAACGATAGACAATTCATTGGAAGAAGCAGCGGCACTCGATGGTGCAACACCTTGGCAGGCGTTTAAATTGGTGCTGTTGCCACTGTCAGTTCCTATTCTCGCAGTAGTGTTTATTTTGTCATTTATTGGGGTCGTTGGTGAGGTTCCAGTAGCATCTTTGCTGTTATCTGATGTAAACTCATATACATTAGCAGTTGGAATGCAGCAGTACTTGTACCCACAAAACTACCTATGGGGTGATTTTGCAGCGGCGGCGGTATTGTCAGCGTTACCAATTACGATTGTATTCTTACTTGCACAACGTTGGCTTGTTGGTGGACTAACAGCCGGCGGTGTTAAAGGATAACAACAATAAGGGTCATCGAAAGGTGACCCCTATGTGTCACTCGACACCCATTTGGTTTGGCCGCCGACAAGTTGAGTGAGACTCGCTGGTGTTACGTATAGCTGGCTGTTACCTTGATTCCTTACTGTCACGTTTAACAGTTTTTTGTAACCAATGCTCAAGCTTGCTTGAGCATTTTTCTTATCCGATTTCCTACACTTCTTATTTGATGATTACGCTGACGTAGCTATCCCCTTTACGTCTGTAGTAGTGGCCATCGACCCGCGCATAAGAGAGATTCCCGATTTTGATGTACGTCGTGCGCTTAGGCATTCTTTTATAGTGGTAGTGCCTATGCTTTGGGCGATGCTTGGGCGAGGCCTTGTATTTCTTGATTACAATGACTTCATCTTTGTGCTTGTGCTTGTGCTTGTGATGTCCATGCCCGTTTTCGGATGGAATGAGCAAATTTTGACATTTATGGCTTACTTTTCATCAAGTAAGCGTCGCGAAGATAGGCAGTACCTACAGCCTGTGTTATAACGAGTGACAGGAACGTTCTGAAAAGGGAAGTGGCCAGTGTTTAAGGTTAATGAATCAAAAGCTCTTATCATATCTGCGGTAGGCGCAGGGGTATTGGCCTTATGGGGCGGTATAATGGCAACGATTTCTGAGTCGAGTGCTATTCTGTTAGATGCATCGTTTAATTTACTTTCCGCGGCAGTGAGCTTTGCCTCGCTGCGTATCTACCAATTAACCCAATCAGGATCTTCAAGGCATTATCCTATTGGCTTTTTCGCATTTGAGCCGCTCATTGTTGTAATAAAAGGCATCACTATTTTGATCCTCATAGCCTTTGCTGTGGGCAGCAACATTCCGATACTACTTGCTGGTGGACGAGAGCCAGCGATTGCATTAATGGCGCTCTATGTCTTTCCCGCGGTCGCAATCTGTCTGTTTTTATATTGGGTGTGTCATGTCGGGTATAAGCAATCGAATTCGGACATGCTGAAAGCTGAAAAAAATGCTTGGTTTATTAATGGAGTCATATCGGGAGCTATCGGTGTAGCGCTGCTACTTGTTCTTCTTTTACAAGGAACTGCGGTTGGATTTTTGGATCGATATATCGACCAAATCCTTGTGGTGCTGTTCAGTTTGGCATTTATCGGCGACCCTATTAAACTCATCAAAAATGGCATGCGCGAGCTGACATTGGCCATGCCACCAATTGAACACACTAAACCTTTCTTTCGTGGGTTGAGAGGGCTAGCCCAAGAATACGAGATCGAGATAGTCGATATTTTTATCGCAAAGCTAGGAAGAAAAACCTGGGTGTCGGTCTATGTTGATCCTAAACGAGAAACGATGACGTTTAAGAGTTACGAGCGTTTCGTTGACGACTTACGTCAAAAGCTTGATAAACCCTATACGGTGACGGATGTAGATGTGATCTTGAAGCGCTCACCCGCATCGAAGAGTGCTAACCTAGTTCACGATTAGACGGAGCACACCCAACATATTGGAGCAAGACATACAAACTTTCTTGCTCCAATGCTACTTTTTGAAACAGATCGGCGAAAACACTATCTCCGCCAAAACAGGTTTGGATATAGTGATTGATTTCGTCACTTTCATACCCTTCCACGTACATTGTGCGTACCCATTGATATTCAACCGCTTTTAAGTTCGTTAGCGTTTTCTCACTTAAGGTTATGTTTACTTGGCTCAATTTAGCATCTGCTTTCTACAGTTTGGTGCAGTGATTAGAGCAAAGTATCATGAAAGAAAAATGACAGACTCTAGAGATTTACGATGACTTTACACATCATTTTAGATTTTCAACGTTCTGATTTATAAGATGTATCAACTCATTGACGCTGCTTTTGCTTTCACCAAGTTTGGTATATATACCAATGTTCCCCACTATTTGGCGGTCGATATAGCAACAGACTAATCCCAAATCTGATAGCCAATGTTCTGCTCTGTGGCTGTAGGGCATTACAGCGTGTGTCATATTGAGCATATCGATGCTCGCTAATACAGAATCAACATCATAGACAATTCTCTCCTCGAGCAATTCATCGTGGGGTAATCCATTGGCTAAGACGGACTGATGTCTAGGGTGATTTGGCGTAACTCGCAATAGTGGATAGTGTTCAATAGTCTCAGGCGTTGCCCTGACGGTCGCTAAAGGGTGATGTCGCGAAACATAGGTTGCTTCGAAGTCCTGAAACAAGGGTTGAAAAGAAACACGGCAATCAGGGGATAAGTCTAAAACCTCATGTCCTATGAATAAATCTATATCACCGTTAGTCAAGTGATTGAGTAAAGACAGGTTGTTTCCAAATTCCAAATGGAAGGAACTGGCGGGGCTCTTTGATTGATACTCTTTGACCGCTTGTTTAACAAATCGCTCCCACCAGACTTCACCAGTGCCAATTTTTATCTTACCAAACTGGCGTTTTTGCATGTCTTGAAATTGATGTTTTAAAGAGAAGTAATGTTCTTGCTGATCTTGGGCAAAGTCTCTAAATATAATGCCATAGGCGGTTAGTTCAACTCCTTTTGATAAGCGCGTAAAGAGTTGGGCGCCCATTTCTGCTTCTAGCTTTTTTATGGCTGACGTTAGTGATGGTTGACTGATGTAAAGCTCATCGGCGGCTCGTTTGATATTGCCGTGTTTAGCGACGGCAAGGAAGTACTTCAAAGACTTATTAATAGCCATAGTTAATATCACAGTGTTATTGAAATAATCTATATGATTATACGCATATTCTATTTTCATTCCCAGTGATGAGTGAGTACAGTGGTGCGATATAACTAACTAAGGTTAAAGGATTCGAACATGGAACAGAAATGGTGGCATGACGCTGTTGTTTATCAGATTTACCCCCGCAGTTTTTGCGACTCTAACGGCGATGGAATTGGTGATCTTAACGGTATTCGCTCCAAATTAGATTACCTTGAACAATTGGGGATCAATGTCATTTGGTTATCACCGGTTTATCAATCACCAATGGATGATAATGGTTATGACATCTCTGATTATCAGGAAATTTCGCCGGAATTTGGCACCATGCAAGATATGTTAGATCTCATTGAAGAAGCCAAGGCGAAAGGGATCCGCATCGTTATGGATCTTGTTGTTAATCATACATCCGATGAGCACGACTGGTTCCAACGAGCATGTGAGTCTAAAGATTCTCCTTACCGCGACTATTATGTATGGAGAGATGCTAGTGAAGACGGTGGTCCACCAAGCGATATGGGATCTATCTTTGGCGGCAGCGCCTGGCAATGGCATGAAGCCACACAGCAATATTATTTGCATCTCTTTTCCAAAAAGCAGCCAGATCTTAATTGGGAGAACCCAAACGTTCACCAAGAAGTTCATAACATGATGAACTGGTGGATAGACAAGGGGATCGGTGGTTTTCGTTTGGATGTGATCGATCTTATTGGCAAAGAGATCGATCGCGGCATAACAGGAAACGGGCCTAGGTTACACCCTTTATTGAGACAGATGAACAAGGCAACTTTTGGCAATAAAGATCTGCTCACAGTGGGAGAAACATGGGATGCAACCCCGGATATCGCCAAATTGTACAGTGCGCCAGAGCGAGAAGAACTTTCTATGGTGTTTCAGTTTGAACACATTACCTTGACCTGGGGTGATGGAGATAAATGGAAACCTGCGCCTCTGGATCTAAAAGCATTCAAAAAAGTCCTGACTAAATGGCAGCTGGAGCTAAAAGACACAGGTTGGAATTCATTGTTTTGGAATAATCACGATTTGCCTCGCGCGGTGTCAAAGTACGGAAATGATGGCAAATATCGAGTGAAATCAGCCACAATGTTGGCAACGGTGTTGCACTGCCTGAAGGGCACCCCTTATATCTATCAAGGCGAAGAAATTGGCATGACTAATGTGAAATTTGAGCGACTTGAACAGTACAAGGACATTGAATCTCTGAATTTCTATAAAGTAAAAACTGAGTCGGGTGTTAGTCATGACGAAATGATGGCGGCAATTCATGAAAATGGCCGAGATAATGCGCGGACACCGATGCAGTGGAGCCGTGAGAAAAATGCGGGTTTTTCTAGCGGAAAACCGTGGATTGAAGTGAATCCCAATCATGTTGAAATTAACGTTGAACAGGATCTGAATTCCTCAGATTCAATTTATCAATACTACAAGAGTCTTGTCACACTAAGGCGGGAAGATCCGACGATAGTTTACGGTGAATTTGTGCCACTTTTGCAAGATCACGATAAGGTCTTTGCCTATCTTCGCAAGTACAAAGGTAAAACGATCTTGATAGTGGCTAATTTTAGCGATGAGGATTTACAAGTGGATCTTAGTGAAGTTGGCGCGGTGAAAGTAGAGGTACTGACGAGCAACGATGTCATTAATTGCTCTGATCTCTCAAACCTGCATTTAGCGCCATACGATGCGACGGTCCTAGCGATTCAATAACAGACACACCAATGAAGACAGGCAATCACAGGTGCCTGTTTTTATATTAGTAATAACTAAATTATATTAATGACAGTTCTGATTCGCTTTTATATATTAGATTTATCTTAATTAGCTTGGTCTTTATTATGACAAATTCGCAAAACTCTGAACTGCGCAAACAAATATCAAAGTCGAATCAGAAACACCACTTTATAGACGTTCGAACCCCGCAAGAGTTTGCTCAAAGCCACATAGAGGGATCAACGAACATCCCCCTGCAGAGCATCTTCATGATGGCTAATAGCCATTTGGGTAAGGGCGATACACTGGTTGTTTATTGCGCATCGGGTATGCGCGCAAGACAGGCGTGTGACATCCTTCATTCATTAGGTTTTAGTGACATAGTATTTGCGGGAACGCTATCGGCGGCAAATGCGCTCATTACTGCTCAATAAGAGAGACGAAATCATGTTGACGATTGACTATGTAAGTGACGTTTTATGTGTATGGGCTTGGGCATCTGAAGAACGTAACAAAGAGTTGCAACTTCAGTTCCATGAGCAGTTAAGTTTGCAGCCAAAATTCATCAACTTGTTTGGTGATACAGAGGCTCGAATTGGCAAAGGGTGGCAGGAAAAAGGCGGCTTTGATGGTTTTGCTAAACATACCCAAGAGGTTGTAGCTAAGTTTCCAGAGTTGACGCTTAACGACAAAGTGTGGAGTGACGTTCGGCCAACAAGTTCGATGCCGGCACATTTGTACCTCAAAGCCGCTGAGCTTTCCGGTAGTGATACTGAAACAATCTTAAAACTGGCCCGCAGTCTGCGTCATGCGTTTTTTGCCGATGGGCTGGATATTAGCAAGTTTGAGGTTATAGAGATGGTTTTCGCCACTGTTGGTGTCTCAGTCGATACTATTAATGAACAGTTAAAGAATGGTTCAGCTTACGCCGCATTATGGAATGACCAATTATTCAGAGAAGAGCAACACATTAAGGGAAGCCCAAGCTACGTGATTGATGGTGGTCGACAAATCTTATTTGGCAATGTTAGTTATCGAGTGATAGAAGCCAACATCAATGAACTGGTCTCTCCTAGTCCTAAAGAGGGAGCGAGCTGGTGCTAGTTTTCAATGAGAAATGCGACCCAAAGCAATGGGTCGCATTTTCATTGGTCATTACTCATCTGGTTTATTGGTCTTTGAATTCACGTAAGGCCAATAATGGTGCCCAACACGAATTAATAATGTTGCACCAGCAAGGATAAAGGCCGCAACGGACAACCACACAACTGGCATCGCATCCAATTCTTTCATTCCCAGTGTTATGTAACGAGCGATGGCCATCATAGCGATGTAGATGGGGTAGCGTACCGGTATCTTACCGTTCATGACAAACTGCTGAACCATAGCAAGTACTTCCAAATAGATGAACATCAGAAGAATGTCAGTCAGTTGAACTCGTCCTTCTGTAAAGACGTGCATAAACTCTTCGAGCATAGCGAACAAAGTCGCAAGTGTGATGGCGACAAGCAATAGAGCTTCAAGAATATGAAAGACCTTTAAAAAAGGCTTACTGAATGATTTTGGTAAATGAGAAGGCATAACTATTTGTAAGTGTTTGTGAATCCTACGGTTACCTTAGCACACATTGGCAGAATACGCGTCTTCCTAAACTTCAGGATAAGAGAGCAAAAAAAAGCCCGCGTAAACACGGGCTAGATCCAGTATGAAAAATAAGCTGAATAAAGTTATCTGAGAATCTGTTTCTCAGCGGTGGCAAGTGCATCTTGTATGGTCTGTCGGCCGTTCAATACATTTTCAATTGCTGCGCCCTCTGAATGCCAGTAGGTCATCATTTGTGGGATAGCGGGCATGATCTCTCCATTTTCGGCGTTGATCATCGTCGACTTAATTCTTGCGTCAGACTCTAACGAGCTTTGGAATGTCTTAAGTGTCACCGCACCAAGGGGTTTATCATTGTTGATGGTTTTAAGCGCACCGTCGGTAAATAAGTAGTTTTCAATAAACTCGACCGCTAAGTCTTCGTTCGGACTGGCAGAGCTAATTCCCGCGCTCAAAATACCCACGAATGGATTGGATTTTTCATTCCCTAGGGTTGGAAATGCGGCTACTCCATAGTTAAGTCCCGCTTTATCCAGATTACCCCAGGACCACGGGCCATTAATGGTCATGGCGACATTACCTTGCGCAAATGCCGACTCTGCGTTGGCGTAGTCGACACCCGGATTGACGATTCCCTGGTTTGTCATATCAAGTAGGAACGCGAGGTTTTGACGAGCCTTTTCACTGTTTATGCCAATGTCAGAGGCATCGTATCCATCGTTTGTTTTCTTAAATGAATAGCTGCCCGCCGAGACAATCGGCCAGGTAAAGTATGCATTCTTTACATCCCACATAATGGTTTCTTTACCAAGAGCTCGCATATTGGCCTGAATTGCTGGCAATTCCTCCCATGTCTTGGGAGGCTCTGGCAGAAGATCTTTATTGTAGATAAGAGAGATCGCTTCGATAGCCAGCGGGTAACCAATGAGTTTGCCGTTGTAGTTAACCGCATCCCAACTAAAATCGATGAGTTTGTTTTGAAACTCTTTGCTTGGCTTTACTTCTCTAAGAAGGCCAGCTTCAGCGTAACTACCAAATCGGTCGTGAGCCCAAAAGATAATATCGGGACCATCTCCAGTTGCTGCAACTTGCTGAAAGCGTGACTCCAGCGATTCAGGAAACTGAACATTGACTTTAATGCCAGTATCTTCCTCAAACTGACGCCCAACTTCAGCAAGCCCTTCGTAGCCTTTATCACTGTTTATCCATATCAGAAGTTCCCCTTCTGTCACTGCGAAAGCCGGAGCTGTGAATAACGTTGCTAGTGCTAAAGCCGATAAGGATGTATTTAGTTTTTTCATTGTTACTATCCTGACTGTTTAGAATGTAATTAGAATAAACCGTATAGCGCACAGCTAAAAATAGCCTACACACTCACTGGTATAGAAAAATGCTATTTCACTGGTGTATTTTGTGATTTGTATTGGCTTAAATAAAAAGACTCCAGCACGGTGGCTGGAGTATGTGAGTCATCGGGCGGTAAGATCAATATCTAGCCGGGATCGGCAAGATGTAAAATATGTGATGCCAGTGGCTTAATTGGGTTCGTGATGATCCCTTGACCATCGATTACATTAACGTCGAGATGAATAGAATCCTCTAATGCATCGACATAGCGATACTGCCCATCTCTCAAGCCAAGTAAGGAGACAATAGCGCCTGACAAACAGACTGGCTGACAAGATGCGTTCTCGTTGTCAAAGTTGAGCAGAACTAAAACGTGGCTGTCTGAGGTATAGCGAGCAAAACCGTATAATTTGCTTCGTAGGTGGCCATGATTCTGGTCTTCTTCAAGGTTTAGCGACACGGTTTCACCAAAGAGCGCAGGCGTGTGCAACGCGCATTGCATAAGCTTTTGATAAAAGTCGCGCAGTGCACGTTCGTTTGGCGAGCTTTGCCCCCCATCAAAAGCGCCGTTGTTCATCCAACGCTGGTGGCTAGGGACGCCAATATAGTCAAAAATCGAAGTGCGAGAGGGTTGCCCGAAGCCAGCCTGTTCTGCGCCAGCTTCGCCAACTTCCTGGCCAAAGTACAACATAGTCGGTGCATTGCTTATGGTGGCTGAAAGAACCATTGCTGGTTTCGCGTACTCTGCATTACCGGCAAACTCAGAACATGGAATGCGCTGCTCATCATGATTATCGAGAAAGTGCAGCATGTGCGATTCGATGTCTTTAAGCTCGTTTTGGATACGCGAGATGTTTCTCGTATCGCCCTGACCTCGAATGAGGTCCTTTAGAGAGTCGTAGAGATCTACTTTATCGTAGAGCGCGTCCATTTTACCAATCTGAATATAGTCTCGATACAGATGAGGTTGATACACCTCTGCGACCAAAAAAGCGTCTTTATTGGACATTTTGATGGACGAGTTCAAAAAGCTCCAGAACTCAACCGGAACCATTTCCGCCATATCAAAACGAAATCCATCAACCCCTTGCGATAGCCAATAAAGCGCGATGTCTCTAAATTTTAACCAAGAATCGGGCAGCGATTGGTTTTGCCAAAAAGAAAAATGTTGTTGATAGCTTTTGTTGCGATATTCACAAGGCAACTCGGGGAAATCCTTACTACCGTCTGGTCTAATACCGTAATTGATTTTCACTGTTTCATACCAATCGTCGGCATTCGGTTTGCACAGTCGCGAGCCATTTCCGGTCCATTTAGCTGGAAATTCGATAAAGGGCTGTTTGAGCATAGGGTGTAGCTCCCCACCGAGTGGCTGAAGGTATTGGGGTAACTCGGGCAACTGAAACGCTTGGTTAGGTATGTAGTAGAAGTTGTTATCCCGCGCATACTCTACACTAACGTCATCCTGTGCTCCAAAATCGCTAACACCATCGGGGTTATTGAGCCCTTGATAATGTCGGGCAACGTGGTTAGGAACGATATCAATCACTACTTTTAGTCCGGCCTTATGCGTGCGTTCTATCAGAAAGCGAAACTCTTGGTTACGGTTGGCAGGGCAATCGGCAAGATCAGGGTTTACTGAGTAGTAGTCTTTCACCGCGTAAGGAGATCCTGCTCGGCCTTTGACAACCGCAGGATGGTCGTTGCTAATACCAAATTGAGAATAGTCGCCGACAAGTGCATGGTGTGGGATCCCCGTGAACCAAACGTGAGTCATGCCCAAATCACGAATTGATTTTAGTGCCGTATCAGTAATGTCACTGAATTTTCCAACACCGTTCTCGTCACGTGTGCCCCAAGGTCTATTATTGGTGTTTTTGTTGCCATAAAGACGAGTGAAGATTTGATAAAGGTGGATTTTAGACTTTTCGTTCATAGCTATCTCAAGTCATCTTGGTGAGTGGGATATAGGAAAAAACTATTATTCACTTGAAGTGTAAAATACGGGTTTAATAAAAAACTCATCCTTTTGCCAGGAAATTAGGGGGCGTAGATGTGATGTGTATAACAAATGCAGACGCGATTTTGGGTATCGTCTGCATTAGAGTGACTTGAAAGCTAAAAAGAGGCGAATGTGTTATTTAAGATACTTAACATGGGCTTCCATTTCTTCACCGATCTGTTTGCGCATATTCATCAATTTGATGGCAGAATCGCGCAGTTTGATGTCTTCTTCGGTTTCAGGATTCCACTCTGGTACGGAGGTCGGTTTACCGTTTTCATCGACCGCCACCATAATCACGATACAGTGCGTTGTTAGGCGGTTTTTTAGCTCTTTAGGATCACTTGCTTGAACATCAATGGCGATATGCATGGATGAGGTTCCGGTATAGATGACCTTGGCACTCACTTCTACTAGGTTGCCGACATGGATAGGCTGTACGAAGCGAATGCCGCCTGCGTATGCCGTAATACAGTACTTTCCGCTCCAGGCCGCAGAGCAAGCATATGCAGCCAAATCGATCCATTTCATGACCGCGCCACCATGTACTTTACCACCAAAATTGACATCGCCGGGTTCAGCTAAAAACCGAAGAGTGCTCTCTCGTTTACCGCTACTCATTTCATTTCCTTATGATTAATGACTCGTTTGCCAGTATGTCAGATTTCTAATGCGCTGCCCACGACTTTGCTAAAGCGGTTTCTGCACCGCTTTGTCATCACCCTCGAAGATGGCATGCTGTGTGGTCTGAGATCCACGTTGTTTATTGTGTAACTTGATCTGAGAGAGCACTACACCAGAAATGACCATCAACCCGCCAATGACGTGATACTGGTGAATCGTTTCGCCAAGTAAAGTGGCGGCAAGTACGATAGCGATAACGGGAAGAAGGTTCATAAACATAGCGCTGTTTTCCGCGCCAATAATGTCTATCGATTTAACCCATAACCAGGGAGCGATGACTGAAGCGAGCAAACCTGCGTAGGCAATAAGTGGCAATGAGGCGTTAGAGGGGATCACCTGATGGCTACTCAACCACAACGGCGTAAGCATAACCACGGCAAAAAGCCCCTGCACATAAATCAGCATCCAGTTTGAGATAGGCATTTTCCAGCGCTTTAACAGCACGCAGTAAGTCGCGTAAACGACGGCAGCTAGCAGCATTAACCCGTCACCCTGACTGATTTCTAGATTGAAGATAAAGCTTATATCACCATTTCCTAGCATAAACGCTAACCCAGCCAGTGAGATCACGGCACCGACAAGACTTAACGCAGAAATGCGTTTATTGAGTAGCGCAGCGGAAATAAAAACACTAAATAAAGGTACAAGAGAGGTGATTAATGCCATGTTTGAGGCGCTGGTGGTCAATGCCGCGTAGTAGCCAAGACTTTGGTTTAATACCATGCCAAGCAGCGCAAGAAACGCTAACTTAGCAAAATGGGTTTTAATAACGTATTTGTATTTATTTAATTGTGGCAAGCAAAAGGGGCTAAGTACAACCACAGCCGTTAGCCAACGGAAAAAACTCATCGCGCTGGGCTCTAATGTATCCGCTGCAAGTTTGTTGACGATAGCGTTGCCGCCCCAAATGAGAACGGTGAAAAAAGGAAGCAGATAAACCATTGTGATCTCAGTCGCGTTTTGTGTGGTGGAAGATAGTTTGACAGGTCGGTATAATTACAAATATCTCCAATAAGACATTGCGCGCGATAGGAAGACAACATTGAAAAAGAACGCCAGACACCTGCATCCCTCGTTATCGATCGATAAAGCACCATCGGATGTGTTCATGAATTTTGATGCCTTTTTGTCCAACACTGAAACTCGGGTGCACTGTCATCCTTGGGGCCAAGTTCAGTTGATAAGTGGAGGGATCCTGGAGATGGAAGCTCAGGATACGCGTTTTCTTGCTCCGCCGCATTTAGCGATTTGGGTGCCTGCTGGCGTAATGCACTGCAGCTTTAACCGTAAGCCTTTAGAGTATTGCTCGCTTAATATCGCTCATCAATTGACAAGCTCATTACCAGAGAAAACCAGCCTTATCAAAGTAACGCCGATTGTTTCTGCAATTATCGAGGATTTCCGTCATAGACAGGTCAACGTGGCCCATGATGAAAAAGACCTTCGCCTTGTGCAAGTTTTGCTCGACCAACTGTCGACTCAAAGTGCAGAGCACCACTTTTTACCCACCACAAACAATAAATATTTAGCTCCTATTCTGGCCGCTATCGAAGATGATCCGACAGACGATTGCTCTTTGAAAGAGTGGGCTCAACGAGTGCATACCACAGAAAGAACACTGGCTCGATATTGTCAGAGTGATTTGGGGATGAGCTTTACCGAGTGGCGGTTACGGGTCAGGTATTTGCACTCAATGGATTTACTCAGAAAAGGGCACTCGGTTAAAGAGGTGGCTCTTACTTTGGGATATAACCAAGCGAGCCCTTTTATTACCATGTTTAAGAAATATTCCGGACAAACCCCTGAGCAATATAAGAATAAATTGTTGTAGGGTGCTATTTTGCCTTTTATTAGCGATTAACCGCTTTTAAAAAAGCCAAAGCTCCTGTTACTGCCGCCACTTGAGCGTCGTTACATTCTTGTGCATCTACTTTTGGACTATCTGGATAGACTTCTGTGGTCGTGGAATACAAGCAGTCCGTCATGCCAGCGCACAGACTGAGCTTTTTGAGCGGATAGTTGATAACGCCACGCTGCACAACAGGTGAGCCGATAATATTGTTGTTTTCATCGGCAGGAGCAATGTGCGTGACCTTTTCAACCGAGCGAATCACGGCCGCTTGAAAGTCAGGTTGTGGTTTTTCTGTGTTGCCAACCGTATAGAAGCCATCTGGAACACTGTCTTCAAAGTACTCCAAACCATCACGAGCAGCAAGAGCTGGGCGAAACTCACTTTCGTCAGTATCCGTTGTTTCATGCAGGTCGATATGAGCGTATATTTCGACATTCAAAGCCGCGACAAACTTCATAATGTTTGCTGCTTCTTCCGATGGAGAATCTGCATAGAATGAGCGATTAGGATCAATCGCATTTGGATTCCATCGATTGATCGTCTCATAACCCCACGGGCTGATACAAGGAGCGATAACAAGGTTGAAATCGTTCTGGTAGTGAGATGCTTGTGTGTCGGCAAATTTTAATGCGCCGTGTACTCCAGAGGTTTCATAGCCGTGTACCCCTCCGGTAACGAGAACGGTAGGCTTTTGCTCGTTCCAATTTTTAGATTTAAGAACATACAAAGGGAAGCGCGCAGCATCATAGGAAAGGGCACCGTATTGTACGACGTCAAACTTATCAGACAGTTCACTTATTTTCGGAAGAACCTCTTCACCATAAAGCCTTTTAACTTGGGTTGATGCGCGCCACTCGGCAACTTCAACATCCGTCCATTTTTGGCCTGGGGTGCCAATAGGGTATTGGTGATTGTTTTTCATTATGCAGTTTCTTTTAGGGTTAGATGTCAGCAAGCATAACGATATTGACTAACAACCTCAACGACAGGTGGGCTAAATCATAGCCAGTTGCCCTGTGAAACAGTGAGATCAGAGGTGATTGAGCGCATCACTAAATGGAAGAATTGATGATCCAGTGACGCGCTATACAGAGTTGGGTCAAAATTTCCCAAGTAACTTTGGTTACTTCGACACCAACGTCGCCATATTTTCTATCGCATTTAGTAGCTTCGAAGGGATATTGGCTTTTCGGTTACTCACGAAATCAAACATCACAATGGTCGCTGAACCTGTGGTGGTGACTTTACCTAGCTTCTTACTGACGATTTGATATTCCATTTTGAAACGATCTTTTTCTACCTCAGTAACCCTTGAACCGACAAGTAGCGTATCTGGGTAGGTTACTGGGAGTTTATAACGGCAATAGGTTTCGCCAAGAACAGGGCCTACTTTGGTTTGGGCCATATCTTCCATCAATTGAACATGACTAAAATAATCAAGGCGAGCGGTTTCAAAGTAGCGAAAATAGACCGCATTATTAACGTGATTGAGTGCATCCATTTCACCCCATGCGACTGGGATTTCTGTAACGACAGGGTAGTCGTTAAGTAACGATTCCATGTAGACCTCGGTAACTATAACTTTAGAGTGTTTACTTTATTGCTATATTAACAATAACGCAACATCTTGGTGATCGAATGGAAAAAAAGGGGTACAAAGTCATAAAAGCGGCAGTTTGGAAAGACAGTGCCGACACAGGCAGTGTTGGCTCTTGCCTAACGATGAGGTATCACGTTTTTCAATCTCAAAGCACCAGCATGAGGCTTTACCCGCAGAAATGTCACAGTACGCGGGTTTGCCACATTGGCTGCACTGATGAGTCGATTGAACGCCCGACAATTGGTCGATTTTATCCTGACGTTGCGCGTCGGTGTCAGACGACCACGTGGCGATTTCATCGACTGTGCGCTGACAGCCAGAACATATGCCACCGTCATTTTTACAGGCAGCTCGGCAAGGGGTAGCTATGGGTTGTTTCGTTTTCATTGTCTTTGTTATCGCAGATGATGTAGGCAGATCATACCGTGTGAGGGCTTTCTTGCAACTAACAAAATAAAAAACGCTCTTGCGAGCGTTTTAAATACGTTGGAGCACTAAAGATCAGCTGATCCGGGCGGTTACTTCACTTTCCATTGAATCTTCTCACCGCCACGAATTGGAACAACGATGTCAGATCCAAATGGCATAGAGGCTGGAACGTGCCACTCTTCTTTGGTTAATGTCACTGTGTCGCTATTGCGTGGCAATCCGTAAAAATCAGGCCCATTGAGGCTGGCAAAAGCTTCTAGATTTTCAAGTTTGCCTTCTTTCTCGAAAACTTCAGTGTACAGTTCTACTGCAGCATGGGCTGTGTAAGAGCCAGCACAACCACAAGCCGTTTCTTTCTTACCTTTTGCATGGGGCGCTGAATCTGTGCCAAGGAAGAACTTTTTGTTGCCGCTGGTGGCTGCTTCTATTAACGCTTGCTGGTGAGTGTTGCGCTTTAGAATTGGCAGGCAGTAAAAGTGTGGTCTGATCCCACCTACCAACATATGATTGCGGTTATACAGTAAATGGTGAGCCGTGATGGTAGCTGCGACGTTGTCGTTAGCGTTCTTTACAAAGTTCGCTGCATCAGCTGTGGTAATGTGCTCTAAAACGATTTTTAGATCGGGGAAGTCGTTCACAATCGGTGCAAGTACAGTATCGAGAAACTCCTTCTCACGGTCGAAAATATCCACGTCGTGGGCAGTGACCTCACCGTGGATCAGCAGTAGCATCCCGACTTCTTGCATTGCTTCGAAAACTGGGTAAATATTTTTAGCCGATGTCACACCAGAGTCAGAATTCGTCGTCGCGCCAGCAGGGTAGAGCTTGGCTGCAACAACGGCACCGGAGGCTTTCGCTTTGCGTATCTCGTCAGGAGTTGTGTTGTCAGTGAGGTAAAGCGACATCAGTGGCTCAAACTGCGCCGAAGGCTTTTCTGCCATAATGCGTTCTTTGTATGCCAGTGCCATTTGCGTGTCGACAACAGGTGGGATGGTGTTTGGCATAATCAGTGCGCGGCCATTGTAGCGGCTAATATCACGGACTGTATCAATCAACACTTCGTTGTCACGAAGGTGTACATGCCAATCATCTGGACGAGTAATAGTTAATGTAGTCATTTGGGCTCCCACCAAGTTAAATATTCATCTTGAAACGGAGCCTAAGCGAGAGGTTCCCTTAAAAAGGCAAACGCTTACGTTTAGGCGACAGGATGATAGTGGAAAACGAGATGTTTTACACGACTTTTCGTGGATTAGAGCCAATATGATGTTTTTCGGTGGCCTCAAAGGCTGATATGATTCTTAGTTCTAGGTGGTTATAAATTCACGAGTAAATGCGAGTTAGCGCTCCAACAACCATTCAATAAATAAAAAGGACACTGTCGTGACCGAAAAGTGCGCACTTTCCCAAATCAATGTATATCCGGCTAAATCCGTGGCTGGCGTTTCCTTATCCTCATCTTGGGTTGAGAAGCAAGGGCTGAGCTTTGATAGACGTTTTATGATTGCTCTCGAAGACGGCGGCATGGTGACTGCGCGTAAGTACCCACAAATGGTGTTAGTGACCTCAACACTTCACCCCAATGGCATCATTTTCAATTTTAAAGACAAAGCTCCGCTTAAAGTTTTTTATGCCGACTTAGCCAATAAAGAAACGCGAGCACAAGTGTGGAATGACGAGTTTTCAGCTTACACGACAACACAAGAAGCTAACCAATGGTTTAGTGAGATCCTTGGGCAAGACGTTGAACTGCTGTATACCGGAGAACAGTCTAATAGAGTTCGGGAAAAGCTAGGTCATAATGTCAGCTTTGCCGATGGCTACCCACTGCTGATTATTAGTAGTGGCTCATTGGATGAACTCAATCGTCGTAGTAGCGAGCAGCATTCCATGGATCAGTTTAGAACCAATTTGGTTGTGCAATCTGATGAACCGTTTGTCGAAGACAGTTGGAAGCGAATCAAAATTGGTGAGGTTGAATTCGAAGCGGTTAAACCTTGCGAACGCTGCGTACTTACGACGGTAGATGTAGAACGTGGAAGCTTTCGAAGCAGCCGAGAGCCCTTAAGCACGCTCTCGACGTTTCGTGCAAATGAACGCGGTGGCGTGTTCTTTGGCCAAAATTTGGTCGCTCGAAATGAAGGTCTTATTCGTGTCGGCGACACGATAGAAGTATTGGAATGTAAAGAAAAAGAATTTTACGCAGATGACAAAGATAACCAAATACACTTAACCTGTGTTGAACGTGAGCACGTAGCAAAAGACTTTGAAACGTTCTGGCTCGCACCTCAGAAAGGCACTTTACCAAAGTACAGAGCAGGACAGCACCTACCAATCGAAGTGAACATTGATGGTAAGGTCGCTAAGAGGAGTTACACGCTCTCTTCAAGCCCAACACGACCAGGTCGCCTGGCGATATCGGTAAAAAGGGTTGATGGTGGGGTTGTATCAAACTGGCTACTGGATCATTTTGATGTGGGTGAGGAATTGATCGCACACCAACCTGGAGGCGATTTTCATCTCGAATCTGTGTCAAAAACGCCTTTATTGTTGTTGTCAGCTGGCAGTGGCGTGACGCCGATGATGTCGATGTTACGTGATTTGTCGGATCGTGATTGTGTCGATGACGTTATTTTTTACCATCAGTGTAGCACCATCAATGATATTCCTTTTAAGGATGAACTTAAGGCGTTAAGTGACAAGCATTCAGGCCTGCATGTTGAGCTCTCGCTTACTCAACCTGAGCGAGAGTGGCAAGGGATAGAAGGAAGGTTAACCCTAACTCACTTAAAGCAAATTCCTAGTTTATTAGAGCGACATGTTTTTACATGCGGGCCAGACGGTTTTATGCAAAAAGCCAAAAATTTATTACTGAAAAAAGGATTACCGTTAGCACATTATCATCAGGAGACTTTTGGCGTAGCGGCTGGTCCTGATCTAGAGAAAACGGCAGTAGAGATATCAATTAACGATCAGGCGTTCGAAGGTGACAACCAACGGACCATACTGGAACAGGCCGAGGATGCAGGTATCAGCATGGCGTACAGTTGTAGAGCTGGCTTTTGTGGTGCGTGTAAAGTTGAGGTGCAATCAGGGCAGGTTCATCAACCGGATGTTCCAGCGATTACTGATGAAGAAATCGCATCGGGGCAAGCTCTGGCTTGTTGTGCAACACCCAGAAGCAGCGTCGAGCTTAAAACCAAAATGTAGTTTTAGATAAAGCAGTTAACTGGCTTCTAACTTAAATAGGTTCGAAGCCAGTCACTTAATAGAGTTATTTGGCTAGAATTATTTGGCCGCTTTGACTAAGCGTGCGTATAAAGAATCTTTAAGCTCGGAACGTCGGTGTTTGAGCAAGTTCATCGTCGAGTCATCCACAGGAGAGCCGTTAAGCTCCAATATTCGGATTTCTTTATCTAATGAGTTGTAATTTGAGTGGTCTGAGGCAAACGTTTCATCATTTGCATTGAGCTCTACTATGGTTTCTTTGTGCTGTGGAAATTCGTTAACAAGAGAGTGGACTTCACCTAACATACAAACCCCTTCTGGTAGTGAGTGAAATAAAAAGCCTTATTCAATATAGTTCAAAATTCATTCAATTTAGTGATGAAACGAACACTTTATTAACGAGCGCGTGATGAATTAGAAAAATGAGATCGGAACGAAATAATCGTTGTAATATAAGACGGTGAATTGCTGAGGCTGTTGCATTTTATTCGATGAATGAAACTTTCGACGTCGATAAAAGAAAAGCCCACGAAAGTAATAGCAGTGGGCCTTTATAATGATCAAAAAGAGTGAGCACGTAAGTCCACTTTTTCTAGCCGTAATTAGTCATATATCGTAGGGATTGGTTCGCGCTTGTGCTGAGTTGCTTTGTAAATAGCGATAAGGCGATCAGACACTTCTTGAGATACGGGCTTACCTTCTAAGAAATCATCAATTTGATCGTAGCTTAAGTTTAGCGCGTCTTCATCGGCTTTTTGCGGTGCCAGCTCTTCTAAATCGGCCGTTGGCACTTTTTTGACGAGTAGTTCTGGAGCTCCTAGGGTGTCAGCAACTTCGCGAACTTGTCGTTTGCTCAACCCAAATAGTGGTGCTAGGTCACAAGCGCCATCACCGAATTTGGTGTAGAAGCCGGTAATGTTTTCTGCTGAGTGATCGGTTCCTAAAACTAAGCCTCCAACGTATCCAGCAATTTCATATTGCGCAACCATACGAGCTCGTGCTTTTACATTACCTTTTACAAAATCAACCTTTTCGTTTGCAGTCGGTAGTAAACCTGTTCCGGCAAGAGCATCGTGTGACGCAGCGTGTAAGCCGTCTACACCTGCTTTGATGTTAACTGACACGGAATGAGTCGGTTGAATGAAAGAAAGCGCCAATTGTGCTTCGTCTTCATCTTTTTGCTCACCATATGGCAAACGCACCGCAATAAACTGATAGTCGCTTGAAGCGGTTTCTTCGTTTAACTCGTCGACTGCAATTTGAGCTAAGCGACCACACGTTGTTGAATCGACGCCGCCACTAATACCAAGCACAATAGATTTGCACCCTGATGCTTGAAGCTTCTGTTTAATAAATGTTACTCGACGCTCAATTTCATAATGTGGGTCAATTGAAGGTAAAACCCTCATTTCGTCGCGAATGAGTTGTTCCATGTGTAGTCCTTTTCCTGCAGCAAATACAATTCCTTGTATGATACAATTGATGCTCACTAGAAGAAAGTTTCAATAGAGATGAGATCAGGCGTTAAAGGACGTTTATGACGAAAATTGCGATATTTGGGAGTGCGTTTAACCCGCCGAGTTTAGGGCATAAAAGTGTAATCGAAACCCTACAACACTTTGACAAAGTACTTCTTGTTCCTAGTATATACCATGCATGGGGCAAAAAAATGCTCGCTTATGATAAGCGTTGTGAACTGTTAGATGCCTTTATTTCGGATCTTGATATTGCAAATTTGGAAAGTTGCAACGTCGAAGAGGTGTTATACGAACCGGGACAACCCGTGACCACCTATGCAGTATTAGAAAAATTACAGAGGATGTATCCAGAGAGTGAATTGACGTTTGTTATCGGGCCTGACAATTTACTCAATTTTTCTAAGTTCTCAAGAGCGGAAGATATACTAAAAAAATGGTCGGTATTAGCATGCCCAGAGCTTGTAAAGGTTAGAAGTACGACAATAAGAGAACATTTAGCTCAAGGTTTGAACGTAGATCACTTAACTACATTTAATGTAGCTAAATTACTGGTCGAATATAAGTTATATTAACAAGGTTATTAGTTTAGGAAGGCAACATGAAAGCAAAATGGAGTTGTATTGCTTTGGCGTTGATGGCCGTAACAACAGTGGTAAATGCTTCTTGTGACCGATTGCAGGATGGATCCGTTACTCTAAAGAGAAGCAATGATGATTCTCTGTGCTATATGGTCGTAGCCAAGCTAGGTGACGTTAAAGATGCGGTCTTTAGCTTAGGTGGCCTGATCGAAGAAAAACCAAAAAATGCGTTGACTGACTCTTATTGGGAGCAGTGGTTATTAACTCAAGACTCAGCCCCTATGCTGACTCAGCAAGTCAGTAAAAGTTATTTGGGTGTTGGCTTATGGGCACCACGAGAAGTGCTGAGTGAAAAAGACGAGATGTCTACACAAGACTGGCTAATGTCACAGGGTGTGCATTTTGGCGTTGGCTTTGGTGAAAAAGGCAAAGAACCTAGATTAAGATTAGATTACCGCTGGCATCATGAGTTTGAGAGCGACATGATGATGCAACTGGAAGTGCCTTTCTAGTAAAGCTGTTATCACATTTAAAAAAGAGAGCCGAGGCTCTCTTTTTTAGTTTTCTTGCTCGCCAAAAATTGATTGCTGTAAGTTACTATATAGCTCCTTGTTTCCAGAGAACAAAGAATCAACGACCTTTTCAGTACTCCAGCCTGATTGGCGCTTTTTCTTTGCCTCTCTAAGACGTAAAACAACCTGTAGCTCAGGCTCTAGCGTTGAGGCGGCCTGTGATGACCAGGTAGAAATGGCTTTATCTAATGACGACTCAATAAGTTTTGGATGTAAATTGCTGACTTCATGTCGCATTACCTGTAATAAATCAGCCTGATGCTGATCTTGAATGTTGTCCGTTGTCTCTAAGTGCCCTAGAATTGCATCGCTTACCGGTGGCAGTGTCACTAACCCCGCTTGATGCGGGAGTTTATCTGCAAGTCGTATTGAAAGATCAACACGACTTAACTGGGTATTCGGTAAGATAGTTAAGCTGACTAGGCAATCGAAAGGGATCCAAAGGGTATCTCCTTTTGAGAATAGAAATTCTTTTTTACCCAACTTTAGAAGGACTCGTCCTTCACAAACACGATAGAGCGTGTTTCGTATCGTCTTTTTTCTTGGTGTGACCGTTAAAAACGGATATTGAGTTGAGGAATATTCGATTGCGTATTTCATTGATGCAGCCCTTGATAGAGAGGCGATAGGTTAACGCCAACGACTCTAATTGCCAAGCTTTCGTTAATATCTATCGATAACCCCATATTTTGTGGTCTGACCATAATGAAACATGGGTTAATTTGGCTGCGGTATTTACCGACAAAGCGTAGAATACTCTGGCTTTTAATTTGATGTAACCAAAATGACAAAACAAACAGACCCATATGTAGAGATTCGTCCATACAATGACGAAGAAATCCCAGCTGCCATCGATCGTTTAATTAATGATGATGAGTTCATTGATGCGATTTTACAGCATCGTTTTTCAAATCACGCGTCTTGGTTCAAGACTATCATGAGCCCCCTCGTCAAAGTGTACTTGAAATTCAAATGGGCTAAATTTGACAGCGTAGAAGCGATCCAGCTTGAAGTGAAAAAATATCTGACTCGCACGCTCGACACCACTACAAACGGTGTGACTTTTAGAGGGCTTGAGAAGCTCGATAAGAAGACGTCTTACCTTTTTATTTCGAACCATCGTGACATCGCTATGGATCCGGCATTGGTCAATTTTGCGTTGCACCAAAGCGATCACCGTACGATGAGAATTGCTATCGGTGATAACTTACTGAAAAAGCCATGTGCGACAGAGCTAATGCGTTTAAATAAAAGCTTCATTGTTAAACGCTCCCTTAAAGGGCCACGTGAGATGATGAAAGCCTTAGGCACATTGTCTTCTTACATTAAGCACTCTTTAGATTCGGGCAATTCTATTTGGATTGCTCAAAAAGAAGGGCGAGCTAAAGATGGCAACGATTTTACCGATCCAGCCATTTTGAAGATGTTTCACGTAGAAGGCCGAAAACAAAAAATTGCATTCCCTGATTATATTCGTTCGTTAAAGATTGTTCCTGTTTCAATTTCTTATGAAAATGACCCATGTGATACCGCAAAAGCGAATGAACTGTATCAAAAAGCGGACCTTGGTAGCTACGAAAAAGGTGAATTTGAAGATATCGAGAGCATCGTAACGGGCATTATTGGTCGTAAAGACCGTGTTGACGTAGTTTTTGGTGAGGTGATTGAAGGTGACTTTGATACGCCAGAAGCGTTAGCAAGTGAAATCGATAGGCAGATTCATATCAACTATACTCTGTTCCCAATGAACAAATTGGCGGCAGGCATTGAAGATGAGTCTATCACTGATGCAACTCGTCGCGATCTACAAGAAAAACTAGACGCTCTGCCTGAAGGGGCTCACTCATATCTTCTTAGTAGCTATGCAAACCCAGTTAAGAATGTACATGCAGAGCAAGAGAAATTGCAGGGTTAGTCCTCAACGTTCAAAGATAAAAGCAGCCTTAATGGCTGCTTTTTTGTATCTGCTTCTAACGAGTGACGCTTTAACGGGCAACAGCGCCGCCTAACTCAAGAGTGTCTGGCCATTGGGTTATGCTATTGCCACCAAGGTATATATTTCCTTTTACAGTCATATTCTTGGGAAAAGTAGAGATCAATGAACCACCAATGTACAAGTCACCTTTAATCACAATGTTGTTGGGCAGTTTAGTTAAAGCGGTGCGCATAACACTCAAATCTCCGTTAACTGTAAAGTTGCGTGGAAGCTTTTTTAAAGGCGTATCGGTTAAATTAATATAACCACCCACTTCAACCTCGGCGGGCCAAATTCGTATCATTGAACCCATGAAATTAGCGTAACCTGTGATTTTGCTTCCTCTGGCTATAGATTCCACTAAACTATTGTTCGCATCTAAGCTACCTTTAACAACTAAGGCCTTAGGCAAGTACTTAATACTTGTTTTTGATATGTTTAGGTTACCTTTTACTTCCAATCCTTGAGGTAGAGAGGTGTAAGGTTTGTTCCTCAAGTACAGATTGCCGTAATTGTCTAAGTGGTTGAGGATTTGATAATGGTCGAGTGGCATGGACAATACTGAAAAAGTCATTATCGATAGGCTAACCCCCAACACGAGATGTTTAAGCGAATCAAATTTCATTATGACCAAACCTTATATTAACCCATTAACTTTGTGGTAGTGTGCAATGATATCGAGCGTAATACAAAAGAAAAAACTGACAATTGTGACTGCTTTTCCGATGTTGGTGTTACTTATTTGCACCGCTGGAGTAGTGAAGGCAAAGACCGTTACTACGGTAGGATCGGATGCAGGAACTGCGTTACTATTGTCAGACTCAAAGATAGGAAAACGAGTGTGCTATTATAACGACAAAGCCTATTCTTTAGGTTCTGTGATTAGTGCTGAAGGTGTTGTATTACAGTGCATTGCCGAGCAAGATTTTGAGATGAATGGTCAGTTAAAATGGCGACTTTTAAAAGTGGACAAAGACTAGCGATTTGATTTTGCCCACTTTTTAAATTTACTTTAGAAAATTATCGTCTCAGAGAACGACTTTTTAATTCAAAGATGAGTTTTTCAGCACTGACTTCAAATTGAAAGCGTGCTGTTAGCTCTTGTGACTTATCCTCTACTTCAGATACTTCGTGTTGTACATTGCTAGACACTGCTTTTGCTAGTTCGATATAACGAGCTAACTCAGCTTCTAAAGCCTCTTTACCATCTGCAAAAATATACACTTCAGCGACATCATCACCTTCTTTGATGATGAATCCCATTTCACCCGACACGCCGCACGCTTCACATACTTCTGGTTCTTCATATGTATTCGACATAACAATACCTCTTACTAAAACTAAAGGTATTTTATATCTGCTCGGTAAGGGTAGCCAGCAAAACTTGAATCGGCTCTAAAAAAGAGAAACTGCACTTCAAAAGTACTTACATTTGAATACAAGAAAACATGTTGACCAAAAGTAAGTTTGTATATCGCACACCTATCCATGCTGCATGATGATATGAGCTGTCTATGCAATGCTATGAGTTTACTTTGTGATGAAAGTCTCGAATATGAGACATTTTCCATGACACTTAGTGACAGTTTTGTATACAGCGTAGGTATAGATGGTAATATTTCTAATATCAATCATTAACGATTGATTTTTATAATATTTCACTGCTTGGCCATTTGCGCTATCGATGGTGTTGTTGAGAGATTAGGAAGCCGTTCCTTGATTGAAACAATTTTTAGCACTTAAAGAGTAGAACGTTCTACGATTTTTTTTAGAATTCAAGCGAAAGCGTCTAATTAGTGAACTTACTATAACGATAAGAGAAGAACTTTAGAAATGCCAAAGCGTAGTAAAGAAGATACAGAGATCACTATTCAGAAGATCATGGAAGCTGTTGTTGACCAGATAATTCGCCTTGGTTATGACAAGATGTCATATACCACGTTGAGTCAGCAAACGGGTGTATCAAGAACTGGTATAAGCCACCATTTTCCAAAAAAGACTGACTTTACAGCGGCACTTGATGGAAGAATTTTTAAAATGTTTACCGATCATTTGGATTTCGAGCGAGGCTTAGTGGGATTTTCCATGAGCTGGATTAATGCTATGAAAAACCAGGAGTTTATGGCAATTTTAAAACTGTTATTCCATCATATTGTCACAGCGGATAATTCACATGATTTCGCGACTAAAGGAGTCGATCGTTTATATAAAATGGTTGAAACTCAATACGGTGAAGAGAGCCAACGTGAATTAGAATGGTTGATTGGAAAATCTTTGGTCCATCTTAGCCGATAAGTGTAACGTTTGAGACAGTAGCTTAAAAAAACCATGAACTAATTCATGGTTTTTTTATTTGTTCTGACTCAGTTGGATTTGATACGACTGTCGGCTTTTAGCTTCTTTGTTCAGACAACATATTTGCCCCTCTAAGCATCGCCTGGATCAATTCTCCGGCTTTGAATTTTTCTAAAGCTTCGTGGGCACCTACTTGGTGTGCACGTTCAGTACACATCTCGCTCGAGAGTGATGTGTGTAGAATGCGGTAGCTTTGACTTAAGTTTGCGTCATTTTGAACTTCGAATGCAAGCTCATAACCGTCAAGCCCGGGCATTTCGATATCACTCACTAAAATATCAATAGCGGAGCTTGTGCCAGCTTGTTTTTGCATCAGCTCAAGAGCAGCAACACCGTTATTGCACAGTTGATAAGGGATATTGATATTATTCATCGCGTCGCACAGCTGTTTTCGTGCGATTGACGAGTCGTCGACCAATAGTATGTTGAGAGCTTTCATTCGTTCTCGTTGAACATCTGTAAGCATAGGGATCGTCTCGTCTGCATACTGTGGGTATATATTAGACAACAGCAACTCAACATCCAAAAGTTGAATGATTTCGTCGTCTATACGAGTGACGCCAGTAACGAAAATGTTTTTGCCTGAACTTTCCGGTGCAGGCTCAATTGAGCGCCAGTTACACTCAATAATTTTGTCAATTTCTCTCACCATAAAAGCGACAACAGTGCGCAAGCAGTCAGTGACAACTAAATAGCAACTGTCGTACTCTTCTGGCGCGATAGGCCTAAAACCGATGGCGGCTGCCATGTCGATAACAGGTACAGTGAGATTACGGATTGTAACGGTTCCAATGACATGCCTGTGTGAGTAAGGAATTTGCGTGGTTGGTAAAAAAGGAACGATTTCGCGAACTTTAAGAGTACCGATGGCAAATTTCTGCTTTTGCAGGTTCAACGTAAATAGCAACATGCCTTGTGATTGATTTGCTTTATTTTTTATATTCGACATAGGGGCTGTTTTGCTCGTTATGTTAGTTACTGACGGTGCCATAGCTTAGCTGATAGGATAGCCTAGTCTATAGAATAACGTTTAATTTCCCATGTTATATAGCGACCAGATAGCGCATTAGCTTAATTGTTAATCAGATAAACGTGATTTGTCTCAACTATTGGGCTAAACTTCGCGTCAATTTCGTTTAGAAGGTCAAGATTGATCTTCTCATATCCTAAAGTTAAAAGGTGTAGATATGGCACGAACTGCGGCAGCACTTCACATATTGGTCAAGCATAAAGAGCAGGCTGAAGATATCATAAAACAGCTTAAGAAAGGCACAAAATTTCAAACGCTTGCAAAGAAATACTCTAGTTGCCCGTCAGGTAAAAAGGGCGGAGATTTGGGTGAGTTTCGAAAGGGGCAAATGGTCCCACAGTTTGATAAAGTCTGCTTTACAGGAGAAGTACTCACACCACACCTAGTAAAAACCAAATTTGGCTGGCATGTGGTGAAAGTGCTTTACAGGACATAATGTCAACTGTCTCACTAGACATGTTGGCCTCGTTTGGTGTGCTTAAGTTCTGAGAACGCAACCCAACATGCATTCCTAAGAAGGTCAGAGTGAATTCTCTGACCTTTTTTTATTGGTTAACTTAAACGATTCAGATATTGCTCTCGAACGGGTTAGTTGGACTGTTCTATAGTGAGAGTATTGGAAAAATCATGACGTTTAGGTGAGAAGGTATAGGCTAATGGGAAAGGAATTGAACGCAGCTAGAACCCTTGAGATATTGTTAAATTCTATTGAGTTGCCAAAACTCAGTAAGAAAGATGAAAAGGTATTTTTGCATCGGCTTGATCAGCACTTTCCTGCGTTAGCTGAACGTCTCTTTGAGCTTTATGGCGACAGATATGAATTTTTTTGGTACTTACAGCAGTTGGTGATCACCTTAGCGAAAGCTTTTAGTCAGCGATCTCGACAACTGAAAAACAAAGATGAGCTTCGACTGCAGGAGCCACGCTGGTACCGAAGTGAGAAAATGCTAGGTATGGCGGTTTATGTTGATTTGTTCGCTGGAGACTTAAAAAAGCTTGTCGATAAAATCGCCTACTTTCAGTCTCTTGGGGTAAATTATGTTCACCTTATGCCTTTATATAAATGCCCAGAAGTAGAGAGCGATGGAGGCTATGCAGTTTCAGATTATCGAAAGGTCGATCCCAAACTTGGTAGTGAAAAAGATCTCAAAGTGTTGTCGGCTGCGTTTAATGAGGCAGGGATCAATCTTGTGTTGGATTTTGTGTTCAACCATACATCCGATGAACATAAATGGGCGAAAGCGGCGAAAGCGGCGAAAGCAGGAGAAGCAGAATTTGAAGACTTTTACTACTTTTTTGAAGATAAACAGCAAGTAGACGAGTTTAATCAAACGTGCAGAGAGATCTTCCCGACCGTTAGACGCGGCAGTTTTAGCTACCTTGAAGATCTTAATCGCTGGGTATGGACGACGTTCAATAGCTTTCAATGGGATCTTAACTATTCCAATCCAGCGGTGTTTAACGCCATTACCGGTGAGATGTTGTTTTTGGCTAATATTGGCTGCGATGGATTACGGCTCGATGCGCTGGCGTTTGTTTGGAAACAAAAAGGAACACAGTGTGAAAACCTTCCACAGGCTCATACATTAATTCAAAGCTTTAATCTTTGTCTGCAAATTGTTGCTCCGGCTGTTCAGTTTAAAAGTGAGGCTATTGTACATCCCGATGAGGTCGCAAAGTACATAGCGAAAGATGAATGCCAGCTTTCTTATAACCCTTTACTCATGGCGCTGATGTGGGAAGCTTTGGCCACAAGACAGACGCAGCTACTTACGGCGTCACTGACAAAGAGTTTCGAGATTTCTACTGATTGTGCCTGGGTTAACTATATTCGTTGTCATGACGATATAGGTTGGACGTTCGATGATGACGTAGCAAAACAGTTAGGGATCAACGGCTTTAATCACCGCCGCTTTCTCAATCACTTTTACACTGGTCGCTTTGATGGTTCATTTTCGAAAGGAGTGCCTTTTCAGGAAAACCCATCAACAGGTGATTGTCGAGTTTGTGGCTCCCTTAGCTCTCTTGCTGGATTAGAAAGCGCGCTCGATACGCGATCGAGTAAGATGATAGAACTTGCGATAAAGCGTGTTCGATTGCTCAATAGTATTAACTTGAGCATTGGTGGGATACCACTGATTTATCAGGGTGACGAACTTGGTTTGCTTAACGACTACGATTACCTCACTGATCCTTCTAAAGAGCAAGATTCACGTTGGGTCAACCGCCCCAATATTCATCAACAGGATTTCGATGAAGTTTGCAAACCGACATCGCCAATGGCGAAGATTCATCGTCAATTAGTAGAGATGATTAAACTGCGTCAGTCGTTACCAGTCTTTGGTGAAGCGGAAACGCACATTCTAGAGACCTACCGCCCACATCTATTTGCTTACGCAAGAGTTCATGAAAATGGCGAACGCCTGCTAGCCATCTGTAACTTCAGTGAGCATCGTCAAGATGTTCCAACGTCAATTTGCGATATACTGGGTTCGCGCAAAGTCCATGATATTTTAAATAGGGAATATAAACCGTATCATGAGAATATTATATTTGAAGCATACGAAGTGAAATGGTTAATGGTGGTTAACACCTAATTTTTACTGAGTTATTTATTCCATCAGTGGGCTACAAGCTGTGATCTTATTCGCAGCTTTTTTATTTTTGCGTTATCTTGGCAAACGGATGGTGAAGCGTTATTGCGCTATTAGGGAGTGAAAAGGGCTATCTGGATATTTGTTACTTCAATAAAATCATAGTGTTAAATTTTTTATTATAATTCGGATTTTATTCTAGTTGTACTACGCCCTTTGCCTCATACATCGCTTTTCCTGGTCAGGATGAGTTTATTTTCTTGAGGATTCTTATAATTTGCCTAGTGAATCGATGCGATTATTGGAGAAGACCATGTCATCGAATGATGTAGTGACGAATAGTAATGTGATTTTGCATGCGTTTGATTGGCCGTACGAACGCGTAGCACAGCACGCTGAGCAAATTAAGGCCGCCGGATACCAGACTGTTTTGGTGTCACCCCCTATGAAGTCTTTTTATCAGGGAGAAGACACCCAATGGTGGCAACTCTATCAGCCCCAGGATTATCGCCTCATAGATAATAAGTTGGGCAATACCCTAGACTTCAAGCACATGATGCTCGCGGCAAAAAAAGCAGGGCTATGGGTGTATGTTGATGTGGTATTCAACCATATGGCAAACGAATCCGGTCATCGGCTCGACCTACAATATCCTTGCGATAGCGCAATGAAGGAATACCATGGCAACGCCGATGTATATCAAACACTGACCTTGTTTGGTGACCTTAGCGAACCTCTCTTTACCGAAGAGGATTTTGTGGAAGCTTTTGGCATCACCAATTGGCAAGATAGGTGGGAGGTGCAAAATGGTCGCCTAACGGGAGGGCCGAATGATCCCGGCTTACCCACCTTGCGAACTAACGAAAATGTTGTTCTGCAGCAACAAGCTTACTTGAACGCCTTGAAAGCATTAGGTGTGCGAGGCTTTAGGATTGATGCCGCGAAGCATTTAACTGTTGAGCATATTAAACAGGTCTTTACTGAAGAGATCACCGAAGGTTTACATGTATTTGGCGAAATCATTACTGATGGTGGCGCCACTAAGCAAGAGTATGAGCTATTTTTAGAGCCTTACTTACAAGAGACGAGGCTTGCAGCTTATGACTTTCCTTTGTTCAATACCGTATTTGACGCGTTTTCAGAAAAAGGCAGCTTAACTTCCCTTATTGACCCTTATTGCTTTGGACAATCGCTGAAGCACTCGCGCTCTATTACGTTTGCGATTACCCACGATATACCTTGCAACGATGTCTTTAAGAACCTAGTTTTGCCAGAGTCGAGCGAATGGTTAGCATATACCTATATTTTGTGTCGCGACGGTGGTGTCCCATTGGTGTACAGCGACTTGAATCCAAGTGGCATCACCAATAGTACTGGCAAGCCTCGCTGGTTGGACGCTTGGAAAGATGAAAAACTGGTCAAATTGATTGAATTTCACAATCAATTCCATGGACTGCCTGCAAGTTTAGTTGAAGCGAATGATGATCTTTTGGTCTTTACACGCGGAGAAAACGGCGTTGTAGCGATCAATAAATCTAGCAAGACGCGAAAGGTCAGAATCGCCAGTCAGGAAAGTGGTATAGATATTTTGAATGAGCAAGAGTACCCGTCTATCAATGGTGTGATCGAACTAGAGGTAACGCCAAAATCTAGCTCGGTTTTAATTATTCAACACTAAGCACTTCGCACCAAATAGCAAAATGAAAAAAAGCCCCTAACACATCTATTAGTAGAAAAAGGGGCTTACTTTGCTGTGCACATTGTCGTTACACTTTAAAGCGCTCTAGAATTAACTCTTGTTGGTGGACGTTGTCGCTCTGTTCTTTCATTGCTTTATTGGCGCCGGATGCAGCCTGAGAGACTTGCTCACTTAAATCTTTAATTTTTATTGTGTTAGAGTTAATTTCTTCTGCCACAAGGCTTTGTTCTTCCGCCGCCGCTGCAATTTGCATGTTCATATCAGAAATCTGAGCAATAGACGTACGGATCCTTTCAAGAGCGCCATTCGCCTGTTGAGCTCGCTCTACGGCTTCGCTGGCTGTCTCCTTACTTTGATTCATGGCTGCTGATACAGAGTGTGCACCGTTTTGCAACTGCTCAATCATGCTACGGATTTCCGTCGTTGATTCCTGAGTACGCTGCGCCAAAGTACGAACCTCATCTGCAACCACAGCGAAACCACGACCGGATTCACCTGCGCGTGCTGCTTCAATAGCGGCATTCAGTGCCAGCAAGTTAGTTTGGTCGGCAATATCGTTAATAACTTTTAAAATCGTTTCAATGTTATCGGTGGCAGATTCAAGCCCTTGAACTTGATCCACGGCGTCATCAATACAGTTAGAGAGTACGTTGATCGCTTCGGTTGTGTGTAATACAACACTTGAGCCTTCTTGGGTAGCACTGTCGGCTTCATGAGCGGCACTGGCAGCACCCTGTGCATTGTTTGCGACTTCTGCTGACGTACTGGCCATTTCGTTCACCGCGGTAGCAAGCTGTTCTAGTTCTTGCCATTGTGTCCCCATCGCAACCGTGGATTGCGCCGCGCCTTGTGTTGTTTGCTGGGTAAGAGACAGGATTTTGCTAGAGATGGCTTTTGACTGTACGATTTGCTGCTGAAGATTTTCAGTAAAGGTATTGAACCCCTTTGCTAATTCCGCAAATTCTTCGTCGGTATTGGTATCGAGCCTGTGAGTTAAATCGCCATTGCCATTTGCCATATCCTGGATGGCTTTATTGAGCTCCCCAAGAGGCTTCATCAGCGCCTTGAGAAGCATGGTAAGCGCAATGATACTGAGCACTAAACCGGCAAGGGTGAAAAGCAAAGACTGATTGCGAAGCTTGTCAATGGCATGAAAGGCAATGCCTTTGTCTACAACTGCGCCCACATACCAATTTTCGCCAGGGACTTGTGAAAAGTTGATCTGAAATTCGCCGCCGTCAATGTTGGTGTGCTGAACACCACTGCGCAGTTCAATGTTTGGTAAAAATGAATGCAGAGGTTGACCGTTAAAGCTGCTGTCTGGATGGGCGATGGTCATGCCTGTTTCAGTGACGACAAACAGGTAGCCGGCACCAAATACGTCCGTTTGATTAACCAGTTCGGCTAGCGTGGTCAAAGTGACATCAAAAACGACACTGGCGTAGAACTTACCTTGGCTGTCTTCCACAGGTGAGCCCAACGAAATGATGACGTCTTTTGTAGATGAATCCACGTAGGGGTCAGTGACGATCGTATGGCCAGCAGCTGTGGACTCAGTAAACCACGGACGCTGTCTAGCGTCATAGCTCGCATCCGGCACCCAACCATCATTACTTAGAAGATCACCATCGCTTGCATAACCAACTCCAACGGCTTGAAATGTCGATTTAAGCGTAGGTGAGGTGATAATAGAGTTTACATATTCTCTAGATGTAGGATTCACTTCGATCGCTTCCGTGATCGAACTGACAAGATCTCGCTTTGATTTTAGATCATGCGTAATTGTGCTTTTTACGCCATTAACGACTTCTTTGAGGCTAGTATCAATTTGTGTTTGAAGTTCGCTATGGACGGTAACCAGTTGCGTGATGGCGAGGGTTGATACAGTGGTCAGTAAAAGAGCGGCCGATGCGGCGACAATCTTGTGGCTAAATTTCATATAGGATCCTAAATCAATGCTTATCCTTTCGATAGGTAAGCACTACAGCATAAGTATTTTATATAAAGTGTACGGTGTATCGTTTCACTCGAAATTGTATCGGTATTCGGGAGTAAATCTTTAGGAAAAATAGAGAGAAACTTACTGGTCAGCCCACCGATGATAAAAATATCACTAATGGCTAGGTAGTCATGCCTTTATACAATAAGGGCCCTGAATGTTCAGAGCCCTGAATTACGTGATAATGATACTTAGAAGATCAAATGGGCGACCGCTGCGATTACCGGTAAGGTGATCAAAGTACGTAGGATAAAGATGGCAAACAGTTCAACGATGTTGACAGGGATCTTGCTACCTAACAGCAAGGCACCGACTTCAGACATGTAAATAAGTTGAGTGACAGACATAGCCGCAATAACAAAGCGAGTCATTTCATTATCAATTGATGCCGCCAGAATGGCAGGGATAAACATGTCAGCAAAGCCAACAACAATTGTTTTAGAGGCGGCAACGGCTTCTGGTACACCTAGCAATTCAAGGTATGGGATAAACGGCGTTCCTAGGATCTCAAATACAGAGGTGTATTCAGCGATGACTAGAGCAATCGTACCAAGCCCCATCACAACAGGCAGTACACCAAAAACCATATCTACTGCGTTTTTAACACCTTCAGAAAAAACGGTCTTGATTGATGTTACTTTTCCTGCTTTTTGCAGTGCTAATTCCAAACCCCAAGAGAAAGTAGAGTGACCTTCTGGTACCAGTTCAGCGTCATCCGCAGGCTTTGAACCATCGATAAAGGTATTCTTTTTATTTCTTAGTGGTGGCAGGCGCGGAATAATGATTGCTGCAACGAAACCAGCCAGGCAAATAGCACCGTAAAAAGGAAGGAACAAATGTTCTAGCTCTACTTGAGCGATGACGACCAAACTAAAAGTAATCGATACCGCAGAGAATGTCGTACCAATCACGGCCGCTTCGCGCATTGTATAAAACTTGCTTTCATATTGCTTGCTGGTCAAAAGTATCCCAACGCTTCCGTCACCCAACCAAGAGGCAATACAGTCAATAGCGCCACGCCCTGGAAGGTTAAATAAAGGGCGCATAATCTTACTCAGCAACGTACCAAACAGTTCAAGTAGGCCGAAATTAAGCAGCAATGGTAGCAGTAAACCGGCGAAGATAAAGACAGAGAACAGTGTTGGTAATAAACCTTCAAGCACTAAGCCACCCGTATTCTCTTCCCAAATTGCCATAGGACCCACTTGGAAATACGTCATAACGGCGGCGATACCACCAATGATACGTACTGTAAACCAAAGAGGTGACGGCAATAATAGACCACTCAAAAACGGGCTTCTTTGTATGGCAGCAGGCTTAACGATCTTTGCCAGCAGAGTAATTACGGCCATTAAGGCGATAATAACCGTGATTAAGCCAACGATAAAATCAGAAATCGATGACTGCAAAGATTTAGCGAGTACTGCCACTGGAATAGTTAGGTTGCCCTGAAAGCTAATCGGTGCCATAAACAGAAACAGACCGAAAAGAGAGGGGATGAAAAACATCCAGAAGTTACCTTTTTTGCCCTTCTCAGGGGCAGTTTGAGCGTTATTTTGCATTATATTCTCGTATTACAACTAGTAAAAATTGACGGTTCCATGTGTCAACTTAACGACTAAACATCCGTGTTTTCTGAGTGTGGCAAGATTACTGTTTTTTTTTGAATCTGGCAATACTATTCATTAAAAAAGACTAAGTATTCAGTTGTCGAGACTATTTGGTTCATGCATATGCAAGATAACGTACTGTGTTTTTCCTGTTTTGCAATCAAAAATCAACATCATAGAGCTTGATAGTAAGTTCACGAGTAACACGTGCCAAAGTGATAACTCAATGCGGTGGAGGAACTGTGGTATTCTATGACGCATATTCTATGTTGTTTGAGAACCTATATGCGTAAACGGATATTACCAATTCCTCTTATTCTTCTGATTCCTTCTGTGTTACTCGTGGCCGTTGTTGTGGCGGGTGTCTATCGATTTAGCCTTTCTGATGAAGACATTTTAGCTAAGTTTCCTAGTTCGCACCAAAATCATGATGTCATTGTTAAGAATTTCCTTAGCTTGAATGCGACTAATCCATGGACGATTCAAATTCCTGAAAGTCATGCTTTTTCGTTACTCGACACCGTTGATGAATCGTCGAAAACAATTATTGGACAATATGATAGCGGTGTAGAACGGGGCAAAGTGTTTGTCTTTTACCATCATTTACAAACTATAGGGAAAGACTATGCCGATCCTAAGGGTTTTGTTGCTCCGTTTATGATTTCGAATCAAGGGAGCGGCCTTTTCTACTATTTGGGTTTGTTCAGATGGGATGGTCAAAAATCAAGAGTGGTGTTGAGTGATTCGGTTTTGCTAGGTGATAGGATAGAGTTAGATGGTATCGTTAGAACAGACGATAAGCTAAGCGTTCGGTTTAAACAGCATTCAGAAACGCAAGCGATGTCCGATGCACCGAACGCTGATACTCGTTTAGAAGTGGGTGTTCAAAGCGGAAAAATTTCGCTTCATTAATATAAACGTTCTTGCTTATCAGTTGCTTACATAATTTGTAAACTATTCATGTTGAGAATGTGTTCTAGATTACATATTATCCAATGAGGTATTGTTTTTTTAGACAAATGGAGCTTGCGATGATTAGTAAACGTTTTTTTAAAACAAAAAATGAAGTAGAAGTCACTTTTGAACTTGACGCTAAGAATGTTGAGAATGCTGAGATCGTGGCGGATTTCCTTGATTGGAAGCATACGCCAATGAAGAAAGTAGTTAAAAGCAAATCATTCAAATTTAAAACTCGGCTTCCTAAAGATGGCGAGTTTGAATTTAGGTACTTTGTAAATGGCACTGAGTGGGTCAATGACGCTCAAGCGGATCAGTATGTACCAAATGAATACGGCGCGGATAACTGTATTGTTAACACAACTCAAGCGTAGCGCTTAGCTAGCAATGAAATCAAAAACGAGGCGATTTGCCTCGTTTTTTACACTCCGGTTACATCTTTTACGTTAATTTTCCTCGCCAATGGATGAATTTCTTCTTAGAAACGTATAATCTAAACGCCTTATTTTTAGGTTGCATTGGTAACATTGTGCATTCAGATCCTTCAGCTCATCAGCGAAAAGACTCGGCGATATCGCGCTCGAGAAAAAAAATCCGTATCGGCTTAATCGCGGCTTTGCCTTTACTTGCTGCCGCTGTATTTTATCAATCCTTTTCTGGGCATAACCTATCCAAGACAGTTGATCTTCAAATTCGCAGTGACTCTGTTGCTCAAAGTACCGTTGTTTTTGAACAAGAGCTCGAAACGACCATTAAGCATCCAAAGTTTGAATACACAGTGCAAAGAGGCGATAGCCTGAGTGAAATTTTTGAACAGTTAGGTTTTTCATATCGCGAACTGATGTCGATCATGGAAACCGACCTAGACTATCTATTGCTTGATACTATCAGGCCAGGTGATGAACTTCGCTTTTGGCAAGATGACGACAACAAGTCGTTGTTGAAAATGGAATTGAGTTTAAACATTGCTGAAAAAGCAGTGTATCAAAGACTTGATGATGGCAGCTACGAATTCAAAGATATTTCAATTCCAGGCGATTGGAAAACGCAAGCGTTGATCGGGGAAATTCATGGTAGCTTTTCTTCTTCCGCTAATAAACAAGGACTTAGTGCCAGAGAAATAGATCAGGTCGTCACCTTACTGAAAGACAAATTGAGTTTTACGCGCGATCTAAGAGCGAGCGATCGTTTTGAGGTAGTTAAAACTAAGCAGTTTGTTGAAGGCATCGCAACAGGTAACAGTGAGCTTCAAGCTATTAAAATCTACAACCGTGGCAAGGTGTATAGTGCGTTTCTACACACTGACGGTCAGTACTATGATGCCGATGGTAATAGTCTTCAAAGGGCATTCCAAAGATACCCAGTTAGCCGAAATTATCGCATTTCGTCAAACTTTAATCCGAGACGTTTACACCCAGTAACCAAGCGTGTGTCCCCGCATAATGGGACAGACTTTGCTACGCCAACAGGTACCTCAGTTTATACGACAGGTGATGGTGTGGTCTCTATGGTGAGAAATCATCCGTATGCAGGAAAATACATCGTTGTCGATCACGGTGGGCCATACAAAACGCGTTATTTACACTTGAGTAAAACACTCGTGAAGAAAGGCCAGAAAGTCTCTCGGGGGCAAAGGATCGGCCTTTCTGGTGCCACGGGGCGCGTAACTGGGCCACATTTACACTATGAATTGATCTCGAGGGGTCGTCCCGTCAATGCAATGAAAGCCAATATACCGATGGCTCAGTCGGTTCCTAAAAAAGAATTGAATCAGTTCTTCGCTCGCAGAGATGAATGGGAATCCCTGCTTAAAAATGAAGAACTTAAACTGGCAAAACGATAAAGAGATTTGAGATGCAAGAAAAAGAATTTCAACAACTGGTCATGACATTGTGTCTACGAAATAGTGTGCCAGAAGTACTTACCACGTTAAAAGAGTCTGCTGATAGCGATATTGTTGATGCGGCTCAGTCTTTGGCTGGCCAATTTGCTTTAGCTGAAGTTGAAGGTGAGCAAAGAATTTATCACGTAAGCAAACAGCTTGATGACGAAGGAGAAGAGCAAGAGTTTGTTGAGCATATCATGAACGAAGGTGAGGACATCATTAAGTTTGTTGCCTGGTTCTTTGATATTATGTTTGAAGTAAAACCAAGTGATACATACCGCGCAGCAGGAAAAACCTACCGCCAACCAAAGCGCAGCTGATCTAATACGCACACCGTCACGTTTTTAGGGCCAACATTATTGTATGTCGGCCCTTTTTTACACCTAAGGTGTAATTTAATTACATAAAAGTGTGATTTGAGTCTTGTTTTTTAATGGTGCGGGTATATCATACGCATAGATAAGATATTTAATTACAAAATCTATGTGGAGATAAAATCATGGGTTATGAACTAGGTGCTGCTTATATTGGTCAAATTGCGGCAAAAAAAATGATAGACGAGATGCTTTATGGCAAACCACAGCCACAGAAGAAATCTCTTATCAAAAGAGTATTGAAAAAAATAACTAAGTAATCAGTTATTTTTTAAAAGGATTTGAACAATTAAGCCCGCAGTAGCGGGCTTAATTGTTATGGTTCTCAAGACGCAGATTTTTCACCTAGTGAAACCACATTATTAGGTGGAGAGGGCAAATTTCCTTGGGATATCCATGCCTCTAAATTATCCGCACCGCCAATGTATTGGTCATCTAACCAAATCTGCGGAACGGTAACCGGTGTTTTCTCACCAATAATGGCCTTCACTTCTGGAATCATTCTGTATAGAGCGGCGCTGTCTTTGACGACATCAAAGTATTGGTAGCGGATCCCTGCCTCATCTAGCATTTTCTTGGCCTTGGCACAGTAAGGACAAGTTTCTTTCCCATAGATGATAGTCCCTTTGAGTGTATCTCTTAATGCCCACTCTTTAATGACAGATTGGATTAGTACACCACGATTAAGGGCTTCCCCCTGACTAACGACTTTGCCTTCAACAACTAAAATGGGCGCGTGCCAAGCTCCTAATTTTAGAGGTTCCCACCAATTTGATAGCCAATCTTTTACTTCAAGTTCAACGGGAACTTCACCAAGTTCGTTCTCAAAAGTATCGTTAAGAATGTCCTTGGTGAGGGTGCATTCACCACAAGGGATGTTAACTTTAAAAGGCCCCCAGCTTCCCGCCCAGCGATATAAAGTAATTTTAATTGGTGATGTCATAGATTCGACCCTTATTCAATATTCTATTAACTAATAGAACAGAGATGCGCTTGTTTTATTTCACTGTTGCCAAAGATTTTGTTTTTTTGGTTTCCCAATGCGTAATAAAGGCGACAGAGGCAATAATAATAGCAGCGCCAACCCAAAGTCGGCCAGGAGGAACCCAACTAAATACGACCCAACCAGCTAGCACGTTCATAGGTAATTTTGCGTGATCGAAAGGCTGAACAAAGGATGCATCGGCAACCGAGTAGGCTTTAACGATCGCCCACTGAGCTAGAGCGGTTAGCGAACCTGCGATAAGTAGTAATACCCATATATCGGTACTTGTCGGTAGGGAGAGGTCAGGCAGAGCGAGTAATAAGTTGAAAGGCGTAATGAGAATGAGCAGATACACAACCATTGTTGACGGGGAATCATAAGATGAAAGACGTTTAACCATAAGCGAATAACAAGCCCAAAAAAACGCCGCGCCAATAGGAAGTAATGTGGCCCAACTAAAATTTTCGGCCCAAGGTTCAAGAATAATCATTGCGCCAACAAACCCGCTCAATGTCGCGATCCAACGTGCTGTACCCACGTTCTCCTTGAGGATAAACCCTGATCCTAGCGTTGCGAAAAGCGGTGAGGTCATTAACAGTGCGATGCCTTGCCAGATTGGTACAGGATAAGCCAGTGCCCAAATCCAGAGTTGAATGCCGATGACGGAAAGAAACACACGAAAAAGATGAGCAGGAAAATGCTTTGTTCTTAGCGACTGACGCAGTCCCAAAGACTTTAAGTACGGGAGGATCACGACAAGGGCAATTGTGTATTGAATCAAAGCAATCGTCGTAGAAGGTAGCCCATGATTGATACCGACAATTTGAGTAATACTATTAATAATTGCAAAAGCCAGACCCGCAGTGAGCATCCAGCCCGCCCCTTGGATCGGATTGTGTTGTTGTTTCATGTTATCCATTCATTAAGTATTGAGCGCTTGTCCTTCACACGAGCAGCGCAATGTTTTTATGTGTGAGCATTGTACATGGAAAGAGAAAGAGACGTTATGATTTCATTTGTCTTACCCAAACATTATTTGTCTTATCCAAACAATAGAAACAACGAAAAGCGGCGTATAGCAAATAGCCTAGTCGGTATAATATATGACGATGAATAAAGAGTGGTTACAGTGTCACACAGTAACTAAGTGAAATAGGGTTATATAAAAAAAGCCTCCCTAAAAAGGGAGGCAAAAGGTAGCCACTTATTATTACTTTGGTATAACCAATCGACGTTGTATTGATTCGGTTAGTATTAAATCATCTTCTCCCTCTAAAAAGCGATTGCGCTAAATGCGCCCAAAGCAAGTAAGTGCAAATGCTGCCAGCATTTGACATATTTACTTTTGCATGAAGCGTACCAACATGTTAAAAACTTTCTATTTAAACTAACTTGCTGATATATTTAGGTATTTAGTTTGATGCCTATTTTTTATGTGACGTAGTGTCCGCATCTTGACTCGTTCAAACTGTGCAGCTGCACCAAAATGAATCAAAGTAAACGCGACCAAACCGATGATTTATTTAAGCTTGGTCGTTGATTCTCCGTATTAAAAATCGTAACGAAGCCCTAGGCGAAGTGAATTTTCCGCGTCAACATGGTCACCATTTTTATCGGTGACTTTTAAATTATTCATCTTGTAGGTCACGTAGGTTCGTAGTGCTTTGTTAAAGTCGTATCGGCCAGTGATCTCAACGAAATCATTAGCATCGCTTTTCTCACCTGATACTTCATTTTTAACAGTCGACTTCGCGTAAGCACCGATGATTCTGAAACCATTACCCAACTTATAGTGAGCAGCTAACTCTGTACCGGTAAAGCTTTCTTTGTTTAGCAAGCCTGAATCGGAATCATTGAGATCGCCTTGGGTATAAGAACCAGCAACGTAAAAAGAGCCGATTGTGTAGCTAACACCACCAATCACTTGGTTTGCTTTGCCTTCACCGTCGCCATTATCATTAGCAGAATAACCAAGGCCTAAACCCAGGCCAAATGGCAGGGTATAAAGCCCCGACAATCCGTAGCCATTTTCGTTTTTATTTTCAGCCGCTATTAAGCTAGCTTGTACTGATAAGGCATCCATAAACTTGCCAGAATAAGCGAAAGTGTTGTTCACTTGCTCATCACCGCCATTGATGAAGTCTTTTTGTGTATTGGTGTGAGTACCGATGTCGGTCATTTTTGACACTTGAACGTTGGCGGTATCTTGCTTACCAAAAGAGAGCGCACCAAACGAAGTGCCTACACCTGCGTACATGTAGCGCTGCTTAAACTGTTTGTTGGCGGTATTGTCACCAGAAGAGTCCACAGATTGTTCCGCTTCGTAAAAGCCGAACCCAGTGAGGTTGTCTGAAATTTGAGTTTCGCCTCCGACGTTCAAGCGAAAGCGGCTTTTGTTCTTCATGCTTCCATCGATTTCATTGCCTTTGTCATCACCAATGAAGTCACCTCGAAATTCAGCGCGCCCGCCGATCTTTAGGCTGGTACCATCTTTGTTGTATACCTCAGCAGCAACCAATGAACCGGACATGAGGGCTGAAAGAACAGAAGTTGCTAGGATCGCTTTTTTCATTTTTTCCACTACCTTATTTGAATCAAGAGACACCTTGTCTCGTTGGGATGCTTGTAAGGTAGTGTTTTTATGTGACAGCTAAATGAGTGTGATATGACGGTTTGGTTGCACAGATTAGTATTGACCATAAAAAAGGGCAGCGATGCTGCCCTTTACAATAGGATGTTACTAAATTTAGAAGTCGTAACGAAGTGCGAGACGCAGTGAGTTTTCAGCATCCTCTGTTCTTTGTGAGCTATCAGCTTTTAAGTTGTTGAGCTTGTAAGTTGCATAAGTTCGTAATGTCGAGTTGAAGTAATAAACACCCGTAAACTCTACATAATCGCTGACGCTGTATTTATCGAGACCATCTGGGTCAATTTCACCTTTTTGGTAGCCTAACACCGCCTCGAAATTACTTTCAAATCGGTACTGAGCAACGGCTTCAACACTGTTGAATTTATTGTCACCAGCGAATTTTTTTGAGCCATCCCCCTGAGTATAACCAACGCCGACATAGAGGCCATCCAGACGATAGTTCACGCCTCCGATGACCTGTGTAGAGTCTTGGGCGTTAGCGCCTGGGTTATCGTTGGCTGCGTAACCAAGTCCAAGACCTAAGCCCATCGGAAGAGTATAGATGCCCGAAAGTGCCCAGCCGTTTTCGTTTTCTTCTTCAGCTAGCAAGAAGCTTGCTTTTACAGACAGTGCATCCATAAAGTAACCAGAATAGGCGATCGCATTGTTGATCTGCTCATCACCGGCTTGGATAAACGTTTTTTGGATACCACTGTGGGAGGTCACCGTATCGGTCATTTGAGATATTTGAACCGTTGCTGCGTCTTGTCTGCCGAACGTGACTGCGCCGGCGTCACTAGATAGACCAGCCCACATGTAACGTTGCTCGAAATTGTCATTCTTGTCGTTGCTACCACTAGATTTAACTTTTTGTTCCGCTTCGTAGAAAGCGATGCCGCTAAAACCATTAGATATTTGCGTTTCACCACCGACATTGATACGTACACGAGAGTTATTTTGCATAGTGCCGTCAATTTTGTCGCCGCCAGACGTACCTTGGAAGTCCCCACGGAACTCTGCACGTCCACCAATACTTAATGAATTACCATCTGAGTTGTAAACCTCTGCCGCGAATGCTGAACCAGAGACGAGTGTTGTTATCGCCGTAGCGATGGCTGCCTTTTTCATAATTATATCCTTAATTATTTTATACCCACTGCAATGTTATCCACTGCGGTACTAAGCCTTGTTACACATAGGCTGCGTACTTGAGTAAATATAGAACGACATACTCGAACTGCTCTTTTAGGCGCCAATTAGTTCACTTTTTGTTCGCTCTGTGTGATTTAGATCACAATAAATATACTATCTGCAGTGCGTTCTAGGCTTTTCCAAAGGTGATAGGAGGGGCGTGGGCGACTGGTGGTGTATGAGATGTCGAGAATTTCGCTCATGATGGATTGTTAAATTATGAAACATTTCGTCACCGTAATAGTGATAAGGTTTTCTTGAAAACCCCAAAATTAGACTAAAAATTGGCTTTAGAAAGCAAATCATAATCAATGAGATGTCTTTATGGGGTGAGGAGCTTGGTGGTAAAAATGCGAGTTAAATTACTGTGTTTTGGTGGTAAATAGACATAAAACAGTACTCCTCTCTGATTTATTTGAATTTAGGTATTTTTTGTAATTTCCTAACTCTTTGTTTTTGTGGGATTTAAATGTATAAAAAACAGTGTTTTCAATTTTTTACGACTTTTTATGAAAGCATTGGGAACTTTAGGGTTAGAGTGATTTCCGTCATGTTAATCCAGCGTTACATGCAAGTGTTTTGATTCAGGTTGCTGTATGTGTGATTTGAATTCATTTGATGGCGCTATGTCATTCGTTTTGGATGACTTTACTTTATGTAAACTTGAAATATGGAAATCCCAATGAACAAAAAAATTATTGCATTAGCAGTTGCAGCTGCAGCATTCGGTACATCAGTTTCTGCTGTTGAGCTTTACAACAAAGACGGTTCTACTTTCAAAGTAGGCGGTCACGTCTCTATGGGTGTTACTGATTCAGAGCAAACACACGCAACTGTTGATTCACGTTCTCCGCGTATCAACTTCGAAGCAACTCAAGATGTAGGCAATGGCTTTACTGCTACTGCTAAAGCCGAGTGGGCTATGAACATGCTTGACGGTGGTGATAACACGTTCACAACTCGTCTTGGTCAAGTAGGTCTATCACACGATGTATACGGTTCAGTTGTTGGTGGTACTCAATGGGCACCGTACTACGATGCTGCAGGCGTTGCGGATCTTCCAATCGCATTCGCGAATGATTTCATCTACGACAACCACGGTGCGCTAGGTACTGGTCGTGGTGATGCAATGGTAACTTACCGCAATGGCCTTGAACTAGGTAACGCTGGTAACCTTAACCTTGGTTTGGGTTGGCAAAGTGGCAACGAAATTACTGACGGTGACAACACGCTTTACAATACAGACGTGCGTACTCAGGCAGTTCTTGGTTATGACGTAGCTGGTTTTGGTGTGAATTACGCGTACAACACTGGTAACGTTTCTGATACTGCTAGCTTTAACCAAACAGCAACTTCACACCTAGTATCGGCTAAGTACGGTACATACGGTAAAGGTCTATACGTTGCGGGTGTTTACGCAATGAATGACTACATGAACTCTGGAAACAACGGCCAACTTCTTGAAGACACTAAAGCGTACGAAGCAATCTTAGCTTACGGTCTTTCAAACAGCCTTAACCTAAGTGTTAACTACGAAGCGGTTAAGAACGATGGCGATACAATGGGTGCAGGCTACAAAGGCGAAACTATGTACGCGACTACTGCAATCCAAGCAGAGTACGATGTAAACTCTCGTCTACGAGCATACGCTGGTTATGAGTTTGATCTAGAAGGTACTGGTCAGTACAAAGACGACAACACTCGTAACAACATCTGGACTGCAGGTATTCGTTTCTACCTATAAGGTAGCAACCACCTAAGTCACAAATTTATATTGAAAAGCCCGTTCTAAATGAGCGGGTTTTTTTTGTTCTTGCAGATTTCATTGTTTGTGTAAATGTTTGCTGGTTGGGTTATTGGTAGTGGTAATCAATAACAGGTAAAAATATCTAACGCGAGCTAATCTAATCTCACTATTTCTTAATTGTTTTTCTGTAACCCTATGTTTCTAATGAGTATTAACTAGGGTTTCGTGTTTTTTTAAAGCTTCATTTTATTTAACGCCACATCGCGGAACTAAATCATTAAAGTATCTCCATATTACAAATTCATGTTTTTCATGCACTTGTATTGAGTTTTATGTTTATTAAAACGACTCATCAAGTGTGGTTTAACACCCTAAGTACTTATCCACGCCTTCTTTTTTATTATGGATAAACAGAAGCGGATAAGTGTGAAACTGTCATATGGAAGTTATTATGAACAAAACCCTACTAGCTCTAGCAGTTACAACTGCAGCAATCGGCACTCAAGCAAACGCACTTGAAATCTACAACCAAGACGGCACTCAAATGTCTATTGGTGGTCACGCTACTGTTGGTCTAACTAGCGCACACGCTGGTAAAGATGCTCGTGTTGAAGAGAAATCTCCCCGTATCAACCTAGAAGTGATTCAGGACCTAGGTAACGGCTTTAAGGCTGACTTTAAAGCTGAATGGCAAATGAACATGCTTGAAGGTGCTAAAAACACGTTCAAAACTCGTCTAGGTTACATCGGTGTTGGTCACGATACATACGGTCGTGTTGCACTAGGTACACAGTGGTCTCCTTACTACATGGCTGCGGGTGTTGTTGATACGCCAATCGGTTGGTCAAATGATTTCCTTTACGACAACCACGGCTTCTTCGGTACTGCTCGTGCTGAAAAACTAGCTGCTTACTCAAACACTGTAGATTTTGGTGACGCTGGCGCACTAACTATCGGTGTAGGTTGGCAAGGTGCTAACTCAACAACTGAATCTGTATCAGTTGCGGGCACTGATGGTGTTGTGACTACTAGCGACCTAACTGTTCTTCAAGCGGACAACCGTGGCCAGGCAGCTATCGGCTACTCTATCGCTGGTTTCAACGCTAACTACGCATACAACGGTGGCGACATCACTGAGCGCGGTATTGCAAAGAAAGCTGAATCTCACATCGTTTCTGGTAAGTACGGTAACTTTGGAGCGGGTCTATACGTTGCAGCGACTTACGCTGACAACAAAAACATGAACTCATACGCTGGTAACCTAATCAAAGAAACTAAAGCGGTAGATTCTATCCTTGCTTACGGTTTTGACAACGGTCTAAACCTTATCGCTAAGCACGAAGAGATGAAAGACGACACTACAGGTCTGCGCGTTAAGTCTGGTACTTCTGTACAGGCTGAATACACGATTTCTCCTCGTCTACGTGCGTACACTGGTTACAACTACGATAACCAAGGCGAAGGCCAATACAAGAAAGCGAAAGATCACCAATTCATCATCGGTACTCGTTTCTACCTATAATCTAGTCTAAAGATTTTTGGTTTTTGATTGAAAGCGCCCGCTGTTAAGTGGGCGTTTTTTTGTTTCTTGTGTGCCCTGCGGATTGAGATCCACTGCCAATTTTTCACATTTCGCTACTCTATTCATAAAGTTATCACTCTATTTCCTATATTATGCTTCCTTTGTTTCTGCGAACTAGGGATAGATAATGCGGTCGGTACTTTTTGATGGAAAAACGGTAATGCCTTCTAAAATACTTTGTGTTGGACGAAATTACGTTAAACACATAGAAGAGTTGGGTAATGAAGTGCCTGATGAAATGGTGGTATTCAATAAGCCTAATTCAAGTTTGACGGATCAGTTATTATCTTTTCATGGTGAGCCGTTACATTACGAAGCTGAGATCTGCTTTATCGTAGAGAACGGCGCTATAGCTGGGGTAGGATTTGGTATAGATCTGACCAAGCGAGATCTGCAAAGTAAACTGAAAAACAAAGGGTTGCCCTGGGAACGAGCTAAGGCATTTGACGGTTCGGTAAAAGTAAGTCGATTTGTATCAACTAAAGGATTGGATCTTAGCAAGCTAGAAGTCGAACTTTTCATAAATAGTATGCGAGTTCAAGTGGGTGGTTGCGATCAGATGATTTACAAGCCAGATGTAATAACGAGAGAAATGGCCTCATATACCACTCTCGAAGACGGTGACATTATTATGACGGGTACGCCAAGTGGAGTGGGTGCCATTCATCAAGATGACAAGTTCCTTGGTCGGATTAAACACTGTGGTGATTGCCTGATCGAAGTAGAATGGCTGGCTCAATAGCGACGTTTTGATACTTCTGGAAATCCGCCTGCATCCTGCAGGCTTTGATAGATGACCCTATTTATAAGGTGGCACACATAATCAAGCAGCAAAGCACGATCAGCGTGTTGCCATCCCCTTAGAACTCCTAAAAATACAACGCACTTCCATAGATTCAACATTTATTCTTGAAGATCCGAAGATCTAAAACTAGCCTTACATTAACATTTATATAACAAAACGTTGAGTGGCCTCTAATATCGTACTGAGGACCATGTGTTCACTTTTTGTCATTTACTCTTATGCGAATCTAGTGGCTAGTATGTGATTTTTAGCAGCGACTGGGATTCTAGTTACAAGCAGAGCCAATCCAGATAGAACTGATCCTCTATCGTTGTCGACGGCATGCATGTTCGGGGAGCTGTATCAAGGTAGATACAGTTGAGCGAAAGGAGAAATCTTTTGAAAAGGTTGCTGACCATTCGTGGTGTAAGTACGCTTTTATTCGGGCTTATGATAGCTCGTGCTGCCTACGCTGAATCAAGTAATTTCAACATGACACGTGGTGTCACCCAAATAAGCAACAAAGTGTACGATTTGCATATGCTGATATTTTATATCTGCTGTGTTATCGCTCTTGTTGTTTTTGGGGTAATGTTCTATTCCATCGTCAAACACCGCAAATCCAAAGGCGCAGTTGCTGCCAATTTTCACGAAAGTACTAAGGTTGAGATCATCTGGACGGTGATACCCATTGTCATTCTGGTGGCAATGGCTATTCCCGCCACGAAAACCCTTGTGGCTATGGAAGATACCTCACAGTCAGACCTAACGATCAAAGTGACCGGTTCGCAGTGGAAGTGGCACTACGACTACTTTGGAGAAGACGTAGAGTTTTTTTCATTGCTTGCCACCAGCCAAAATCAAATTGATGGTAATGAAACAAAAGGGGCTCATTACTTGCTAGAGGTCGACAATCCGCTAGTTGTCCCAATCAATCGCAAGATTCGCTTTTTGATGACGTCAGACGACGTGATTCATTCATGGTGGGTTCCTGATTTTGCCGTGAAAAAAGATACCATTCCTGGTTTTATCAACGAGGCTTGGACCAAAATTGATCACCCCGGAGTCTATCGTGGTCAGTGTGCTGAGCTTTGTGGCAGAGCGCATGGCTTTATGCCTATTGTGGTTCATGCCATGGAAGAAGCTGAATACGATGAATGGCTGATCAATAAAAAAGAAGAAGTGGCGCTGGCTAAAGCTGAGGCTGCGAAAGCGTTGGATTCCTCTTTATCTCTAGACCAGCTAATGGAAATCGGTGAGCAAGTTTATATAGGCCGATGCGCCGTGTGTCACCAAGCAAATGGTCTAGGAATTGCTGGTGCCTTCCCGGCAATCAAAGGAAACCCAATAGCAACAGGCGACGCTAACCTTCACATCAGTAAAGTTGTTGATGGTGTTTCGGGGACGGCTATGCAGTCATTTGCCAACCAGTTGACCGAAAAAGAAATTGCCGCCGTAATTACTTACCAACGAAATGCGTGGGGAAACGATACGGGTGATTTAGTACAGGCATCGGATATCAATGCGTTCAAAACTCAGGGTGAGGAGCAAGAAAGCTCCAAGGAGTTATGATGGAAACGGAACCAATGAAAAACATTAAATCTTCAGCGGCGACGGATGCCGAGATCACTCGAGCCAATAGTACGGCGATATTAGAAGATGACCATCATGATCATACTCCTACGGGAATCACGCGATGGCTATACTCAACCAATCATAAAGACATAGGTACGCTCTATTTATGGTTTAGCTTTGCGATGTTCCTGACTGGCGGAGCGATGGCGATGGTCATTCGGGCTGAGTTATTTCAGCCCGGATTGCAATTGGTTGAGCCGGACTTCTTCAACCAAATGACAACCGTTCACGGGCTCATCATGGTGTTTGGCGCGGTAATGCCCGCGTTTACAGGGCTAGCCAACTGGATGATTCCAATGATGATTGGTGCGCCAGACATGGCACTTCCAAGAATGAATAACCTTAGTTTTTGGATATTACCATTCGCGTTTCTTATCTTGATTGGCTCTCTTTTCACACCTGGAGGTGGTCCTGATTTCGGTTGGACGTTCTATGCGCCATTATCGACCACATATGGGCCTGACAGCACAGCACTGTTTGTATTCTCGGTTCATATCATGGGTATTAGCTCAATTATGGGTGCGATTAACGTGATTGTGACTATTTTTAATATGCGCGCACCGGGTATGACGTTAATGAAAATGCCGCTGTTTGTTTGGACCTGGCTTATTACCGCGTTCTTGCTTATTGCAGTGATGCCGGTTTTAGCGGGTGCGGTGACCATGGTACTTACAGACAAATACTTTGGCACAAGCTTTTTTGATGCCGCTGGCGGTGGTGACCCGGTGATGTTCCAGCATATCTTCTGGTTCTTTGGTCACCCCGAAGTCTACATTATGATTTTGCCGTCTTTTGGCATTATTTCGGCGATTGTACCTGCATTTAGCGGCAAAAAACTTTTTGGGTATCACTCCATGGTTTACGCGACCTGCAGTATTGCGCTGCTGTCTTTCCTTGTTTGGGCGCATCATATGTTTACCACCGGAATGCCCGTGTTCGCCGAGCTATTTTTCATGTACTGCACTATGTTGATAGCGGTGCCAACGGGGGTAAAGGTCTTTAACTGGGTCGCCACAATGTGGCGTGGGGCATTAACATTTGAAACGCCAATGTTATTTGCGATTGCCTTTATTGTGCTCTTTACGATTGGTGGGTTCTCTGGGCTGATGTTAGCCATAGCCCCGGCAGATTTTCAGTACCATGATACCTATTTTGTTGTCGCCCATTTCCACTATGTACTGGTGACCGGCGCGGTATTTTCCATTATGGCGGCGGCCTACTATTGGCTACCAAAATGGACTGGCCATATGTACGACGAAAAGCTCGGCTTGCTGCACTTTTGGACCTCAGTAGTGTCGGTAAATATTCTCTTTTTCCCTATGCACTTTTTGGGATTGGCAGGCATGCCAAGGAGAATTCCAGATTACGCAATTCAATTTGCTGATGTGAATCAGATCGTTTCGATTGGTGGCTTTGCCTTTGGCCTTGCCCAATTGATATTCCTTTGGGTGGTTATTAAGTGTATTCGTCAGGGTAAAAAAGCGGAGGCTAAGCCATGGGAAGGGGCAGAAGGCTTAGAGTGGACCGTACCAAGCCCGGCGCCACACCATACCTTTAGTACACCGCCAAAAATCGATTGAAAAAGTGATAGCGAATGATGTTTATAAGGGAAGCGAACAATGACTAAGCAGCAAACATCCAATAGAAAGGTAGTACTGTGGCTTTGTGCTGCAGTGATTGGCATGTTCGGGTTTGGGTTTGCTCTGGTACCGCTTTACGACATTATGTGTGACGCGCTGGGGATCAATGGCAAACCTAACAGTGAGTCGGTGATACAACCCATGGGGATGAGGGCCGATGAGAGTCGTACGATTCGGGTGGAATTCATGGCCCACATCAAAGGCGATATGCCGTGGGAGTTTAAGCCTGAAAGCTTGGTGCTAGAAGTCCATCCCGGCGAGGTTATTAGAACCAACTATTTGGCTAGAAATTTATCGAGTCAGGAAATAGTGGGGCAGGCCGTTCCTTCTGTTTCACCGGGAGAAGGCGCAGCCTACTTTAATAAGATTGAGTGTTTTTGCTTTAATCATCAACCGCTTGAGTCAAAAAAAAGTGCTGAAATGCCTTTGATCTTCTACATCGAACCTGATGTCCCACAGTCAATTCATACCCTTACACTGTCGTACACGCTCTTTAATATCACAGAGAATGCAGCACAAAAACAGAGCAATATAGGCCGCAGTGCACTGAGCCTAATTGCCGCTAAATTCAGCCCCATGTTAACCGATTGGTCGGTAAACGAAGTCTTTGCGCGGGCACCTAGCAATATTAGCGAACTTAGCAATATTCGTGAACTTAGCAATATTCGTGAACAGGGAATTTCTTTATGAGTAAACCACAACCATATTATGTTCCAGCACAAAGTAGTTGGCCGATTGTTGGCGCGGTTGCGCTGTTTCTTGTCGCCGTTGGCGCGGGACTAACTGTCCAAAATCTGGAAACAGGTGGGGCAGGGAGTTTTATTGGCAATGCCATTCTTATAGTGGGCTTTGCGGTGCTGCAGTATATGTTAGCAGGTTGGTTTAGCAACGTTGTGAGTGAGTCTTTGTCGGGATTATACACCGACCAGATCGCGAGATCTTTTCGTCAAGGAATGAGTTGGTTCATTTTCTCGGAAGTCATGTTTTTCGGTGCGTTTTTTGGGGCACTTTTCTACGCGAGGATTCTTTCTGTACCGTGGCTGGGCGGTGCCGACAATAACCTGATGACTCATGAAGTGCTTTGGCCTGGCTTTGAAGCCATGTGGCCGTTAACAACGACGCCATCTGGTGAAACAACCGAAGCCATGTCCTGGAAGGGCTTGCCGTTAAAAAACACTGTCATTTTACTATTATCTTCGATAACGCTTCATATGGCTCACGTCAGCCTAGAGAAGAACAAACGGATGGCATTGATTGTATGGCTTGAGATCACTATCGTTTTAGCCGGATTCTTCTTATATTTCCAAGCAGCAGAGTACGCCCACGCTTATCAGGAGATGGACTTAACATTACAATCGGGGATCTATGGTAATACGTTCTTCATGCTCACCGGCTTTCACGGTCTACATGTTTGCTTAGGAACAATTTTTCTTATCGTACTGCTGTTTAGGATCGCAAAAGATCACTTTACACCCAAAGACCATTTTGCATTTCAAGCGGGCAGTTGGTATTGGCATTTTGTCGATGTCGTTTGGTTGTGCTTGTTTATTTTTGTCTACGTTCTTTAACTGCTTAGTAAGGACGAGGATTAGGAGTAATTAGGCCACTTTGTAGAGCAATGATCAGCAAGATGATGACAATAGCAGAAACAACGACACGTTTGCCAAGGTAGTGGCTCATGGGCTTGGCATCGTCAGGCTTATCACGAACCATACGTATTAGTGCGAGGGCTAGATTTAAGATAATGAACAGCAGTAGCAGTACTAAAGCGACTTTGAAAAGTATAGTGGCGTTCATAACGAGTCCTATTGGTCAGTTGCAAAGCCGTCCAAAATTTTGGCTCGCGTTGATACTAACTGTGGTGGTGTTTTCCACGCTCGTCAAATTGGGTTTTTGGCAATTAGAGCGTGGGCAACAAAAGCAGCAAATAGAAAATATGTTAGAGATACGGTTACAGGCCACTCCTACGTTGTTAGAAACGCTGCCAATGCGGTATTTAGCCAACACAAGAGAGGGCCAAGAAAAAATAAATGGCAACTCCATGGAGTTGAAAAGCTCGTTTACAAGTGTGTTCGACGATGAGCTTTACGGAGTTGCGGTCATGCAGTCTGTTAGCCCCACCAATCAGTTTTATCTATTGGACAATCAAACACTGAACAAAAAGGTTGGATACCTCGTATATCAACTCGCTGAGTTACCTACCCAGCACTACCTATTGCTAGAACTTGGTTTTGTGCCGATGGAGAAAAGTCGCGATCAAATCCCAGTTATTAATGGCTTACCGAATAATGTTGAAATTGTTGGTCGTCTATATCGCCGTTCACCAGCGCCTCTAGGTTCAGGCTTCACACCAGAACAATTCAATAACTCAGAACAACGAGTGACAAGAATACAAAGCCTGGATTTGCCTGCTATTGCGGCGCAATTAGATAGACCTTTAGCTCATTTAGCCGTTCAGCTAGACAATGAGTTTTCTCACTACCCAACTCGTTGGAGTCCATTACCGATGAAATCAGCAAAACATTTTGGCTATTCGCTGCAGTGGTTTGTCATGGCCGCCGTGTTCGCTTTTGTTATCACACTATCGTTTTATCGCGTTCTCGTTGGCAGTAACCAGGTTAAGCGTAATGAGAACAATCGCAGGGAGAGCGTATGAATAACTCAGCTATAAAATCAGATGACATAAGTTCGAAAAAATTCAAAGGCAGAATGTTATTGATTGGCCTAGTGTTAGTGTTTGCGTTACCCGCCATATTGGCCAAGACCATCCTCAGTAACAATTGGTATCAATCGGGGGTGACTAACTATGGAAGTTTGGTAGACCCAGCTGTGACCTTCGAGTCTTTAGATATCGACAATCCTCTTTTTCAAAAATCATGGCAGATGGGGTTGGTGTTGCCAGAGGAGTGTTTGTCTCGCTGCGTAGAAAAGCTTCATTTGCTACGACAAACCCATATAGCTTTAGGCAAGAACAAAGAGCGTATACTGCCCGTCGTCTATGTAGCGGCGGAGTTATCGGTTATACCAACAATCATGGAGGAGTTCATGGTAGTGCCGGTAAGCGAAGACTTTCTCAGTCATGTTGGTGAGGGTGACTACCTAGTCGTTGATCCACTGGGTCAATTAGTCATGAGTTACCCTAATGAGCAAGAAGCAACATTGGCCGCACAAAGTAAAGGGTTGCTTAGTGACTTACGTAAGTTACTAAAACTATCAAGGGTTGGTTAATTCAACAATCTCATAAAAGGGATTAGGATGAGCGCTGTATGAATCTGAATGTATTGGTAAAACTGAGCTTATTATTAACAGTGATTGTGATTGCTTTGGGAGCTTATACGCGGCTTTCCGATGCGGGACTAGGGTGCCCAGATTGGCCTGGTTGTTATGGCCATTTGACCGTGCCAACAAAAGCTGGTGATGTACAAGCGGCTAATGCGGCTTACCCAGAGAGAGCTGTCGAGGCAGATAAAGCCTGGTTGGAAATGGTCCATCGCTACTTCGCAGGCACTCTTGGACTGTGTATTTTTGCCATTACCGCCTGGTCAATTAGGGCTAAGCGCAGTGCGGTTGGTGTCAGACTACCCATTGCATTAAGTGTGGTTGTGGTATTTCAAGCAGCTTTGGGAATGTGGACTGTGACGTTAAAGCTCATGCCTTTGGTCGTTATGGCGCACCTACTGGGTGGTTTTACACTTCTTGCTCTGCTTAGTTTGTTTTATTTTCGTCTAAAGCCACAAAAAACCACAAGGCAATCAGTGCCGGGAAGTTTGAAATTGATGTCCCTTATCGCTTTTTGCGTTGTCGTTGTGCAAATTATGCTTGGCGGCTGGACATCGTCAAACTACGCCGCGGTCGTGTGCAGTTCGCTGCCTATCTGTGAAGGGAACTGGCCAGCTTTTCTTGATTTCAAAAATGCGTTCTCACTACAACTTAATGGTTACGACTCCTACGAATTTGGTGTGCTGGAATACCCTGCAAGGATGACCATACATGTTACGCATCGAATCGGCGCTCTCATTACCTTTTGTGTAGTTGGTGCGCTGGCATTGAGGCTTTATCGAAGTGAATCAAGCGCATTATCAAAAGCAGCCGCCGTGCTTGCCGCTGTGCTGGTGGTGCAAGTGTGCTTAGGCATTGCCAATGTTGTATTGCTTTTGCCGCTTTCGATAGCAGTACTACACAACTTAGGCGCTGCTTCATTATTGATTTGTCTTACCTATATCAATTATCAGGTATGGACAGCACAGGTAGCTTCAACGTTGCCACACAAAATTAGCCGTCAAAAAAATGGTAATAAACCTATTAACCAAATTAGAGTGAACCCAGAAGACAAGGAGTGTTCTTTATGAGTAAGTCGACAGCCATGGTTGCCAGTAAAGTCACAGTTGTTGCTAAAAGACCCAACTGGCGGGTGTACTTAACACTCACAAAGCCAAAAGTCGTTGCACTTATGCTTTTAACTGCAGTCGTCGGGATGTGCCTCGCTGTACCAGGAACGCTTCCTGTATCAGAAACCATATTGGGCCTAATAGGTATTGGTTTGATGGCAGGATCTGCGGCGGCGTACAATCACTTAATAGACAGACGAATTGATTCAATAATGGCAAGGACTCATAAGCGACCTTTGCCATCGGGTGAACTGAGTTCTGCTCGAGTCATGATCTTTGCAAGTGTTATAGGGGCAATGGGATTTGCTGTGCTGTTTTTAGCGGTGAACCCACTAACAGCTTGGCTTACTTTTGCGAGTCTACTTGGTTATGCCGTTGTGTATACGATGTATTTAAAACGAGCAACGCCACAGAATATTGTTATCGCCGGAATTGCTGGGGCTATGCCTCCGCTATTAGGTTGGACGGCTGTAACTGGAGAAATGCATTCTCACGCTTGGTTATTGGTGATGATTATTTTTATCTGGACGCCACCGCATTTCTGGGCTTTGGCAATACATCGTAAGGAAGATTACGCCAAAGCAGATATCCCCATGTTGCCAGTCACTCACGGGGAAGAGTACACCAAAACGTCAATATTGCTCTATACCATTCTATTGGCACTGGTTTGTTTAATGCCAGCCCTTGTGGGTATGACGGGGCTTATTTACTTGGCCAGCTCGACCTTGCTCAGTGGCGGATTTATTTACTATGCGTGTAAGTTAAAATTCTCTCCGGAGCCAAATACAGCAATTGAGACGTTTAAGTTTTCTATCTATCAATTGATGCTGTTGTTTGTGGCATTGCTCGTTGATCACTATGTACCACTTTAGGTTTGTCTTGAGGGCAGCGAAGTCATAGTGATAAATGGCCAAGGCTTCGTTGTTCTACTTTGCGAAATGCCATTGATAATCAAAACATAGGACAATGTAAAAAAAACCACAATTAACCAGATCTCAAAAGTTAACCCAGTTAGGTTGGCTATCACAAACAATAACAATCCCCTCTCTACTCAATGGAAAGGGTTATATCGGAAAGCGCTTGGAAATCAGCATACCACTTGTCGATATTAGTATGCTCAACCGTTCACACTCTCTTACCTATGACGAGCATCAACAATATCAAACGCTAACCTCAACAAAGTTAGAGAAAAAACTGTGGGTACAACCAAGTAAGTCATTTTGACTTCAATGTGTGTTTTTGTTTTCTTAGTAAGGATGTCCATATGACTCATTGTTGAGGCTCTAATCTATGTGTTTTCTTTTATTTCAATGGTTTAAAAACTTGGCACGAGCCGTGCTATAGCTGAGGAGGAATAATGAGCCTGGCTATAAACCAAGGCATAAATAAAATTACACTGGAGTTGCTATATTATGTTCTGTATTCAATGCGAACAAACGATTCAAACACCTGTCTCTAAGGGCTGTTCGTATACTCAAGGTATGTGTGGTAAAACATCTGAGGTTTCTGATCTTCAAGATGTACTGGTTTATGCGCTTCAAGGCGTTTCTTTTTGGGCTGAACAGGGTCGTCAGTTAGACATCATTGATAGTGAAATCGATCAGTGGGCACCAAAAGCATTTTTTGCCACGTTAACCAATGTGAACTTCGACCCTGAAAGAATCATTGAATTTGCACAAACGGCGGCTCGTTTCAAAAACAGATTAGAGCAACAAGTTAAGGCTGCAGCCCTACTCAAGGGAATTGAATTACCGGCACTTTCACCTGCTGCCCAGTTTACACTTCCAGAAGGTAAAGAAGCATTGTTAGCTTTTGCTCCAACGGCGGCTGTTAACCGTGGACACGACGTTGTGAACGAAGACATTATTGGTCTTCGTTTACTTTGTCTATACGGACTAAAGGGTGCAGCAGCTTATCTAGAGCACGCTCGTGTACTGTCTCAAACCAACGACGAAGTCTATGGTGAATACCATCAGATCATGTCATGGCTTGGCACAGATTCAACGGATATAGACGCACTATTTAATACCTCTATGCAAATTGGTTTAATGAACTACCGCATTATGGAGATGCTTGATAAGGGTGAAACCGATACATTCGGACATCCAACACCAACGTCGGTCAATGTTAAGACATCGCAAGGCAAGTGTATCTTGGTGTCTGGGCACGACTTACATGACCTAGAGAAAATCCTGCAGCAAACACAAGGCAAAGGCATAAATGTTTATACCAATGGTGAAATGTTACCTGCGCATGCTTACCCTGAGCTGAGTAAATATCCTCACCTAAAAGGTAACTACGGTAGTGCTTGGCAAAACCAACAAAAAGAATTCGCTAACTTCCCTGGCGCGATTGTCATGACGTCGAACTGTCTCCTAAACCCTGATGTTGGTCAGTATGCCGATCGTTTATTTACACGAAGCATTGTTGGCTGGCCGGGTGTTGCTCATATTGAGGGTGATGATTTTTCTCAGGTGATTGATTGCTCTCTGTCACTAGAAGGCTTTAAGCATGACGAAATTGAACAACTGATTACTGTAGGATTTGGCCGAAATGCACTCATGGAGGCCGCACCTGCAGTCGTTGAACAAGTAAAAGCGGGCGCTATCAAGCACTTTTTCCTAGTCGGTGGTTGTGATGGTGACAAGGCCGAGCGAAGCTACTACACGGATTTCACCGCTCAAGCGCCACAAGATAGCCTTATCTTGACGTTGGCCTGTGGTAAGTTCCGATTCAACAAAAATCAGTTTGGTGACATTAACGGTATTCCGCGTCTACTTGACGTTGGCCAATGTAACGACGCGTATTCAGCAATTCAATTGGCCTTAGCATTAGCCAAAGAGTTTGACTGTGATATCAATGAACTACCTTTAACTCTAGTACTTTCCTGGTTTGAGCAGAAAGCCATTGTAATTCTATTAACTTTGTTTGCTCTTGGGGTGAAGGGGATCTATACAGGCCCAACGGCGCCAGCATTCTTGACCGATAACCTATTAGCTATTTTGCAAGAAAAGTTCGACATGAGAAGTATTTCTAACGTTGAAGACGACCTAAAAACAATACTAGCTGCGTAATGAACTGAACACCAACGCCCTACGAAAGGTAGGGCGCTTTTCTTATTCTAGGGAGATCACTAATGCCTTGGGCTAGTAATACTTCAATATCTTTAATTTGTTCAAAAAAATGGTTCGAAACTCCTGATGCCGTTAGCTTCGAGCTAGAGGCAATCAATGACGATAACTCTTTCGATTTTAAACCGGGACAGTTTACTTCTTTGGGCTTCTCGATCGATGCTGAAAAGCACTATAGAGCGTACTCCATTAGCTCTACGCCCAATCAGTCCAAGCTTCAGTTTACCGTTAAACGAGTTCCCGGAGGACTTGTATCGAACCATATCGTTGAGGACCTGAGCGTAGGCGATGCCCTCGAAGTAATGGAGCCTATGGGGGCATTCAATAGTGTTGAATGTCTACCGAAAAGTAAGGTACTGATGATCAGTGCAGGTTGTGGTGTGACGCCAATTATGTCGATGGTTGGTGATTGGCTTGAAAGTAGGAAAGACATTGATATCGAATTTTTACACTTCGCTAAAGAGAAACAGCAGGTTATCTACTTTGACAAGCTTGAAGGCTTAGACGAGCAACATGCAAACTTTAACCTCAAGTTGGTGTTAGAGAATAATGTTGGTACTGACTATCCTCAGGGGTTGTTCGACATCGACAAGCTTAACGCAGCGTGCCCAGACTTTCTTGAGCGTACGGTCTACCTTTGTGGGCCTGTAGGCTTTATGGAAGTGGTCAGAATTAGTTTAGATGAGTGTGGTTTCGATATGGATCAATTCCATCAAGAAAGTTTTACTCCAACCTCTGCTAATGACGACAAACTCGATTCCAACATGGGGCTGGCGACTGTATCCGTTGCTGACTTTGGTGTCGAATTGCAAGTAGACAAAGGCAGTTTGTTGCTTGATGCTTTAGAGCAAGGTGGTGTGCCAGTCATCGCAGCATGCCGAAGTGGTATCTGTGGCTCATGCAAGTGCCGAGTGAAAGTGGGGCAGGTTGAGTCAACGAGTTATGAAACACTCTCTGAGCAAGATCGAGCAGAAGGATTTGTGCTGGCGTGTTCTAGTAAAGTGACAGGTGATGTCGAAGTGGGCTTGAATTAATTTCTCCGCCTACTTTGGTTGTTAAGTCGGTACTCTCTGGTACCTGCTTAACTCTGCCTTGCTCTTCCTATCTCCACTAAATCGCGATGCAAAAATAAGTCTATAATCTATAATCAATGATTAATGACCTTTGATATCGTTGTGGGATTGACTATGCACCCTCTCTATATTTTTTCTGCAATTTCATTCATATTGTCCTGTGCAGGCTGCCAATATCCAAATTCTAATAGTCTGGAAGAACACGGTAATAAGAAGTCACCGACTTCCTACAATGAAGAAAATGCCACTCTGCTCGTGAAAAACGTTATTCTAGCGAGAGAAAAAATAGAGCCGAATGAGAAAATGCTCTCTTTTAAGGTTGGTAGCGCAGATCTTAATAATGACGGTCACTTAGAACTACTAATATTAATGCAAACCCCATATTTTTGTGGAACGGGTGGGTGCAGTACGTACCTGTTTGATGACAGCGGTAGTCTATTACATACCATGACGGTGACCAAGGAACCGATTCTATTATCCAGAAGAGAAAATGAGGGTTGGAAAACATTTTATGTGTGGAGTGCTGGTAAGCTAAGAGAAATGGTGTTTGAAAATGGAAGCTACCCAAGCAACCCGTTACTAGAGAAGGGTTACAACCGAAATGCCGAACTTAAGGCTGCACGTTACGCCGTTAAAACCTCTGAAATCTATCAACAAGATGGCTACGAGTTAGAGTTTGTTCAACCAAGCGAACTACTGCAAGATGTTCATCAATATCAGTTTTCTTTTCGACATTATGGCGATCCATTGTCCCTGTATATCATGACCGTGGATATGGTGACTGGCTCTAGACAAATAGAGAACAGAGCCACCGATTAAATCGAAGCCCTGAATATTACTTTTCTTTAAGTCTCAAAAATGAAGCGTTCTATCCCATAGGCGCTAGTTACTTTGTACTAGACTCTAAAGGTAACAATAAAGTTGCAGGGAGCGCTTTGTGAATATTACCTCACTACGGTTGTCAACCAATAGAGTTAACGATTTCAACCCTCTTAACCCTCTACGTCGAGTATTGAGGTTCATTTCTCTCTTCTGCTTCGCTTATTCATTTCCAGCTTATAGTTATTCCGTCGTCAATTTGTATAACTGGGAAGCGTATTTGTCAGAGCGTACAGTCAATAGCGTCAAAAAAGATCTTGGCATTGAAATAAGAGAGCGTTACTTCTCTGATGAGTCGGCACGGGACCAGTTATTACTGACAGAGCGGAGAAAGTCATTTGATCTTGTTGTCATAGAAAGCGTAGCTTTGAATTTGCTGGCTGAGCAAGGTGTACTGTATGAACTGTCCTCAATACGTGAAGACGTCGGACACCACTACGAAAGTCGCTGGCTGTCTGCTTGCGGAAATTACGGCATTCCATACGCGTGGGGCACGACCGGAATTCTTTATCGGAAATCATCTTTCGACCAGCCAATAACGTCTTGGAAGGCAATTTTGGTACCCGATGCGTCTTTCAAGAACAAGGTGTCAATGTATTATGACTCGGTCGATTTGATCGCGACCGCGCTTATTTATCTTGGTCTTAATCCCTTTACCAGTGACAAAGCTGAATTAAAAAGAGCATACACTATTTTGCTTGAGAAAAAGGGTTACTTAAAGTCACAAGATTACGTGATTGAACACTTTGATGATCCAAGCTTTATCCGTTCTCTTGATCTTGCATATGGTTATTCAGGTGATGCATACGCATTAAATGAATTAGAAGACGCGGATACATGGGATTATGTTGTGCCCAAAGAAGGATCGACGATTTGGCTTGAATGTTTGGTAATACCCGAGCAAGAAGAAATATCAAAAGATGCCTTGAAAGTGATCAAATATCTATCTCAACCGGCTAATGCAGCTATTAATAGTGAAGACGCTTGGTTTGCGACTCCAATTCCTAAGGCGAAAGCGCTTGCTTCAAAAGAGTATTCAGGTGATGAGCAGCTATTTCCACCAAAGGAAGTCATAGACCGAAGTTATTTGTATCAACGTATTGACCCGGAGGGGAATCGCTTCAGAGAGCAAATACTTAATAGGTTAAGAGACAAATGAGCTTAATAAAGAGACTTTACTCAACACTTTTACCTTTAACTCTGTTTTTGTTCATTGTTGCGGGTATTGGAGTGTATCACGTGCAGTTTAAATATTTTCGAACACTACAACTAGAAAAGTGGTGTGAAAAAGTTGCGACCGCACTAGAAGCTAATGTTTTTGAGCAACAGGCGATCTCAGCGATACTATATGAAACTGCAGGTTCTGCGCAATTCGGAAGGTACATTCAGAGTGCTTCATCCTCTTCTTCTCAGGCATTTTTACAAAAGTACGCCAATGATCTAATACGAACTCCACGAGTTAATGAGTTAGGAGATCTTAACCTCTATGTATTGGACCCTGAGTTTAACTTAACGATTTCGACTTTTAATAGGGATCCATTTGAAGATTTGACAATACCGGATGAAGTCTATTCGCTTGCGTACGGTACATTTATTACTATGAAAAGTGGCAATGAGTTTCTACATACTGACCGTTCTTATGTGGCAGATAATAATACATTTCGCTTTACTCATATTATGGCATTTACACCTCACTTTCTACCGAGTGATAGGCGGGCGAATACTAGTGATTCAAGATTTATATTGATCGTTGATGGCCCGCTAAATCAGTTGACTCAGCTATTAAAATTACCACTATCAACCCATGGTTTGTTATTAGATATTGAGCAATATACGGATAGCTTGAGGGAAATTAACGAAACAGATAATGGTCCTCATATCTTTGACCAAACGACGACCAGTGCGACTTACGAAACAGATAATATGAGTGTTTTTATTGAGTTGCTCCCCGAGTATTTTGACAATGTGAGAAGAAAGTTTTTATGGACAACAGTCGTTTATATGTTTTTGTCTTGTACCTCTATCCTAGCATTAATCTATTTTGTGGTAAATTTCCAAATCTTAAAACCCATAAAAATTCTGGTTAGAGATATCAATGAAGGAGGATTAAACCTGAGCTTTTTTAAGAAATCTAAAGGTAATGGCGAAGTGGATATTTTAAAGAACTCTTACATTGAATCATTGGCAAAAATAAAATATCAAGCTGAATTTGATTCGCTGACGGGACTAGCCAATCGTAATTCTTTTTTCAAATTTGTTTCCACGCGGTCAGAAATGCTGGTAGATAAGGAGTTGTATATTGTCTGCTGGGATATAGTTAAGTTTCGTAAAGTCAATAACTTATATGGTAGTCAAGTGGCAGATAGGTTACTTATTGAAGCATCTAGTTTGATAAGAGAAGCTGTATTTAACCATCAATATCATCTTGGGTTGGGTTGTAGTGATTATTCAATCGCACGGATAGGAGGTAATCAGTTCGCAGCTTTAATTGAATCAGATGGTAAGCAACCCATTCTAGATTCAGTAAGAAATATAAACCAATTACTAAAATCCGATATTGCGTTTTCAACCTATCAATTTACTCTGAACTTTGCGATCTCCATTTTTCCTATGTTAAATAACCTAGGAGAGACACTATGGTATAAAGCAACAGAAGAAGCATTGAAAGTGGCCAAAACATCATCGGAGAGGTTTAGTCTCTGTATATTCGATGATGCATCAGTTGAAAGACTTGAAAGAAATGATGAAGTAAGAGAAGCAGTGAAGGTGTGTTGTGAAAACGATGACTTTACGTTAGCGTATATGCCAATTTTTGATCCAGTGACGTTAAGAGTGGAAGGAGTTGAAGTGCTGTTGCGTAGTTCTTTTCTTAGTAAGATTGGCGCAGGACCAGATGAATTTATTCCAATTGCCGAGCAAGCTGGTTTGATCACCAAAATAGACCATTGGGTGTTATCGACTGCATTAGACAAGTTCCAAATTCTAGTCGAAAAATATGACTATAAAGGGACCATATCAGTAAATATATCTGCTTTAGAGCTTTATAATCAGGATTTTATTAAATCAGTCGGATCAATTATTCGAGATAGAGAAGTTGAGCCTGGAAGAGTGATAATAGAGTTAACAGAAACCAGCTATGTAGAAAGTTCTAAAAACACAGTTTCAATCATTAGACAACTCAGAGAAATGGGCTTTAAAGTTTCATTAGATGACTTTGGTACAGGTTACACCGCTTTCAATCAACTACTGCATTACCCCGTTGATGAACTAAAAATAGACAAGAGCTTTATTGACAAAATAATGGAAGACAGTGCTTATGAGCATATGGTGAAAATGATGATCGATTTAGCGCATTCGAGTGAGATTAAAGTTGTGGCTGAAGGGGTAGAAGAGCAAAGGCAAAGAGAAATACTATTAATTCTATCTGTTGATTTGGTTCAAGGCTACTTGATGAGTAAACCACTTGATTTTTCTGATTTCTTAAAAATAATAAAGAAAGCCAAATAGATTTCACAAAAGAAGACAATGTAAGAATGGTTAAAGGACTATGAAGTTAAAGTGGCTGTAACCGCCCAAGTTGTTAATATTATCTGATGTCTAAGAGTGATAACGATTCTATTATTTTATTCTTAGGTATATTGCTAAGTGTTATCAATGATACTTCTGGTATTAGTTCTGTATCAGAGAGAAATGCTTTCTCATCGAAAGACCTTATAAATGAATTGTCATGTTTAATATCTTCATTCTCTTTTAAGATGATAAAGGTTTTCTCAGTAAGTCTAAATGTCATTGGTTTTTTGGTTCTTTGTTCTTGTTCTATTATACTATTAATTTTATTTGCTACCCTTATCAGTATCTCATCCCCGTGATTAAATCCAAATCTTCGGTTGATATCTTTTAAATTTGTTATTTTCAAAGCAACTATGCAGAATTCACTATTATTATTTTTTTCGTCGTGAGTGAGAAAATCGAATAATGACATTCGATTGTAACAATTGGTCATGGTATCTTTTATTTTCCATCTACTTTTTGTTAATAAGTCGTTCGTAATTAAAAATAGTAATGCGAGAGATAGTATTGTAGTAGAAATAATCGTTATGTTTTGAATGACGATAAGATGAGATATATTAACCTGATTTTGAGTTAGGATTGGGCTCGCTATTCTTAGGTTTGAATTGGTAAATTCAATGAGTCTTGAGTAATTCAACATGAATTCCTTTATAACAAGGTCTTTTTTAATTGCTCCTCTTTCTATTAGTTTTAATGACTTTTCTAAATATTTGAATTTATCAAATTCACGTTGAAAAAAGAGATTGTATTTTTTTTCTTTAAAATAGCTTTTCGATACTTTACTGTTTAATAAAATGTCATACCGACTCCATGTAAGATCGTAGGATAAGTTTAGTTTTTTAATTTCTATAGGTTCTAATCTAAGTTGTGTTGTTAAATTAGCATATTCTTTTATTAATTGATACACAAACCAACTAGCTTCGTTTTGCCGTTCATTTACTTTACTATTTAACGACGCTATTTTATAGGAGTTAAAACCGTTGAAAAGTAGCAATGAAATTATTGATATAACCATTGTAATTCTTATGTAAAAAGAGAACGAAAGGGTTTTATTAATATTCAAAGCTCTATCCTAGATATTTGCCAAATCATTTTAGCATGATAATCTACGTTATCAATTGACGGTAATTCAGAAAGTGGAAATATAAGCCAGAAAGGCCCCTTATTTCTGATAGACATGAATTGGTTATCTTTTTTAATGGCGATTATTGGCTTGTATTTGATGAAGTCACTTTTTGGGATCGTGACATTGTAGCTATTGAGTGCAATGATGAGTATCTGGCTTGGTAACTCTTTGTCTACTATGTTTAACAAATCTTCTATATATACACCAGTAAATGTGCTTTTACCTTCAATCCAAGGAAGTTCGGTGATAATAGAACGTTGAGGTAATTGCAATAGCTGTTCTTGTGTAATTGTGAGTTCTTTAGAGTTTTCATCGGCGACAGTGATGGTGGTGGCAAAAGCGGAACTCAACATCAAAATTGAAAAATAGCACACTATCCATTTCATGGTATAAACATTTCCTTATGCTTGTTTACTGTAATGTTAGGAGACTGATAACACAGTTCAAGTCTCAATCGATACCTGAGCTGCAAACTTACAGGGTTCACTATCTGTGTATCACTATTGAGACACAAGGATGGTACTAAACTTTTGTATGAGTCCTTTTACTACACTAGTGAGTAGTGTGGTCTGCATGGTATGGCATTGCGTTTTATGCCTTTGGAGTCGTTATGCAGGAACTAATTGGTGTAGGTAATACAGTTAAGGAGATGAAAAAAAGGATTTTACAGTATGCTCAGTGTAATGCAGAAGTATTGATTGAAGGCGATACAGGTGTAGGTAAAGGAGTCTGTGCCAAGTTAATTCACAAGAATTCTAGTATGCACAGAGGGCCTTTCATTGCTGTGAATTGCGGTTCCATTTCAAAAGGTTTGGTATCGTCTGAGTTATTTGGCCATGTAAAAGGAGCGTTTACTGGCGCGTCCGATAACCACAAAGGTTATATCCAAAGAGCGCGCAATGGGACATTGTTTCTCGATGAGATCGGTGAAATGCCGTTAGACGCACAAGGGCATTTGCTTCATTTTTTGGAATCCAAAGAAGTGACCAGTGTTGGTTCTGATCGAGTCATTGAAGTGGACTGCCGAGTTATAACCGCGACAAATGTTAACCTAAAAGAAGCCATCCTTAATAAAACGTTTCGTAGTGATTTGTTTTATCGACTCAATGTGTTGCCGTTGACTATTCCCACACTCAGAGAGCGTGTTGATGATATCTTACCATTAGCCAACTTTTTTTTGGTCAGTCACTCTTCTGGTCGTTCACTTCGCTTTAGTGTTGACGCTGTTGAATGTCTTAACAATTATGCATGGCCGGGTAATGTAAGAGAGTTAAAGAATGTGATTCGTCGCGCTATTGTATTGGCTGAAAGTGAGGTTATTTATCCATGCGATTTCGCTTTGGATAGTAATTCAGCTACAGAGAGGTCAAATCCTGCGAACTTGAAATCTAAGTATATAGAGCAAGTGATCCTTACACATAGGTACAATATTAGTGCGGCTGCTAAGTCTCTTGGGATATCCAGGCCCACACTCTATCGTTTGATGAAAAAACACAATATACGTTTGCTGCAATGATTAGAAAGGCCTAGATTGTGTGACACAGTGTTTCGTTACACTTTGTAACGGGTGAGTTGAAGTAATTCAGTACGTTAGTAAATAACCCCTTCGGTTGATCCAAACTAGTTACTTAATATCAATAAGTTAAATCACGGAATGTTACTTGCCTTATAGGTTTGTCCCTCGACAAATTTCTAAGGAGCCTTGTGATGAGTTTACTCGGCAATAAATGTAACTGGTATGGTAGGGTAAAAGTTATTGTACTAGCCGTAATGTCATTGGTTCTATCGGGCTATGCCTTCGCTAAGCTCGATGGTGCAATCTTTACAACAACACCATCAGGAGAAATCGTTAATGAGAATGTTAGGTATGAAAGTAAGCAAGAAGTCTTTTTAGACGGAGGACCGGGTCCAAATGCCCCGGGTTCTGCAGCGGCACTTCCAGAAGGTTTTTACTATTTTCAAGTGACGAACCCTTCAGGTAAGTGTTTGCTATCTAGTATAGATTCAGACGCAGGAGTCAATGGCGGAAGTTGCTATGAATCAGTGAAGGGAAAAGGTGGGCCAAAAAACGCTGTTACATTCAGTGCAGAGCCACTTGAATGCCGACTTTTTTATTTTGACGGTGAAGATGGTATCCAATTCCAGAATCCGACTTATACCGTTTCCCAAAAAATCAAAGGCCAGTGGGTTGATGTAGAAGTCCCCTGTTCTCACATGTTAGGCAGTGAATACATTGCAGAAAATGGCGGCGAATTATCTGAAGGCGATACCATACAGCTTTTTCCTTTTGCTAATACACCGAACTCAGGTGGTGTTTATAAAGCCTGGGTTGCTACGGAGCAAAGTGTTATTGATGCCTGTGGTGGGGAAGAATATGTCAGTGACGGTGCTACGGGTGAGCTATGTAATCACTTCTTTGGGTTCGTTCCTCGGTTCTCTAAAACTGATAATTTCAAAGTTCGACTCGGTGATAGAGATGTGCCGGTTACCTACGATATTGCGCTTCGTTCTTTCCATGACAAAAATCTAAATTGTCAATATGATCCAGAAGGTGACGAGTTAATCAAAAATTGGGATTTCGGAGTGATCGATCCTTTGAAGATTCGAAATGTTTTCAGAACGACCAACTCTGAAGCGTTTCCGATTACTTTTAGCGTGTTAGAGCAAGAGCTTGCCGCATGGTCTGTCGATCAGTTTATGTGGTTTGCGCAACAAAATGGCGTCACCCCTTTGAATGCAAATTACAGCCATTTTGCGACCTTTGCTGAGCTTCGTGACTACGCGCCACTGCATAATGACGGAAGCTTGCGTCTCGACTTTGTTTCGCCGCTGGCTTGTGATCAAGGACAGGGAGTGCAGGTGATAAGCCGTGACACAGGCGAGCAAACCGATGATGGTTTTATTCCTTCTAATTTTGCCGACCCTGTACCTGGCACTAAAGGTGAAGATCCGGCTCCTGTATTAGTTGCGTCGTTCGGTAGTGTGGGTATTGCCGATATTACCGTTTGTAAAGTTTTTGATAGTAATCGAAACGGGGTGAAAGACTCAGGCGAGCACAACATTGCCAATTGGCCTGTTGTCCTAACGGTTCCGAAAAGTGTGCCTCTTCCTGATAATATTAACATAGATGATACGCCAGTCTTATGGACTAAGCTTGTGAACATCTTTGGCAATGATATTGCGGGAATGTACAACCGGACCATCTCCAAACAAACAGGCAGTGATGGCTGTGTTCGCTTCAGGGCTCTCGTTCCTAATATTCGAGGTGATTTGGCAAGTTACGTACTTCAGGAACAACTGAGTCAAGCACAGGGGTGGGTGAATACTTCGCCACACACCGTGACGTTTGATGTGCGTTCGGTATTGAGTTATGTCAATGAGTTGCCAGTGATCGATGGTGAGGTATACAAACGCGATGATGGTCTAACGGGCGGCGGATTCGAGTTTAACAATACCTGTGAATTAATCGTCAACTTTGACACAAAAGGTTATTGGCATAACAAGAATGGATTAAGCGAGCTGACCGAAGCGGATCGAGTTTATGTGAATGGACTTGCACCTTATAGCTCTGCATCAGCCTACTTCGGAAGTGGTGACGAACCGTTTGATGGATTGTTTAGCGACAACTCACCGGTTAGTGCCGCATTTAGTGGTGATGGTGTAATTTGGGAAGCGGGTACATGGCAATCCGAAGTGTCCCAATTTTTGGTGGACAATAATGGTGATGCGGAAACGCATTTACATAAAGAGCAGTTAGCTCAACAATTGCTGGCTTTCCTATTTAACACTCGTCACAGACCTGATAACTCAGGCCTATCCGGTGATGTGACGTTACAGGTTAATGGCAATTGGGTGAGCTTGAGCTCGCTTATTGATGAAGCCATTACTGTATGGCTGTCTAATGACGTTGCCGACATCGTCGCTATGTCGGAGCTTTTAGATGGTTTTAACAATAACGACGCACTCGTAGTGATACCAAGTACCTACAGTGATTGTTACGCCCCATTCCCTGAGTGAGATTGAGTATTCGACTTCCCGGCCGATGTCGGGAAGTTGTTTTTTAATTGAAGTTGTATGTATATGAAATACTAACCACGTCTAGAGCCAATAGTTTTAGCTCAAACAGCTGTTGGGGACTACCGAAAAGACAGGTGGGCAAAAGGATAGTGTTCTCGAATAGGTTATCTTTGGTAGAAAATCTGCCACCAAATTGAGATTGCGTATCATGTAGATTATTGTATAAATCTGCTTTGCTATTTACGAGGCTTGGTAACCGGTGTTAACGTTACCTCATAGCAAGAGAGGATTTTATGACGTTTAGTATTTGGCTTTCCCTGTTAACCATTTGCCTACTTGGGGCAATGTCCCCTGGCCCCAGTTTAGCTGTTGTTGCAAAACACAGTTTAGCAGGAGGACGTACAAATGGTATCGCGACCGCTTGGGCGCACGCGTTTGGAATCGGGATCTATGCATTAGTGACAGTATTGGGCCTTGCAGTATTGCTGCATCAATTTCCCCTTCTTTTCAAAACGATCACCATTGCTGGCGCTCTTTATTTAGCATGGATGGGTTTGAATGCTATTCGCTCAAAAGGAGGGGTTGTCGACAGACTTGAATCAGGACAAGCTGTCAGTGTCTTGACGTCCGCAAAAGAAGGCTTAATGATCTCCCTATTGAGCCCTAAAATAGCGATTTTTTTTACTGCTTTATTTAGTCAATTTGTCGCGATTGGTAACGAGCTTTCGAGCAAGGCATTGATCATCGGTACTCCTCTTGTCGTTGATGGACTCTGGTATACCTTTATTACTATACTTTTATCGAATCCAAAGTTGATTGATTCTTTGAAGATGAGAGCTCAACTTATAGACCGATTATCAGGCATTGTATTGATTTTGTTAGCGGTGCGCGTCGTAATTACCATTTGATGCATGGCAACTCGCATGGTGGTGCGAGCGACGTGAACTATCGGTTATTTTGTTCGAGTCTGCTTTTTATATGATCAAGAAACAATTTGGTCGGGGTATGCTCGTAGTCTAGCTTAGGGTAGTAGGCATAAACAGTGGCTTCTTGTGCTGTGATTTCAGGGAGCATTCGAACTAATGTACCCGATTTTATTTCCTCTTTGATCATGAAGTCGTTGCTGATCAAGATCCCCATTCCTTGTTTAGCAGCATAGAATAATGCTTCCGGATTGGTGGTCGAAAAATTCCCAGATAGCTGCAAGCGACGGTTGCGAGATATCTTGTACTCACGTTGTGGACTTTCTCCCCAAATAAGTACATTGTGTTGTTTAAGTTCGTCGGCCTCTTTGGGCTTGCCAAACATTTCGATGTAACTGGGAGCGGCATAGAACCCGACACGTTGTTCAAACAGGGCCGTTTGCTTGTAACTGAGAGAATTAAGGTGTTCGATTTCTCGGCTGATGAAGAGATCTAAGTTTGTTTCAGGAAGTTGCCCTGGAACCGTAGTGATAAGTTGTATACGTATATCGGGATACTGTTTGAGAAAATCATCAAGATATTGAACCAGGAATTTTGAACCAACGGCGATGGTTGCGCCTATTTTTAGCAGGCCTGCTGGCGTCTTATTTACAGAACGTGTCTCATCGACATTCGATTGAAATCTCTCCATCGAATCTTTGGAACGCTGATAGAAGACGGCACCAGCTTCGGTTAACGTCACAGAACGGGTCGTTCTTTTTAACAGTTGTACGCCAATTTCCTCTTCTAGCCAATGGACACGCTTGCTGATAGCAGAGCTGGTGGTGTTCATTCGTCTTGCCGCACCATTAAAGCTGCTTTCCTCTACAACCTTAATGTAACTCTGTATGCACTGTATCCAATCCATCACTAATTCCTATTAGGACGTAATCTATTTCCTATTTTGTATATTATCAATCATAGGTTGGCAATATAGAATGCCAACATGAATAAGAAAAATCATAAGCACTTCAAAAAAACGCCAATGTTGTTGGCCATGATGATCATCGCGACAGGACAAGTAGGCGTGAGTATTTACTTGCCAGCTTTACCAATGATCAGCGAATCTCTATTTGTTTCTCAGGCTGATATCCAGATGTTAGTCACTCTATTTTTAATGGGGTTTGGCTTGTCACAGTTGTTTTATGGCCCCTTATCGGATGCGATTGGTCGCCGGCCAGTCTTCTTGCTGGGGCAGGGCATTTATTTGGTAGGAACTATAATTTGCATATCTTTGTCCGATTCCTTCGCAGCACTTGAGTTTGGTCGCTTACTTCAAGGGTTAGGCGCTGGAAGTGCATCTGTACTCGGGCGCAGTGTATTACGTGACAGCTATGACGGTTCACAGTTAACCAAGGCCCTATCTTACATTTCTGTCACCGCGTCAGTCATGCCGATAATCGCACCAGTATTTGGCGGCTTGATCGCTTTTCATATAGGGTGGCAAGCGGTGTTCTTGTTTGTGCTGCTCTACCTGGTTGGGATCTTTGTATTGGGTTGGTATATTCTTCCTGAAACACTGCCGTACGCAAAAAGGCCTTTTAAATTCAAATCGGTGGTGACGACCTATGGACGTTTGCTCACCAACTCTCAAGTCCTAGGAAGCGCGAGTTACAACTGGGTAAGCTATCTGGGTAGCTTAGTCACTTTGTCTGTTTTTCCCTTTCTAATGCAGCATCAATTGGGTCTAACATCCGCAGAATATGGTTCAGTAATGATCATTCCTTCGGCTGGTTTAATGTTTGGCAGTATTGCGCTTAATGTCCTTAATCGTCGGTTATCCACTCCTCAGCTTTTATTATTAGCAATTGGATTGACGGTATTTGCAGGAATCTGGTTACTAGTGACGTCCACTAGCATCTTTAACCTGGTTTGGGCTTTTACCGGGCTAACCATTGCTCAGGGTATCTCATTCCCATTGTCTATTAGCCTTTTGCTTGCTCCTCACAAAGCTCAGGCAGGCTCGGTATCGGCGTTATCAGGTTCTATTCAAATGTGTATTGCAGGTGTATTTGGAGGCTTTCTGGTTGAGCACTGGGTGACATCGCAGCTTTCGCTAGGTGGTTTTTATATTGCGGTTGGCATAAGTATGTTGTGTGTTTTATTAATGAACCAACTTCGCGCTAATAGCAAGGCTGCTCTGGTCAGATGAAGAGGGTGTGACGGTGGTGATGTGCCGTCACTTGTTACTATTTTGAACTTAACATTTCGCCAAGGCCACCTGCATTGTGGACATGAGTAAAGCCTTGGGAATTCAGTGTTCTCTTTGCTTGCCCTGAGCGATTACCGCTGCGGCAATACACCACGATAGGCAGGTCTTTATCGACATCCTTAAAATGGATGAGTAAATCAGACAATGGATAATTGACCGCACCGGACAAGTGTTGCTCTTTAAACTCGCCCGGTGTTCGTACGTCAACGAGCAGGGCGCCTTCAGAGACTTTATCCCAACCTTTTACTGCGCGCTCGGATGCGAGGCTAAGACCTGAAAATAGCAGAGAAAAAAGGACGATAAAAACGGATAATTGTTTTCTCAAAATAATACCTTCGCGATTGCAAGAAATAGAATCATGTTATCCCCTAGAGTATAACGCATTGCCAAAAAATCCAATGTTGGTAAGCGTGTCAAAGTTCCGAATAAGACTCCTTCAATCTCACTGTATTGCTCAAAGCAGCGATGTTACCCTGACGATAATAAACAATGATACAAAAAGGGAATTTTTACATGTTTTATTTGGCCAGTGCCCGTCGCATGATCCAGCTATTAATGATGTGTGTTTTAGTGGCACACAGCTCATTGAGCCTAGCTAATCCCAAGGATGGGGGCTACAACGAAGCCTTGCAACGTTTTCAATCGGCACAAGCGACAGCGCCGTTTTTTAAAAATGCTTATGGTTATGCATTGTTTCCAACGGTGGGCAAAGGTGGTTTTGGTATTGGCGGTGCTTACGGAGAAGGTAGAGTCTATCGTAAAGGGACTCATGTGGGTGATAGCCAACTTGCTCAGGTCACTATCGGTTTTCAGCTTGGTGGGCAAGTGTACAGTGAGATCATCTTTTTCAAGACCGAGAAAGCTTATCAAGAGTTTACCACCGGAAATTTCGAATTTGGCGCACAAGCTTCGGCGGTTGCACTTACGGTCGGGGCCTCCGCACAGGCTGGAACTGCAGGCGTAGGAGCATCGGTTGGAGACAAACAAAGTGAAGCGCACTATGTCGATGGAATGGCGATATTTACTGTAACCAAGGGTGGCTTAATGTATGAAGCCTCTCTCGGAGGACAAGGATTCAGCTTTGATCCTAACTCTAAATTTTAGGGCTCCATTATGGTTGCAGCGATATTGGCATCTGCTGCGGTTATGGTATTACGTTTGTTGTTCTCTAGCTGAGGTTTAAAATGGAGTTAAAAAGTGCCCAGATGGATATCTGGGCACTAATAACCGTGTTATTTGTTAGGCATTGGCAATATTTCAAACATGCCATCAAAGCTATCCAGACTTGCGGCTAAGCCTTTGATGTGTTCACCGTTACCTTTCAAACCAGCTTGTCCCGATTCTAGCAATTTTGCCAATGTCGTTTTGCCCAATGCGATATTGGTAAGGTCTGATTTATTGACGATGAGCTCGACATCAGTCTTAGGTAAGCTATCAACTTCAATGTTACTCATATTGGCGTTAGACACTTCTCCGTAGAAACGCTCTTCTACATCTGGGTGATAAAGTCCAAAGCTGAAGTTCAGGCCTGCCTTTTCGGCTTTCTCGGCATTGAGTCGTACTGCAATAAAGTCTAGGAACATTCCTGTTGGAGTATTAGCAATAACATCGGCTGACGCTAATTTAATTGATGACTTGATTTCACCTGTTCTTAGCTCAACGGCGCCTTGCAAGTACGAGTTACGCCATGCCATTGTCTCAGACTGGTAACCTTGCTGCTCGAAACTGTCAGCCAGTGCATATCGGTAATCGATGTTATTTGGCTCACATTGCACCAAGTCGTTAAACAGTTGTGATGATTCTTGATATTCACCTTTTTTAAAGTGGGCAATACCCGCTTTGTAAAGTACATCTGCGCCAGCGGCCTTAACGTACACACAAGACTTTTGTTCGGTCTTAAGTGGGTTGGTGTTGACCGGATTCATGTCATGATAACCAAGGTATAGGTTCACTACAGCGCGAGCATTGTGGCTGTATGAACCGTGGTAACCGTTGGTGTGCCAGGTTTGTTGCTGTGATTCAGGCACGATCTTATCAATTTCGCGGCCAACATCGTGGATAGTAACGCCATGGTTGGCAAGACGCATCGCCTGATTATGAATAAAGCCGTAGTTGTCACGTTGAAGTGTCATGTATTCGGCGATTTCATTTTCTGCTGTCGCAGGATCGTTCCAAACTGGCGCTGAGTGAGCGGCGTGGATGCTGTCTACCAGACCTGAATCTACAAAGCGAAGTTTCAGTTCAGTTAGGTATTTTGTCCATACCAACGCGTCACGCACTTTTGCGCCACGGAAAGTATAAATATTGTGCATGCCGTCGTAGGTCAGCTCTGCGGTGTTCAAAGAGCGGTATTGTGGTACATACAGTACGATTTCTGCAGGAGCTTCAGCGCCAGGCATATTGATAGCGCGGAACTCCAATCCATCGATAGTGATGACTTTTTCTGTTTCTTGGATCTCAATGGTAGGTGCAACCAGAGTGACTTCGCCTCTTGAAGTACCAAGGCCAAGAGCGTTATCTACGATCCCCTTAGTATCGTTACCCAAAGTGGTGCCGTATTGGTAGTTGGCCCGGCGTCCCATTGCTGTTCCAGCCAACACGTTCTCATCAGACAATTCCTTGATGAAATCTTTCGGTGCATAAATAGGAGCATCCTTAGCAAAATCGCCCGACTCATAAACGCCACGAGAGCCACCGAAGTGATCAGCATGCATGTGTGAGTAAATCATACCCGTGATCTTATGTTCGCCATTGATTTTTGGAAGGTGTGTTTTAGCGAAATCCCAAGAAGCAGATGCCGCTTCTCTTGATAGCAATGGATCGTGGATAACGTATCCATTTTTCGTTCTGTAAATCGTCATGTTAGACAGATCAGCACCACGGATCTGATAAACACCATCGGTCACTTCGTAAAGTCCACCAGCAGTGTAGTTGAGCATGCCTTGACGCCAAATCGACGGATTCACGGTTGTCGGGATTTCTTCAACTGACATGTCCATCATGTATTGGAAGCGATTCTTTAGCTCACCAGCCGCGTGGTTTCCAAACTCTGCAATTAGCCCTTTTTGTGTGCGTTCAAAAGCGGAAACATCATTCGATGGTAGGTTTTTCGCCAGAGACTGATTGGCTTGTTGCGTATGAACGCTCGCTGGCTTTCCTTGATAGTCCTCAAGGCTAGAATATTCGGCGCTAGCAGAAAAAGAAGCTAGGACAGCAAGAGAAAGGGCTGTTGGTGTTAGGGTACGGAACATAGTTGACCTCATACATTATGGGAACAGGAGATGAGGTAACTATAGAGTCATTAAACATAAGAATATATGAAGTCTAGTTTAGTTAAAGCATAGCGGATGGTTATGTATTGTCTGTGTAATTACAAAGGATCTGGTTAGGTCGCTTCTTAATCTTTAAGCCAGGATATAGCTTTTGCATGAATGCATCTGATGGTTGCCCCTTATGAAGGCCTAACACGTAGAAACACTACCTCAAGATGAAATGGAAGTGGCGACTTATGCTAAAGACATTAATGACTATTCTTGCACTGATTTTTATAACCAATGCGTATGCGAAGGGTTCTGGGTCAAGCTATTCAAATAGCCTAAATAAGCATCAGCGATTGTATAACCAGGGCGTTGAATTAATGTTGGACAAAGAGTTCAGAGAGGCTGAACGTAAATTTCGCGCTGCTCTTAAACGTGATAAGAACTGGGCCGAAGCACATAACAATCTAGCGTACACACTGCGAAAACAAGGCTCAGAGAATTATTCAACAGCGTTATTTCATTACAACAAAGCCATTGCATTGTCGCCGAGCCTGCCAGAGCCGTATATGTACCGAGGGGTACTTCATGTACAAATGGGAAATGAAAAGCTCGCCCAGCAGGACTTGAATACGCTGCGTCAGATGAGTTCACCGCTAGCCGATGAACTGGAGTATGTCATTCAACAGGGCAAAGAAAAATCTCCAGAGCAGTTTTTTGGAGTCAGTAGAAAGGCCGGGGAATAACCTATCGTCTATCCAGGCGATACCATTAGATGACGTTATTCAATCGATGAGTTACCAGCGTGTCTACTGAGATTAATTAATCTCTCGCGGGAACTCGTATCAGGCACAATACTCACTCATTTTTGTGTGAACGCTTGGAGTAAGAAATCTGGTTCAATCAGAATCATGAGGGATGCATATTCATTTATAGCACATCGGAGAACCAATGGTTCGGATGGGGAAAATAAACAATAACTCTACTAAACTTTATTGCGGACAATTGTGTCATTAACAAGACGCCTTCATACATAGGAGGGCTACGATGAAAACTATCAACCTGACGAAATTCGTTGTACGTTTGTGCTTTTTATTGACCGCTAACGCATTTGCAGCCTCACCGTTTTCTAATGTTGAAATGACGGAAACCTTGTTGGTCGATAAACCATACTACCAAGTGACCGCTAACTTCTCCGGCACTTTTATCCGAAATGATGGCACGCATGGTGCGTTTGCAGTACCAGTGACCGCTTTAATACCCAAAGGAAAATGTAACAACACAGCGATTATTGATGTCGTTAATAGTGTGTTATTTGAATTTCCCGAAACACCTTTAGGCTATACACCTCTCTACTTTGCAAAAATGTTCCTAGGTGATGACATTATCTCTGGTAGAAATAGCGACTCAGGATTTACTTACTATAGTGTTCAGTGGAACAAGAGCGTTCTAGACTACGAGCTCAACGGCGACTTGGAGCGAGCGACTGATGGGTACATTGTGTTACGAGAACTTTCCAAAGCTGTCCGACAACCAAAATTGGCAAATCGCCTGTCCCCAAAATCTGCTTGCAAAATCAAACATACGATTGGTTTTGGCTGGTCCCAATCTGGAAAATTACTTGCAGATATTTTGACAAGTGATTTAAACGGAAAAGAGGGTACCCCCATATTTGATGGACTGTTTTTGGGCGTAGCGGGTGGTATTTGCCGCTCACTTCAAGATACTCCCTTTCCTTGGGTTTATCACGATTGCGCAGAACCCCCTCAGCAACATGTCCCGACCGTCGCATTTAATACTCAAAGTGAGATAGAGCTGTCCTTTGGTAGTGGTGCGCTGCGAACGCCATCTGAGTTCTTGTCAGTTTATGACTATGCGGGATTAGCGCATATCGACGCGAACTTCCTTCCATTTGATACGATATTCGGACCTTTTGGTTTTACCTTTAAACAGAACCCAGTTTCTGTTGTACCTGCGGTACGAGCATCGTTCTGGAATTTATACTTGCAAGTCAAATTTGGTTTGCCACCCGCTAAAAGTCAATTGATGGAATCGTCTTTGTTTGGTTCAGACCCTGTTTCATTTTTGGATCTAAGAAATGATCCTAACCTTATGAGCTGGAGTGGCGGTGACGTCTACGCAATAGCGGAGGATGGTGATGGCAATGCACTAGGTGGAATTCGACTACCGCATATGACAACGACGCTCAATTCAAGTCTATTAGTTAATGTAGGAGCACCTCTGGGTCAGTATGGAGGGATTGACTATACCTATGCGGGAGGAGGAGGCATATTCTTCGCAAATGGGGGAACATTCGAAGCTTTTTCTTCTGAAGAGCTTGCACAACGTTACCCGAGTAAAGAGGATTACTTAAATAAAGTCCGCGGTGCAGTTATTCATTTGGTTCTTAGTCGTTATTTATTGATTGAGGATGGCGTGCCGATTGTAGAGGAGGCTAAGCTGGTTGAATTACCACACTGGAACTAGTTGTCTTAGTACATATATCAAGCACTAATACATACTTTTAATTCTACGAAAAGCGAGTCATTAGCGACTCGCTTTCAAGTTCAAATCATTTTTAACCTGAAAGGCTCCAGTTTAAAAGTATTCACCCCGAAGCAATAGCGTATTTAAAAGCTTGATGCCCCAGTAAAGTGTCTAGTAAAGGAAAGTTTGATTCAAAAAAAGCTAACACTTTAGTTCGCCAGAATGCGTCCATTCAAAGTTTCAACAATATCCTGCTGCTAAATTCGATTGAGTGCTGGAGCACAAGGTATTATATGTAAATTAGTCGCGAGCCAACAATGAGTTTATTATGGATCCATTAACGCAGGGGGTGCTGGGTGCCTCTTTGTCACAATCGGTGAGTAAAAAACAGCACTTAGTTATTGCTGGAGTATTGGGGTTGCTGGCCGGAATGGCGCCGGATTTGGATGTACTTATTCGCTCGCAAAGCGATCCCTTACTGTTTCTGGAATTCCATCGTCAGTTTACCCATTCACTTTTTTTCATCCCTATTGGTAGTGTATTGTGCGCTTTAGTTCTACATCCACTGATAGCAAAAAGGTGCGGCCTCTCGTTTAAACAAAGTTGGCTTTATTGTGCGCTTGGCTTTAGTACACATGCGTTATTAGATGCCTGCACGACCTATGGCACACAGTTATTTTGGCCATTAACCAATGAGCGTTATGCCTGGAATACCGTGTCTGTCATCGATCCTCTATTTACTCTTCCCATATTGCTACTGCTTGTATTTGCAACGCTAAAGAAAATCCCGTGGATGGCACGTATTGCCTTTCTTTGGGCACTGGTTTACCCAACGCTAGGGATGATACAAAGAGACAGAGCTGAAGCTGCAGGGTGGCAGTTAGCGCAAGAACGACAACATGAACCAACACAGCTGGTGGCTAAACCGAGTTTTGCTAATATCTTGGTTTGGAAAGTGGTGTACGAAACAGAGGATTCCTATTACGTTGATGCCGTGAGAGCAGGAACATCGATAAAAATCTATCCTGGGGAGTCTGTCGCTAAGTTAGATGTTGACAGAGATTTCCCATGGCTTGATCCAAACTCGCAACAAGCCATAGACATTGAACGCTTCCGCTGGTTTTCAAATGGCTTTCTAGCGAAACACCCATCGGATGAGATGAGTATCATCGATGTTCGATATTCGATCGTCCCAAATCAGCTTGACGCGCTATGGAGCATCAAGTTATCGCCGTTGGCTACTGCGGATACGCACGTTGAATACAATACCCATCGAAACAACACTCAGGCCTCCCGACAACTCTTATTTGACATGCTATTGGGCTTGTGACGAGCTTACAGGTGAAGAAACCAAAGGGATTTACGAGAGCAGCCAGATAAGTAAATTCAAACGGGAAGGGTGACATTAAAGACAGTGTTCCGATCCAAAACTTAACATGCACGCCTCAATGATAAGTTAAGTCTATAGCGGTGCCATTGAGGACACCGCATTAGCTGAATTGTTGCTTTTGCATGAGGCCAAGATAGTTATGTGTCATTATTTAAACATTTTAATATGGACGATACTTCTTGGGATAACCAGCGAGTGACTTTAGCGTCTCTTGCTGGCGTAGGATAGTAAATGCCAAAGCGTTTGAAGGGTAAATCGAGGGTTGGAACATCAACTTATGGTTTTTTAGAAAAATTGAGTAATGGCTACTGCAACAATTGGGTCAAGCAACCAAGGGGCTGCACAGCCACTTGATATACAGCTATACCCGTTCAACTTGAAGATGCAGGTTTCAAAACCTGAAAATTATCCGTAATTCTGGATACGAGTGAGCCTGCAACTTCTGGTAACGTTACCTTGAAAAAAACATTAATCGCGGTGGTAAATTCGGTCTTTGAAGAGAAATATATATTGTTCCTCGTATGCTCATTCATCACCAACTCTGACCGATGATAAGCTGCGCCATCAAGAACTAAGTGAACTTTTTGCTCTAACGGATAATGCTCTTTTTTCAGCTTCCAGAAGAAGTGGACGATACTCTTGCTGTTTATCGTGTCATACGTTTCTGTCACCGTCGCACCAATATTTTTAAGTGGTAACGCACCGATAATATTCAGACGAGTTCGACTGCCTGTTGTCTCAATCACTTTGTCTTGGCCTTTTCGTATCCAGCCATAACTGAGTTTTGTTGACTGCGTTGGATGAACTGCATCCATGAACAACACCGGGTCTTCGCTGTTTTTTAGTGTCTTGTTGTAGTGTTCAATAAAGGCTTGCTGTATCTGTGGATTAAACTTGTGTGGTACACCTTTGGGCTTCTTATAGGAGAAGCCGTGTTGATGGAGCCACTTGTTCATGCCTGCAACGGTGTATCGAATACCAAATTCAGCGTCTACATAAGCGACAATTTGGTGAGTGTGAAAATACGTCGTCTCAGTCAGGCGGGTGATCGATAAGTTGCTTGGTTTGCTCAGCAGAAAGTCGGCTTTGGCTACCACCATTCTCTGGGTTAAGTTTTTCACAAAGAACATAATCACTAAGATGACGTACGACAGTCGATTCATGGATGCGAAGGGCTTGAGAAATCATCACCTGACTCCACCCTTCAGAAGCAAGTAATACCGCTTTGATACGGTCACGCTCTCGACCATCGCGAGTGGAATCATGCATCTTTTCGAGTTGCTGTTTCTGTTGAGGAGTCAGTATCATTTTCATGGTGTGTGGCATGATCCCCATTGACGAAAAAATCAAGCACCTTCAATGATCACGGGTATAATGATAATGTGCAAGCCGGTATTGGCTACAACGCCAGTGATTTTAGTGATGACCTGACCGACTTAAGCTATAACAGTAAAGGCGTTTTTTTTAACCTCGTAGGTAAAATGTAACGCGTGTGTGCAAACTAAGTTTAGTGGTATTTTAGCTTATTGGTCGGGTGCGTTGCTCCATACGCTGCCATGATTTTTTAAGCCAAAACCAGCATCGTATCTGTCGCCACGTGCACCTATGGCGAATGCATTTCCGTCAGCACTGATAGCAACCCCAGCACCGTAGCGTTCATTGTCATTACTATCTTGAGGCAAGAAAGAAAACGTTAACTCCCATAGGCCAGAATCATTATCGCGTTGGTAGAAAAAGGCTTTGCTGCGATATAAGCCACTAATTTTATAATCGACGCTGCCTACCAACAAGCACCGCTGATGCAACAGGCATCATTATCTCATTAATTAATCTGGAGCATTGGACCAAACGCTACCGGCGTCTTCATTTACATTACCTGCATTGTATCTATGTCCTCGTGCACCAATAGCATAGGCGGCACCGTCTGAGCTAATAGCCACACCGGCGCCATAACGAGCATTGGAGTTGTTGATTTCACTTGGATCAGGCGAATGCTTGAATTTCATTTGCCACAAACCGTCGCCATTGTTGTATTCGAATAGATAGGCGCGCCCAATATCGTTACCCCCTACGGGGTTGAAGTCGACACTGCCGACAATGAGTTGCTCGCCATTAAACGAAGTATCAAGTGACAGCCCGAAGTAGGGTGTGTCGATACCACTGTCAGTGTCTTGCAATAGCTGTACAAAGTCCCATGAATCTAAATTATTGTATTTGTAAATTTCTAGTGAGCCATGTTCGGTAGAAAAGTTATCTGGTAGCGCTGCGCGATAAGAGGAAATAAAGACAATATTCCCATTAGCAGATATTTTAACTCTGGTGGCATAGCCAGAGTCTTCTTCTGGGTATGTTGGCGTGAAGGTTTGTTGTATTGTCCAAATGGTGTTATCGCCAAGGTCTCGGCTATAAAGGTAGGCCTTGCCAGTATCGGCATTCTCCACTTGATTAGCACCAACGAGTAGGTATCTAGCATCATTGGTAAATGAGATCGATGAGCCATAATTGTCATTGTCACCCGTGCCATCGCTAAGAGTGGTCTTGGGTAACCAACTATTTGAAGAAAGGTCGGAGCTATGAAAAACAGCTACTCTGCCTCTCGACAACACAAAAGAGTCGACGTTGTTTGAGACAGTGTTAGGAACGTAAATGCCGTCTGAATCTGTTACATAAGCATTGTTGTCAATAGTTTCAGACAAACCGATTTGTGTTAAAGATTCAGCGTCTACCCACGCAGCCGGGTCAGAGTCAAAAGTTCTAGCGTACCAGCCGGTAGAGTCATTGGAATATACAACATCCCAGTATATGCCATTTTGTTTGGCATAGAGACGAGTTTCAGGATCTAGTGTGAAGGTATCGCCTGATATGTGGCCAGTGTTTACGGGTGCATAGGTGCCATCGAAACCGGCTGGACCGACAATAACAACGGATTGAGCGCCATCATAAGTGGCAATGTAGGGCATCAAATTTGTGCTGACAGCGATATAATTTCCAGTCTCATTTACGGTCACAGAAGTGCCGAAACCATGGTCATATGCTGTTTCGTCTAAATCGGTTCTTTCAATGGTGTCCGCTAAACTCCAACTTCCACCAAGATTGTCATAGGTAAAAACCCGAACTCTATTTTGGTTTCGTTCCCCCACAACTAAAACATTGCCATCACCTGAAAGGCTTATGGCTAATTCATTACCATTCCACCCCCTATTTGGTGAGGTGTCAGCATCGCGGTTTTCGTTGTGAGAAATGGTGAATTCCTTATCGCTGTAGGCAAAAGGCATGGTTCGATCAAGGCGGCGGAAAATTTGTAAATTTTGATTTGGCTTAGTGATTTCTTCAAGTGTCGCCACGGCTGTGCCATCGGCAGCGACTGCTAATACTAAGCCGTCATCACTCATCTCAACGGCGCGCCCCAAGGCGATGGCAGAATCATCGTCAACCAACATAACAATGTTATTAAACGGATCTGTAGGGACGGGGTCTGTATTGTTCACTACCCAACCTGTCGGTAAGTCGTCAGGGCAGTATAGAGCAGAACTTAGAGCATCACCGAGACCGTCACCATCAATGTCTTCGTAGTAGGTGCTTTGTGCGGTAGCAGTATTGTCGAAGGGGCAGTCATCGGACGCATCATTAGTCCCATCATTATCGTCATCCAAATCGGTCAGATCTGGGTCGCCATCGCTATCAAAATCTCGACCCACCGTAAGGGTGAAGGTATCAGTAGCGGTATACAAATCTTCGTCTTTAATGGTTAGCTCAAAGGTGTAATCTTCATCACCTGCCACATCCGGAGCAGTAAACGACGGGCTGGCATTGGTGTTGGTACCGGAAATAATGGTCTGATTACCAGAGGTTTGTCTCCAGGCATAGGTGATGTTGCTGTTTTCGCCGTCAGGATCATTCACACTTGCCGCCAAGCTATAGGATTGATTCTCTGCCACTAGGCTGGCACTGGTAAAACTATCGATCGTAGGCGGGTCGATGCTAATGATTTCGACATCAAAAGTTTCGGTATTGGTAAAGTTATCTTCATCGGTGATGGTGAGTGAGAAGGTGTAGGTTTCATCATTGGCGACAGTTGGCGCAGTGAAGCTTAAATCCACTGCGCTAGAGTCGAAGCTTACAGCTTGAGAGCCTGCGGTTTTCGACCATGCATAGGTGATTGCGCTGTTGTCGCCATCTATGTCGTCAGCGATGCTGGTGGCTATGTATGCTTGGCCTTCATTAACACTGCTAGCACCGCTGATGCTCACGGTAGGGGCGTCGGTACTTTTTACCAAGACGCTGAAACTGTCACTAACCGAAAAGCCGTCTTCATCAGTGACCGTTAAACTGAAGGTATAGATTTCATCAATATTCAGTAGTGGTGTGGTAACGCTCAGATTACTGGTGCTGTTGTCAAAGGTGAGGTCCTGTGTGCCAGCGGTTTGGCTCCAGGCGTAGGTTAAATTGTTGTTGTCACCGTCAAGGTCATCGGCATTGGCGGTTAATGCATAAAGGCTATTCTCACCGGCTTCGCTCGCTCCAGTGAGGCTAATGCTGGGTGGTGTAGTACTTAGTATCAGCAGGGTAAAGGTGTCGTTGACTTCGGCGCCGCCGCTATCAGTTACCGTCAGAGAAAAGCTGTAGTTTTCGTCGACGCTATTATTAGGGGCGGTAAAGCTCAGATTAGCGCTGGTTTCATCAAAAGAAATGGTTTGAGACCCACCGGTTTGCTCCCATAGGTATTCCAGCTGGTTATTGTCGCCATCCGGATCATCTGCGCCAGAATTGAGCAGGAAGTCGTTCCCATTAACAATGCTTTGTTCACCAGTGAAGGAAATACTGGGAGCAATATTAGAGTTAACAGGTTCGGTATCACCACCACAGCCGGAGAGGATTACCAATAGGCCAAAAATGCAGCCATAGGATAAGATGGGGCTCATGCAATACCTCTAGAATAAATCGGTACCTATATCTAAGCATAAGTGTAGTTACTAGAAGATATTTAGCCTGAGTAAAGCGGATTTATGATGACATCATCACACAAAAGCAATGATATGTGACTCATAGTTTGTTCAATTATATAACTATTTAGTGTGTAGGGAATCGGGGTTTTACCAAGTTTTTGTATACACGTCAAGTTGATTACCCATAAATATCGAACCTTACGCGACATATCCACTTTTGTAACTCATAAATCAAAAAAGCGAACCACTAAGGCTCGCTTTTCAATTTCTAGAAGTTAACCAACTCCATTAATCCTCATAGTTCTCAATCGAAGGACAAGAGCAAATAAGGTTACGGTCACCGTACACATTATCGACGCGGTTTACTGTTGGCCAGTACTTCCAGGTCCTTTGATGCGTTGACGGGAAGCAGCCTAATTCGCGAGAGTATGGGCGATCCCATTCTTCTTTTGAAAGGTCAACTTGAGTGTGTGGTGCGTTCACTAGTGGGTTGTTGTCTAGTGGCCATACGCCGTCTTTCACTTGAGTCATTTCTTCGCGGATAGCGATCATTGCTTCGCAGAAACGGTCTAGCTCTTCTAGATCTTCAGATTCAGTAGGCTCAACCATCAATGTGCCCGCTACAGGGAACGACATGGTTGGTGCGTGGAAGCCGTAGTCCATTAGACGCTTAGCGATGTCTTCTTCGCTGATGCCTGTTTCTTCTTTCAGCGGACGAATATCGATAATACATTCGTGTGCTACGCGGCCGTTGGTGCCACGGTAAAGAACAGGGTAGTGCGGAAGTAGACGTTCCATTACGTAGTTCGCGTTTAGGATAGCGACTTTGGTTGCATCCGTTAGGCCAGCTTCACCCATCATCGCGATGTATGCCCACGAGATTGGTAGGATTGAAGCACTGCCAAGGTCTGCAGCAGAAACAGCGTAATCTTCGCCTTCAACACCGTTTTCGATGTGACCCGGTAGGAATGGTGCTAGGTGTGATTTAACACCGATAGGACCCATGCCAGGGCCGCCCCCACCGTGCGGGATACAGAAGGTTTTGTGTAGGTTAAGGTGCGATACGTCAGAACCAATGAAGCCTGGGTTGGTTAGACCAACTTGAGCGTTCATGTTTGCACCATCTAGGTAAACCTGACCGCCCGCTTCGTGAACCATTTCGCATACTTCTTTCACGTGCTCTTCGTATACGCCGTGCGTAGAAGGGTAGGTGATCATGATGCTTGATAGGTTGTCACGATGCTTCTCGATCTTCGCTGCTAGGTCATCAGTATCGATGTTGCCGTTGTCGTCACACTTAACCACAACCACTTTCATTGACACCATAGACGCCGTTGCAGGGTTAGTACCGTGCGCAGAGCTTGGGATCAGACACACGTTACGGTGACCTTCACCACGGCTCTCGTGGTAGCGCTGGATTGCGATTAGACCTGCGTACTCACCCGATGCGCCTGAGTTAGGCTGAAGTGAGAACTCATCGTAGCCTGTGATTTCACATAGCTTCTTCTTAAGGTCATCCGCTAGGGCTGTGTAGCCTGCTGCTTGATCAAGTGGTGCGAATGGGTGGATAGAACCAAATTCTGGCCACGTTACAGGGATCATCTCTGCGGCTGCGTTTAGCTTCATGGTGCAGCTGCCTAGTGGGATCATACCGTGCGTTAGTGAGAAGTCTTTGTTCTCTAGCTGTTTTAGGTAACGCATCATCTGTGTTTCACTGTGGTGAGTGTTAAACACAGGGTGAGTTAGGTAGCGAGAGGTACGACGGCAGTTTTCAGGAATCGCTGCAAACTCGTTGTCAGCAATTTCTGTAGATAGTGTCTCAACGCTTTCTTTTACTTCAAACACAGCAAATAGAACGTTGATGTCTTCGATAGTAGTGGTTTCATCGAAGCTGATACCAATTTGGCCTTCTAGCTGACGAAGGTTGATGTCAGACGCTAGCGCTTTTTGGACTAGCTTATCTGTGTTGTCACCAGTATTAACAGTGATGGTATCGAAGAAGCTGTTGTGAGCTAGTTCATAGCCAGCTTTCGTTAGACCAGCTGCTAGAATTGCCGTCATGTGGTGTGTACGGCGAGCGATAGTCTTAAGACCTTGTTCACCGTGGTAGACCGCGTAGAACGCCGCCATGTTGGCTAGCAGTGCTTGCGCAGTACAAATGTTTGATGTCGCTTTCTCGCGGCGGATGTGCTGTTCACGCGTCTGCATCGCCATGCGCAGCGCTTGGTTACCGTTGGTATCGATAGACACACCGATAACACGACCAGGCATAGTACGCTTATGCTTGTCTTTGGTTGCCATGAACGCCGCGTGTGGACCACCGTAGCCCATTGGTACGCCAAAACGTTGAGCAGAGCCAATAACCACGTCTGCGCCCATTTCTCCTGCAGGTTTTAGCAGGGCAGAAGCAAGCAAGTCTGTTGCCACAGTCACCAGCGTTTTGTTTGCTTGCGCTTTGGTAATGATGTCCGTTAGGTCTCGTACTTCGCCTGTTGTGCCTGGGTATTGTACCAGTGCGCCAAATACGTCTTGCTCAGGCAGTGACTCTAGTGAACCTACTTGAACGTCAAAGCCGATAAACTCGGCACGAGTTTTAACAACTTCAAGTGTTTGCGGATGAACATCGTCAGCTACAAAGAAGACTTTGCTCTTGCTTTTACCGGCACGTTTACACAGCGTCATCGCTTCTGCTGCTGCCGTTGCTTCGTCTAGTAGAGAGGCGTTAGCGATTTCCATGCCTGTTAGGTCCATGACCATTTGCTGGTAATTTAGCAGCGCTTCTAAACGGCCTTGAGAGATTTCAGGCTGATAAGGCGTGTAGGCTGTGTACCAACCTGGATTTTCCAAAACGTTTCGCAGAATCACATTTGGAGTGAAGGTGTTGTAGTAACCCTGACCGATGAATGTGCGTTTTATTTGGTTCAAATCCGCAAACTTTCTCATTTCAGTTAGCATGTCGGTTTCGCTCATTGGAGCGTCTAACGTCATTGGGCTTTCAAGGCGGATTTGTGCTGGGACGGTTTCGTCGATGAGCGTATCAAGGTTCAGTACGTTGATCGCATCCAGCATTTTCTGTTGGTCAGATTTGTTTGGCCCATTGTGGCGCGCAACAAATTCATTTTGTGTGCTTAGGCTTTGAAGTAATTCAGTCATGGTTCCTTTACCTTCTCAAAGATCTTCTGCGAGATCTTTAAAATCGTTGCTCGAATTTTTAACGTCATTCCTACTTTTTAAGTCATTCCTGCGCAGGCAGGAATCTCCTAAAAGTATGTGCCCAACTAAAATAAGATCCCTGCCTACGCAGGGATGACGACGCTTTTTACTGATGCGTCGATTGACGTTAGGCGACACTAAAACAGACGAGCAACGCCTGTATGTTGCTTATTCGTCTTCGATAGACGCTAGGTAGTCTTCTGCGCTCTTGAGGTTGTTTAGCTCAGATGCGTCAGACATTTTTACTTTAACAATCCAGCCGCCTTCATAAGACTCTTCGTTGATAAGCTCTGGGCTGTCTTCTAGCTCTTCGTTGATTTCAATGATCTCACCAGTTACTGGTGCATAAATATCAGACGCTGCTTTTACAGATTCAACAAGAGAGAAGCTTTCACCGGCCTCGATTTCATCTTCAACTTCAGGTAAGTCGACAAAAACCACGTCGCCTAGCAGTTCCTGAGCGTGCTCTGAAATACCGATAGTGACAGTACCATCGCCATTGTCACGTACCCATTCGTGGCTTTCAGAAAACTTCAAAGTGTTATCCATTGTTATATCTCCAGAATATTCTTTACGGATGATTTAAGTTTTATTGGTAAAGTGGGAAGCGAGCACATAGTGCCTTCACTTCTTTGCGAACGCGTTGCTCAACGTCTGGATTGCCCTCAGGGTTATTAACCAGGCTGTCTAGAACATCGCCAATCCACTCACCGATGAGTTTGAATTCTTCAGCGCCAAAACCACGAGTGGTTCCGGCTGGCGTCCCTAAGCGAATACCAGAAGTAATCATAGGTTTTTCTGTATCGAATGGTATGCCATTTTTATTACATGTGATCCCCGCACGCTCAAGTGCTTCTTCCGCCTTATTGCCTTTGAGCCCTTTTGGACGCAAGTCAACCAGCATCAGGTGGGTATCTGTGCCTCCTGTGACGATGTCACAACCGCGAGATTGCAGTACTTCTGCTAAGACTTTAGCGTTGTTAATCACATTATCGATGTAGTTGCTAAATTGAGGACCAAGAGCCTCACCGAACGACACGGCTTTAGCCGCAATCACATGCATTAAAGGGCCACCTTGCAGACCAGGGAACACTGCAGAGTTGATCTTTTTGATGATGTCTTCGTGATTTGTGAGGATCATGCCGCCACGAGGGCCGCGCAGTGTTTTATGCGTTGTTGTCGTCACTACGTGTGCATGTGGCAGTGGGCTAGGGTGAGCGCCTGTCGCAATCAGACCTGCGATGTGCGCCATGTCTACCATCAGGATAGCGCCGACTTCGTCTGCGATTTCACGGAATTTAGCAAAATCGATAACGCGCGGAATCGCACTACCGCCTGCAATGATCATTTTAGGCTTATGCTCTACAGCCATTGCGCGTACGTCGTCGTAATTGATTTCTAATGTGTTTTTATCAACACCGTATTGCACCGCGTTAAACCATTTGCCAGATAGGGCTGGGCGAGCGCCGTGGGTTAGGTGGCCGCCAGCATCAAGCGACATACCCATAATCGTGTCACCAGGTTGCAGAAGAGCAAGCTTAACTGCGCCATTCGCTTGTGCGCCAGAGTGTGGTTGAACGTTTGCGTATTCACACTTAAAAAGAGACTTAGCGCGTTCGATAGCGATAGCTTCAACAGTATCGACATGTTCGCAACCGCCGTAGTAACGACGGTTTGGATAACCTTCTGCGTATTTGTTTGTCAGGCAAGTACCTTGCGCTTGCATCACCGCTTTAGAAACGATGTTTTCAGAAGCGATCAGTTCGATTTGTTCGTTTTGGCGAATAAATTCAGCTTGAATGCCGGTAAAAACGGCATCATCAGTCGCAGAAAGATTAGTAGAGAAGAAGCTCTCTAGGCTAGAGGATTGAAAACTTTTAGGGTATTGAGCGTTCATGGCAGATGACCTTCTATTGCAGCAATTAGCATTATTATGGTTATTTAACTAATTGAATTTAATTATCGGCTGTACGAGAGCTAGGGGCTTTAATATCGACAGCATGAGCGAGCCCGGCAAGCAGGACAAAAACATCTCTTCATCTAACAAGCCGATAACATACTCTGGGATGCAACAACAATCAATGAAAAATTTCCTATAGGAAACACAGTTTCCATTTTTGCTAGCTAGAACACGCTTTATTTTTATCGGTGTACTTTAATCATTAAGTCGCTTCATGCAACAATGATATGAGAAACGGGAATTCATGAAATTGAGAAGGATTGTATGTCAGAAGACATCTATGATGAGTATCCATCGTTAACCCTAGCAAAAGAGTCTGGGGATGAGCGTATTGAGCCGCTAAAGCTCGGTGAACGAATAAAGGAAATACGCTCTAAATTGGGCATTACGCTTGAAGAAGCAAGCCAGCGCACCGGCCTTGCTCGTTCGACCTTAAGTAAAATTGAGAATGAGCAGATTTCACCAACCTTCCAGGCCATGCAGAAACTTGCCCTCGGCCTGCACATCGATATGCCACAACTCTTTGAACCACCAAAGAAAAAGGTCGCAACTGGTCGCAGAGACTCCACCAAAAAAGGCGAAGGGAAACCTCACCCAACGCCAACCTACGAACATGAGCTTCTCGCGACACAGCTTTCTAATAAAAAGATGATGCCATTTAAGAGCACGGTTCGCGCCAGAGCATTTGAAGAATACGGTGATTGGGTTAGGCATGATGGAGAGGAGTTTCTTCTCATTCTTTCTGGCGAAGTTATGTTCTATTCTGAGTTCTATGAACCGATGAAAATGACCGAAGGGGACAGCGTGTATTACGATGCGAATATGGGACATATGCTGATCTCTACCAGTGCGGAAGATGCCCATATTTTATGGGTGACTGCCAAATAAAAGCAGAAAAGTTAAGTTTCTTATAATAAAGGCAAACGTTTGCTTGTGTGGCTAAAAGTCACAAAAAGGCGCAGAATTGAGGCTAATTGGCTTTGAACTGTGCCTTTCTTTTGCCCTCAAAGATGTAGCGACCATGTTAAAGCTCACATTTTTTCATGTTCTCAGCTTGTTAAAAACCCAAAAACAGCGCATTCTTGTCCACTATTGGAAACAAGGTTTCTTGATTGGCCTTAACGTAACCTTTCTATCGATTCGTATTGTGGCCATTTACTGCTACTTACGTTGACAATACAAACTATAAAAAATGAACGAGCTGGGTCGAGCTCAATGGAGATAACGATGACGCAAGATAATCTTACTCAAGACCTACTAAAAACCCCTCTTCACGGTCTTCATATTGACGTTGGCGCTAAGATGGTGCCATTTGCTGGTTATGACATGCCTGTACAATATCCTTTGGGCGTCAAAAAAGAGCACCTTCACACACGTGATTCAGCGGGTCTTTTCGATGTGTCACACATGGGGCAGGTTCGTTTGTACGGCGATAAAGCTGCACAGCTTCTTGAGTCATTGGTTCCTGTCGATATTATCGATTTACCGGTTGGTAAGCAGCGCTACGCATTTTTTACCAATGAGAAAGGCGGAATCATGGATGATCTGATGGTGGCGAATCTAGGCGATCATCTGTTTGTTGTCGTTAACGCTGCATGTAAAGAGCAAGACATCGCTCATCTACAGGCTCATTTAGTTGATGGTGTGGAGCTAGAAGTTCTTGATGATCGCGCTCTAATCGCGCTGCAAGGCCCAAAAGCTGCGGCTGTATTGGCTCGTTTCGCTCCGCAAGTCGCAGATATGGTATTCATGGATGTCGTTCAAATTGAACTGTTAGGCAGCAACTGCATCGTTTCGCGTAGTGGTTACACTGGTGAAGATGGTTACGAGATCTCGGTGCCTGCTGATAAAGCGGAAGAGCTTGCTCGTACATTAACTGCTGAAGATGAAGTTGAGTGGATTGGCCTTGGAGCTCGTGACTCTTTGCGTCTTGAATGTGGTTTATGTCTGTATGGACACGATCTGGACACAACCACAACACCTGTCGAAGCAAGTCTTCTTTGGGGCATCCAAAAAGTACGTCGAACTGATGGTGAGAGAGCAGGTGGCTTCCCGGGTGCAGACATCATCCTAAAACAAATTGAAACTAAAGACGTGGCACGTAAACGTGTAGGTCTTGTTGGTCAAACCAAAGCGCCAGTTCGTGAAGGCGCGAAACTGTTTGATGCTGACGACAACGAGATTGGTATGGTAACTAGCGGTACTGCTGGCCCAACTGCGGGTAAGCCAGTCTCTATGGCGTACGTGAAAACTGAGTTTTCTGCTCTGGGAACAGAAGTATTCGCGGATGTTCGTGGTAAGAAACTAGCGATGACGGTTGAGAAAATACCGTTTGTGCCGCAACGCTATTATCGTGGTTAGTTATTTGCGAATTAAAAACACCGCCTATAGGCGGTGTTTTTATTTGTAAATGAGCCAGTTAAATGAATACAGTGATTCTCTCCCTAGAATTTATGGGCAATCCAAAGCCGCGCTAGACAATATTGATACTCGCGTTCACTATACTAATAATATATTAAGCCATATAGTCTCAAACTAAGGAGCTGAGATTGCAGTATCGAATCTCACCAAAACAACTCGCTACGGTTATCGCTGTGATTTTATCATGCGGTATGACTTTGCCATCGGTGGCTAGCGATACAGAAAAGTCCATTGAGGTCTCTCCATACATTGTCAATGGTGAGGATGCGCTCGTTGATGATTTTCCTTCATTTGTCAGCCTATTTGTGGATTCTATCGAAATTGACGGGATCTATTATCCTTCTTCCTATTGTGGTGGAACCCTACTCGACTCGGAGCATGTGCTGACGGCGGCGCATTGTTTGTATGGAAGTGTGGTTAATCAGTTATTTACCGTAGTTGTTCCTAAGCTACAGGATGAAAATGATTATCCTTATGGTAGCGTTGAACAAATCCGAATCTCGGCAGTGTATTATCCAGATAACTATGTCGATTCTACCTCACGGCTTTTACCCAACGACATCGCAATTCTAAAACTAGAGCAAGCGATTTCTGTTGCTAATTATATAACGATTCCGACAAATGAGAGCTATCGGACAGCGAGCGAGCTATTTCAGGCCGTTGGACACGGAAATACTGCAACGAATACATCGAGTACAAGTCAATTGCAAATGGCCACCTTAACTTGGGTGGATAATCAAACCTGTGCGAGTAATTTTACCGGCGGCTCAAACCTGACAGAAAAGCAAATTTGCTTCACTGGCGATTACAGCAACGCTACTGGCCTTAAGGCCGGAACTTGCCAGGGTGATTCCGGCGGTCCGGTTTACTGGAGTGAAAACGGAACGCAAGTGCAAGTTGGCATCACCAGCTTTGGACCGGCATTATGTGGTGATCCAGGATCAAAGGTGACAGCCGTCTATACAGAAATCACAGATCATCGCAATTGGATTAACTCAGTACTGAGTGGTGCCGAACAACCAAAGAGGACGTCGGATGATAGTGTCCGGCGCGGATACATCGATATTTATGGATCTATAATCAACGATGTGGGCGGAATTGAAGTACCAAGCACGCCAAAAACGGGCGGAGGTGGTGGTGGCGGTATTAGTTACTATGTCGGGTTATGGCTGGCGCTGATTGTTGCGTTGCGTTCGGCAGTCTTGTTGCCTAATTGGCGCTCATGGCGAGCTAAAGTGTGGCGATCTTAGAGTGGAAAAAAGCGATTTCCCGATATGATTAAACGAGCCGTAGGCTCGTTTTTTGTTGCATTTAGGTGTAAATCGATGACAAAAAAGGCGCTACCGAGGTAGCGCCATTATGCCAATACTGGGGGAGTGGGGCATAGAGTTAAGCTGTTGCCACTTGTTTAGCTTCTTCACGACGCTTTAGGAACGCGTAGGTAAAGCCTGTTACAGCTGTACCTGCAGCAATCGCAACTAAATACATCAGTACTGGTGAGATAGCACCTGGGATCAGAAGAACAAACAGGCCACCGTGTGGAGCCATCAATTTCGCACCGATCAGCATAGACAGAGCACCCGTTAGCGCACCACCGATCATGCATGATGGGATAACACGCATTGGATCTTTCGCGGCGAAAGGAATCGCACCTTCAGAGATAAAGCACATACCCAGCACGAATGATGCTTTACCCGCTTCGCGTTCACCCGCTTCAAACTTATCCTTAGCAAGGAATGTCGCTAGGCCCATACCTAGCGCAGGAACCATACCCGCCGCCATGATAGCCGCCATTGGCGCGTAAGTTTGTGATGCCAGCAGACCAACACCAAATGTGTATGCCGCTTTGTTTACAGGACCACCAAGGTCGAAACACATCATCGCACCAAGAATAATACCTAAAAGCACTGCGTTCGCGCTTCCCATGTTGTTTAGGAAGTCGGTCATTGCAGCCATGATACCGGCTACAGGACCACCAACAATGTAAATCATCACAAGCCCAGTGAATAAGCTGGCAATAAACGGAATGATTAAAATCGGCTTAAGTGCTTCCATTGATTGAGGCAGAGATACCTTATCGGCGATCAATTTGGCTGAGTATCCCGCAATGAATCCTGCGGCGATACCGCCAAGAAAACCCGCACCAGTTGAACTTGCTAACATACCGCCGATTAGGCCCGGAGCCAGACCAGGACGATCAGCAATCGAGAAGGCAATAAAGCCTGCTAACACCGGAATCATCAGAGCAAATGCACTACCGCCACCGATGGTCATAAGAGCGGCCGCTAGTGTGCCTTCTTCTTTAAACGCTTCGATACCGAATACGAACGACAGAGCGATGATTAAACCGCCGGCTACAACCACTGGCAACATGTGGGATACGCCAGTCATTAAGTGTTTGTAGACACCTTTCTTTTCGTCTGTTGCAGCAGTGTGGTTATTGCCGCCCACATGCGAATAGGTTGTTGCTGATGAGAACGCATTGTTGATCTCTTGCTCGGTCTTTTTAAGGGCAAGGCCAGTACTTGTTTTGTACATTAGCTTACCGTTAAAACGATCAAGAGGTACTTCGATATCGGCTGCAATGATGACCAAATCAGCGTCTGCAATTTCTTGAGATGTTAGTTGGTTTTTAGCACCTACAGAACCACGAGTTTCCACTTTAATCGCGTGGCCCATACGCTTACCGTGCTCTTCCAATGCTTCAGCCGCCATGAAGGTGTGCGCTACACCAGTAGGACATGCGGTAATTGCCACAATCTTCTTCGCGCCGCCTGTTTGTTCAGTTGCAACCGGAGCAACCGATGTGCCCTCCGATAGTTCTACCGCATTTTCGATTGCGTTAGCTAGGAACGCTTTAGGATCGCTAGTGCACTCAGGAATGCTCGCTTGATAGACCTTTTTACCGACTAGGCGTTGGGTATCAACAGGGACATTAGCCGCAACAATGATAACGTCAGATTCTGCAATCTGAAGATCTGTCAGTGTCCGTGTTTCAACCACACTAGAATGACACTCAATGGTTGCGTCATGTCCAAGTGCTTTTGCCGCTTGATCGAGCAATCCGGCTGCGATGATGCTATTTGCTACCCCACTAGGGCAGGCTGTAATAATTGAGATTTTCATAGGTTCGACCTTCGTGTCTATTTATGCCACATCAACATTGAATCAAAGTTTCAATATCTAGCGGCTAAGCTCTTGTAACTGTATTTGTTTTTGTAGGGAGATAACTTCATCTTTGCTCGGTACACCAACACCAACCTGACTTACCGCCAGAGCTGAAAGTGCCGTCGCAAATGAGAGTAATTCTTCTTTCGGTAGTGATTGCATGTGGCCCCAACAAAGCCCTGCAACCAGAGTGTCGCCCGCACCCACGGTGCTAACGACGTTCATTCTTGGCGGTTTTGCTTGTAACCATTGCTTGTTTTCAAGCCACAAAACACCATCGGCGCCCATCGAAACGACGATATTTGCAATGCCCTTGTCTGAGAGTGTTTCTGCCGCTTCCAAGCATTGCTGCTGAGTGGTTAGTTGGCGGCCGACAAACTGACCTAGCTCTTCATCATTTGGCTTAATGAGCCATGGCTGTGAGTCCAGTCCTTTTGCCAAGGCATCGCGACTGCTATCAAATAGGACTCGTTTGCCATTTTGTTGCAGATATTCAATCCACTTAGCGCACTGCTCTGTGGTGATACCGCGGGGAAGACTACCGGCAAAGACAAAGTAATCGTGCGATTGCATGAGGGTACTGAGTTCACGATCAAATAGACGAATCGCCTCAGCGTTTACTTCCACACCAGGGAAGTTAATGTCGCTCACCGCACCGCTTTCTTCTACCAATTTCACGTTGATACGAGTGGAGCCTGAGACTCGAATAAAATGGTCTTTGGCACCCATCTGCTCGAATAGTTGGCAGAACAATTCTTGGTTATCGCTGCCCAGAAAGCCAGTCACAGTAACGTCGGCACCTAAATCGCTAAGCACTTTGGCTACGTTGACGCCTTTACCCGCAGCGTGCAGAGAACCTTGATTAACCAGACTGACTGAGCCTGTGTTTAAGGTTTCTAAGCTACCCGTTAAATCGAGAGCCGGATTAAGAGTGATGGTTACCACTTTATTAGTTTGTGCTGTCATAACGAGCTCCTTAACCTTCGCCAAGGCCAGAGGCAATAGCGCTGCCAATGGCTTTTAGTGCTTGAGGAGCATCAGGGCCTTCTGCAGAGAACTTCAATTCATGACCGTGTTTTACGCCAAGGGCGATTACTTTCATCAAGCTCTTCGCATTGACCGCTTGGCCGTCTCCATTTAGGTTTGATACCTTGATGGTGCATTCAAATTTCTTAGCTTCTGCTACCAACATCGCACCGGGGCGAGCGTGCAAACCATGCGCGTTCTTGATCTTAAACTGAGCAACATTGCCGTCAGAAGCATCAGCACTTGCCACTCCTTCACCAGTGAAGAAACCCAATACTTGTTCTGAGGATAACGACAGCAAATTCTTTTGCTCTTGCTTAAATACTACTTCAGTGATCGTGTTGAGCATCGATTGGTGAGCGTTGTTACAAGCTGCGAATGCGATCAAAGCATGTACTGGTGTACCGTCTAACTCACATTGATTGTTGGTTGAAACAAACGCCATGCCAGTGCGAGTGACGGCTTTGTTGCTGCTCACTAGCCACAAACCTTTACCTAGGTGAGTAGGGGACTTAGTCACAAGATCTGCAACGAACTCAGTTCCAGCACCGCCAGTATTTTTTAGCAGGCCACCAGCGACAGCGGCCATTTGAACCATATCGCTGGCTGGGAAGTTGAGCTGAATGAGCGATGCATCAAAATCGGCTTCAAGCTGAACATCACCATTGAGTAGTGCAATGATCTCATTGGTTGACTTGGCTTGCTTTAATTTCTGCTCTACACCATCGGCAGAAAGCACTTTGGTGAGCTGCTTTAAAATGCCAAGGTGCTCATCAGACTTTGCGGCAATACCTATAGCGATATAAGCTGTGTTGCCATCACCCCAATCAACGCCATTTGGAAAGTGGTGGACAGCGACGCCAGTTTCTTTTACTAGGTCACGAGTGTCGGTTGTGCCGTGTGGGATCGCGATGCCATTGCCTAGGAAGGTCGAGTTTTGATCTTCACGATCAAGCATTCCATCAACGTAACCGTTTTCAACGAAACCTTTCTCGGTTAGGTCAGAGGCGATCAATGTGATAGCGCTGAGTTTGTCGTTTGACGACTGATTTAGTTTGATATTGTTACTGTTTAGTTGAAGCATGTTCGCTCACCTATTTATTCTGGTTCTCTAATCGACTTAGCAGCGTTGCTTAACGCGCCACTGAATCGGTTCAGCAAATTGTTTAAAAAAATTCAGCAAACCGTATTCACTGTAATAGTTTTACTGTGACCTTCGCCTAGAGTTACGTTCTAGTTAGCACTTTAGTGTAAATATAGGCCAGCTTTCAAAACTGTGAACTTTGCTGAATCCTTTCAGCTTTTATACTGAACCGTTTCAGCTTATAATTCAACTTCATGACATTAGAGATGTAAATTTATATGATCCACAACACAAAAATAGGGATCACCATATGACACTAGATGAAATTGCAAAATTGGCGGGAGTCTCAAAAACCACGGCCAGCTATGTTATCAATGGTAAAGCGCAGAAATATCGAATTTCACAAAAAACACAACAGAAAGTCATGTCAGTGGTTCAGGAGTACAATTACCGCCCCGACTTGGCTGCGTCGTCATTAAGGGCAGGACACACGCGGTCATTTGGCTTGATTATTCCTGATCTGGAAAACACCAGTTATGCACGGATCGCAAAAATCTTAGAGCAGAATTCTCGTAAAGCTGGCTATCAGATTTTAATCGGTTGTTCAGACGACGATCCTGAAACAGAACGGAAAGTGACAGAAGCTCTGGTTTCGCGTCGCATTGATGCTCTTTTTGTCGCGAGCTCTATCCCCAATGCCAGCGAATACTATCTCGATATTCAAAACTCAGGGACACCTGTTATCGCGATAGACCGTCCGTTAGACGATGAGCATTTTTGCTGCGTGATCAGTGAAGATTTTGGTGCGGCTTTCGAACTGACAAAATCAGTGATTAAGCCGACAACCCAGACGGTTGGTCTTATCGGCGCTTTACCCGATCTCAATATCTCAAAAGAGCGAGAACTAGGTTTTGCATCCGCTGCTAAAGAACACGGAATTCAAAGTTGCTTAGGTTATGGTGATCACTTTAATCGAGAAGAAGGTAAACGAATCTTTCTGTCCTGGGTTGAGGCAGACACCGTTCCAGATGCACTTGTGACCACTTCTTATACCCTGCTTGAAGGCGTGCTAGACGTGTTGTTAGACAACCCGGAGTTAACCACGAAAATCAAGCTAGCAACTTTTGGTGATAACCGATTGCTCGATTTCTTGCCGATCAAAATAAACTCACTTCCCCAGCAATTTGAGGTGATCTGCGACAGCGCTTTGGCGTTAGCGCTCAATGCATCGGCAAAGCGTTACCACCCAGGTGTAGAGTTAGTACCTCGTAAAATTCAAGTTCGTTAGTTCCGCGATAGTACAAGATCTTTGATGTGATCCTGTACTATCTTGAAGTGCCGATTTGACAAAGTGTCATGGTGCTTTGTAGAGCGCGAAGTGAATTAGACATTAGCAGGAATCTTACGTCACAATAACTCAAATACGCAGACTAGTAAGCATAGCCACAAGAAATTATATATTCAAATCCTTATTAATCAGTAAGTTATTAAGTTAAACTGCTTGCATATTACTAACTGCCGAGCTTTAATGTATATCATCTTGTAAAGTCGTAAAGACTATGACAATAACGCTATCATGAAGGAAGGCAGGTATGCGAAAGCTTAATTGGATATTGGCGAATGTCGTTATATTGCTGACCCTTATCCTAGTTGGGTGTAGTGATGAGAGTCGGTCGACTTCTATACAGATTGACCCCGACTGGAGTTCAACCAAGCTTACCAATGGCATGCAGTTGCATGCTTTTAACAAGCCTGAAGAGGCAATCTCTCTACGACTGGTGGTCCACGCTGGAAGTATGCAAGAGAGCAAGGATCAAGTTGGTTACGCCCATTTTCTGGAACATTTGGCTTTTTCAGGTTTTCTAGAGCAGGATAAGCGGCGAAACCAAGCTTTTGAAAGCGCGGGTATTCAGTTTGGAGTCGATCAAAACGCGTATACGGACTACGAGTTTACGGTTTATGAACTCGATATTCCAGACGACAAACTTATCGAACCAGCTTTTCAGTGGATGCGTCATATCGCATCTGGCATTCAGTTCTTGCCACAATCCATCGCAACTGAGCAGGGGGCCGTACTAGGGGAGTTTCGCCAGCGTTTGCCTAATGCCCGGCCTTATAGCCTCAAAAGCTATGAACATTCAATCGACACTACGCCTTTCTCTAAACGGGATCCTCTAGGGACTATTGACTCAATCAACCATATCGATGTTGAAGAGCTGCAAAAATTTTACCATAAGTGGTATCAACCGCAGAATATGGAGTTGGTCGTTGCGGGTGATTTGAGTCAGGTGGATATTTCACTGCTATTTGCGCAGTTTTTCGCTGAATTACCCGAGGGCGATACTCCACGCCGACCCAGAACGACGATTAACGATTTGACAATGACACCATTTGTGACCGGAAAAATACCCGGAGAGTCGTCAGTCTTTGAGCTGGTATTCTCTGTTGATGGTTCAAGTATCGATACGTTAGAAGCACAACAGCGCTACTGGTATACACAGTCGGTGGGGGATGCCATTTATAATCGCCTTTCTGATGAGATTGCGCGTAGTCATATACCCACTTCCTGGATAGAGGTACTGGATTTTAAAATCGCGCAGAATGGTCTACTGATTGTCAGTTTGGGCTTTGATGAGCAACATCGTACTGCATTACAACAAATGTTAGTCAAAGTTTTAGGGGAAATGAGAGACCATGGGATCCATAAAAATGAGTTTCTTTCAGTAAAAAAACCATGGCAGCAATTACTCGATGATGCAGCTATTGATAGAGAAAACATGGACTCGGTGCAACATGTTAATGATCTTATTTACGATATTGAACAGCAACAACCAACTCAATCACAGGCTCAGTATGTAGAGAATCTGGCGCAGTTTATCAGCGCGTTGCAGCATTCAGACCTCAATGCTCAACTCAAAACGGTCTTGGCAAACACGCCAACAGTGTTCATTAATGCGGATGTGTCGGACATCAGCAATCAGTTGGCGTCTATCAATGGCATTGAAAATAGGTACAAGCAGGCAACCAAAAAACCGATTAAAGTCGCACTTAACCAGGATCTACCACAACCTGACAGAATTGGCACGATACTGGCGACCGGCGCTCCGACGGATGATATGGTTTATTGGAAGCTGAGTAATAATATAGAAGTCCTTTATCTACAACAAAAACAAGCAGGCAGTAGTATTTATGGTTGGCTTTCTTCACTTGGTGGTATTAAATCTTTAGAGCCAAACGAGTATGCAGCAGCGCGCTTATTACCAGAACTCGTCAATAGGGGAGGCATCGGTGATATTTCGGATGATGCACTGGTCAGTATACTCAGGAAAAGCAACAGTTGGCTTGAGATGTTTGTTGAAGACACCCAACACGGTGCCGTGTTTCAAAGCAATGAAGAAGGCCTGGTTGAAACGCTAAATATCATCAATGCAGGCTTCATGGCTACTAAGGTGAACACTGAATTGTTGTCTGTTGCTAAGCAATCGGCAGCTGATGAGCTAAGTCGGTTACAAGAAGACCCTGTTTACGCTCTATGGGATGATGGCAGCAAAGATGTCATTGTTGAAAACAGTTTTTTGATGTCAAGTAGTGAAGCAGATATTAACAACGTTAATGATAAACAAATTCAAGTGGCATACCAAAAGCTGTTTAGAAATAACACGGGGTTTAAACTGTTCCTAGTCGGCGCAAAGGATGCAAGCTCGATAGAGGCAGCAATACGACAATATATAAGTAGCATCGCGTTTGAGCAATTCATACCTTATCAACCTCAGCATGCCTATAAACACATAAAAGAGGATTTTGTGCCGCAACAGATCATTCGCAGAGACACTGCTATTGATGGTAAAACGCAAATATTTGAATGGATTGTGTCTGAGAGAAGCGAGCCGCGCACCGCGAAGCAAGTGTTTGCTGAAGACATGTTATCGCGTATTGCCAGCGAGCGTGTATTTTCGCACCTTAGATCCGAAGAAGGTTTGGATTACTCGCCTTCGGCGTATTTTCTATCTCCCGATGGTGGCGGTATTGATTTCTGGTGGTTGCAGGCCCATGTAGAGCCCAATGATGAAAAAAGAGCCATGAGCGCGTTTAGTCGTGTATTAAGTTCGTTAGCTCAGGGAGTGACGCAATCGGAAAGGGACAATGTCGTCAAACAATTGATCAACGATCTAAACGCACTTCCTGATAATCCACAGCAATATGGCTGGATGCTAAATCGATATTGGCTAATGGGTTACGATTATCATCGATTGGTTCATTATGAGCAGACGGCAAATAGCGTCACATTAGAGGAGCTAACAGCATTGTCGAAAAAGATTTTCGGTGAGGCAGCGAATAAAATGACGCTCATCGTTCACCCAAAGTGACTGGCTAGTCGTTAATAATAAAAGAGTGCATAGCGCCGTTAATAGAGATGCACTCTTTTTCGATTACTGTGAAGAGCAGTTAAGATCACCCAAAATGGTGCAAACTTCCTTTTCGTGCTGCGCTTGAGCTTCCATTTTATTGCCAATTTCTCTGTTATTTCGATCTTCATTGGGGGCAGCACACCCAGAAATAATCAGCGCCAGTAATGCCGTGAAACCGATTGTCCTTATGGTCATCGCTTAGATATCCTTTTTGTTTCTATTCGTTACCGATACTAACACAAGCATTGGCTGGCTCAATAGGTAGCTAACTGTGTGGTCACTATTTGTGCTTGTAATCTTGGCTATTTGTTCGATAGAGTGTTGGTCCGATAAATAGTTAATATCAATCACCTCTTCAGCGGTAAATTACAGAATCAATCGCGACCCGACCAATGATGAAACGACCAGAGCCAATATGACGCAAAAAAAAGCCACCATTTACGATGTTGCAAAGATAGCAGGTGTTTCGCCAAGTACTGTTTCCCGTTACCTAAATCGGACGTCTTATATTGCGAAAGATAAAGTTGATGCAATTGAAAAGGCGATATACGAAAGTGGTTTTAAACCGAAAGAACGCAAAGCTCAGCCTAAAACGAAGCGCAACATGAAAATTGGCGTTGTCGCGCCGTCTTTCGATACTCCATATGTTAGTCGTATTTTGTTCGGTATGGAGCAGAAGATGCACAATCACAGCTATGACATCATTATTGAAACGACTAACTGGGAGGTTGAACGTGAAAGCTTGGAGATGAAAGATTTGATCGACAGAAATGTCGACGGTCTTATTATTGTTGGTGGGGAGCTTAATGAAAATGAAATCGTAGAGATCGTAGGTAAAACACCGACCTTACTTATGTGTCGACGGGGTAAAGGGTTACTGCCTCTGATCAATGTCGACAACGAAATGGGAGGTTATATGGCGACTAATCATCTGGTGCAACAAGGCCATAGAAAAATACTTCATGTCGCTGGTTATGACTACAATATTGATGGTCAACAACGTTACAACGGTTATTTACGCTCACTAGAAAGTGCGGGAATAGCAATTGACGATGCTATGGTCATAGAAGGTGGTTTCGAATCAAAGCTATCCTACGACAATACACTGAAAGCTATTCAACAAGGCATTGCATTTTCAGCAATCTTTGCTGCAAATGATCTCTCTGCTTTTGGCGTGATTCAGGCGTTGCATCAAAAAGGCTTAAGGGTTCCTGAAGATATATCGGTTATCGGTTTTGATGATTTACCCATTAGTGAATACTTTATTCCTCGACTAACGACAGTACGCCAGCCATTTGCTGAAATGGGTGAGATTGCCATTCGTTATTTGTTGGATCTGCTCAGCGGCAATATACCTCAATACGATATCCCACCAGTTGAGGTTGTAACTAGAAAAAGTACTATGGACTTAAAGTAGTTTCACAGTAACTAATTGTTAATATGCGTTTTAGTGACAAAATTCGCCAATATATTTCATCATGTAAGGTGTTTATGTGCGGTCATCCCTATTTTTATCAATTGGCAAAAAGTTACCAATCCAGTGTGACTTTGATCACAAACATAAACGACTTACGAAGCTAGTATCTCGCAGATATAAAAGGAACGCAGCGCATTAGCACCAATGCGCTCAAAGTGAGCTTTCCTTGGTCTAATTAGAATAAAGGAATAAATATCACTCATTGGATTATGTACCAAGGTTGCTCAAATATCTTCGCAATGACTCTGTGTTCGATTTCCTCATAGTTTGTCCAATAAACGACATTAACGGATTGTTGAAGAGTAAGCTCAAGCCATTGGGACAGCGCTTTTTGCCTGATGAACTAACCTCTATGCTTATTGTATCGATTAATGTCGTGTTCTTAACTTAATAAATGAGCGTGAAGTGAGCTCTCGACATAAGCAAGAAGGTCATCAGCCGACCATTTTATATACATCAGTTAATTCAACCAAGAAGGTTAACGACACAGTTGATCGTTGCCAGTATTAAAATTTAAATTTTAGGAACAGTAAGATGCCGCTAACACCTCCTTATTTCTCAGATTGGCCAAAAATCGAATCTGCGATCAAGAAAGACGACGCGATTGAACGTGATATTGCCAAGATTATTGGGCAAATGACGGTAGAAGAAAAACTGGGTCAGATGATTCAACCCGACTTACGCGGTGTAACTCCAGCTGAGATGACTCAGTACAAGTTAGGTTCGATATTAAACGGCGGTGGAGCCTGGCCAGGCGAAAATAAACACGCTAGTGCACAAGACTGGGCATCGAAAGCGGATGAATTTTGGCTTGCGACAGAAGAAGTTTTTAAAGACAGACCTTTTCGCATCCCCTTTATGTGGGCCACTGATGCCGTACACGGACACAATAACGTATTTGGCGCTACGGTATTCCCTCATAATATCGGCCTTGGCGCGGCACGTGACCCTGAACTGATAAGACGCATTGGTGACATTACAGCCAAAGAAATTGTAGCGACTGGCTTAGATTGGACCTTTGCCCCAACCGTTGCAACGCCAAGAGACTTGCGTTGGGGTCGAGTTTACGAAGGTTATTCAGAAGATCCGGAGATCACCTACGCATACGCCTCTCAGATGGTACATGGTTTACAAGGTAGTGCAGAAGAGCTAAAAGGTGATAAGCACGTTATTTCGAATGTGAAGCACTGGGTTGGCGATGGCGGCACATTAACAGGCATAGATCGTGGGGTGAATGCTTATAGTGAGGATCTACTGAGAAATATCCACGCTATGGGATACTTCAGTGGCCTTGAAGCGGGAGCTCAAGTGGTGATGTCTTCGTTTAACACTTGGGAACAACCAGAGAATTATGACTTTGCACCTGAAGAAGGTGAAAGTTATAACTTCAAAATTCATGGAAGTCGTTACTTATTAAATGATGTTTTGAAGGACAAAATGGGCTTTGATGGTCTAGTTGTCACGGACTGGCATGGTCATGCTGAAGTGAGCAAGTGCAGCGATGGTGATGCAACGTACGCCATCAATGCAGGTAACGATATTTTAATGGTTCCGGTTCATAAGCATTGGATCGAGGTTTATCATACCGCTTTAAAAGATATTCACAGTGGTAAGATCCCAATGACACGTATCGATGATGCAGTCACGCGTATTCTGCGAGTGAAAATGCGCGCTGGGTTATGGGATAAACCGATGCCGTCGCAACGTTCGTTAGCAGGCAAGCAATCGGTTTTAGGGTGTTTGGAACACCGAGAAGTTGCCCGTGAAGCAGTGCGTAAATCAATGGTTTTATTGAAGAACAAAGATCAATTATTGCCTCTGAGCTCAAAGCAAAAAATCATACTCACAGGTAGCGCTGCCGACGATTTACAAAAACAGTCGGGTGGCTGGAATCTAACCTGGCAGGGTGATGAAAATACTTTAGATGATTTTCCGGGAGCGACGACAGTACGAATGGCACTGACTGAAGAACTAGGGGCGGATAATGTAGTGTTCGACCCTGAACTAAATAGTGACGTCAAGGCCGGGGATGTGGTGGTTGTCGTGACTGGTGAAGACCCTTATGCCGAGATGATGGGCGACATTAAGGCGTGGCAGACATTAGAGTTTGGTAAGTTAAAACGCAGTTATCGTGCCGATGTGGAAAAAATTCATAAACTGCACCGACTTGGCGCCAAAATCATTACCATCTTCTTTAGTGGAAGACCTCTGTACCTTAATGAAGAAATCGCGAAGTCGAGTGCGTTCGTTGCTGCGTGGTTGCCGGGCAGCGAAGGCGAAGGAATCATCGATGTTCTTGTCGGTGATGAAGACGGAAAGCCGCGCTATGACTTTCAAGGGAAATTATCTTATAGCTGGCCGAATAAAAAGTGCAGCACAACAGTTAACCGCATTCCAGAGCACATACCAAATTATGTGGTGCCAGATTTGGAACAAGATCCAAACGGAAACCACGCACCCTTGTTTGAATATGGTTATGGCCTCAACTACAGCTCTTGTCTGCAACAAGCCAACCTTGACTCTCTCGTATTAGACATAGTGGGGAGTGAGGTACCCGGTGAGGCACATGATGCACTGGAATTATATGGTGTAAAATCCACTATTGGTGATTTCCAAATGAAGGTTGCTGATTTTACACATTGGATTGGCACCGATGTATCTCGTAACAACCCTATGACTCTAGAGGGCATAGATACCACACCCTACAACTATCAGCAGCAACAAGACGCCGTTGAGCTCGTGTTTAAGGGAGTTTTCGCCGCAGCCTACATTCAGACAACTGATGGTGGAGTCGAAAATCTTGATGGATACAGCTCGGACAAGGGTGCTTTAAGCTTTGAAGTTAAAGTGACAGAAGCACCAACAAAACCGGTTTATCTGGCACTACAGAAATGGATCGAGAATAAGTTGTCTGATGACGTTGTTACAGTAGATATCACATCAGAACTTTTAAAAGCCGTTGGTGAGTTTAAAGAAGTGTCGGTACCGGCGAGATTGTTTGTTGAACAAGGAGTGGACTTGGCACGCCTAGATACCCCGTTTATGTTGTTTACTGAGGGGCAACTTAAAACGGTGGTTGCAAATGTGCAATGGTTGAACCGATAACGGTGAGGCAGAGAGTAAAAACAGCGCTAACAGGCGCTGTTTTTTATGGTGTTGATGAACGGAATCTGCACTATAAAAACGGGTTGGCCAGCGTAACAGATTGTCGTTGTTCTAGCGCCAGTTCTTGCTCAATTTCTCCAAAATAGCGTTGATAAAGATCGTCAAAACGACCACTTTCAATAAGAGCTTTAAAGCCATACGATAGACGCTGTGCAAGTTCAGGTTTATCTGCATTGACATAAAAGACAAGTGGGAAAGGGTACTCGATTTTAATATTGGGAGCCATGACGATCTTATCTTTCTCTTTGACCATATTGTTGTAGATATCTATGGCTTCATTGGCACCAAAACACGTGAAGTCAAATTCATTGTTCAACAAGCGGTCAAACACGTCTTCAAACAACCCTTCTTCCACGACATTAAAGTTATTTTGCCTAAATAGCTCTGCATCTACCCATGTGGCAGGTATGCCTATTGAGCACTGTCGCAACGTATCTTCAGTTGTAAATGAACCTGAATCTTCCGCCCTAACAAACAAGATTCGCTGTCCTAACAGGGTCTTGGTGGCGGAATAGGGCAATTCGATAAAACGTTTCCCCTTGAATTTCTGGTTACCTTTAACCGTTACTAATACATCACAGCCATTGTCTAAAATAGCGCCTTCATCCTTTGCATCCGGGTAGTCAGTATCATCACGTTTGACTTTAAATGGGCCGTGATTGACAGTCGTGACATCGAGTATGGCGAGCAAGAGTTCATACTCGTACTGCTGACGATATTCTGACTTGTTACCATTCCAAAAATTGATGTACTCCAAGGGTTACTTCTCCAGTAAGCGGTTTCCTGATGCCTATAGTATCAGCCTGTTACTATCGTTCAAATAACAGTGTGTGAAAAAGAGATAACTGGAGCCAATAACATTTCAATTCTCAATAAAACAGTGACTTAACATTTATCACTACACCCTTTGATATGGTCGAAAACAATAACAAAGATGCTTTTATGAACGAATTAAAATAAAAGCGCTTTCAGAAAGGTTATGGTGATCACAGATTTGAAGGTGATGAAATGGTGAGCTATTTTGAACGTAACTCACTGATTAAACAGATTATTTTTATGTTTGTTTTTGGTGTGAATAAAGGAGTTTGATTTTAAGTTATTGTTTTTGTTAATTTTTTTTAGTTGTGATCTTGGTTGTCTTTCTAGCTGTGTAGTTTGTTGAGCGTCGCGGGTTTGAATATGATTGTCCCAAGAAAGCGCTTTCTCGGCAATTTACCCCCTAAAGATGTATGCCTTGTTTGCTAGAGAAAGTAGCGCTTCTACTTGACTATTATACTAAAGGATAGAGTGATGCAAAAAAGAACATTAATCGCCTCAGTAATTTGTGGAGCTATGTTTGCTGGTAGCGCGGTATCTGCGCAAGCGGAAGAAATCAAGCAGGGCGGTACACTTACTGTGCCAATCATCAACACAGGCTTTGTCGACAACTTCAACCCTTACACGACAAAAGATTTACTTCACGGCGTTATGTTTGAACCATTGATGGTTTTCAATAACATGACAGGCGAAACTAACTGGCGTCTTGCTGAGTCAGCTGACTACTCAAGCGATCTAAAGACAATTACCGTTAAACTACGCGATGGTTTGAAATGGTCAGATGGCAGCAAGCTAACAGCAACAGATGTAGCTTTCAGCTTCAACATGACAAAAGACGCGCCAGCGTTTGACCAAAAAGGTATTTGGTCTGCGAACAACCTACAAGCTGTAACAGCAGTTGATGACACAACAGTCACTTTTGAACTGAATCAAGCAGATTCTACGTTCATTTGGGATCTATCTGCTTACCACATCGTTCCTGCTGCTGTTTGGAGCAAGGTTGATGATTTAACAACCTTTACTAACCCGAATCCAATCGGCAGTGGCCCAATGACGACGGTAAAGTATGTTAAAGCGCAACAACTTGAGCTATGTCGTAACGAAAACTACTACCTAGAAAACCGTCCTTACCTAGATTGTATTACTTATCGTTCATACAACGATAACTCGCAAATTCAACCTGCACTAATTAAAGGTGAGATTGACTGGGGTTCAAACTTCATCGCCGATATCGACGCGACGTATGTTAAGCAAGATCCACAAAACCACCACTACTGGTACCCAGCAAAGGATGCGATTCATCTTTACGTGAACACCAAAGAAAAGCCATTTAGCGATCTTCGCGTTCGCCAGGCTCTATCAATGGCCCTTGACCGTGAAGCGATCGTTGATATTGCAGCGTACGGTTACCCAACAGCAAACTTCAACGCAGGCGGTATCGGTGAGCTATACAAAACGAGCATCGACAAAGATGTAACGTCTAAGTACAGCCACCTCACTGAATTTAACCCAGAAAAAGCGATGAAGCTGCTAGATGAAGCGGGTATCAAAGATCGCAACGGTGATGGCTTCCGTGATGATGAAACAGGTAAAACGGTTGAGTTTGACATTGAAGTAGTTAACGGTTGGACAGACTGGATTCAAGTGGTTCAAATGGTCACTGAATACTACGAAGAAATCGGTATCAAAGCGAACGTGAAGACCGTCGACTGGGCCGTTTACGACAGCAACTTGAAAGACAGCAACTATAAGATGTCTATCAACTGGTCTATGGTGGCGACGAACCCAATTATTGCATACAAAGAGTACTTCTCTACATCACGTATCGGTAAAACATGGCACGCTGGTCACGGTGTACACAGTCAAAAGATTGATGATCTAATCGATAGCTTCGGCCAAACAAACAAAGCAGAAGAACAGCAAGATATTCTCACTGAGCTACAAGAGTTTACTGCTGAAAACTTGCCGTTTATCCCACTATTCTCAAATGCAACTTGGTTCCAATACAACACTAAGAAAATTGTTGGCTGGCCAAGTGAAGAGAACCCATACGTTCACCCTGATTGGTATCACGGTGGTAAGCGCGTAATCATTCTAAATAACCTGCACCTTAAGTAAGTCTAATATTTTGGGGCTACAACATGTGTAGCCCCTCATTAAAAGGTATTGTTATGTCGTTTCTAGCTCGCCGGTTTGGCTTTTATTTTACAGCGTTTATTATCGCTATTTCTTTTAACTTCATGCTCCCACGTTTGATGCCTGGTGACCCTGTTGATGCACTTTTTGCCGCAGCACAAGGTCGTATGGATCCGGCACAAATGGACGCGGTGCGTGAAATGTACGGATTTGTTGATGGCAACATCTTCGTTCAATATCTCTCATACATCAAAAGTGTCTTTACTCTTGATCTTGGTCCTTCTGTATTAATGTTCCCTGTTGGCGTTTCAGAAGTGATTGCCATGGCGCTGCCTTGGACTATGTTTTTAGCGTTGGGCTCATTGATAGTCGCCCTAATTATTGGTGTAAGTATCGGCACATACGCATCGTATCACCGTGAAGGCTTCTTTGGTCAGGTCGTACCACCAGTACTCGCTTTTATTAGTAACTTCCCTTATGTTGTTACCGCCCTTTTATTGTTTTACTTTTTTGGCCTGAAGATGGAACTACTGCCTCTGGCCTATACTTATGATCCGTCATTGGATCCTGGATTTACATGGGAATTTATTTCCAGTGTAGCAACACACGCTATATTGCCTGTCGGTTCCATGGTTGTAGTAGGTATATCCACTTGGGTATTTAATATGCGTAACGCCATGATTAACGTACTCGGTGAAGATTACGTGACTATGGCAGAAGCAAAAGGCTTGAGCGGTTTCAGAGTGATGTATCGCTACGCAGGTCGAAACGCAATCCTTCCGGTAGCAACTGCTATTGCAATGGCGATTGGCTTCTCGTTCGCGGGTTCTATCATGACGGAAGTAGTATTTAACTACCAAGGTCTGGGCAACATTCTTCTCAAAGGAATCATTGCTCGTGACTATCCTCTGATACAAGCAATCCTTCTTATCTTAGTAACAGCCGTTTTGACAGCAAACTTTATCGCTGATCTCTTATATGTCTGGCTAGACCCACGTATTTCTAATTAGGGTGAATCATGGACAAGTTAATTGAAGCTCACAAATACTCTCAAGGCCCTAACATGGCTTCTAGAGAACCAAAATTTTCAAAGAAAAACATTAAGAAAGTACTAGGAAAGGTCTATGCCTTTTTCTATGGTAACCCTCCAGCAATTATTGGCGGCTTGTTACTGTCAATCGTATTAGCAGGCGCTATTTTTGCGCCAGTTTTAGCAAGCCATGATCCTAATAAACGTGTTGCTCGCCCACATGTCGCACCAAGCGCAGAGCATGTTTTAGGGTCAACTCGAAGCGGACGAGACGTCTATAGCCAAGTACTTCACGGTGCAAGAAAGTCACTAACGGTAGCATTAACCGCAGGTGTGATTGCGATGACAATCGCCGTACTGGTTGGTGTTTCTTCGGGTTACTTCGGTGGCAAAATTGACGACCGATTGAACTTTTTGACCAACGTGTTCTTGGTTTTTCCGCAGCTCCCATTGCTCATAGTACTCGCGGCATTCTTAGGGCAGGTGGGGTCCCTCGTTATTACGGTGTTACTCGGTATAACCTCCTGGCCATGGGGCGCAAGGGTAATACGTTCGCAAACAATGGCTATTCGTAATAAAGAATTCATTATTTCAGCAGAAGTGATGGGCGAGAAGAAAATCAGAATTATTCTGGTAGAAATCTTACCAAACCTTATCTCTATCGTATTTGGCGGATTCTTAGGAACTGTAATCTACGCAATGGGCGCAGAAGCAGGTCTCGGTATCTTAGGTTTGGGTGATGCAACAGAAGTAAGCTGGGGTTCAATGTTGTACTGGGCACAAACGTCATCTTCGCTTTATACAGGCGCATGGTGGGAGATGTTAGTTCCGGCAATGGCTTTGGCTATTACGGGCGGTGCATTGGCACTAATTAACATGTCTATTGACCAGGTAAGTAACCCGAAACTGCGTACGGGTCCACACATCAAGCTATGGCACCAACTTAAGAAAAAAGCTGATAAGAAAAGAGGTCTAAGATGAGCACACTACTAGAAATCAATAATTTGTGCGTGGACTACGTATCGCCAAATGGTGTAGCTCGTGCCGTAAACAACGTAAGCTTGAAAATTGCGGAAGGCGAAACCGTAGGTATCGCGGGCGAGTCTGGTTGTGGTAAAAGCACGCTAGCATTTGCTATCTCTCGCTTACACAAAGCTCCGGCTCTTATCTCTGAAGGCGAGATACTTTATAAAGGCGTTGACGTTCTTAAAATGAACGAGAAAAAGCTTCGTGAGTTTCGCTGGAATGACGTTTCCGTCGTATTCCAAAGTGCAATGAACTCGCTTAACCCGGTAATCACGATTGGCGAGCAGTTAACGGATGTTATCCTTGCTCACAAAAAAGTGACTTATAAGCAAGCCTTTGATAAAGCCGTCGAGCTTCTAAATGTGGTTGGTATCCACGGCGACCGTATGGGCAGCTTTCCACACCAATTAAGTGGTGGTATGAGACAGCGTGTGGTCATCGCCGTTGCTCTAGCGCTTGAGCCTAAACTCATCATTATGGATGAGCCGACTACCGCACTGGATGTGGTTGTTGAGCGTGAAATCCTCAATGAGTTGTACGACTTAAAAACCAAGTTCGGTTTCTCTATTTTATTTATCAGCCACGACTTGAGCTTGATGGGCGAAATTGCAGATCGCATTGGCGTGATGTATGCCGGTAACCTCATTGAGCTGGGCGAAGCACAACAAGTATTTGGGGCTCCTGAGCATCCGTATACAAAAGGCTTAGTCGCTTCATTCCCGACTATCCATGGGCCTAAAGAAAGGTTGTACGGTATTCCAGGTAACCCAGTCAACTTACTTAATATCCCAACTGGCTGTAACTTCCAAGAACGTTGCTCGGAGTGTGCAGAGCAATGCCGAACGGCAGAGCCGTCATTAACGACTCACGAAAGTGGCCGTTTAGTTTCTTGTCATATGGTTTGAGGGTAGAAGAATGCAAAATAATGATGTAGTTCTTTCAGTAAACAACTTAGTAAAAGACTTTCCTCTTGGTCAATCGGCTAAGAGCAACATGATGAGAGCGGTTAACGACGTTACCTTCGAACTGCGTAAAGGTGAAGCGCTTGCCATCGTAGGTGAGTCAGGTTCAGGTAAAAGCACTGGCGCTCGAATTCTAACCAGAATTTACGATAAAACGGCTGGTGATGTGACCTTTAAAGGTGAGCCACTAGATAAGTATATTGAAAAGAATGGTGAACTAGAGTACGCACGCCAGGTACAAATGATTTTCCAAGACCCGTTTGGTTCTTTAAACCCTGTGCATACTATCTACCATCATATCGCTCGTCCTTTGTTGATTCATCAACGTGCCGAGAAAGAAGCTATTCCTCAACTGGTTTATGAGTTGCTAGATATGGTTGGTCTTTCTCCAGTGAAAGAAACGGCTGAAAAGTTCCCACACGAGCTAAGTGGTGGACAAAGACAACGTGTCGCGATTGCACGTGCAATTGCCGTGTCACCGGAAGTTATTTTGGCTGATGAACCGATCTCGATGCTTGATGTATCAGTACGCCTCGGCATTTTAAATTTGATGGCTGACTTAAAAGATAAGCACGGTATTTCTTTTATGTACATTACCCATGATATCGCTACAGCACGTTATTTCGCTGAGAAAACAGCGGTAATGTATGTTGGTCACATGGTGGAATGGGGCGATAGTGATAACGTGACTCAGAATCCTCAGCACCCTTATTCTAAATTGCTACTGTCAGCGGTGCCTGAAGTTGGAAAAGCAGGCCGACGTGACCTCGAAGTTAAGAAAGGCGACATTCCTATGTGGAAACCAAGCAGTGTTGGTTGTCCGTTTGCTACTCGTTGCCCGAATGCAACAGAAGTATGTAGTCAGGAAATGCCTGCAACGACACAAATTTCTGAGCAACATTTCGTTCGTTGCCACCACATCTAAATTTTTAATTTGGCGCCTGAGAAAGCGCTTTCACGAGAAGTGACCTTATTATGGAACAATTTAAATTAAAGGAAAGCCAAGCAGTGGCTGGCGAGTTTGTCGATCTAGATGGCGAACGTTATTACAAGATTTCTAACGTTGATAAAATGCCACCATTTTTTATCAGCGTGGTATCAGCGAGCAATCATTGGTTGTTTATTTCTTCAACGGGCAGCTTGTCTGCAGGCCGAGTTAAGCCAGAGAATGCATTATTCCCTTACCGCTCTGTAGATCATATTCATGAAAATGCGCAAAATACGGGCGCTAAAGGGCTGTTCAAAGTTACTCAAAAAGACGGTTCGGTGCGCCTGTGGGAACCGTTCAACGAAAACCATGATGGCCTTTATGACGTTGAACGTCATTTATATAAGAATGCCGTGGGTGACAAGATTGTTTTTGAAGAGATCAACCGTACGTTACAACTCAAGTATACCTACAGCTGGAAAACCAGTGATAAGTATGGATTTGTCCGTCAGACACATGTCACTAACTTAGACTTAGATTCACGCAAGGTTGCGTATATTGATGGTATTCAAAACTTATTACCTTCTGGCGCACCATTATCAGCAATGCAAACACGAAGCGCTCTAGTTGATGCTTATAAATGGAATGAAAAGGTGGTTGACCAACCACTGGCTCTTTACACAATGTACGCAAAACTGAGTGACCGCGCAGAACCTGCTGAATCACTTCGCGCTACCACTGTTTTCTCTTTGTCCGATGAAAATCAGTCAGTCTTTATGACAAGTAGTCAGCTAGCAAACTTCCGCAAAGGAATCGAGCTGAAAGAAGAGACATTAAGACGTGGCGAACGTGGTGCTTATTTTGTTCACAGTGAAAAAGTGTTGTCAGGTGGAGAAGAAATCTCTTGGACAATGGTTGCCGATATTGACCAAACTCATGCAGACATCGTTGATCTAAAGAATGAGCTTTCTAATGAGACACTGCTACTAAAAGAAGTTGAAGAGAGCATCGACGATAACCACAACGAGCTTGTTAGCTTAATGTCTGGCGCGGATGCTTGGCAGATGACCTCAGAAGAAGAAACCAGTGTTCACCACTATGCTAACGTATTGTTTAACAACATGCGTGGCGGGATCTTCCTTTCTGGTTATCATCTGGATGTACAAGATGTCATCGCGACAATGTCGAAATCTAATCAACAGGTAGCAAGCCGTCATCAAGCGTTCTTTGATGATCTGAAAGATGGATTGACGCACCCTGAATTGGTTAAGTTGGCGAAAGAAACGGGCGATAGCCAACTGATTCGATTAGCGTATGAGTACTTACCGCTGACATTTGGTCGTCGTCATGGTGACCCAAGCCGTCCTTGGAACCACTTTGAAATTAAAGTACGTGGCGAGAATGGCGAGTCGTTACTTTCTTATCAAGGTAACTGGCGTGATATCTTCCAAAACTGGGAAGCTTCGGCGCTGAGCTACCCAAGCTTTATCACAGCTTTCATTTCTAAGTTCGTTAACGCTTCTACCGTTGATGGCTACAACCCTTACCGTATTACCAAAGACGGCGTAGACTGGGAATTGCTTGAGCCGGACGACCCATGGAGCAACATCGGTTACTGGGGCGATCATCAAATTATTTATTTGCTCAAGTTCCTAGAACTAGCGAATCAATACCAAAAACCCGAGCTAATTGAATTGCTATCGCAAGAAATCTTTAGCTATGCCAACGTACCTTATGAGCTTTGCGATGTTGAAAAATTATTCGACAATCCAAAAGATACTGTCACGTTTAACGAAAAACTTCAGCAATTTACTGAACTTAAGAGTAAACAACTCGGTAGTGATGGTCGATTGGTCTTGACCAAAGATGATGAAGTTTACCAAGTTAACCTCATTGAAAAAATGCTGATTCCACTTCTTGCCAAGCTAAGTAACCTAGTGGTTGATGGTGGTATCTGGCTTAACACTCAGCGCCCTGAGTGGAACGATGCGAACAACGCAATTGTCGGTAACGGCTTGTCGATGGTGACGTTGTATTACATGCGTCGTTACGTTGCATTCATGCAGACGTTGCTTTGCCACGCTCAGAACCAGGTGACATTGTCAAACGAAGTATTGGATTGGATGGTTTCGGTCAGTGAAGCGCTCAAAGTGGCATCTGGAGAGATAAGACGTAAGACAGTGACACGTCAAACTCGTAAGTCAATTTTAACTTCTTTGGCAAAAGCTGCAGATGACTATCGCCAACGTGTATACAAAAACAATGGCTTTAGTGGCAAAACCAATATCGATTTGGCGGCAATTAAACAGCTTGTTGACACAAGCTTAGAAGTTCTTGATGACAGCATCAAAAACAACAAGCGTGAAGATGGCTTGTACAATGCCTACAATATTATTAACTACTCAAACGAGAGTGTTTCGGTTGAAGAGTTATACCCAATGCTTGAAGGTCAGGTATCAATCTTAAGCTCTGGATACCTAAAACCAGCACAAGTGGTTAAGTTGCTTGATAACTTGTTCGCGAGTGACATGTATCGTGAAGATCAACATAGCTTTATGCTATATCCGGATCGCCAGTTGAACATGTTTATGGCCCGTAACGTTATTAGTTCAGAACGAGTAGATGCGAGCCCGCTACTTAAGGCAATGATAGAGCAGGGTGACTCTCGTATCGTTAGCACGGATGCTGAAGGTATTGTTCACTTCCATGCAGATTTTGACAACGTAGGTTTCTTAAGCGAGAAAGTGACTCAGATTAAAGAGGATTACCCTCAATTTGACGAGCTAGATTGGAAATCTATTGAAGAAACCTACGAGGAAGTCTTCAACCACAAAGCGTTCACTGGCCGCTCTGGTACCATGTTTGGTTATGAAGGTTTAGGTTGTATCTATTGGCATATGGTGTCTAAGTTATTGTTAGCGGTTCAAGAAAATTACCGTCTGGCTTTGCTAGAAAACCCTGAAAGTAAAGAAACTGAGCAGCTGTTGGAGTACTACTACAAAGTTCGAGATGGCATAGGATTCAACAAAACGCCAGACAATTATGGCGCGTTCCCAACCGATCCGTATTCACACACACCAAAGCAGCTCGGTGCACAGCAACCAGGAATGACCGGCCAGGTGAAAGAAGAGATCATTACACGATTTGGTGAGCTGGGATTGTATGTTGAGGATGGCGAAATTTCTATCCAACCAACGATGTTGCACGACAAAGAGTTTATAAGCTCTACGCAGACGTTTAGATTGGAAACAGTTTTCGGTGAAAAACAAGCTATTGTCCTAGAGAAGGGCTGCCTTGCATTTACATATTGCCAAGTTCCTTTTGTGTATCACAAAACAGACAAAACTAAACTGACGGTTCAGTTAGAGTTGAATAGTGGCGAGTTGATTGAAATTAACAGTCATGTTATTCCAAGTGAATATAGCCAGGATATTTGTCAGCGTTTGGGTAATATCAATAAAGTTAGAGTTTATGTTCCAGAAAACAATCTAATCTAATGAAAATAAAAAAATTCCCGCAAAAGCGGGAATTTTTTTATGCAAATATAATGAATAAAATAGTTAGAGCAAGTTATTTAACATTTACCGTATATTTTTAACTGAGTGGCGTTCAATTAAAGTTGGGGATAAAATAAGATGTTCATCTATAGCCTTATTTCCTTGAAGCATATCAAGTACTTTATTTGCCGCGATGTTAGCCATTTGCTTAATTGGGAAGTTCATTGTTGTTAAGCCAGGGTTCATATATTGACTGTAGGTATCATTATCGTATCCGATTACCGAGATATCTTCGCCAATTTTTAATCCTCGCTCGTTACATTCACCATAAACGGTCATGGCAATGTTGTCGTTCATGCAGAAAATCCCAGTTATCTCTAGATCTCGGTCAAGAAGTCTCTTGATCGCTTCATTGTTTCCCTTGTGATCAAATCTTCCTTCAATCACCATATTCGGGTCATACTCGATATGGTGATCACTCAAAGCATTGCGATAACCTTGTAAGCGATCCCGACTGTCGATTTTACTTAACTGACCAGTCACACAGGCAATCTTAGTGTGGCCATTTATGATTAAATGCTCAGTAGCAATATAGCCACCCAGTTCATTATCAATTGAAATGCAATGGTTTGAGATTTCAGGAATATAGCGGTTCATTAACATTGTAGATGGAGTTTGCTTAACGATATCAATAATATCGCTATCACTTAAGGTATCAGCTGTTAGTACCAGACCATCGACTTTCTTTGAGTGCAAAAAGCGAATTGAATCTTGCTCTTCTTCATAAAGCTCCTGACCACTGGTAATGATCAGGTGATAGTTTTCCTGACGGAATACCTTTTCTACGTTATGCATTAATGGCCCATAGAAAGGGCCATCGAGAGAACCCACCAACATTCCGATACTGTAAGACTTGTTGGAGGCCAATGCTTGCGCAAATGTGTTTGGTTTGTAGCCTAACTTTTCAATCGCCGAGAACACCCGTTCTTTGTTGGCTTCTTTAACGGACTTATGACCGTTGAGTGTACGTGATACTGTCGCTTGAGAAACTTGCGCCAATTCCGCCACTTCTTTTATTGTAATCAATGACAACCTTCCTTTGAACAACCTATGTTGGAGGCCTTTCTGAAGCCCCTATTTTAACGATATTACTGAGCCTGTGTGATTTTGAGTTGCGAAACGTGATCTCTGTGGCTGAAGGCATGAGTCAAACCTGGTGGGTATACTTCAAAATAGAAGAACTTTAATTTTTGACTTTAATATTTTTAAGCTGTGATAACTATTCATAAAATATTCTTTGAATCAAATTCAAAACTATAAATACAAAGGTTGTACTTTTCAATTATTTGTGGATTGAATAAATATCTGATCTTATTTCAGAGGAGGGAGCTAAGATCTAAGATAAGTGGGGTTTAAACGTATATATAGTTTTCACCCTGTTTCAAATTGTGATCAATATCCTGCGAAAGCGCTTTCTCTGTGACTTTTCTCACTTTTAAAAATGTTTAGCTCACTTATTATAAAGCCAAGTGATGAGGCATGAGAATTTAAGGGCTTGCCAAATAAAATAAGCAAGTGTTTAGTATGCATTATTGCTCTTATAAAACGGTTCAGTCGATTCCATATAGTGGTTATGGTTCGGCAATAAAGTGAACAAAAATTTTTCTTGCCAAATGTAAGCGCTTACTTGCGCCTAGTGGAAAATATATAATAAATAATATGGAGTTACTATGAAATTATCTAAGCTATCCCTCGCTTGCTTAGTCGCGGCTGGTGGTCTGTCTCTATCGCCAGTGGCTATGAGTGAAGAAAACACTCAAGGTTTTGAATTTCATGGCTATTTTCGTGCGGGTGCACTTTATAGTTCAAATGACGATTTCAAACGCTCAAAATTCCCTGCGACTAAAGAGAAGCTTGGTCGTCTGGGCATTGAATCGGATAATCACTTCGAGTTAGCATTGCAAAAGAATTTCGATACAGCGGACGGCCAAAGCATTCGCATTAAATCACGTCTTGGCGCAGATAACGCTCAGTCTGGGGGCAAAAACCAACTAAGTACAAGTGCTGATGCAGCAAACGGTAGTGTTGGTCTAGTTGAAACTTTCGTTGAATTCGACGGCATCACAGAAACTGGCACAGTTTGGGGCGGTAAACGTTTCTACGGTAAAGATAACTATATCTTTATGACAGACTTCTTCTATACAGATATGTCAGGTACAGGTGTTGGTGTTGAAGGTATTGAGCTTGGCGGCAACAAATGGGATTTCGCCTATGTAGCGAGTGATGATGCTGAAGGCGGTTTCTGGGGTCAAGATACAAATAACCCAATGCACAGTGTTCACGTTGGCGTGAACTTTGGTTCTTTAGAATTGCATGCAATGGGTAAATATCTTCCTGATAACTTTGTTGACGTTGACGGTACAATGACGCAGTTCGCTGATACAGGTGCAGAACTGACGGCGATCTATCACTCAGACTCAGTGTTTGGTTTATCTGAAAAAGGTTTCACCAAATACATCGCACAAGCGGGTCAAGGTCTAGGTTCTGGTCAACTACTAGGCGGTACGCTGACGACTTATAACGCTTGGAAGCCAGGATACGGGGGCGCTATGGGTCCTTCGAATATGAAGAAAATCGATTCAGGCGATAAGTCGGCACGTGCGCTTATTTGGGGCGGTTACTTCTTTGAAAGTGGTGTAAGCATTTTCCACGCTATTCAAGGTCAATATAATGACTTAGAAAAACGTGGTAAAGATTCTTGGGCTTCAGCTATGATTCGTCCGACGTTCCCACTGGCTAAAAACTGGGCACTAGCGACTGAAGCCGGCTACCAATATGGCGATTACTCTGATGAAGCTGGAAACGGTGGCAGCGGTTACGACTACAAGCTGACAGTTGCTCCAACCTTATCAATCAACACTGGCTTTGGTCCAGCTCCGGAAATTCGTTTCCTAGCGACATACCTAGATGGTTCTGCTCGTGACAAAGCTGACCTATTAGTGGGTATCCAAGCGGACATGTGGTGGTAATAACGGGTAGACACTGACCTATGTAGGAAAGGAGTGTGCAGCTTTAGGGAGTGCGCACACTCTGGTTTTTCACAATTTCGATTGTGGTTCTCGCGATAGGCAGAAACTGGTTTAGCAGCGCAGTTTCCGTTTATATCGCAATGAATGAATTACGTTCATCTATGCCACTTTTTTAAAGTGGCTTTTTTGTTTACTGAGTGTTTAAAAACTATCATAGGGGTTAGAGCGGCATCAGCTACTGGAAAAAATATGATAACGTATGCTTAGATCAAAGCTGCAAAGTATTAATAAAGGCCTTTTATAAGTAAGGGTCGTAATTGGAAGGTGATGGAATGAAATATACGACATTGGCTCTATGCCTGCTGGCTATGTCTGGATGCACGAGCCAACCTGGCACGACGCAATCGAGTATCAACGATCATTTGGGGCTGAAAGCTCTTCAATCTTCTGATAAATGTTGCTTGTCTCTTGACCAACTTGACTATCAAAAAGTCATTAAACCAGAAGCCATTAAGCTAACGCTTACCGATAATTCACCCATTGTTGAGCTAAAAAGTGGTAAGTCATTTGCTTATGGCCTTGCGCTACCAAATGCGATTGGCACCATTGAATTAACCGTATACTCAGTCGTTGAAAAAAAAGCGTTCGTTCCTAGTGTGTTAATTCTCGATGAAAACCATAAAGTCCTAGATGTGATTGATTCGAGTACGATCAAGTACAGTGAGAGCACGTTACTGTATCGCTCGGGCTTTATTGGTGAATACTCATTACCTGTGTTATATCCAAATAGCGTGGCGCCGAAATATTTGCTAGTTGTGACAACGACTGAGGCACTCAGTCAATCTACGGCCCCTATGCCGCCGAGTGAATTTGCTTTGCAATCTGGCCAAGTTTCAGCTGACGCACCGTTTTACTCAACCAATAAGATCCCACACTCAGCAATAGGCGATGTGACGATCGAATTTCGTTACAATCCTGATGGTGTTATCAAAGAGAGTGAAGATCAAAAAGGTCAGCGAGAAAAAGCCGTTTCTGAATTCGTAGAAAACGATCAGGTGTCGACGATAAGTCGTTCAGACGAAGAGTTGTACAATACACAAATAAGAAAAGCAGTTACAGAAGGGGACTTTGAAAAAGCCCTTAAAATTTCGGAAGAAGCGCAGAAAAAAGGGTCCTCAACCTCAAAGCAAACCTTTATCGATGCAATGAAAGGCTACTAATTTAAAATCACAGAACCGTTGGTGGAGAACATTGCGATTCTCCACTCGGCATTCTTTAGCTTTGTTCATTAAGTGGTCCCACAACGAAATTAGGTTTAGGCGAACAACGAAACCAAGGTAAACAATTGTCTCTGATTAAGAAATTATTTAGTGACAAATCGCAAATTTAATCCTGTAAGCGCTTACTTTATAGTGACGGTGTTCAAGCTTTGAAAAGTACCTTAAAGTCTCCTCTGTACATCTATTTGTGGCTCGTCTTATACTGTTTTCTGTAGGAAAAACGAACAACCAGGTGGCGTATCAGCATCACGTGTCAGATTTTACTACTTTCCATGCAGCATAATGACGTGGGTTTTTGGAAGCTTTAAAGTAAGCGCTTACATTTTTATTGGCAAAAAAGATTGGATATTTGTCGGGTCACTTGAGTTGTAGCGAAATAAAGAGGGAGAAGTTTCGTTTTTTGCCCCGACTTTTTTACAAATAATTGGCGAAATAAATGGTCTCAGTATGAGAACTGTGGTTCAAAGATGAGTTAGGCTTTAAGAGGAGTCATACATGATACGTCTATTTGTTTTTTTCGCAGCGGTCATTTTGTCTGGTTGCAGTCAATTGGATCCCCGAGGCAATCAAGAAGGTGATGGTTTGGGGCTCCGAGCACTTCAAGAATCGATGTCGTGCTGTGGTGCCCATGATCAATTTCCATTTGTTCCACTAGATGAAGTCGTAGAGAAATCAGTGTTAATCGATTTAAAGGCCCCAAGTTACGACTTTGCAACGGGCAAATCTTTTTTCGCAGCATTCGAGCTACTACAGACGAATTATCCCCTAGAAATCACCATTATATCGGCGGCAGAAGAAAGTGTATTCGTACCATTTTTAACCGTCCTTGGGGAAGATTTTAGCGATCTGACAAACATATACCCCCCCCAGATCATTCTTGAGGGGCGCAGTATTTCTCACCCTCAACGCTATGTTCTAACCATTACCGTAAATAGTAACGAAACTCATAAAGCCAAGTATATCGTTCTACATACAACAAAAAACTCGATTGAAACTCATACACTTAGAGACCTACCTAAAGATGTCGTTGCTCAAACAGGGCAAACGATGGCCAACAGTAAAATGCTTCTGAATTCTGATATCGAGCATTCAGCAATTGGAAAAATAGAAATGTCGGTGATTGGCGTGACGTCAACACAGTTAGCAAAAGAAAGTGTTCTCGACCAAAGCGACAATGACAGTATCTCGGCCACCAATATTGAAAAGCTTCAAACCTCTTTGACCCAGGCTGAAAAGAGGAATTATGGTTTGGAAATAATCGAGGCTGTAAAAAAAGGCGAACTTAACGAGGCTATGAGATATGTCATGAACGCACAAGATACCGACTTAGCTCAAAGCATTTTCACAAGAGCTATCAAGGCGATGCCATAGCAACTTGTCAGTTATCCTTTCGGTACCTTCTCTAAGTATCGTTAGGACAAGAAAGCCATTACTTAATATAAGTGGAATTACAATAAGGAACTCTAATGAACAAGTTTAATAGTAGATGCAGTGTTATTTCTGCCTCGATATTACTATCAATGGTGGGGTGTGCTTCAACAAGCGAGCCAATATCCTTTACCGCAGAGGAACTATCGGATCCTACAGGCAGTCCATTGCCAATATGGAATATGGTTTGGAACGATGAATTTGACGGTACAGAAATAGATAAGTCCAAATGGAGTCACGAAGAAAACTGCTGGGGCGGCGGAAATAATGAGCAGCAGTGCTACACCAAGCGAAAGGTAAATTCTTTTGTAAATGACGGTGTTCTTCATATTATTGCAAAGGAAGGGAGCTTTACTGGCCCAAATAACACGACTGGTGATACACGCTCAAAAGCAACATTACCTTATACGTCTGCCAGACTAAGAACTTTGAATAAAGGTGACTGGAAGTACGGCCGTTTTGAAATTCGCGCCAAAATGCCTCACGGGCAAGGTACCTGGCCTGCCATTTGGATGTTACCAACCGACAACGTCTATGGGACTTGGGCTGCATCGGGTGAAATAGATATTGTTGAAGCGGTCAATCTCAAAACACAATCTGATAAAAAAGGTGCGGCTGAGGGTGAGGTAGAAAACAGAATTCACGGCACGCTGCATTACGGACGTCAATGGCCAGAAAATGTCAATTCGGGAGTAACTTATGAACTACCGGACGGGATCAACCCTGCAGACGGATTTCATACCTATGCCATTGAGTGGGAAGAAGGCGTTATTCGCTGGTATGTAGACAATGTTCACTATGCCACTCAAGCACAGCGTGGATGGTATTCCCAGTACAAGAAAGACGGCAGATTGGTCACAGCCGAAGGCAGTGCTCCTTTCAATGAACGCTTCCACCTGTTGTTGAATTTAGCCGTAGGTGGTTCGTGGTCCGCCAATACCAACGAAGGTGGGATAGATTCAAGTGTATTCCCTCAAACAATGGCCGTTGACTATGTTCGAGTATTTGAATGTTCTGTTGACCCAGAAACTGGCGCAGGCTGCGCAACCTTTTCCCCAGATGCGAAGTTAGAAAAAGGAAACCCGGCTCCTCCGATCATCATTGCAGATGAAAACTACGGTAAAGGAGATGAAATCAATATCTTCGAAGACCAATTCCACAAAGTTCTCATGTTGAGTGGTTATGATCCTGAAAAGAACCTCGAAGTAACAATTGTTGAAGAGCCTAAGCGTGGAAAGGTCATCAAACTGGTTAAAACTGGGGATACCGGGAATGCTTACGTGATTTCACCAGAAGTCGACTTAAGCGAGTGGGAAAGTGAAGGTGAATTAGTCTTTGACATGAAAGTCACCGACGCTACCAGCGATTCAGAGCTATTGGTCAAGATGGATAGTGGATGGCCTAAAGCGGGTGACTATAGTGTACCGTTGAACTCAAGCAATGAATGGCAGTCGGTTCGAGTCAAATTGTCCGACATCGTATCGAATGGAAATCGATTTGCTGGGGGCAACACCGTTAATCTATCTAAGGTTAAAAACATACTGGTCGTAGAGCCACTAGGACCACTGACGGTTTACCTGGACAATATCCGACTTGTTCGTTAAACGGACAAACTAAAACAATAAAGAAGCAAAGAGATAAGCGCTAACTAAAGTTGAAGTCGTCTAATGACCAAAGTAAGCGCTTACATTAATCAGAAATGGAGTTTACATGAAAGTTAATCGATTAACACTGGGGTTGATGGCTGCGCTTGCCATTAATAACGTCGCTGTCGCTGAACAAACTGAAGGGTTTGAGTTTCACGGGTACTTTAGAACGGGTGTTCTAACCAGTGCAGAAAATGACTTTAAGCGTTCTAATTACGCAGGACAGAAGTTAGCGTTAGGCCGATTAGGGATAGAGGCTGACAATGATTACAAAGCTAACTTTGCTAGTACCTGGACGTTTGATGATGACCGTAGCTTTAAAATCCATTTTGGTGTTGGGCGAAAAGGTGACGAAAGTGCATTAGCAACGGGTGCTGACGGTATTAATGCGGGCATAACCAATGCATTCTTAGAGTTTAACGGAGTCAGTGATTCAGGAACATTGTGGGCTGGGCGTAGGGAGTATGGTAAAACAGAAAACTACATTTTCATGACAGACTTTTTCTACTCGGACATGTCAGGAACTGGCCTAGGTATTCAGGGTTATGAACTTGGAGACTCCATTGTTGATTTGGCTTATATCGCAAGTGATCGAGTCGATGAAACTATTGATCGTTGGGACAACAATGGCAGTTTAGGAAATGGCACAAATACCCAAAACCTAAACAACTTGATGCACGCCATTAATGTTGCAGGCAACATCGGCAGCTTGAGATTGTCAGCGTTACTTAAAGCAATGCCAGATAACTGGGATGTGGATGGTAAAGAGTGGGCTGAAACAGGCTATGATCTTACCGCGACGTATACTCTAGGCAGTTTCTTTGCCATCCCTGGCAATGGTTTTTCAAAAATCATTCTACAAGGTGGTAAAGGTCTTGGCGCCGGCAATTTGCTAGGTGGCACCATCACGGATTACAACGCATATCGCTTAGGCTCTCACGCACAAGGTCAGCACGATGATTGGACGTGGAATCCGTATGCTGGCGACGCTATTCGCCTGCTAACCAATGTTGAAGAAGACGATACGTCGGCACGACTATTATTATGGGGCGGCTATACTTTTGATAACGGAATAAGTTTGTTCCCATCGATCCAAGGTCAGTACAACGACATGGCGTCTGGGCAAGCTCGTGAAAAAGGTGGTTACAACTATTGGGTATCTGCGATGGTTCGACCGACTATTCCTGTGAGTCAGCACTTCTATCTTCAAGGCGAAGCAGGTTATGTTTACAATAACTGGGGTGGTGATTCCTGGAAGCAAACCAAGTATACGATTGCGCCAACATTCATTTTGCCAACCTCATTAGGTGTGGCTCCCGAAGTAAGGCTACTAGCGACTTACCTTCCTGAATCATGGACGAGTAAAGATACACAAGGTAATCCTGACAAAGATTTCATCGTCGGTATTCAGGCTGATGTTTGGTGGTAATACCTAACGACGCTATTTGTACTAAAACTCAAAAATAATGAGGCCCGCTCTGTAGTCTGAGCGGGCTATCTCGAGACCATTTTTACTAACCAAATTTTGATATTACATATTGATTAAAAGACAATGACTCGATGCTGAAAAAGGCAATTATTGTAACGATAATTTGATCACACTTTTTAGAAAGTAAACTCATTTTCTCGGATACTTATATTAAATGCGCTACCGATTCGGCAAATGATATAAATTAATAACGAAAGCTAGAAACTTAGTCTTCTATTGGATACTATCAGGCTCTCTGATAGATAGAAGACAGATATTTCCATTGACTACGATTAAAGAAGTTTCCGAACTAGCAAATGTATCAACAGCTACTGTGTCTCGAGTACTTAACGGCCACGAGTCTGTTAAACCGGCTAATCGTGAAAAGGTAATGGCTGCAGTTGAAGCTTTGGGTTTTCTACCTAACGCGTCGGCGAAAGCACTCGCTTCAAATCGTACTCATAGTATCGGCATGTTAGTCGGTTCCTTTGATGGGCCGTTTTATGGTCCTTTGATGCACCATGCAGAAGAAACATTTAGAAAGCATAATCTCCACCTCATCGTTACCAGCGGCCAAGAATCCAGAAGCAATGAATTAAACGCAATTGACTTTCTGCGTTCAAAGCAAGTCGATGGCCTAATAATCCATTCCGATAAACTATCCGATGCTGAGTTAATCACTGTTGTTGAACGAAACCCTAATACCATTATCGTCAACCGCCTAGTGCCAGAAATTGCAGATAATTGTGTTTATTTGGACAATGAGATGGGTGGCTATATTGCAACTAAGTATTTATTAGAAAGTGGTCATACTAAAATTGCTTGCATTACAGGTCAATTAAGTAAAGTTGATAGTCGGGAGCGATTGCAGGGATATCGCAATGCACTCAGCGAATATGGGATTGAGTACGACCCATTATTAACGGTCGAGGGCCGATTTGACCATGAAGGTAACCATGAGGCGGCAATGCGTCTGCTCAAACGCGCCAATGACTTAACCGCTATTTTCTGTCAGAACGATAATATAGCTATTGCAGCTTACGATGTCTGTGCTGAACTCGGACTGACAATAGGTAATGATTTATCTGTGATCGGGTTCGATAATGATAGCCATAGCCAGCACATCAGACCGCGACTAACGACTATCGATTATCCGATCCGTGATATCGGTATTCAAGCAGCAAAAGCACTGTTAAATTTACTCGATGGCAAAACTCAGCTGGATATTGACAACCCTCTACCTAAGTTGATCATACGAGATTCTGTTGTGGTTCGGGACTAGGCTTGAGCTCTCCATCGATATCTTTTTAAGAACGTCACTAATAGACAGGGCAATAGAGTTCAGCTATTGGAGCTTAGCTGACCAAACATATGTTAGAAAAGCTCTGGTTTTACAACAAGATCGAATAGGTCTTCTCACATCAAACTATCTATAAAACACTCACTAAAACGTTATAATTTTTGCAGATTTTGAGATATTCATTCAAAAATGTGCTCTAGATAACGAAATTGAACGTTTGTATGAAAAAAGATTGAGTACGGCAGGAAATGTATCAGTCTTGGGTATAGTCTTTACAGATTATAATACTCAACAGTGTGCATTTTAGATGGTCGCTATGCTAGATCTTATATTATCTGCTCAGTCAGGTTCTAAAGAGCAGTTACTTGGATTATCGGAAATTTTTGATTCGGTCGATGCCTTTATCTTTATAAAAGATTTAGACGGTCGGTATAAGTATGTAAACAAGAAAGTGTTACAAGGCTTCGATGTCAAATTAACCTCTGTTAAAGGTCAAACAGACTGGCACCTCTTTAATTACGGTGTGGCCAAAATGATGCGCTCCAATGACAAGAATGTCATATCAACAAAGAAACCCTCACAGCAGAAAATCCCCTTTCAAATCAACGGCAGGGCCGTTTACCATTTAACGGTCACATCTCCAATTGTTAAAAATGGTGAAGTCCACGGCGTGATCGGCTTTGCAATCGATATTTCTAAAGACATGCAAGAGAGAGAACTGCTAGTCGAAGAAGCCAACACGGATGGATTAACGGGTTGTTACAATCGACGATTTTTGCATTTTGCGCTGGAAGAGCAGGCCGAGAGGTATATCGCTGCTGGCATTCCTTATTCATTGCTGATTATAGACGTAGACCGTTTTAAACCTATTAATGACAAGTTCGGTCACTCCACCGGCGACAAAGTCCTCGTCGAAGTCGTTAAAGTAATAAATAAATACACTAGAGACGAGGACTTGTTGTGTCGATACGGTGGGGATGAGTTTGTTTTGGTGTTACCAGGGAGCTCTGTGAGCCAAGCTTATATGTTAGGGCAACGGCTAAGTGAACAAATATCAAAGCTGTCTTTTGAGTGCTCAAGTGGCGAGCAGTTTGGTATAACTTGCTCTATTGGCGCCTCGACACAAAGTTCATTGGAAAGTAATGTAATCGAGAAAGCGGATAAAGCGTTATACGTTTCCAAAAAATACTGCATGGGGACAGTTCATATGTATTGTCCAGAGCTACTGTCAATTCGAACATGCGAATTATGTGACGACAAAATCTTCTAGTCGATTTTATCGGCATTCTGGCAGAGAATTGACGTTTTGCCTTCCCCCTTCTCTTGAAAACCTGCAAAATAACAGCTATTTATAAACAATAGCAAAAATTTATCTCACTAGATTCGAGTGAGAGCAGAAAAGGATTCTATTTTGCAATCCTTTTTATTTTTCAAGGGGAATGGAATGAGTATGTTTAGGAAGGCTACTGCAGTAGTAGCTTGTGGTTTATTGGGCTTTTCTGCTCATGCTGCAAACGTAATAGAGACAACAACGCTCGTCGGATTTGGTGAAGCTAAATATCCAGCCAATTTTTCTCATTTCGATTACGTAAATCCCAACGCCCCAAAAAGTGGCAAAGTGACTTATGGACAAGTCGGTACATTTGACAACTTTAATAGATTTGCTTCTCGTGGTGTGGCTGTTGCAGGCAGTTTGAATATTTACGATACCTTGATGTACTCGCCGAGTGATGAAATTGACTCATATTACCCTCTTATTGCGACTAAGGTTCGCTACTCTGATGACTATTCTTGGTTAGAGATCGATATTAACCCCAACGCTCGCTTCAACGACGGAGTGCCGATAACCGCTCACGATGTTGAATTTACCTTTGACAAATTCAACACCGAAGGTGTTCCGCAATATCGCGTGTATTACAAAGACGTCAAGTCGGTTAAAGCCATTTCGGATACGACGGCGCGCATAGAAATGTCAGTGCCAAATCGTGAAAAGTTGTTTAGTTTGGCGCAAAGTATGCGAGTACTGCCAAAGCACTTTTGGAAAGATAGAAATTTCGCAGAACCTTTAATGGAACCACCCGTGGGCAGTGGTCCATATAAAGTGGCCAGCTATAAATCGGGGCAAACCATAACTTACGAGCTTGACAACAATTACTGGGCAAAGGAGCTACCCGTTAACGTCGGCCGAAATAACTTTGAACAAGTGCAATATGATTATTATCGTGATGACACGGTAATGCTAGAGGCATTCAAAGCTGGCGAGTTTGATTTTCGCGAAGAGTCGAGCGCTAAGTTTTGGGCCAACTCTTATACAGGGGTGAATTTTGATAAGGGCTACATAAAGAAAGAAGAAATTGAACACCACAAGCCAATGGCTACGCAAGCCTTTGTGTTTAATATCCAGCGCCCAGTGTTTAAAGACCCTAAAGTCCGTGAAGCATTAACTTATGCAATGGACTTTGAGTGGATGAACACAAATATGTTTTATGATCAGTATACGCGCACGCGCAGCTATTTTCAGAACTCTGATTATGAAGCAAAAGGCCTACCTTCAGAAGACGAGCTGAAAATTCTTGAACCCTATAAGGATAAAATCCCTGCTCGCGTCTTTACAGAAGAGTATAACGCTCCAGTAACTGACGGTTCTGGCAGGATCCGCCCTCAAATGCGCAAAGCATTTGCCTTACTTAAAGAGGCTGGCTGGGAACTAAAAAATAAGGTGATGACCAATGTCCAAACGGGCGAGGTTATGAGTTTTGAATTGTTGATTTACAGCCCAACAACAGAGCGTGTTGCAACTCCGGTTCAGAAAAACATGCGTGCCATGGGGATCGATATGAAGATCCGTACTATTGACACCACCCAGTACATAAAACGCTTACGAGATCGAGATTTTGATATGGTCTCTTCTTCATACTCAGCTCACCCTTATCCAAATTCTGATCTGAAAATTGTGTGGAACTCTAACTTTATTGACTCTACTTACAATACGGCAGGGGTTATGGATCCGGTCGTCGATGCGCTGACCGATCAAATTGCTGAAAATCAGGATAACCCAGAAAAGTTGCTGGCACTCGGTCGTTCCCTTGACCGTGTATTGCAGTGGAACTTTTATATTATTCCTCAGTGGTATATCAAAAAATACAGAGTTGCTACTTGGGATAAATTTGAGCGACCAGACGTTCTCCCTAAATACGATTTAGGTGTTGACTCATGGTGGATTTCTAAAGAGAAGGCTGAACTTCTCCCTGCAAAACGTCGATAAGAGGTTTCAATGGCGGCCTATATATTCCGGCGTTTGTTGCTGGTGATCCCAACGCTTTGGGCAATAATTACGATCAACTTTTTTATTATTCAAATAGCACCAGGGGGCCCCGTCGAACAGGCTGTTGCTCAGATGCAAGGTCTAAACTCGGGTATCATGGAGCGTTTTAGCGGTGGTGGTACTGAAGTTGAGTTGGACTCGAGTGAAGAATCCTCGACGGGCTATAAGGGATCTCGTGGTTTAGACCCTGAGGTTGTTGAAGCGATAAAAAAACAATTTGGTTTCGATAAACCCATTCATGAACGCTACTTCGACATGCTAAAAGACTATGCCATGTTTAACTTCGGTGAAAGTCTGTTTCGAGGCGGTAACGTTATAGATTTAATCAAAGAAAGGCTACCTGTCTCAATTTCTCTGGGACTATGGAGTACTTTGATTATCTATATCATTTCGATACCACTTGGGATCATGAAAGCCATACATCATGGGACACGTTTTGATATCTGGTCGAGTGCGGTGGTCATTGTTGGTTATGCAATTCCTGGATTTCTGTTCGCAATAATCTTGATTATTTTGTTTGCCAGTGGCAACTATTTCAGTTGGTTTCCGCTCAGGGGGTTGGTGTCTAGTAACTTTGAGCAAATGACGTGGTACCAGCAAATTGTTGATTATTTCTGGCACTTAACACTACCTATATTTGCTATGGTCATTGGTGGCTTTGCCACACTTAGCATGCTGACAAAAAACTCATTTCTCGACGAGATAAATAAGCAATATGTTGTTACCGCGAGAGCAAAGGGGCTAGATGAGAGTAGCATTTTATACAAACACGTTTTTCGCAATGCAATGCTAATTATTATTGCGGGCTTTCCTAGTGCTTTTATCAGTATATTCTTTACAGGCTCAATGCTAATTGAAGTGATGTTTTCTTTAGAGGGAATAGGGCTTTTAGGGTTTGAGTCAACGATTCAGCGTGACTATCCCGTTGTGTTTAGCTCATTGTACATAATGACATTGCTAGGCTTAGTGCTCAGTATCATTTCAGATTTGACGTATACGTGGGTTGACCCGCGTATTGATTTTGAGGCGCGCTAGATGGCACTAAATCCTTTAACACAAGCGAGAGTAGACCGCTTTAAAGCCAATAAACGTGGTTACTGGTCCACATGGCTCTTTGCTGTGTTGTTTACCCTCAGTTTGTTTGCAGAGCTTATCGCTAATGATAAGCCGCTACTCGTGGAATATGAGCAGCAGTGGTACTTCCCAATCGTGAATCAGTACACTGAAACTGAGTTCGGTGGTGAATTTGAAACTGAAGCCGATTACACCGATCCGTATGTCATTGAGTTGATAGAGGATAAAGGTTACATCATTTGGCCATTGATCCGATTTAGCTACGATACCATTAACTACGATATTGGTGCTGCAGTGCCATCACCGCCAGATAACGTCAATCTATTGGGAACCGATGATAAAGGGCGAGATGTATTAGCGAGGATTATCTACGGCTTTCGTATCTCCGTATTGTTTGGTTTTGTGTTGACCATAGTTTCTAGCATCGTCGGTGTGATTGTTGGAGCGACACAAGGCTATTATGGCGGCTGGCTCGATCTCATTGGCCAACGATTTATCGAAGTTTGGTCCGGAATGCCAACGCTATTTTTGTTGATCATTTTGTCTAGTTTCGTCGAACCAAACTTTTGGTGGCTACTGGGCATTATGGTGCTATTTAGTTGGATGAGTCTGGTGGGCGTTGTCCGAGCCGAGTTTTTGCGTTGTCGGAACTTTGACTATGTCAAGGCCGCGCATGCTATGGGTGTGGATGATAAGCGGATTATGCTCAGACATATGTTACCTAATGCCATGGTCGCTTCTCTTACTATGATGCCGTTTATACTATCTGGCTCGGTGACAACGTTAACTTCCTTAGACTTTTTAGGCTTTGGCCTGCCTGCTGGCTCACCGTCACTTGGCGAATTGCTTGCCCAGGGCAAAGCAAACTTGCAAGCCCCTTGGCTTGGACTGTCGGCCTTTACCGTACTATCTGTAATGTTAACTCTTCTCGTGTTTGCTGGTGAAGCAGTACGTGATGCTTTTGATCCACACCAACAAGGTTAATTATGATTAGAGATGACTCCTCATTAGTGCTTTCTATAGACAATCTGTCTGTTGGCTTTGGCCGCGGTCAAAACATCGAACAAGTCACTTCAAATGTGTCTTTATCTGTTAAGAAAGGCGAAACTTTAGCCCTGGTTGGTGAAAGTGGTTCAGGCAAGTCTGTAACTGCGAACTCTATATTGAAGTTATTGCCTAAGGGCTCAAGCCACTATCTTGGTGGGCACATTCAGTTCGATAATGTAGACATGCTTAGTTGCTCTGAAAGGCAACTTCGTGGTATTCGTGGTGGACGCATTGGCATGATTTTTCAAGAGCCCATGGTATCGCTAAATCCTTTACACAAAATTGGTCGACAGTTGGTCGAAACTTTATCGATTCACCGAGGAATGCGCACAAATCAAGCAGAAAAGCATGCCGTTGGTTGGCTAACAAAAGTGGGTATTCGCAACCCTGAGCAAAAGATCCTTGCTTATCCACATGAGCTGTCAGGTGGTGAAAGACAGAGAGTCATGATTGCAATGGCTCTTATCAACGAGCCTGAATTGCTTATTGCCGATGAGCCTACGACAGCGCTAGATGTTTCGGTGCAGGCTCAAATTCTTGATTTGTTGAATGATCTCCAAAAAGAGTTAGGAATGGCGATGCTATTTATCACTCATGATTTAAGTATCGTCAGGAAAATAGCCGATCGCGTAGCGGTGATGCAAAATGGTGAACTTGTAGAAGTCGGGGAGTGCCAGCAAGTTTTCAATGAACCAAAGCATCCTTACACACAAAAATTAATTAATTCCGATCCAAGAGGGTGCCCAGTTGAAGTAAGCGAGCAGACAAACACCCTGCTTAGTGTCGACGACTTAAAAGTGTGGTTTCCTATCAAAGGGGGCATCTTTAAAAAGGTCATTGATCATGTAAAGGCCGTGACGGGCATGTCGTTTGACTTAAAGCAAGGCCATTCAATCGGCCTGGTCGGTGAAAGTGGCTCTGGCAAGTCAACAACGGGTATGGCCATTTTAAAACTGGTCGATAGTGAAGGGGTGATTAAGTTCGATGGCAGTGATATTCAAGGGTTAGATCGAAAAGGTATGTTGCCATACAGAAGTCGAATGCAAGTTGTGTTTCAAGATCCGTTTTCTGCGTTAAACCCTAGAATGTCAGTTGCCCAGGTGATTGGTGAAGGCTTGAAAGTTCATTTTGAACACGACGAGAATAAAATGGACGATTTAATATGCGACGTAATGAAAGAAGTGGATCTAGACCCTGATACACGACACCGATACCCGAACGAATTTTCTGGTGGGCAGCGTCAGAGAATTGCGATAGCGAGAGCTCTGGTGCTAAAACCAGAGTTTATTTTGCTTGATGAACCCACTTCGTCATTAGACCGGACAGTACAATCTCAAGTCCTTGATCTATTGAAGGACCTACAACAGAAATACGGATTAACCTACTTGTTTATCAGCCATGACTTGAATGTGGTGAAATCCCTATGTCATTACACAATTGTTATGAAACAAGGCGAAATTGTTGAGCAGGGTGATACTCAAACACTATTCAGCAAACCACAACAGGATTACACCAAAACACTTGTGTCACTGAGTTCATTTTGATGCTTAGCACAGCGGGCTTTGATGGGTATCTAGCCCGCTGTATTGCCACTTAGTGGAAGTTTGTTAAATTCAGGAAAATGCTGTAACCGTAAAGTGTGCAGCGAATTATTGAATTTGCAAACCTTGTAAATTGTAATTTCCCCACACTCTACGTCGCTCTTACTCTCCCTTTGATATACCGAAGAGTTGCGTATTTCCAAAAAAAAAGCAAAGTAATCGCTTACTTTGTTTTTTTTGGAAATAGAGGTGCAAAAGGTGATTTTGGTGCAAAAATCTTGAAGTGAGGCACTTATTTGGTTCAATGTGTGAGAATAAATTCGATTTAGTGCATATTTTGAACATAATTAGTGTGTGGAATTGATTTTATGGCTCGGATTTTGTGGGAAATATTCAATGTCACTTTATTTTAAAGTAAGCGTTTACTTTGTGTGATGGAATTCTACTTTTTACGTATCTCTAAACTTATGCTCTGTACAGGGTGGGGAGTTTAATGTTTTATTATAGTTGTGCAATCTTTGAACGTTATACCGCTTTGTTGTACGGATTTTGGGCGGCAATGAGGTTCACTAGAATAAAATAGCGATTGTCATTGGCGTGAAGGGGTGCTTTTTTTTGAATTGCAAAGTAAGCGCTTACAATTGGTTTTATGCTGTTGCCCCAAATCTCGCTAATACAAGAAAACGTAAACGAAAGGGATCCAAATAATGAGCTTAACGAAGGAAAGGTTTAAATTTGCCAACGCTGCTCTTGTAGCTGCGTTGGCTCTTGCAATGTCCGGGTGTGGCGATGAAGCACTTGGTACGTCAGTGCCGAGCAATCCAAGTACGCCAGAATCACCAACAGAACAGCCTGATTCGACACCGGGTACGGAGACTCCATCGACTGGAACAGATCTTGTTGTGTTCAAGGATGCTGTCAACCCCAACTGGCAAACATGGGATTGTTGCGGTGGTACAACACCTATCTATCCTGTAGAGCTCGGCGACTATGGATTGACAGCTGAGTTTAGGGTAGGCGCAACGCCAGCAGTACTGGGTTTTGTTCGTCCAGAAGGTATGAGTGGCATTGATGTTAGTGAGCTGGAAACATCAGGGATTCTTGAATTTGAAATCAAACTCAGGAACAGCCCAGGCGATCAGGTGAATTGGTTCGTTAAATTGGAAAGCAACGGTGGCGATCAGGAAGGTGCTAGTGGTGAAGCGGTTGACATCAGCATCCCATCACCTCAGGTAGGAGTTTGGACCAAGATTGAAGTGTCACTGTCTGACTTAGCCAACCAAGGTATTGACCTAACCAATGTGGATAAAGTACTGATTTATCCAGAGTGGGACCAAGGTGAGGGTGCAATTTATCGAGTTGATAATGTTGCCTTTGTTGATGCAGCGCCTAGCTCACCAGACGGTGAAGAACCTGATTCGCCCGCTTCAGATTCGGGTGAAAAACTGGACTTGAGTGCTCCGTTGACGGATTTTGAAGGTGCGTTTTCAGAACAAGGTGTGGCAAATCCAGTATTAAGTAATGAAGCTGCATCAGCTTGGGCGAGCGGCGGTATCAGCCAGGTAAGCTCTAGCGCGACAGTAATCAAAACGTTGAAGCCAGTTGGTGCACAGCCGTGGGCTGGTACAACTCTTGGTGATTCAAGTATTTTGGAAATTACGCCGGAACGAAGTGTTATCTCTCTATGGGTATATTCACCTGAAGTTGGAGTGCCTGTTCTGCTCAAAGTAGAAAATGCTGCTTTGAGTGAGCCAGCACCAAACCCGGAAATGGCCGAAGTATTGGTTTACACATCAGTGGCTAACCAGTGGGAAAAACTAGAATTTGATTTCACCGATCTGAACGCTGGAGAACTTGACCCTAACTACACTTTCGATATGAAAACAGTGTTCTTTGACTTTATGGAAGATGCTGCAGATAAAGAGTTCTATTGGGATGATATGACCTTTGTGGAAGTCAGTGACCCTGTCGAACCGGAAGAGCCCGAAGAACCAGTTCAACCACCCGTTGAAGAAAGTGAAGAAATCGTAATATTCAACGATGCGGCGAATCCAGCATGGGCCGCTTGGGATTGCTGTGGCGGTTCAACTCCGTCCGTAATCACTGATAGCGATGTTCAATACGACCAAGTCACGCAGTTTGAAATTAATGCTCCAACCGTCGTTGGATTTACTTCTCGAAATGCTGATGGTGCTGTTGGCGGTGCTCCAGTCGATGTTTCGGCTTGGAGAGATACGGGTACTGTGTCATTTGATATGAAGTTAACGGCTGATGCGGGCGCTCAAGATTGGAAGTTCAAGGTTGAGTCTGTTGCAGGTGCGGCGGTTGAAGTAAGTTTACCAGAACTGCCAGAAGTTGATGTTTGGAAACGATATACCTTTAATCTTAGCGATTTAGCTGATGCGGGTGCCAACCTAAGTGCTATGGACTTACTAATGATATTCCCTGCATGGGGATCGGGTGTTGGATCTGTCTTCTCTGTTGATAATCTATCGTTTTCATCTGTTGGTAATGTTGCACCTGTAGAACCCGAAACTCCAGACGGTCCGGTTCTTCCACCAATAAATAATCCAGATAACTTGACTGTAAATGGTGATTTTGAAAGTGGAGCACTAGACCCTTGGTATGCAATTGGCGGTGGCGTGACCATTGAAAATGGCGCTGCTCGCTTGCAAGCAGGTAACGGTGCTGAATCAAGAATCAAAACAAATGGCATTGGTGCCGGAGTTATTAACCCAGGTCAAACCGTCAACATATCTTTCTCGTACCGAGGAGAGGCAGTAGATGGCGGCGTAGCTAATGCGATTATTCATTTCATTGGAGATGGCGTTGTTGGAACAGAAGTCATTGATATTCCAGCGCCGACGTCTGAATGGCAAACACTTTCTAAGGATATCGTGGCAAGTGCAGGGACGTCAGGAGGTGTTGATTTCACTATCGGTGGCGTGTGTGGAGCGGTTGCAACCTGTAGTGTCGATCTCTACTTAGATAACATCACAGTGGTCGCTGTAGCCGGTACCGGAGAAGAACCTGAAAATCCGGGAGAGGCGCCAATTCTTCCACCTGATGATGGAACGGGCAATTTAATCGTTAATGGTGACTTTAGTACAAACGAGCTTGCACCATGGGGACAAGTTGGAGCCGGTGAAGTAGTTGTCGCTGATGGCGCAGTCACTGTTTCAGCGGTCAATGGCGGAGAAGCAAGAGTCAAAGCCGAGAAAGTGGGCCAAGGCGAGCTTACAGCAAATCAATCAGTTACGTTATCGTTCCAAGCCAAGGGATTCGCGGCAAGCGGCGGAGTTGTGAATGGCGTACTGCATACGACAAGTCCACGCGGCGTATCCAAAACAGACAACTTTGACATACCGAACTTAACAACCGTTTGGCAGGAATACAGCTACGACTTCGATATCGGAAGTGATGCGGAGTGGGGTGTTGATCTGACCCTGGGTGGTGTATGTGGCGCAGTAGCAGGGTGTCAAGTTGAGGTTTCGTTCGACAATATCAGATTAGAACTTAAATAAGTAATACGCTGCGCAGTGTTAACTGCGCAGCGCTTGTAAAAAAAATCCAATGTCTCTCAATTTTAAATAAAGATTTATAAGGAAGTATTAATGAGACGATGCAATTTAAAAACAATCGCGACTGTCGTTTTATCGTGTTTCTTATTTGCCTGCGGTGACGAGCAGCTTTCAGGTGCAGTTGAAACTGATCCTGGTAGCGGCGGCAATGAAGTTACTGAACTTGCCCCACAACCAACTCCAGCTACATTTCCAGTAGCAAGCAATGGTGATGCGTTACTGGGTAACCCTGATTATCTGGCGATTTCCTATGGCGCATGGCGAACAACTGTACGCGAGTCAGGAGCTATCGTACCTTCGATTGATGATCATAAAGAAGATATGAAAATCTTAGCTGCAATGGGGATTAAGGTGCTGCGTACCTACAATACACAGGGCTTTATTGGCTTAGATGGAAAAAGCAATACAGAAAACTTACTTCAGGCTATTAAGGAGCTGAAAGAAGAAGACGCGTCTTTTGAAATGTATGTGATGCTGGGGGTCTGGATAGATGCACTAAATTCCTGGACCGATCTAGATATCGTTCATGATCAAGAAAACCCAGGCAACGCGCTTGAAATCGCTAAAGCTAAAGAATTGGCTTTAGCTTACCCAGATATTGTCAAGGTTATCGCGGTTGGTAACGAAGCTATGGTCGCTTGGGCTGAGTACCATGTTGTTCCGGGTATTATTCTTGGTCATGTTAATGACTTACAATCTTGGAAGCAACAAAGCCCTGATACAGCCGACCTTTGGATCACCAGTTCAGACAACTTTGCGGTTTGGGCAGGGGATGATGCTAACGGTAATCATCGTGAACAGGCTGACATTAAAGCGTTAATAGAAGCTGTCGATTATATCTCTTTGCACACTTACGCTCACCATGACACTCACTACGATCCAACGTTTAAAGAAGCGTGGAAAGTGCCACTTAGTGAGCAAGAGTTGAGTAAAGAAGAGCAGATCGCTTCGGCAATGGAAAAAGCGTATAACCGCACGCTTGACCAAATTGCCAAGGGACAGACCTTTGTTAACAGTGTTGATCCAACTAAGCCAATCCATATCGGTGAAACTGGCTGGTCGACAGTGTCATCCGAAATGTTTGGTGAAGGCGGAACGCAAGCGGCGGACGAATACAAACAGAAGATTTTTTACGACGATATGCGGGAGCTGACCAATAACTTTGGCGCGTCGCTATTCTTCTTTCAAGCCTTTGATGAGCCGTGGAAAGGCGATCCAAACAACCCTACTCACTCTGAGAAGCACTTTGGTCTTATCGACATTGACGGCAAGGTTAAATACTTAGCGTGGGATAAGGTCGATACGCTCAATGACCTGGGTTTGACTCGTGGTGATGTGTCGCAATTTGAAGCCAGTTATGGTGGTGATGAAATAACATTATTGGACACTGTATTACCTCCGCCTTTTGTAATCCCCGTAGCTCCTGGAGAAGCGGGTGAGTTTATTGTACTAAGTACTGGTCCATTCACCGGAGCGGACGCTTTCGGCTGGGAAGGCACAACTTGGGCAGGTATCGATGAAACAACTGGAATACTGACGGTTGTTCCGACGGTGCCAGCAATTAAGGATTGGGGTTGGGGCGCAATGGTTGGCGATAATAACCCACGAGATCTAAGTGATAAATCCAGTATTCGATTTGAAATTCGAGGTTCCACAGAGCAAGGTAATCCACTTGCCGAGTTTGTTTTTGGCGTTGGTTTCCAAACTGACTATGGTGAGTGGGGATCGAATTATTCAGTTAAGTTTAATGATGGCAATGGCTACACCCTGACTGAGGAGTGGCAGACGATTACGATTGATATTGCTACCGACTTGCCTGAGTCAGTCCTGCAGTTAGACAAAGTTAAGAACCCATTAATTGTTCATCATACGAGTATTGACGGCAACCTAACTGAATCAGACATTCAACTAAGAAATATCTCCTGGTTTGAATAAAGTGTTCAACCAACCTTTATAAAGGTTGGTTGATTACAGTCTTTAAACAGCGGCAGTATCACTAAATTATTGCCGCTCTCTTTACTCGGTTTTAGCCTATCTCTCACTGTTGTCAGACGACAATTAGTGCTGGCTAATGCTGTCCAAAATAATAGGTTAAATCATGATGTTAAGGTTGCCAAGACGGATTATTCAATCGTTTAAAATCATTGCTACACAAGGTGTCCTCCTTGGAGGGTTAGTGCTGGTAACATCTAGCCCGGCAACCGCTGGGTGGGAAGTGCAATGGATAGATTCTTTTGAGGGTTCAGGTGTTGATTGGCGAAACTGGAACCCGCAAACGAAAGCAAATTATAACAATGAAGTTCAATGTTATACCTCTGATGATTATTCCGATGAGCGTAATTATGATGTTTCCGATGGCACATTGAAAATCATTGCCCGAAAAAAACTCCACAGCTGTGCAACCTTAGGAGGGCAAACCAAATCTTGGACTTCAGGTCGGCTCAATTCAAAAGACAAACAAGAATTCCTCTATGGTCGAATCGAAGCAAGGATCCGTTTTCATAACCTTGAGGGCGGCACCTGGCCAGCCTTTTGGATGCTAGAAAATCGTATCGCGGAGCAACCAGTTAAAGGAGACGGCGATAATGTAGGTTGGCCTAACCCTGGTGCTGGAGAAATCGACGTATGGGAATGGTTTTCAAACGAGCCTAGTACCTACATCACCAACTTTTTCAACTCTTCGGGTTGTGGTAGTGAAGTTCGTTATCATTATCCGAATGGTGCTGATGATGTATTAGATTGGCACAAATATGCGTTGGAATGGACACCAGAGTCCATCGACTTTTATATGAATGAAACCTTGGTCGCGAGTCAAAATGTCACGGGGTGTCAGCAATATAACGAGCCGATGTTTATTTTGCTCAATGTCGCCATGGGAGGAAATCTCGGGGGCTCTATCGACCCTGCTCTTCAGACGGCGACAATGGAAGTCGATTACGTGGCTCATTGCCTGTCGACAGATGACAACACCGCGGTGTATTGCGATGAGAGCACGCCGAAAAATGAGAGCCTAATTCCTCCATCGCCTTTGCCAGAAACTCAACTGAGCCTTCACCAGAATGGTGAAGAAACTGAAATAGTTGATCCGTTTGGGGGAGAGGTTGTTGTTACTCTTCAAGTGGAATTATCGGATGAACAAGTTCAGGAATACAGCATTTATTGGCAAGCGGATGATATTCCAAGCCCGTCAATGCAAGGCTATACCTTTAGTTTTGAGCCAGAGTCCATGTTAAACGACGACTATCGACTAAAGGTGTCGTTAATACACGACACAGATGAGGCTTTGGACATCAACAATGAATTGATTATTCAAGTTCGCCGGAATCAAAAAGAGCCTGAAGCAGATAAGTCTGATTCAGAAACAACCGAAATTCCACCTACCAGTACTTCCAGTTCGGGTGGGAGTGGAAGCATTCCAACATTATTTGGATTATTAGCGCTGTTATTTTTGCGTAGAAAGGCGTTCAAATAGAGAGTAAATAAGGATATTAATAATGAACAATAAAGCAAAAAGTATTGCTGTTGTGTTTGCCATTTCGGCCTTATTTGGATGTGGGGCAGAAGAAAGTAACAGTGAACAAAGTGCTCCATTACCAAGCAATCCAGTCACCCCTGCTCCAGAATTAAGCAGCTTGACTATATCAGTACGAGACGCCAATAGTCAGACGGGTATTGATTCCGCATCGGTTGGTATAGGGAGCATCTACAAGCAAACAAATTTACAAGGCGAAGCTGTTTATCAATTAGCAGAGGGTGTGTATTCCATCTCCGTAAACAAATCAGGTTACGATGAAGCTGAAAGTATGGTTGCTATAACGGGCGATGACTCTTCAATTTTTATCGATCTTGAAGGCGATGTTGCACTTCCAGCACCTGAAGAAATGTTTGTTTTCCATTCAGAAAATGATGACTCATTTTATATGGAGTATTGGGGCGACACTTGGGGCTCTGGAGCAGTAGTAACGGATATAAACGATGACCCAGATTATCAAAAAGTTTTGGAAATCGCGAGCGGTACTAATTGGGGCAATGGTGCCGCTATAGCCTGGGGTAATGAGCAAGTCAATGCGATAAATACATCAACTTATACTCATGCGCAGTTCAAATTAAAAACCTCGACCTTTGAGAGTGTAGAGGTCAACGTCAAAGGTTTTGGGATACCTGACTTTAGCTCAGCCTACGCGATCAGCAGTGGCGTGCCTATTGGAAACGGTTGGCTGCAATTTGAGGTGCCGATTCCGCAAACATACGATTTAAGTTGGTTTGGTCTAGTGTTTACCAGTGGCCAACCAAGTAGTGTGTTGCTAAGTGATGTCTCTTTTATAACCAAAGAAGTGACAGTAAGCCAACCTCATGAAGCGGCACCGGTTCCTGCTGTAAATGACAATGAAGTGTTTTCAATTTTCAGCGATAGTTTAACCGAGGACAAGTTTGTTTCTCTTTGGAATGAAAACTGGTGGAATGCTCCTTTTTATTCACAGGGAAGTATCGCCGGTGATAACTATTCTCGCTATGAAATATTGGGAGCGGGAGCAGAAGGAGGCGTCGTTGGCATCCAGTACGGCATTGAGTATGGCAGTGTTGATGTGTCTAACCACAATACTTGGAACCTCGATCTCTATGTTGAACCGGGCATCCAAAAAATCGAACTACAATTAGTCTCTACAGACGGCTCAGCCAAGTATGTCATTGACAACCCAAGCGCTGAACAATGGCTGTCGTTACAAATACCATTTTTGGATATGACGGTTAATCCAAACGCAGCGTTAAATACCGCGCAATTGCAAATGGCCGGCATCCAATTATGGGGAGAGGCGGGCAAAGCGATATTTGTTGATAACTTCTATTTTTCTGGTGAGGCCAATAGTTATAACGTAGACGTATTAGTCAAAGACAATTTAGGTGCTGTTCTAGCGAATGCCGAAGTGAGTGTCGGTATCGACGGTGAACATGATGAAGCCTATAAAGTGACAACTAATGCTTCCGGTATTGCCACTCTTAATTTGGCTGAAGGTGTACAAAAGGTCAAAGCTACGTCTAGCGCCTTTGGTATTGCGCAGAAATTTACCACTGTCAATGGACCTGGAGGGTCTTTAGAACTTACGTTACTACCTTTGAATCCAGCTCCGAGTGTTGCAGCGCCGGTACCTAGTGTTGCAAGTGACGATGTTATCTCGCTGTTTAGTGATGGTTTAACGAGCCCTCACTGGATCACCTACTGGTCTGATCCTTGGTGGAACCCACCAACTCATTCAGATATCACGATTGATGGTAACCTTACAGCGAAATTCCAAATAACGCCGGACGGTACTGCTGGTGGTGTAACAGGAATTCAGTATGGTGTGGAAACCCCGGTGGACGCGTCGCAAATGACTGGGTTACGATTTGATTTTTACGCGACAACTGGAGTCAGCAAAGCACAGTTCCAGTTATTGTCTCAAAGCGGCCCTTTGATCTTTGATATGAACAGCGTTCAGCATGACCAATGGGTGAGTGTCGAGTTAGATTTTGCTGCTCTGGGTGCAGATGGCAATTATGACAAATCGGTGATGACTCAATTGGGAATGGCTCTATGGGGCACAACAAGCGATAGTGTATATCTAGATAACATTTATTTCTATTAGAGCTCAAATACACATAACATATCTAAGGCTTAGCGTGATGCTAAGCCTATTTTTATTTAAACTTGGTCAATTAAGACTCAATAGCCCTTCAATATTCCATTCATTTTTTTTTCAAGCCAACGAATCGTCATACTATTGCGGTTTTTGTGGTGATAAAAAGCATTCAGGTCGGTATTGAATGACAGATTGTCAAAATCTAGCTCTATTGCTCTCAACCCTGCTTCACTATCGAGTTCTAGAAACTGGGAGCCAGGGAAAAGAATATCGCTGTTTTTAACGACTTCAATCACCGCAGAGGGCAGTTCTGAACGAAACACGATTTTGGGTATGTAACCCTGTTCACGTATCTCAATCTCAGCATTTGACTGATTTAAGTTCCAGTCTGCTGCGATTAAGGTCGCGAGTTCAAATTTCATCGCATCTTCGACGTTAAGAACGTCTTTTTCAAATGGGTGGTCATGTCGTACGTAAGCTTTAAAGTGGTCTTCCGCTACTTTCTTTTGGATAATTTCCTTTGGTGCATAAGAAATCGGGTAGCTTAGGCCGAATTGCACATCGTCATTGGTAATGTCTTTTAATGTTGATTTACTCCAGTTTAATAATTGCACTTGAAGATCAGGAGCATCGTGGCGAATGGCGGCAAAGAGCTTACTAGCCACAGAGGTGAGAAAAAAAGGAGATATCGCTATTTTAATCGTTCCACCTAACTGACGTGGGTCGAATTCGGAACTGTGATTAATTGCAACAGCGAGATCATCAATTATGGGGCCAATTGATTCCGCAAGTTGATTGGCTTTCTCGGTCGCTCGCAACCCTTGATGAGTTTTGACGAAAAGCTCATCATCAAAGTGATTGCGCAGACGTTGTAACGCTTTGCTAACCGCAGGCTGAGACACAAAGAGCCGACCAGCTGCCTTACGCATGTTGCGTTCCTGATTTAGCACAATGAAGGTGCGTAATAAATTTAAATCTAGGCTGGCAAACAAGTCCTTGGCCATAGTTATACCCTTATAAAAGTGGTATTTAATATGCTGATAATAAGAATAAATCCATCATCGGGCAATTTTCTTTGCCAAATTAATTCACGCCAGCGAATCGATTTCTTACTGAATGACTTTTAATGCGGCTTCTTGATCGCTGTCCGAAAATACGTGGTTTTCCACAAAAAGAGCTTTAGGTTGCTGCCATGCATTTTTAAATGCCATATTGACATGTTTTTCGGTTAGATAGCTCATATGCAGTTCAAATCCGCTTTTGATTCGTGCAGGGTGTAAGTAAACTTTTGATTCGTTTACTGATTGAACAATAAGGTTAGCTTTATACTCGGTTGACTTAAACGCTTTACTTTTGGCTGTTTTTTTAAGATCAGCGTGCAATTTATAGGCATGTTGCTCAAACTCATTTCGTGTTGCGCCATGCTCTACCATTTTGTTGATCTCTTCCATAAGAATACCGGACAGTCGATACCAGGAGGCACTCGAAGAAAGACGTGGTTGGAATTAGACTGCAACGACAAAGAACACCTCAATTGACTATGGAGAATTACACTAGACTTATTTCCTATGCCTACCATAGGTACTGATAAGAAAAACAAATGAGACTGAAACTTTGAGTACTCATCCATAGTACATATAGTTTCGGTGTGGCTGCCATATAACTCATTGATTGCGAGCAGGATTCTCGTTTTATTTGATAATGCCGTCAATATTGGTATTAAATCAGAATTGGATATTCTTAGTTGTGAGACAAAACAGCCTTTGCGTTAACAAAGGCTGTTGAAAGTAAAGGTTGTTGAAAAGTTAGCGTTTGTTTCTTAAATAACGTTTTCTTCGTTCTTCTTTTTTCTTAATTTTTTCTTCTGCTTTACGAGCCATGTCTTCTTCGACTTGCACCAGTTCTTCGGTGATCATCTCAGGTAGCTCTAACGTGATATGGCCTAATGTGCCATTACGTAGTTCATGAAGCAGAATCTCTGAAGCTTTATGCAAATTAACTCGACCACCGGATTGCAGTGCGCCCCGCTTACGACCAATCGCTTCCATCAACTCCACATCAGACTCAGGCAACTCATCCAATTGATATCGTTCTTTAAGTCGCTCTGGATATTGCTGGGCAAGGTATTCAACCGTATAAAAAGCCACTTCATCGTATTCCATTGCGGTATCTTTTACAGCACCAGTTGCCGCAAGTCTAAAACCACTGTGTGGATTTTCTACTTTCGGCCAAAGCACCCCAGGAGTATCCGAAAGCACGATGCCATTTTGTAAGTTAATACGTTGCTGACGTCGAGTCACTGCTGGTTGGTTACCTGTCACTGCGATAGTGCGCCCAGCAAGACTGTTGATGATGGTGGATTTACCCACGTTAGGAATACCCATGATCATGGTGCGAATATTTTTGCCAATACTTTCACGGTGAGGAGCAAGCTTTCGGCACAGTTCTAAGATTTGTTGAACTTCCTGCGCAACGCTTGTTGTGATGGCCATTGCTTTAACGCCTTGCTCTTTTTCAAGGTGCTTGATCCACAATTCGGTTTTCTCAGGATCCGCTAAATCACGCTTATTGAGCACTTTTACTACGGGCTTGTCGCCTCTTAAGCGGGAAATCGTTGGGTTTTCGCTACTAAACGGAATACGAGCATCGAGAACCTCGATGATAACGTCGACCTGTGGAATGACTTCCTCAATCTCTTTAAGAGCCTTGTGCATGTGGCCCGGAAACCATTGGATGTTATTTGCAACCATTTGAAAAATAACCTTTTTATTGAACGGCGTTATTAGTGGGTATTTTGTAGTGAGTAACATAAATGAAGAGCATTATAAGGCAATTATCATTTCGCTACGCATACTACCCAGTAGCCACTTCAGCTTTGTTGATGTGATGATCTTAACACTTTATTTGGTTAGCGGGAATATTGTCGAGAGTCGCTAGAGTATAGGCCGACCATATTGCTGCTTCCGTCAATCAAAAAGCGTAAACATGAAGCGTTATTCGATTTTGCGCTCATGTAATTGTCTGTAAAGATTATTGAATAGCACGAGTTGTGCGGTAATCATAGCAGAGATGTTCGGGTATCTGATCCGTTAAAGAAGGCTGCAAAAGGTGAGAAGCAATGTCTGATTGGAAACAAAATCTACAGAAAACACGTTATGTCATGGATGGTCTTCTTCTGATTAGCTTTATGCTCGTTTCTGCGCCGCAATCGACCGGAGTGCCATTGCATGAATGGGGCAGTTTGTTATTTGTTGTTCCGTTTGCTATCCATATTTTGCTTCATTGGGATTGGATCAAATCGAGCTACCGCCGAGTATCGTCGAAGGCTCCAATGAAAGAGAAGTTTGGGATTGTTTGGGCCTATTTGCTGTATCTGGTTATGTTGCTTGTATTTGTGAGTGGATTTCTTATTTCAATCGCATTGCTACCAGCTTTGAATATTGATATTCAAATTCAAGATTTCTGGTCAAAGATTCATCACGATTCGGCCACATTAATTATGCCTATGATAGGCATTCACCTGGCGCTGTACTGGAAGTGGATCGTTAAGTTCACTCAGCGTATGAAAGAGAACAGGGCATAACGATGAAATATCTCAAATACCACTGGAAGCCACGGTTGAGTGTGGTGATGACTCTATCGATTATTATCAGCGCACTGATGGTGATGTTAGAAATGACAGACTTTGCTAACCAAATTAATCAGCAGGGATTCTCCCATGGTGATGGAGATGGGCCTAGTGGTCCAGCTGCATTGATGTTTATTCTACCATTTGTAAAAGAAATCATTCTGATCGGTGTACCGATGTTGTTAGCGCTATTGGTGATGAAAACTTTGGGCAGAAAGAAGCGAAATACACGCGTACGAAAGTGCACGCGTACATAACGAATAGTGTGTGGATGTAGAGCCGTATGCGTACCTATCAACGTCACAAGGCGGTACTTGAGATGTCAATTGACTTTAACGATAGCACCACCATGACTTTATACAGATCTTCCGCCAATATACGGTGGGCTATCAGTATTCATCGATTGAGACTCAAGTCCATTACTTCCAAATCCGCATTGATGCTTTGGTCGCCTTTCATACGCATCCATAGAGCGCCGAGCTGATCCAGGCTTCTTTCACTGGTATGCCTAAGTGGGGCGGCGAGAAGCTGCCACTCGCCATCACTGCCTCTCTGTGCGTAGATAAATTCGAAGGCCAGATTGTTGGCCATACCTAACCTTAAATCAGAGACGATAAGGGCGTTATTTTCTTCTCGGTAATTGAGAAAATTGTGTGAGAAGGCAGTCAATCCGCGCAGAGTTTCAGGTTTATCGCTTAATGGCCACGATTGTAATGGGCGCGAGACAAAATCGATGTGTTGCTCATCATCAAGTAGAGAAGCAAGTCCCTCCCAGTAATGTTCACCATCCATAACCACTACGCGCCACAATAGCGTGTTAAAAGGAGTAGGGGTGATGAGAACGTGTTGATTGGGGAGATTTTGTGAAAGTAGATTGTCTTCGACGCGATTGGCAACGATTTGTTGCGCGCCATAACCCCAGACTAGGTATGCCGTAGAAAGTAACACAACACTTTGGCACCAGACGCCTCCACGCTGTTTAAAGATGAGTGCAGCGCCAATCGCGATGAGAAGCGGCAGGGTATACAACGGGTCAATGATGAAGATATTGCGCAGTTCATAGTAGCCTGCAAAAGGCCAGAGAAGCTGGGTTCCGTAGGTCGTCATCGCGTCGAGTAGGGTATGGGTTAGGAGTACGCTCACCGTCAACAAAAACACGCGCATAAATGTCCAGAACGCATCAGGTCTAAAGCGGCAGTAAAGCCAGGAAATTAGCAATGCAAAAGGCGGAAGCAGCAAGAGGGAATGGCTAAAGCCTCGATGTTTTATGGTGTTACTGACGGCGTCACCATAATCAAGCACCACATCAAGATCGGGAAGAGTGCCAAGTGCCGCGCCTGCAAGCAGAACTTTGGCGTTACATCTTTTTCCTGCAATTGCTCCGGCTACGGTTGCTCCGAGTGCCGCTTGGGTTACTGAGTCCATGTTTTCCTTAAAAATGTTGTCATGTCGTTTAAATCGTTTTCGTTGAAGGCCGCACACTTTGCAACTCAACAAAATTTACGCATAAAGAACTAAAAGAGATCAGCGCTAACCGATGAGGCTGTGTTGTTGGTTAGTATCAACACGTGGTTGACTGATTCTCGACGTAGCATACTTCATATGGGATGTTAAGGCGTTCAAATTGTCGCATCCAACGTTTTTGGTTGTCTTGTAATTTATCACCTGGTCCTTTGACTTCACACCATAAAAGCTGTTCATCCTTAAATGCAATAAGATCGGGCATACCAGTACGATATTGCTTTAAATCTTTAAGCATAATGTTGAAAAGCTCGTACAGTAGGGGGCCATTGAGGTGGTCCGCTGCCAAGTTTAACCAGGCTATGTCAATGGCTGGCCAATGGATAAAGGGATTGCTGATCCCTTGCTTGGTGCTGCACAGTGATAAAAACGGCGTGATGCCTTCAGCCTTAATGATATCGAGCCTTGCCTCGATTAACGCTCTTCGATTGGCATAGAAAGACTCGTGATACATATCAAGGGGTTGTGACTGATAAGCATTGATGAAACTGCCTTTTACCGGGGCGAAAATAATATCCCAAAATGCGAGCCCAAATAACGCATTCAGGAAGTGGTTCTCGAGATAGAATACCTGCCAGCCTTGCTTTGTGAGGTCGTCAGCCACGGCACACTCAACACGCTTTTGGCTAAGATCCAGTGCAATACGGCGCTCGGGTGGAGAAAACTTAACCCGTTCTGGTTTGGCCCCCGACTTGCGAATTAGCTTACGCTGCAAAGTCTCGGCAACTTCATATTCAGAAATGTTTTGAGGTGATGCCAGTATTTCTAAGACCAATGACCAGGCAAGCTCGTCTCGATTCTGTTTTTCTAGAATGCGAATTTGTCGTTCTTTACTCGGGGGCAGGGCGGTTAGTTGAAAAAGTGAGAGTGCTTGTTCATCACAGCCCGCCCTTTCGTAGGCGCGAGCCAGTGCGTTGATGAGCTTTTCGCGTTTTCTGTCAACGTGATCATGACCCGTAAGTGCGGGAATTTGACCTGCCAGTGCATCAATTACCGCGGTGTTTTTTAGATCTGAATCTGACATGGTTGCACTTAACGCATTGAGAGCGAGTAATGAATTGAGTTCGTGTCGTGAGGTGAAAAAGCGATGACGGTGCTCCAAGGGGTAATTCTCGAAGCGATTAATACCCAAATCCTCTAGTACAAACTGACTAAAATCCTGATGACCATTGGCGAAGAAAAGAGTACACAATACCGTCAATATACTATCGTCGAGTAAACAAATAACATCAAAGGGGCAAGCAATGCGAGGGTAGCGCTCGCTATGACTAAGTTCTTTAATTAACGCTGCCTTACATAGCCCTTTGGGTAGTGTAGGCCAAAAAGCGATGGACTCTGGCTTAGTCAATATATGCTGAGCCAACTGTGCCGCGTCTATTGGTGGATTGAGCTCAATAAAACGGAGTTTTTCTAACGCAGCCAATGCCCCGGGAATATTTTCGATTTCCGGATAATGAAACTTATCACTTCTGAACCAACAGCCTTTGCGCATTAGCAGGCGGATCAGGCAACACTTTTCACTATTTTCTAGCGTTGAAAATTGGTCTATCCAGGCTTTTTCTGAGGGCAACAATAGATCGGTATAATACTCGCTGACGTGTGTCACCAACTTAACGAAATTGGAGAGATAATACGTATCGGGTAGCGGGTTATTTGGTGCTGTCATCGCTGTTAAGTTTGTTGACAATTATAAGGGCAGTTTACCACAGAAAAAGTTGTGGGTAGCCATGAGAGACTCATGCGAGGTTGGGGCTTTCGATGTTGAACTGAGTGTTCGAATGATGATGTTGGTCACGATTTAATCAAAGTTAAAATTTGCAGAATGATGATCATTGTCATTTCACTTAAGAGTGATTATTTGATAAATTTATTTTAACCTAATGATATTTAATAATAAATCAAGTGTAAACTTTGTTTTACACCGTGTGAATTAATCAAAACGCGATCAAATATTGCCTTTCGGTGTAAATAATGATTGCACTATTTGTTTTTAACCGATAAGTTACATGGAAAGAGTAGTAAGACCTCCGTTATATTTCATGGATGGTTGTTTAATGTATCTACTAGGTACAATGAAAAGGAAGATGTAAGCAATGTTTCAGACCGATGATGTAAGAATTAACAAAGTAAAAGAGCTATTACCACCAGTTGCTGTTTTTGAGAAGTTTCCCGCAACAGAAATGGCTTCTTCGACAACCTTTAATGCTCGTCAAGCTATCCATAATATTCTCACCGGTGAAGATGACAGATTGTTGGTCATTGTTGGTCCTTGTTCTATTCATGATCCAGACGCAGCCTTAGAATACGGTAAACGCCTTAAAGTTCTTCGCGAGGAGCTTGGTGACCGCCTTGAAGTAGTCATGCGTGTGTACTTTGAAAAACCACGTACAACTGTTGGTTGGAAAGGTTTAATTAACGACCCTTACTTGAATGATACGTTTAAACTTAATGATGGTTTGCGTATGGGCCGTAAACTTCTGCTCGATCTTACTGATATGGGGATGCCTACCGCGAGTGAGTTCTTAGATATGATCACGCCACAGTACGTAGCCGACCTTATCAGTTGGGGCGCAATTGGCGCACGTACCACTGAATCGCAAGTTCACCGTGAATTATCTTCAGGTTTATCTTGTCCAGTAGGTTTCAAAAACGGTACTGATGGAAATATTAAAATAGCTACCGACGCTATTCGTTCAGCAAGTGCATCACACCACTTTTTATCAGTAACCAAGTACGGTCATTCTGCGATTGTCGAAACAGCCGGTAACCCTGATTGTCATATCATCTTACGTGGTGGCAAAGAGCCAAACTACAGTGCGGATCATGTTGCTTCAATTAAAGAAGAGTTATCAGCTTCTGGTTTGCCTCAAAAGGTGATGATTGATTTCAGCCACGCGAATAGCTCAAAGCAATTCCAACGTCAAAAAGTCGTTTCTGATGATGTCAGTGCACAAATCGCTGGTGGTGAAGACGCTGTATTTGGTGTCATGATTGAATCTCATCTTGTCGAAGGTCGCCAGGATCTCGTGGACGGCGTGGCACCAGTGTATGGCCAGTCTATTACTGATGCATGTATTGGCTGGGAAGATACTGAAAAGGTACTTCGTCAACTTGCTGATGCAGTTGAAACTCGTCGAAAAGCATAGTTTCCACCTAGCTTCAGACACGGATAGAAAAAAAGCCTTCGTAATGAAGGCTTTTTTGTTGGCTGGATTTTGAACTAGTCGTTGTTTGATAATGGCGTCATTGGTTCATCACGCCTTTGCTGTTCGAATTGCAGTGTTTGCGTTGGGAAGGCAATGGCAGCATCGTGTTTTTCAATAATGGCCATAATCTTTAGCAGCACATCTTGTTTTACTTCATGGTAACGAGCCCAGTTGACAGTCTTGGTAAAGGTATAGATAAAAAAGTTCAGCGAAGAGGCACCAAACGTATCAAAATTGACCATTAGCGTTTGTTTAGCATCGATGTCTTTATGGGTTTCTAGCATGGCTTTTACGTCACTGACTATTTTCGCCAGTTTGTCTCCGTCGCTGTAGCGCAGTCCGATGGTTTCTTTGATCCTTCTGTTTAGCATACGCGAAGGATTCTCAACCACAATGCTACTGAATACTGAGTTAGGAACATACAGCGGACGCTTGTCGAATGTACGGATAATGGTCATACGCCATCCAATCCGTTCAACCGTCCCTTCAATTTCTCTATCCGGTGAGCGAACCCAATCCCCAACTTTGAATGGACGATCGAAGTAGATCATCATGCCACCAAAAAAATTCGACAGCAGATCTTTTGCTGCCAAACCAACAATTAAACCACCGACACCACCAAAAGTAAGTAGACCTGAAAGGCTCAACCCAAAGGCTTGCATCGCAGTGAGAATACCGACAGCGACAAAAAAGAGGCGGGCGACTTTAGCAACCGCCTGTACCGTCGTTTCATCCCGCTTTTTCTGCGCAAGTACGTAGGCTTCAATATTGTGAATGAGTCTCAGCGTTATCCACACAAATGAACCAATCACCAATAAAAGATCTACGTCACTGAGCCAGTCGCTACTGATCTTCGTCTGACTATCAATAATTAAGCCAAGAGATATCGTTGCGGGCCACAACCATATTAAAACACTAATCGGTGTTTTGAGTGCTCGAATGATCAGATCATCCCAAGCTAGATTGGTACGCTTTGCGATACTATCAAGGCGGCCGCATAGGACGCGCCATAGCAACCAGGCAATAAAGCTAGCGGCGGTGATCAGTAATACGTTACTCAGCCAATCATGGCCGAAAGATTGAATATATGTCTCAACCTGTTTAATCAAATCGTTCATTCATCGGTTCCAGTGCGCGGTCATTAGGTATTTGGATACTCAGACTATGTCTTCAAGAGGATGAGTAAGGGGGGAAGCACCTTGTTCTGATCCACTTAACGTATCTTATTATATGCTAATAGCCACGTCTTCTACCTGAACTTTTTGATTTTACGTCAAATTTTGATTATTTGAGGTCGTAAGTTGAGCGAAATCCCAGTGGCTAAACGACAGCCGCTATTGCCGTCAATACTGGCATTGGTCGTAAAGGGGAAGCCTGGTAGTGCGAGAGGGCAGTACGCAATACGAGTACTTAGATCGCGCACGGCACTGTATTATCCAGAGTCACTGGCAAACATTATTGTTCGAAGAGGAACAGATACTTCCCGTAACCTTGCTGTGCAAGTAGGCTTTTCGGAATAAAGCGCATCGCCGCTGAGTTCATGCAATAGCGCAAACCCGTGGGCTTGGGGCCATCTTTAAATACATGGCCAAGGTGAGAGTCTGCGAATCGGCTACGAATTTCGGTTCGTGGATAAAGCAGTTTGTAGTCGGTAACGCTCTTGATGTAGTAGTCATTGATTGGTTGGGTGAAACTTGGCCAGCCTGTTCCTGACTTATATTTGTGTGTTGACGAAAACAGTGGTTCACCGCTGACAATGTCGACGTAGATGCCAGCTTCTTTGTTATCCCAATATTCGTTATCAAAAGGGCGCTCGGTACCTTCTTCTTGGGTCACATAGTATTGGATAGCGCTAAGTGAATTCTTTATCTCAGCGTCACTAGGGCGTGTATACACCTTGCTAGACAAGTTTGCTTGACGGATCATCTCGGTGAGTGTGACTGGGTTATCTTCACGATCTGCGCCAAAAATAAGGTCTAAATACTGATCGCGACCAGAGTTATAACGATAGTATTTGTAACGTATTTTATTGGTCTTGTAGTAGTCTTGATGATAGTCCTCGGCGGGCCAAAACTTCGTAAACTCAATAAGTTCAGTCGCTAGGGGCTTTTTGTAAATACCCAGATCTTCAACTTGAGCCATAAATTTTTCAGCAATTTCTTTTTGCTCTTTTGAGTGATAGAAAATCGCGGGTCGATATTGTGGCCCTCTATCGACAAACGAACCATTGGGATCGGTGGGATCCATGTGCCGGAATAATTGGTCAAGAACGGCTTGATAGCTGACTCTTTGAGGGTCAAAAACCACTTGAATGACTTCAATGTGGCCTGATTTTCCTGAGGACACCTGGCTATAAGTGGGGTTTTCGTTCTGGCCCCCTGAATAGCCAGAAACCACATCGATAACGCCATCCAGTTGTTCAAGGTCCGACTCAGTACACCAGAAACATCCTCCAGCAAGGGTCGCTATTTCAGCTCCTGACGCTTTCTGTGATGTGGTTAACTCGGCATTGCCTTTGTGACTCGTTAAACCAAGTATGATAGGCGTCGCAATTAGCAGCGCGAACGCAAATTTGGCAAGTTTCAACATGGATACTCCATTATAAGGGTGAACAAAGTCTTGTAATTAGAGCGGCCAACGGAGAAAAAAATTTCACAGACATGGAGAAAAGATTTCTAAACCGTAGCGATATCGTTAAAATACGTTAGTGACTCCTAGTTAGGATCACTCAAAGCCTTATCATGTAACAAATAAACATAAGAGATACACAATGCAAGCAGAAGTGAAATGGGTCGATGGTTTTAAGTTTATGGGTGAATCTCAATCGGGTCATGCTGTCATGATGGATGGCAGTGCCGGTGCTTTAGCCCCAAGCCCTATGGAGATGGTGCTAATGGGCGCTGGTGGTTGCAGCTCAGTTGACGTCATTGACGGACTGAAAACTGCAAACCAGGCAGTAAAAGGCTGCGTGGCAAAGCTCACAACCGAACGTCGTGAAGTGGCTCCTCGTATTTTCACTAAAATCAATATTCACTTTGAAGTGAGCGGTGACAATTTGTGTCAGGAAGCGGTAGCAAAAGTGACCAAAGACTCTTTAGAGAAATACTGCTCTGTATGTTTGATGCTTGGCGCTGGTGTTGAAATGACCCACAGTTGGGAAATCGTCGAGTAGTTCAATGTCGAAGATCGATGGACTGGTGGTGGTCCTAGGAAAGCGTTTATGTCAAAACGAACTGACTGCTGAAGGGCGCTCTCGAGTTGAGGCATTAACATCGACACAGCTTTGGCCAGAGTCTACGGCTCTGGTGTTTTGTGGTGGCATTACCAATCATCAATCTGTTTCAGAGGCTAACCGTCTCAATGACTATTTCCAACAGCTTCAGCTACGCAGTGATGCGCCTTTATCTTTTGCTACTCAGCTTCTAGAAGAGCACTCTACTAGCACAGTCGAAAACATCCGTCATCTGGCTGAGGTATTACTGGCAAGTGAGCTCGTTAGTAAAGGGCAGAACCTGAAGGTGACGTTTGTTTCCAATGACTACCATTTGCAACGGATATTCGAGATCCAGCAGTTAATGGATGAGCAGGGGTTGCTGCGTGTATTGGTCGAAAAATGTCGAGAGCAAGGGGTTGAGTTATCGATTTCAAACGAACTGTCCGACCATATACTGGCCTCATACCCACACGAATCTCTGCAAGGAAGACTTTTCTTAGCGCTGGATGAGTTGACCACTTATCGAGTGTATTTAGAAGGTGTGAGGGATGGCAATTTTGCTCGGCCGTTGTCGCTTGTGCGCGAAGTACCACTGGCGAAAGCGCGTAAAACGCTCGCACGAATAAAGACACTGTTGCAAGGCGTTAATTCTTTTCCACTACTCGAGATTCAGCTGCCTGCTATTGAAAGGGTCATTGAAGCCACATCGCAAGAGAGCGACCTAAGTGTCATTGCCGAATATGCCGCTATGTTCGACAGTCAGATGAATTTTTTAAATCGTTATTTGGATCCTGAACGAGACAATCAGGTTAGCTGGTGGAAATGAAAAAGGAGCACATTTTGTGCTCCTTTTATAGTTATTGTTCTTGTTTATCTCTGTTTTCGTAATATTCCCAAACGTTCTGTTTTTCGTCTTCAGACATCACGCAATAGGTCACTCTCTTGCCATTTTCGCTGAACTTTTCAAGCTTGTGGCCTTGTTCGACGCAGTAGATAAAGGCAGGATCTGAAACCACGTCTATCTCATCAACATCGTACTTATCGGGTTCACTCGAACACCCTGCCAATGCAGCCACCGCAAAAATGCCAATTAGCCAGTTTGTTGTTTTCATTCGTTCTCCTAGGGGGAAGTGAGGCAATGTGTTAAGTGTAGGAGAAATATCAGAAAATGTGTTCTGGCTAGGTAAATAATTCTACTCATTTCAAGTTTTATAATCGAACAGCAAATGGGAATATATCACGACTGGATGAAAGTTAACTGCGCACCACACAAGGATGCGCAATTGTGACTATTAGATCAATTTGTTGCCTTCACCAAATCGATAGATGACCTGACTGCCAATTAAATGATCGCGTGCACCGCTATTGCGATGATGCGCATAGCGCCAGTCAAGCATCATCGACCAATTAGAGTTTAGAGAGTAATGCAAGCCTGTACCTACATTCACTTGAAGCTTTTTGTTTGATCTATCCATGTCGAGCATAGCTTCACCAAGACCGGCGTTAATATAAGGCTTCAATCGGCTACTAGCGTTTAAGTAGTACTGAAAGTCGAGACTATAGTTCTCATAGGTGTGCGTTCTTGTTTCAACCAACGACTCGTATTCGCCCCTCATATACGACAGGCGCGTTGAAAAATGCTCTGTAAAATAAAGGCCTAATGTAAAGGAAGGAGCAAAGTCACTTTTTAAGTGTCTGTCTTTGTCTAATACAGGGTAGTGGGTACCGAGGCTCAAACCAACGATACCGTAGGTGACAGGGTCACCCGTGATGTCGCTGTAAGACTTAGGTTGTCTTAGTTTTAGGCCATCAGCGGTATCACCAGCACCAAACGCGTAGTTAAGTTGTACGCGGTACTGGGTTTCGACATCACCGTTTCTAAGAACATTGCTGTGAATCCCCATATAACCCGTCCCCGCCTTGACCAGTTCTTTACCGGCCATATTGTTAACGCCACGGCCAATACTATCTACTGGGTCTAAGAAGAAAAGGGCGGTAGAACCTATCGCTTGAGAGCCCATAACAGTGCCACCACCTAAACGAATTTGACGTTCTTTCTGAAAAGCCCATTCGCCGTAAACCCAACCTAAGGTCGGGGTGACAACCAGATCTTGAATAGATGGAATTTCCGCAAAGGCTTCGATGCCGTATTCCCAGTAAAATGTCGACATCAATGCAGAATACACAAAGGCGTCCCACTGTCGATAACCCGATTTTCTGGCGGCTTGGTAATACACGCCACCAAAATAGGGGTGACCAATGTAGTTGATTACCCAAGCATCACGATCCCAAACGGGGCCTTGTCGAACATTGTCCCACCACTGGTTCATCAGCTGGACGTCATCTTTTTCCCAGTTGGTGATTGATTCAGGCATTAACGCCAACGCGCCAGCAACACCAAGGCCGTAAAAGCCAATAGACTTTGTTTGTGACCATAAACGCTCACTGTCTTCACCATTCGTTGGATTAAAGAGTGACACTTTGTAAGGCGCTGCAGCGAAGTCGTCTTGTCTGTCGAGTTCTTCTAAAAAGCGATTACTAGAAGTTGACCGATATTCGAGGTATGTGGCCTCGGTGTCATGATTTTGTGTCGGGTTGGAGAAATCATGATTGTTCGCATTAGCGAGAATAGGGGGAAAACATAAAGCTAAAATAAACAATATGTTAAAAGGGGATCTAATTTGCATAAACAACATGGTGCTAAGCCTATTTATTACGTTTGCATACAGTTCCTTCTGCGCTACTTTTATGGGCGCTAATGTACAAGAAATGCAATTAAGTTGCATAGGTACTATGTCAATTTTCCCCAACCCAAGTGTAATAAAATATGTCTATGGTAGACTTGCGGAAAAATCCAAGCTGGCTACCCATATGAGACACATAAAAACACTTACTCACCCAGATATTGATCACCTTGATGATAAGAAAATCATCAAACGAAACGCAACGCGCGCGGTGGCTATTGATGGTGAAAACATCCTTTTGCTTTATACCGAGCGCTATCATGATTATTCTCTTCCCGGTGGTGGTTTGGATGAAGGAGAAGATCTTATTGCAGGAATGGTTAGAGAGCTGCAAGAAGAAACAGGTGCTCAAAATGTCCATCAAATTAAGCCATACGGATTGTTTGAGGAGTTCAGGCCCTGGTATAAAGGCGATGCAGATGTGATGCATATGATTTCCTACTGCTATACCTGCAAAATTGATAGAGAGTTGGGTGACACGGACTACGAAGATTATGAAGTCAAAAATGGTATGAAAGCGTTGTGGGTAAATATCCACGATGCCATTGCTCATAATGAAAAGACCATTGCCGAAAGTCCGAAAAAAGGCATGAGTATAGAACGAGAAACCTACCTACTTCACTTGATAGCAAAAGAAATGCTTTAAGTCAGGATAAGATAATTTTCATAGAAAAAAATGTGAGTGAAAAGTGTTGAGCTAGATCGCGCTATGCAGGCGTATTGCTCAGCCTTTTTCTCTCCTCCTACCAATCTACGCCCTATAAAACAGTCACAAATTAGTGAGTACTCTCTCTCGTAATTGACGATCTTGCTCTTACATTCTGTGATGAACATTCCAACCAATACTAAATTTTAACCTTACATTAACTTTAATCGCACCATTCACATTTTGCAGACACCACTGTTGTTTAGCATAAACGTTCAACTTTTTATCATTTATACAAATAACAAAAGGTTAATAACGTGAATACGAAAAAATCAGCTTTATCTAACGCGGTGAAGTTTGCGCTACCCATATGCTCTCTTGCCATAATTGTCGGTTGTAATAGTGGCAATAGTAGTAACGAAGAAATGGTGAGCTCTGGTCTGTATCCGGCAGGCGCTAACGAAGTCGTCATCTATTACAAACGAGATATGGCACCAGCTTCGGGAACGCCTTATGAGGGGTGGGGGTTGCACCTGTGGAATGGAGACGGATGTAACAGTACTGATCTTGTGGCAATGAATATTGCAGAAACGGGAACAGATTGGAATGCGCCCAAACTTATGGATGGTATTAGTGATCTCTATGGGGCTTACTATGTATTAAAAGTAGACCCTGACGCTGCCGACCCACATAAATGCATGAATTTTATATTGCATAATGGGGATGACAAAGCATTTGGTAGCGCTAACAGTAAAGTGGAATTACTTAAGCTTGATGAAAGCAAAGGGGTTTTCGGGTTCCACGGCAGCAGTCAGTTTTATTATGTACCGACAATCGAGCGCCCGGTAACCATCGATGGACGGCAAGCGCATTGGCTAGACGCTGAAACCATTGCTTGGGAAGCTGCGCAGGGTGCCGATAAGGTCAGACTTTTTTATAGCCCTACGGGCGGCATCACCATGGATGATGATAAAAATATCGTGGGTGGTACAGCGTTAGATTTGTCCATCAGCGGTGAGTTATCTGCCGATCGCAAAGATCGATTTCGTCACCTAGCAAGCCACACCTCGATCGCTAATCAATTCAGTCCCGATCAGCTGCGCACCATTTTAAAGTCTCAAATTGTTTTAGCAGCGTATCGTTCTGATGGTGGAATAATCGCCGCAACTGAGGTTCAAAGTGCTGGTGTGCTTGATGCGGTATTTGCTGACGAAGCTGGTGGTAATGCTATTGGTGAGCAGCTAGGGGCGATAGTGTCTGGCAGTGATGCCACGTTCAAACTTTGGGCCCCAACGGCAAAAGATGTCAAAGTAGAATTGTACAACGATGATAAAGAGCTTGTAGCAACGCATGCACTCACAGAAGACGGCAGCACTGGTGTCTGGTCGTCAGAGGTTATTAGCGGTGCATTAAACGCTTATTATCGTTATCAGGTAACGGTTTACCACCCTGTGACAGGAAGCGTCGAAACTCGCATGGTCACAGACCCTTATTCTTTGAGTCTGTCAGCCAATTCTCGCTACTCACACGTTATTGATTTGGACGATACGGCTCTGATGCCAGTTGGGTGGGAGAATCCAGCTCCAATTCTAGCCAATGATGTCGACCACGTGCTGTATGAGTCTCATATTCGTGACTTTAGCTTTAGTGATACAACAGGTACGCCTTCGCTAAATGGTAAATACCTTGCGCTAACAGAAGAATCGCGCGAATCGGTGCAGCACCTTAAAACGTTGCAACAAGCCGGCTTAACCACTCTTCACATTTTACCAGCGTTTGATATTGCAACTATTGATGAGTCTAAACAAATCGATATTACGGATACGGTTGGTGACCTATGTGAGGTGAAACAAAGCGCGTCCATTTGCGCGACAGAAAACTGGTCTCAAACGATTGAAACGGTTTTAGATGGTTACGACGTCTCAACAGGCCAAGCTCAAGCACTGATGAACGATTTACGTGGATTAGACAGCTTTAACTGGGGTTATGACCCATATCATTACACCGTACCAGAGGGGAGTTACGCGACAGATGCGTCGGGTTCAGTGAGAATCAAAGAGTTCCGCACTATGGTTCAGTCGGCCCATGACATGGGATTAAAACTGGTCATGGATGTGGTCTACAACCATACCAATGCGTCTGGCGTGAATGACAAATCGGTACTCGATAAGATTGTCCCTGGGTACTACCACCGACTCAACCCTAATACTGGTGGCGTTGAAAATTCAACCTGTTGTGACAATACCGCGACAGAAAACCTGATGATGGGTAAGTTAATGGTCGACTCGTTAAAAGTTTGGGCCAATGACTACAAGGTGGATGGTTTTCGTTTTGACTTAATGGGTCATCAACCCAAAGATTTGATGGTTCAGGCGCTGGAAGATATCAGAGGCATTGATCCTAATACGTTGTTCTACGGAGAGGGGTGGGACTTTGGAGAAGTCGCTAACAACGCGCGCTTTGAGCAATCAACTCAAATCAACATGGCTGGAACGGGCATAGGTACTTTCTCTGACCGATTGCGTGATGCGGTCCGAGGCGGAAGTCCGTTTGATGGGGGGCAAGATTCTTCAGGTAACCATCCACTTCGTTTTAATCAAGGCTTTGCTAACGCCGCGTATCCTAATGAAGAGAGCAAGAGTGACCAACAAACCCTAGATGGCATGCTTCACAATCAGGACATCGTCAGACTGGGGATGGCTGGCAACCTTGCTAACTATGTTCTCATCGACTCCAAAGGTATGGTTCGAAAAGGTAAAGACGTCGACTATAACGGGGCGCCAGCGGGCTACACCTTAGCGCCTTCGGAAAATATTTCCTACGTATCAAAACACGACAACCAAACACTGTGGGATAACAACGCTTATAAGATCGCGACAGGAACATCATCAGCAGAGCGTGCAAGAATGCAAACGGTCTCTTTATCGACGGTGATGCTTGGTCAGGGTATCCCATTTATTCATATGGGATCTGAATTGCTACGTTCGAAATCCATGCAGCGTGATTCTTACGACTCTGGTGATTGGTTTAACCGCGTGAAATTTAACGGTGACGACAACAACTGGAATGTGGGTTTGCCAAGAGAAGACAAAGACGGTGCAAACTGGGCGTTAATCAAGAAAATTATTGCTGATAGCAGCGCGCAGCCATCTCCGACCGATATTGAGCTTACTAAGCAGCAGTTTATCGAACTTCTTCAAATCCGAAATGACAGCCCGCTGTTTCGTCTAAACTCAGAACACAAAGTGATGACACGCGTTGATTTTCGTAACGTCGGTGTTGATCAAACTCAAGGCCTGATTGTTATGTCTATCGATGATGGCGTTTCTGCAGGGGCTAACCTAGATCCTAAATACGATGCAATTGTTGTCGTGGTCAATGCCAGCGCTCAAAGCCAGTCATTTAGTATCGATGGTACAGAAAACTTTGTCCTCCACGACGTTCAGGCAAACTCTGCTGATAGTACGGTAAGAAGCGCCGTATTTGCCGACAGTGAGTTTAGCGTTCCAGCACTGACAACCGCTGTGTTCGTTTTACCGCAGGTTGGTGATGCGCAAGGTCAGGGGTTACCGGTTGATAATTCGGGTAAAGATACCTCGGCTATTCCACCATACGGAGATACGACGGTTTATGTAAAAGGTGAAATGAATGGTTGGGGAGCGAGTGACGAATGGGCTTTGTCTTTTGTGGGTAACGGTCTATATCAACTGACCGCTTCATTAGACGCAGGCGATTATCAATTTAAGTTTTCAGACGCAGACTGGACAGACCCGAACATTGGTTGTGATGGCTCAAGCATCCTAGATGGGAGCTCTTTGCCACTTGGCAATAGCGGTAACTGTGAGTTAAGTGTGGGGGCACAAGGAAACTTTACTTTCATTTTAGATGCGAGCGATGTTTCGGCACCGATATTGAAAGTTACAAACCAATAGAGTAGTTGAGAAGATTATAGGGCAGCGAACGCTGCCCTTTTTTAATGCAGTTTTAATCTACGACAACCGCCGTACCGCTTGCGGATACCATCAACATGCCATTTGCTTGTCCCAGCACTTCGTAATCGATATCAACACCAACAACGGCGTTCGCGCCAGCATCACGGGCTTTTTGCTCTAACTCCTGAAAGGCAATTTCACGGGCGCGTTGTAATTCTCGCTCGTACGTACCTGAGCGACCGCCAACCAGATCGCGGATCCCAGCGAACATGTCTTTAAAAAGGTTGGCGCCTAATATCGCTTCACCTGCAATGACACCTTTATAAGCAACAATGCGTTTACCCTCAACACTCTGAGTCGTAGTGACAATCATAGTCATTCCTTTTGATTACAATGCTTGGTAGATGATTATTCAGTTTTGCCTGTTAATTAACTGGGAGGTGCCTCAAATATTTTTCCTTTAGGGCGGGTTAATAGCATTCAAAATCTCAATCAGATTAAAAATCAATCTGAGAATATGAGAGGTAACATTGCTATATCATTGATTTTAAGACTTAAATTATCTGGCATCAGTTTTGTATAGATATTGTTACTTCGTTAAGGAAAAGGAAGAAACGATGCCAAATACGATGATAAGACAAGTAGTGATGTTCATAAAACGTTGCTTCATTCTATTAATTTCACTGTGGGTTCCTATGGCGTTAAGTGCACCATTTGAAACCTGTCCAAGTAAAGCGTATCTGTTCCAGTCATCGCCAGTGCAGGTTTACGGCGTTAATTTGGTAACGGGTCAAACCACACTGTTACAAAGCGATACCGGAATGAACGTTAACATCAACGGTGTCGGTTTTGATTTTGACAGCCGATACATCTATGGCTACGACACCACGAATAAACGTATTGTTCGTTTGGGTGCCGACTTTCAGGCAGAGGTGATCAATACTACAGGTTTACCCACTGACCACACCTTCTATGTTGGTGATGTTTTCGATAAAACCTATTACCTATACCGCACAGGGAAGGGGCTGTTTACCATTGATTTAACCCCGCTAGATTCTGATCCTAATGCTGTACTTCAAGTGGTGAAAGTAACCGGCACAGCCACCGTGAAGCTCACTGATTTTGCATTTCACCCGGGTACAGAAAAACTTTACGGCATCGATAATAACTCAGGTTTCCTGTATGAATTTGATCCCGATACTGGCTCTGCCACCTACGTTGGGGACACCGGGCAGCTAGGGACATTTGGCGCAGGCTATTTTGATGTGAATGGTTACTACTACGTATCACGAAACCAAGATGGTCAGATATATCGAGTCGACTTATCGGACTCTAACGCGAGCAACATTGCTAACGGCATTGTCACGGCGGTGAAGTTTGCTGATGGTCCAATGTCTGGTCAAAACGATGGTGCACGTTGCGCCAATGCGCCCGTTATCGACGAAGACTCTACCATCGATTTTGGTGACGCTCCTGATACTTATAACACCACACTTTCAAGCAATGGACCTCGACACCAGATGGACGGCATGACATGGCTTGGCGCTGGTGAACCGGACGGTGAGCAAGATGGCCTTGTGGGTAACATTCCTGATGATGACAGCGGTTTTGACGATGAAAATGGAGTGGGTTTCGTCACCTCATACGAGGCAGGTTTAGACTCAATTGTGCGGGTAAACGCATCGACAGCAGGCTATCTTTCTGCTTGGTTTGACTGGAACCAGGATGGTGACTTTGCAGATGAAGGTGAGCAGGTATTTGCAGACCAGTTGCTTTCTGCTGGCAATAACGATCTGATTTTCACTGTCGATCTCGCTGCGACCGTGGGGACGACCTGGAGCCGATTTAGATTTAGCCAACAAACCGGGCTAAGTTATGACGGTGGTTCTACTTCAGGTGAGGTAGAAGACCATCAGCTAACAGTGGTCTCAACTGGGGTAAGCGTGCGTCATTATCCAGATGCCAGCAACTACGTCACAATCGCCTATGAAGACCAATGGCCTTATACCGCTGATTACGACATGAATGATGTGGTTATGCGATATCGCATTACTGAGGTGCTAAGAGATGGCGAAGTCATTAAATCAACGATATCAGGTTATCTAGCTGCAGTCGGTGCCGATTATCACAATGGATTTGCGGTTAGGCTGCAAGGTTTAAACCGTGATGATATCGATACAACCCTGACGCGCCAATACCACAACAGCGTACTTCAACCTGAAAGCGGATTGGAGGCGGATTCCAACGAAGCCATCTTTATCGTTAACAATGACCTCGCGACCTACAAAGGATCTTGTCAGTTCCACCGAACACGCTCTAACTGTAAAGAAGATGTTCAATTTACATTTGAACTGCATGTGAGTGTAAAAGATGGCGTATCAAGCAATGCCTTGATTGATATGCCTTACGACCCATTCATCTTTGCAACGCCAGATCTTTACCATGGAGAGGGCTACTTCCACCCAGGACGTGGTTGGGAGCTGCATTTAGCGGACATGGCACCGACCGAGAAGTTCGATACCAATATGTACGGTATGGGTGCGGACAGTAGTAACCCGTCAAGCGATGTCTACTACAAAACGGCCAATAACTTACCTTGGGCATTGATAATAAACGACGAGTGGCTATGGCCATTAGAAAAAGTTGATTTACTCGAAGCCTATCCGAAGTTTGAAGACTGGGCGATTAACGCTGGCCAACAAAACGCTGATTGGTTTATGTCTGACAATGCTCAACCTAACAAACGCTACGAGCCGTAGGGAGAAAGGATTATGAAAAATTATATATTAGCATTTGTATCAGTTCTTGCTCTTACTGCGTGTGGTGGAGGCGGCGGTGGCGGCGGTTCAACCGATAACAGTGCTGGCCCATCTGATGAGGGTGGCAACCCAGCCGGAGATACGGGGACAACGACGCCTTCAACAGAAGTGGTCACAGAGGTAGTACCTTCTAAAAAAACGTCGGAACTTGTTGTTCCTGAAGGGTTTAGTTATCACCCAGTCGATGTAGTTGAAATCACTGTTGACGTGAGTAGCCTCTCGACCAACCGAGCCTATTTATCGGTGTATGCGGGCTACTCTGGTGACATCAACACAGGTCTTCAGGCTGACTACGGTACACGTATCGCAGAGTCGCCATTGAGCGCTGGGGTTGCAAGTATGGACTTTTCTACACCAGAGCATATCGATCAATTATTGATTGAAGTATGGTTCTATGATGGAACAGACCCAATACAGCAACTGGTGTCGACCAGCGATACCAGTATTAACTGGGTTTATTAAAGCGCCAAATAGAGCCCTCGATTCATCGGGGGCTTTTTTTGTTATCTGTAAAGCAGTGCAAAGGAGTGAGGAAAGGCGTAAACTGACGCAAAACTGTCGTTCCGAGTTAAATAATGAAAGATCAAGAAGTAGACCTGCACTCAAACGAGTATGAAGGTGAAGAAATCGAAATAGAAGCCATTGGTATTGATGTAACAAGCCAACCAATAGAGCTATACAAAGTGTTCAAAATTGCCAATCTTGTCGGTGGCGGCGGCGAGGCAAAACACATCATCAGTGAAGGCTATGTGGCCGTGAATGGTGAGCTAGAAACTCGAAAACGCCGAAAAATGTACGATGGTGACTTCTTTGAGTTTAACCAAGAGTATTACGTTGTAGTTTGCGACCAACCTGTCAGTGAAGAAGAGCCACTTAAAAAAGCAGCAGACAAGCCTAAGAAAGAGAAGCAGGCGAAAAAAGCGAGTAAAAACAAGCCTTCAAAACCCAAGAAAAGTGACTCGTTTTCAACAAGTGGTCTATCGCAAAGCGCGAAGCCAAGAAAAAAAGACAACCCAAAGAAGAACAAAAAGTCAGAGAACACCGCGACTGTGGGCAAGGAGCCAGAATCAAAGCCGACTAAAGATGCGAACAGTGGCCGTGGTAGCATTGACTTCTTTTAGTCAAAGAACTTTTTCTTACCAGGTCAACAAGCCCTAATAATCGTCGCAGAAACATAAAGGAATGAGTGAGGAATAAATGAAGTTTGTTGTAGATACCCATACCCATACTTACGCCAGTGGTCATGCTTACAGTACCATTATTGAAAACGCGCGAGCCGCGAGTGAACAGGGGCTGAAAATCCTCTGCACGACCGATCATGCTGAATCCATGCCAGGCGCTCCTCACTATTGGTTTTTTTCCAACCAAAGGGTTCTTCCTCGATTCCTATCTGACGTCGCGATTATTCGCGGCGTCGAAGCCAATATCCTAAATGCGGAAGGCGATATCGACGTCCACCCGAGTTCTTTCAAGGAAATTGACTGGGTTGTCGGAAGCTTTCATGAGCCAGTTTACCAACCTGCCGATAAGCAGGCACACACCAGGGCTTTGCTAAACGTTATAGAGGGTGGGAAAGTGGACGCTCTAGGGCACTTAGGAAACCCACGATTTGACTTTGATTTTGAGGCTGTTATTCGCTGTGCGGCGAAACACAACGTGGCGATAGAAATCAATAACTCGACATTGAAAGGCCATAGCCGCACTGGCAGCGTTGAACGCTGTTATGACATTGCGCGCCTTGCAAAAGAGCATGATGCGTACATCACCACGGGCAGTGATGCGCACTTTTGCGATGCTGTCGGGCGATTTGAGCTAACCAGTCAGTTACTTGAAGAAGTGGAGATGCCGACGGAAAAAATTATCACTCACTCAAGCCAACAGTTTTTAGCATTCCTTGAATTAAGGGGTAAACAACCGATCTTTGAATTTGAATTGTTAAAATCAGCATCCTAGTGATAACGTTTTGAAACAATTGGATTAACAATTGCTCCGTGTATTTATGTAAACTGGCATTGCTCAACCTGACCTCAATGTGCGTTTTTTAACATTGAGGTCTTTTTTATTCAGTAGGAAACAAAAAGAATGATCGCAAAAACAAAAGGATATTCAGCCATGAAAGCTGTAAAAGTTATCGCATTGACTTTCAGTGTTATGCTGGCGGGACAAGTAGGGGCGAATGATACGCAACCTTTTGATCTAAAGAAAAAAATGCAAGCAATGAAGTTAGCATTTAAACAAGCTGCAGAATCGCAATCAGTTGAACAGATGAAGTTGCCTGTCGCCGATCTCAATACATTGATAGCTAAATCAAAAAATGGCAGCTATCCGCCAGAAAAACAAGAAATGTATATGGAAGGCTTTGAGAAGTTATCGGTCGCTCTAGATGATGTTGAGCAGCACCTAGAGCAAGGCGAACTTAATAAAGCGAAACAATCACTTAGACAAATCGATGATTTGCGCATCGAATACCATGATCAACGTAATCCGAGTATTTGGAAGAAACTGTTTGGTTAATGGCATTAAATCTATAAAGGGAGCACAGCTCCCTTTATTTTCAATTATACAGCGTGTCTAGCTGACCTCTTCGCAAAGCTCAAGCGGCAATCCATCAGGATCTTGGAAAAAAGTATAGCGCTTACCCGTATACTCATCGGTGCGAATCGGCTCTACGTCGATACCTTGCTCGTTCAACCATTCAACGCTTTTCACAATATCATCGACTGAAAAAGCCAGATGCCTTAGCCCCTGAGCTTCGGGGTGTGTCGGTCGTTTTGGCGCATCGGGAAAGGAAAACAGCTCGATTTGAGTTCCGTCTGGTAAGGCTAGGTCGAGCTTATAAGAATCCCTTTCTTTGCGATAGTTTTCGGCAATAACTTTGAACCCAAGTAGTTCGCTGTAAAAGTGCTTAGATACAGAGTAATCAGAGCAAATAATGGCAATATGATGTGTAGCATTTAGCATAACTTTCCTTAAGCGTTTGAATTGGCAAATCAACATACGCATCTACACGCTTGCGCTGCGAGTTTTATTATGACGAAGCCCTTGCCAACTTAGATGGCAATGTAGCCATGACGTAGTCAATAAAGACACGCAGTCTTGCCGGTATATATTTTGACTGTGGGTACTGCAGTGCAATATCCCCATGGTAGTTACTTTTTAACGTCCAGTCTGTGAGGACCTGAATAACTTCGCCTTTTTCAAGTGCTTCACCTATGACGAAATCGTGGAAAATCCCGATCCCCAGGCCTTCTTTCACTCCTTGAAGACGCATTTGAGAATGGTTAACAGCATATCGACCATGCACTGGAATGGTGTAAAACTCATCACCTTTGAAAAAATCCCAAATGTTATCCGTTTCGGTCTCTGCCAAGTACAGGCAATCGTGATGTTCAAGATCCTGAGGAGTCAATGGAGTACCGTGCTCACTGATGTAAGCGGGGCTCGCGCAAAGCACCAGATTGGTTTCGCCAACTTTTTTTAGCACCAAGAGCTCATCGGGCTTGTCAGTCAGTTTGAACGCAATGTCGATCCCCATTTTGAGTAGGTCGATATTGCCATCGGCGGCGCGTAATTTAAGCTGTATCTCTGGGTATTGTTTAAGAAAGGGAAGTACGAATGGCTGCAATACCGAATTTAAAAAAGCCTCTGGCGCAGCGACTGTAAGTGTCCCCGAAGGCTCACTGTGATCAGATAGCGACAGGTCTACGGCTTGCTGCGCAGCATTCACCATCAGCACACTTTGATCAAACACTTTGAGCCCGGCTTGAGTGATGATGAGCTTGCGTGTGGTTCGCTCAAACAACTTCACATTAAGAGCGCTTTCTAGCCGAGTGATAGTTTTCGACAGAGCCGATGGCGTAACGCCAAGCTTGCGCGCCGCTCCGGTAAAACTGCCTTCGTTAACCACCAAAATGAACGATGCTAAGTCGGGAAGCAGAGCGATTAATTTCTGATTGAGCATGATTGTTGCCTTCAATTCACTAATGCTTTTCCATCTTAAGGGATAATCGTAATTTCCTCAATGAACTAAAATGAATTCATCTTTTGTGAATTGGTCAGGCCATGTGTCGCCAGACGGATACACTAACTCCCTACAAAACTTGTTTACTCAAAACAAGATAAGCATAAGAAGGAATCGAGAATGTCTTCTGCGTTTTACCAACAAATTCAAAAGCAAATTGAAGAAGTGAAAGAAGAAGGGCTTTATAAGTCTGAACGAATCATCACCTCTGCGCAAAAAGCGGCGGTAGAGATTTCCACTGGCGAAGAAGTACTGAACTTCTGTGCAAACAACTACCTTGGTTTAGCAAATCATCCGGCACTGATCGAAGCGGCGAAGTCAGGCATGGATCAACACGGCTTTGGTATGGCATCGGTACGTTTTATTTGCGGTACGCAAGATTCTCATAAAGAGCTAGAACAAAAGCTATCAACCTTTTTAGGAATGGAAGATACCATCCTTTACACATCTTGCTTTGATGCCAATACGGGTCTTTTTGAGACGATTCTTGGTAAAGAAGACGCGATCATCTCTGATGCATTAAACCATGCATCAATCATTGATGGTGTTCGTCTATGTAAAGCAATGCGCTATCGTTACGCCAACAATGATATGGCTGAACTAGAGCAACAACTAATTGCCGCGAATGAAGCTGGTGCTCGTCACAAGCTGATCGTTACTGATGGTGTGTTCTCCATGGACGGCGTGGTCGCTAACCTCCCAGCGATTTGCGATCTTGCTGATAAATACGATGCACTCGTTATGGTTGATGACTCTCACGCAGTGGGTTTCATGGGCAAAAATGGCGCAGGTACCCACGAGTTTCACGATGTCATTGATCGCATCGATATCATTACCGGTACGTTAGGCAAAGCGATGGGTGGTGCCTCTGGTGGCTATACTTCAGGTAAGAAAGAAGTCATTGATTGGTTGCGTCAGCGTTCGCGTCCATACCTTTTCTCAAACTCAGTAGCTCCGGCCATTGTATCGGCGTCTATTCGAGTTTTAGACCTATTGGCAGAGAGTGGCGATTTGCGTAACCAGCTTTGGGATAACGCAGCTCATTTCCGTGCGCGTATGGAAGACGCTGGCTTTACCATGGGTGGCGCAGACCACGCTATTATTCCAATTATGCTTGGCGATGCAAAAGTCGCGGCTGAGTTCGCAGAACGCGCACTGGAGAAAGGGATCTACGTTGTCGGCTTCTCTTTCCCGGTTGTGCCTAAAGGCCAAGCTCGAATCCGTACTCAAATGTCTGCGGCGCATTCTCGCGAGCAGTTAGATCGTGCCATCGAAGTATTTATTGCAGTTGGCCAGGACATGGGTCTTATCTAAAGTATTTTGGTCCCAGTTTGCAACAATCGGGGACCAGTCTTGAAGGTTATATTATGAAAATTAAAGCGCTATCTAAGTTAAAGCCTGAAGAAGGTATTTGGATGACGGAAGTGGACAAGCCTGAGCTTGGCCACAATGATCTACTGATCAAAATTAAGAAAACCGCGATCTGTGGTACGGACGTACACATCTACAACTGGGATGAGTGGTCACAAAATACCATTCCGGTGCCTATGGTTGTAGGCCACGAGTATGTAGGTGAAGTCGTTGGCATTGGCCAAGAAGTTCGCGGTTTTGAAATCGGAGACCGTGTTTCTGGCGAAGGTCATATTACGTGTGGTCATTGCCGCAACTGCCGTGGTGGCCGTACACACCTATGCCGTAATACAACGGGCGTTGGTGTAAACCGAACAGGTGCGTTCTCAGAGTATCTGGTAATTCCAGCCTTCAACGCTTTTAAGATCCCTGCTGAAATTTCTGATGATTTGGCGTCTATCTTTGACCCGTTTGGTAACGCTGTTCATACCGCGCTTTCTTTTGATTTGGTTGGTGAAGACGTACTAATCACTGGCGCCGGTCCAATTGGTATCATGGCTGCAGCAGTCGCGAAGCACGTTGGTGCTCGTCACGTTGTAATCACTGACGTCAACGAGTACCGCCTCGATCTTGCTAAGAAGATGGGCGTGACACGCGCTGTTAACGTCATGGAAGAGAAGCTTGAAGACGTGATGTCTGATCTTGGCATGACGGAAGGCTTTGACGTCGGTCTAGAAATGTCTGGTAACCCATCAGCGTTCAACAGTATGTTAACCAACATGAACCATGGTGGTAAGATCTCTCTTCTGGGTATTCCACCGTCAGATATGGCAGTAGACTGGAATCAGGTGATCTTCAAAGGCTTAGTGATTAAGGGTATCTACGGTCGCGAGATGTTCGAAACGTGGTATAAGATGGCAAGCTTGATCCAATCGGGTTTAGATCTTACGCCAATCATCACCCACCACTTCAAGGTTGATGACTTCCAAAAAGGCTTCGACGCTATGCGTAGCGGGCTTTCTGGCAAGGTTATTCTTGATTGGGAGTAGGGGAAAGAGCTCTAAAGCATTGCTCCCAAATAGTGTCGATAGACCATTGCGCAAAGCGCGTCAAATGGTATTAATTAGCATATTTTGGGATGCAGTTTGCCCCAGGTAAGTTGGTAAGGTGTTGTTCATAAGGACAATTATATCGCTCAGGTTCGGTCGGGTTCATAGTGTGCACTCTTGTTCTTCGCCATCACAACGATGGAGGCGTAAAGAGTATGGGCGTTGCACGCTTTACTCTGCCACGGAGCCGCTTCGTTCAACAAGGCACTTAAACGAAACTAAAACAGTTGGCTACGTTTCGCTTCGCTCCACATTATACCCAACTATTTTAGTCCGCTTAGTGCGGCGTTAAGGATAAAGATGAGTTTACTTCTTACTATCATTGGTCTTCTAGTCGCTCTAATTGTTATATTTAACCATATAGGGGTTAGGGTCCGGAAAAAAGGGATGCGCCCTATATCTGCTCAGGAAATCGAAGATGCTGGTCAGAAGTATGCTTTGACGAATGATGGTCGGCTTGTCGCTTATGCCGTCTATGGTAGCGAACAACCTGGAGCAGATGTTGTCATTAATATGCATGGCTCTGCACTGGAAGCTGGGTTTGAAAAAGCGACTTACGCAAACATTTGTCATGCACTCAATGTTAAAGGTATAGCGATTAGCCTGCCGGGCTGTGGTTTTACGGATCAGAAGCCAGGTCGCAAGGTTATCGAATGGGCTAGTGAAGACTTAGCTGCAGTGCTTAAAGCTGAACGTGTTGAGCAGTTCCATATTACCGGCCATTCTCAAGGTACTCCACATGCGATGGCGGCAGCATTAACTTACCCAGATAGAGTCATTGGACTGGGGTTAAATGCCCCTTTTCTCCCACCAGAACTTAACCAAGAGCTGGGTTTTAGTAGAACCATAGGTTCCGGCCGAACACCGCACTCTAGTTCCCTTAAAAAATACAATATGGGTTGGTATTTTAGTGTCTTTCGTATTGTATTTGGCATGTTGCCTCCAAGTGTTGCGACAGGCGTACTTCGAAAGGGCTTTCCAAAAGTAGAAGCTGATAAAGAGCTAGTAGAACGCTTTCATGCATCACTTAAGCGTGGCGTAGTAAGGGGAACTTCAGGATCTACTTGGGAAACCGCACAAGACAGTTGTTTTGATTGGGGCTTTGATGTCAGAGATCTATCCCATAGTAATGCCTTTGTTTGGCACGCTGATGATGATAATACCGTTCCCTCCATTCAGGGTAAGTGGTTAGCAGGCCTGTTGGGTGCTGATCATAAGCATGAGGAAGAGGGTTATGGACACCTGACCTATTGCTCAGGGCAGTATCAAAAGCCAGATAAATCAATTGTCGCTGCTATGATAAAAGGAGTAAGCCAACCCTAATTTTAAAACCAATAATTTTCTGGGCACCGTCCATTAAGCACTATACAAGTGTTCAGTGTGATTAGGCTTTATTGATAGTTAATATTCCTAACCCCGAGGACTTTACTGTATTTGCTAAAGGTAACGACCATGTTTACGGTTATGCGTTATTTTATAATAATGTACGTCACAATGCTTAATTACGCTCACGAAACTATCTTCAGGACTAATGCGGTGATACCCATCTAGCTATGTTATATCCTACTTGATTAAACTCATCATTGTGTGATGAATCTTGTCATTAACTCTCCAGTTACAAGATAGGTGGAAAGGAAAGCCGTATTTTTTGAAGGTGTGTATCCAGGTGAAACGTATAAATGCCACTGGACATCTGATTTAGCGCATCATGCTAGAAAACAACCAGATGCACCTAAGGGTGATGTCACTCACAATTTAGATCAACAATAAAAAGAAAGATAACATACCCTAGTACTATTTTGATCCATATCATTACGGTGTGTTTCGCGTGAGTATAGGGGTGTAGCAAAACATGGATGACTTTTCTCTAGATATAAGAACGCTGACTTTTATTATTATTTTGTTCTCTTTCATTTATTGTGTTGGTTTACAGCTATTCCAATTTTCTCAACAGCCCATCAAGGGGCTTTCACTATTTTCAATTTCAATTTTGGTCATCGGTACTGGGCCGCTTATGTTGAGCTTAAGGGGGGATGCTCCGGATTGGTTGAGTATCATTGGCGCCAATATGGTCATTGCACTCGGGTTCCATATGGCCTTGTATAGCTTATGCTTGTTTCGAGGTTACTCTTTAAAATCGACGAACCTGAGTAGCCTATTGATGTTGGGGGTTTTGCTAAGTTTCGTTTACTTTACATACTATGTACCTTCCATTAAGTCTCGTATTATCATTATCAGCCTATATGTGGCTATTGTGACTCTTAGTACTGCTCTAGCTGTGTTAAAGGGTCAACGTAATGATTTGACCCTAGCCACGCGGATGATGGCCTTGTCCTTTGCGGTCTATGGCGGGTTTATGGTCGTTCGAGTCATCGCTGTGTTCTTTTCAGCCGAGTTGAATGATTTTATGACAGCCAATTTGATTCATCAGCTTACTTTTTTATTTAGTATTGTTCTCATTGTGTCTATGAGCTTTACAATGCTCTGGATGATCAATGCGAGGCTGCTTAGTTCGATTCATGAGCTTTCTTACAGCGATCCTTTAACCTCACTTGGCAATCGTCGGGCACTAGACGAAATAGCCCCAGAGCTAATGAAAAAGGCTAATACTATTCCTGTAAGTGCCATTATGATGGATATTGATAACTTCAAGTCAATTAATGATCAATACGGACATATTGTGGGTGATTACGTTATAAAATCTGCGGCTGAAGTGATTCAAAGTGCCATTAAACTATCGTCTTCGGCGACCGCATTTCGTTTTGGCGGGGACGAGATTGCGATCTTACTGCCTAATGTTCATTTGCAACAGGCGCAAGAAGTTGCCAGCACGTTACGTCAGTCGATTTCAGAAATTAAAGCGGTTCGAGGACACGACTTGTCGTTGACGTCTAGTTTTGGGGTTGCTCAGTTTCATCCTCATGAGAGCTGGGATGAATTTATGAGTCGAACAGACAAGGCGCTATATAACGCGAAAAAAAATGGCCGTAACATGACTTCAACTTGTCTTAGTCATACCAATGGGCCTGTATCAACAGAAGCTTAAGTATTAAGCCCAGCATAAACTCCGAAAAATGTAATGCCTTTTTTCTATTTTCTCTGGGGTGACTTGCGGTTTTATTGTGTAATTTCATGGAACTAAGTTAGGAACTTCCGGCCTGATTGACTGTATCCGTCCACCATTGTAGTTGTGTACATAAACTCACGGTACAAAACAATTACCTGAGTATCGTAAAACAAAACCCTCCTCTTTATTGGTGTTCTCAATATTTCCCCTCAATAGCGGCGATTTTTTCTTTAATGCTGTCAAGCAACAGGTTAAGGCGTTTCAATTCCGCTTTATCTTCAGCAAGCATATCGACTTTTTCATAACCAATGCCGCATGAGACCCGAGTTGAGGCACTGTGTCGAGTAAACCCAATAAGAGGCACCTCATAATCAACGAAAGTCGTTTGCTCTTTGTTTGATGCTCTAATCGAAACGACATTCCCTTTTAAGCTCTGGTCTATTAAACGATTTAATAGGACTTTGTTCGACTGGTTCATCCGAACAAAAGCGGACTTTACGCTATTCATGTAAAGACGGCCTTGAAGAAAAATGGGCTCGTAGCCATCGACTTTGAACGCCAAATCAATATAGGCGTTTGGCGTATCGAGATCCGTTGCAAACCCGGTGGTGATTAGCAGCTTATTGCGATTGTCACATCGGATCCCAAAAGAGGTATACTCATCATCTATTTTGGTTCCAAAGCCATATGCACGATGAGTTTCTACTTTATCGAAAGGGTCAATGCTGTGGTCGCTCACCCATTGTCCTATAGCATTGTTGGCTAAGGTCAACGTCGCAAATATTAATGCGATTCTAATTATCAATTTAACCCTCCAAGCCAGCGGTTAAGTCGTAGAACACGTTTCAATTTACTGCTTGATATCTATAAGGTTAGTTAGTTATTGATAATGTGTTTAGGTTTTTTGTGGCGTTATGATGTACTGGTGGTATAAAAGTACGACTAGGGTGATCACATGAACATTGGAAGTAAGAGATGAAGGTAAGTAACCTATTGAAGCATCTACCTGTTGATATGACAGATGAGTCATTCGAAGACATCGTCTTCTCTGACTCGGTACGTATTGAACGAATTGTTTCTCAGGGGCATACTTCACCGAATGAGGGCTGGTATGATCAAGATGAAAATGAATGGGTAATGGTGATTAAAGGCGCGGGCGAAATTACTTTCGAAGATGGTAATGTTAGCTTGCTGGGCGAAGGGGACCATATATTGATACCTGCTCATGTAAAGCACAAAGTATCCCATACCCCTCATGACAAGAAGACCATTTGGTTAGCCGTATTTTATAAATAGGTATTGTTAATGCTAGAGAAAGAAAATTTAGTAAAGTTGGCTAGAATGCCCATGCCATTTGGCAAATATAGCGGTAGAGTACTTATCGATCTTCCAGAAGAATACTTACTCTGGTTTGAAAAGAAGGGTTTTCCGGATGGGGAGCTTGGAGAATTGTTAAAGCTTTGTTTGTGTTTGAAAATTGAAGGGCTAGACAGCGTGGTAAAGCCCTTAAAGCGCATGTAACCTGTCACAGAAGTTCACCATTTTAACTAAAAGACTCACTATGAATTTTGATATCAATACACTGAAACACCACCAACTGGTTGAAGATGGGCAATTAGAGGGATGTTACATTCATCAGCCTGCCGAAGGTAGCCAACAAAACGACGCAGCGGTTTTGGCAGAACGCCAAGCGTTGGAAAATATGGGGTATAAGGTTGTACAGGTCCAGGCTAAAGGCGGGACGACAACGTTTGCCGAGGCGATGCAAGAACTAGCGCAGAAAACGGGCCATCAACCCAAATAATAAGTGGCTGAAACCGGCTACAGTATCTTTTATCTCTCCAGCGATAACATTTGTCTTGATTCAAAAGAGTTATAACGTTGGCTTGCCCCATTCTCCGTTTCAAACCATCCCTAGAAATGCGTCATCCCCTTGAAAAAGGGGATCTTCTATCGCACGTCGTGGAACCTGTTTGAGTGACTTGGTCGCTTACTTTCCGTTGGCTGGGCGCTTTGGAAGATCCTCACTTTCGTGAGGATGACGTTGTTTTTAATTGGAGACGACACTAGGAAAAGCCAGATGTTAAGAGCCACAAGAAGGATTTCATTGATGCTGACGCTATTGCCGAAGCCGCCACTAGACCCAATCTAACGATAGCTACCCTTTTATTGTTCAAATTGCCTCAATTTTGAGTAGATAAAGTCCACAACCGATTTTTCGTCACGTTCAAAATCACTTTGTACCCAATGGCCAAGAACAGCATTCATTCCAGCTTGTTCAAAAATAGTATCAAAGGGATCGGCTGTGCTGCTATTCAAATCTTCAATAAGTTCGAAGATTCGGTACTGATTTTCTTGACAATACTTCTCGACCAACAGCCAAAGTTTCGGTTGGTTCTGAATATACGCAAAGTAAGGGTGTTTCCTTGCAAATTGCACCCGCCATTCAACCATTGTTCGACTATTGCTCTTGTTTGGTGAGCTTAGTGTTTTTAAGGCATCTTCTATCGACGATTCAAACATATAGATAAGGATATCTTCAATGGAGCTGAAGTTTCGATAGAAGGTATTGCGTGCTACATTCGCTTCAGAAGCGATCTGCGAAATCGTTATTTTGTCGTAATCGTATCTCTTAAATAGCCTAAACAATGCTTCGGCTAGGACTCTTCGAGAATGTTCAACTTGCTCAGCTCGTTTCATGGAGCACACTCCTATGAATTTGTGCCAGTATTCTAAAAACGCTAGGCGGGGGAAATAGCGTTCAGTATACTCGAAACGATTCAAAGGTGGAGCAAATGTTCCACGAATAATTGAAACATCTATAAATAGTTTTGAGGAATGTTATGTCTGAAAATAGAAGACACTTTTTAGTTGTCGCGGCAGCCTCCAGAGGTGCACGTTTGTTCATCAAAAAAGCGCTCCAACAAGGGCATGATGTGACCGCGATTTGTCGTGCCGATAGTGACGATGCCGCATTGGCTCGAATGAACACATTGCTTGATGATGTGATTCTGACCGAAGAACAAGGCAGTAGTACCACAGGTGAAAAGCCGGTTGGTAAAGGTACATTAAAGGCCACAAATCAGAATGTTATCTTATCTGAGACTTACCAAAGCCTGTTACAAAGTGATCCTTCAATTGATGCAGTGTGTTGTTTTGTCGGCGTGACGAAAGTTTCAGACATGTTTAACAAACAAAATAAACTGTACAGCCAAACCATTTCAGCCATTACCACCGGGATGCAAAATAGCCGCTTGATTGAACTGTATTACCATGGATCTTCTGGTACAGAGGGGGTTCCGGGTCAGTCGTACGCGAAACTACCAGATAATTTCCCCGTTAAGTGGCTGATGAACATGTTCAATCACATGCCAATCGTTAAAAATTATCGAGAAAGCGAAGGTGTACTCGCAAAGGCCGGTGAGCAAGGCTTGCCGTTTGTTATTTTCAGACCCGCATATTTAACGAATAAGCCTGCAAAAAGACGTTACCGCTACTGCTTCGATACCACGGGGTTTGATAACGAGATGTTGCCGATAAAGAGCGCAACTACGCAAATTAGCCGAGAGGATGTGGCCGAGGAAATCCTTCGGGTGGCATCATTATCTATTTCGGAAAGGAGTGATTGGTTTGGCCATGGTGTCTATTTGGTCGACATGAAAGTAAGCTTTTATCAAAATAGCTAATTCGGTTGGCTTCTTATACTACTTAAAAATCTATATTGTTACCGACTCGACTTTCGGTTGTCACTCATAATTGTCCGTCTTTGAGTAAGCCAGATTTGTGCTGATTCAGTTTTGCCTCTTTCGATGTCACTTATCGTAAACAACCAAGTCCAAATACTGTCATTCCTGCGAAGGTAGGAATCTCACATCAGCGAACACAGCATTAGTTTAACAACGTTCGTTAGGGGTCGGTTACAAACGAACGGCGTAAAACACTTTTGCCCCATTCGGTGTTTCAAACCATCCCAAAATCACCGTCATTCCCTTGAAAAAGGGAATCTCATGCAGCGCGTTGCAAAGCTGAGTTACGTGACTTATTCGAAGATTTTCAGTTACCCATATGCTTGAGTATTAAATAAGTACTGTCCATAAGTATATCAAAGACTTACTTTGCTGTTAACGCGGTGCCATCGAAGCGAATGCCTGCCCAACCGTGTTGGATAAAATTACGAATGTTGGCATGATCGTTACCATTTGGATTATTTAAAACATCGTCGCGATAAAATTGACCGAAGCAGGCCAGCGTTGATGACTCATCTAACCCCAGTGTCTGAGCAAAAGCAAAAATCTTACAAGAGCCATTGTTTTGCCCTGCCAGATTTTCAGTGTTTCCATTTACAAAACTGACTGGGTTAAACTCAAAATGTTGGTCGATAACCTGCATCGTTTGCTCAAACATGATTTCATTAGGTTTTGTTGCTAGCAACTCTAGAAATCTATCCATATATTATATCCTCCCTCGTTATTGTTCAGAATCAGCACTATATCATCAGACAAATAGAAAGTGACGATACAAGAGTTGAAAAAGTATTTTTTGACAGGCAGTTACGATTTTACAGCTTTAATTTTTAGCCGGTTGGTTGTTTGCAACTTGGCATTTCCCTTTTTAAGCTAGAAGAGTAATCGCAGCACAGTGTCAGAACTGAAAATTCACATGCTTTTATTATCTACATTTGGTTAGGTTAGAAAGGCTCTAGCTTATTCCTACTGTTTCTTTCCCGATATTATCCGGATGTTGAGTCATTCTACTTTGTAGCTCAGCTTTAAGTCGAGTCAGTAGATAGTTATCTTCGTCATCCAAATCCACATGCACTTCATCGAGCCAATAAATATCAGCGAGCAAATGCACATCACTGGCTAAGATATCCAAATCACTTTCCTCCATGTTGCATATGGATGTACGCCAGTAAGTTGATGTATCCACCACCAATAGGCGAGGGGCGTGAGCGTATTTAACGCTGTAGATTTCTGACAAGTCTGCGACTGTCGGTGCGAAGCACACCACGATGTAGCAATCTCCTTCGCCCAAATCACAAATACGATATGGGCGATCGTTTAAATGTATGGTGATATCCATCATAACTTACAAGTCCGGTAAATGAGTGTTTCTCGCGACTGACGCAGTCAGACTCCGTATTGACTTAAAAGCCAACCGTGTTCGACGTCGCTGACCATCGCAATGTAGCGGTTCATCTACTATGTGATATTTGCCTTGAAAAAGGCACGTTTTAGAGAAATTCATATTTGCTGTAACGAAACAACTAAATATGAATTTCACTAATTCATAGTCATGATCTTTGTTCCCCACTATGGTGCTCCACGAATATTGCCGCTTTGGAAGCAGTAGAAGAACTCACCACCCATTTCGTTAACGGAACACAACGGAGTGCTGGAAATAACCCAAAGGCTCAACATGCTTAAGGCTCTCAAGCAGGAGTACACACTGCTCATTGGCGCTCTTGCGATCTTATTTTTTAAACTCGTCGGCGACACACTGTTAAACAATGGTCTCTCAGTCATACCTTATATACTTACAACAGGGATGCTTTTCTATGTGGTCATGACGGCCATTTTCGCAGTGGTTCGACACTCTGACGCACTAGCGATCAAACTGGGTGATCCCTATGGTACGCTGATCTTAACTCTATCAGTAGTGTTACTTGAAGTGATTATGGTGTCGTCGGTTATGCTGACCGGAGAGTCTAACCCAGTGTTGGCACGCGATACCATGTTTGCGGTGGTGATGGCTGTCCTTAATGGTTTTGTTGGTATCACCTTATTGATCGGTGGCCTTAAATATCATACGCAAAGCTACAATCTTGATGGTATCAAAGCCTATTTGGTCGCGATTATTCCATTGGCCATGCTATGCCTGATTTTGCCGAACTTCACTACTATGGATGCTAGGGGCAACATGTCGGTGGGCTTGACTACTACTTTAGTTCTCGCCTCGATTTCACTTTATGCAGTGTTCCTGTTTATACAGACCAGAAGTCATACTCACTTTTTCATTGATGCTGATCATCAGGATGACTATGAGGAGCATGGCCCAATGAAGAGCAATGCATTTCATATACTTATGTTGGTGAGTTATCTGGTGGTCGTGATCTTGCTTGCCAAGAGTCTAGCTATCCCCATCAACGATGGTATCTCAGATTTGGGGGCGCCTGCGGCACTAGGAGGACTTGTAGTGGCGTTGATTATTCTAGCTCCGGAAGCGGTTGGCGCCGTAAAAGCCGCCATCCACAATCAACTGCAACGCGCGATGAACCTGTTTTTCGGCTCGGTGCTAGCCACGATAGCCCTTACCGTTCCCGCGGTATTACTGATTTCCGGGATCATGGACGAGCCGATTAAACTCGGACTGAGACCAGCAGAGATGGTGCTACTTGTTGCCACACTTTTGATGAGCAGCGTCAGTTTCAGTAGCGGGCGTACCAACTCACTTAATGGTGCGACACACCTCATTCTGTTTTTCGCTTACATCATTCTGATGTTTGATTAATTCTAATCGCATATTGAATCAGTGCCTCTTGGCAAAGCGGCGCTTGACAGCAGTTAACAGACTGTACTCACTGTTTTCATTGAAAGGTGTTCACTATGACTTTTCTTTCCATGCCTTTGCATTCGAAAGATGCAGAGGCACTTTATGCCTCACTACTAGAACAGATATCCGCTACTGATAGCGTTGGCCTTTCGGAAAGCCTTAGAACCGCAGAACCCGTGTTATTACCACTTGTTTTTCGCAAGCTAACTAGAGAAGAGCGCGCCGTTACATGGGTACTATTGACATTGGTCACTCCTCAACTGGCCGCGAATCTTCTTGATCATTTTAATGACACTGAACTGATTAGCGTGGTAAAGACATTACCCATAGAGACTATTATCCCGCTATTCCAGTTTTTGCGATCCCCAGACCGGCGACTTTTGCTTAAGTACTTGCCTGAAGAGTATCAATATCAGTTGAGGCTCTCTCTGCCTTCAAACTGGAAATACGAAGAGAAAGCGGCACTCGCTTACTCAAGTGATACGGTTGGTGGGATCTGCAAAAGTGAAGTGCTTAAGTTAGATCAGGATGCAACCGTCGCCGATCTGGGTTCCGCCCTAAGGGCAGAAGAACAAACCTCAGAGCAGTTGGAATGGCGCTATGTCTATCTTCACGATGAAAGGGGAGTGTACCTCGGTGCGTTAAAAATACGCGACATTTTTCTTCGCCCTTACGGAGCGAAATTAAGAGACTACCTGGATCTCACGGTGCCGGTTATTGCACCCGATAACGACCTAACTGCTCTGAAAAGTGTGCTCGACAGTAAACCACACTCAGTCATTCCGGTCGTCGATCACAAAGGGTTTCAGATCGGCGTGGTCGGTTCGACTCACTTGAACGAAGCGCTGTACCAGAACTCCAAACAACAACTGTTAGAACAGGCGGGCGTATTAGGGGGAGACGAATTTCGCGCCATGCCAATGAAGGTACGCAACGTGCGCCGCCTTGCTTTTCTACTGCCCTCCGTGGTGCTAAGTTATATCGCCGTTTCCATTATCGCCGCCTATGAACCCATTATTGAACAAATAGCCGTACTTGCGGCCATCTTGCCATTGGTCGCGAACCTCTCTGGTGCGGCAGGTAATCAGGCGGTAGCAGTATCGATCCGCGAGCTCTCCACCGGACGGCTGTCCACAAAAGATCTGCTCTACGTAGTACTCAAAGAAATGCCGATAGGGCTAGTCAATGGCCTGCTGATTGGCCTCGTACTCGCCGTGCTGACCATGATCACTCATGACCAACAACCACTGGCATTGCCCCTATTGATTGGCGCTGCCTATGCGGTGTCTTCGGTATTGGCAGTCATTATTGGAGGCTCACTGCCACTGCTTCTCAAACGATTCAATCTTGATCCAGCCATGCTCTCTAGCCCAATTCTAACCACGTTAACCGACGCCATTGCCTTTTTCAGCGTCCTTTACTTAACGCAAACTTTCTTACTTTCAGCCGTTGTCTAACCAACAGGAAAACCATATGCAAATAGAAACACTGTTTACTTACCTGACTTTAACCGTCATTGGTCTACTGCCCATCATGAACCCGCCCGCTGCTGCCACCGTGCTACTGGGACTCAGCAAAGGGCGCGACAAAAACTACATCGTCTCTCAGGGAAAAGCGATAGACACCTAACCGTGTTTCCCTTGTGTATGGGCTTCTTCAACGGAGTGACGGCTTTAAACCAGCTCAGTATCGATGTGCCCAATTCGCGCCATGGTGGCGGCATCATCATTGTCGATATCGAATTCAATATGCTGTTTACAAGAAAAACAAGCGGAAAACATTTCGCCGGACTAGGATTCCATCGCTTTGGTTCCGCTATCCATCCCTTCACTATGTGGCCCCAACACCATAGCATTGATCATCCGTCTTTCTGCAGAGCTGGCCACCCATCGTGACGAGCTACATATGCCGAGTGTTTACAGTGGGGTGATTGCTGGCTTTGCTCATTTGTATGGACGTGCAGTTCTTTACTCCAGGAATTGAAGAGACTGCACTGGACATCTATCAGAGGCTATAAACAGCAGTTCTGATTCCTCAGTTAATAGATACGAAAAGCCCCAGTAAAAACTGGGGCGTTCAATTCGATAAAACTATACAATAAAAACTATAGTAAGTTTGCTCGCATAAACCGGCTTAACGCCTGATAGTGTTCGTTGGACTCTGGCGTTCCCAGAGCGGCCATATAGTCACCATGCGACTGACCTTCATAAACATTTAGCTCAGTAACGTTCCCAGCTCGCTTCAGTGCTCTGTCCAACCTGATCGTGTCACTCAGCAACAGATCACGAGTTCCGGTGATCAAATAACTTGGTGGAAAATTCTCAAAACTGCCATTAATAGGTGACACCAAAGGATCACTGAGATCTTTATTGCCAACATAGACATCCACCATCGCTTCCCCTAAGCCTCGCCAACTACCGAGGATGTGGTCGACGCCTTCGTTAATGTGGCGGCTATCTCCGGTGAATGTCATGTCCACAGACGGTGTTCCCACATACAAACCGGCTGGCGCTGAAACCTTGATACGGTTAAGTTCCTGCACTGCTAACACGGATAATGCTCCTCCTGCCGATGAGCCCCCCATAACCATTGAGTCCGCCGTGCGATCTTTTAATAACGCACGCCATACAGTCACAATATCGTCACGTCCCGCTGGAGCCGGAGACTCAGGGCCCTTGCTGTAATCAATGGCGAGTACCGGAATTTGCATATGATGTGCAACAACCATCCCTTCTGTAGTCGAGGCCAAGCCTCCATTAAGTAGGTAACCTCCACCCTGTACCGCGACAAATAGCTTATCTTTTAGCTCTGGTGCAACCGTTTTAGGTGTAATCCAATATACCGATACACCGGCAATCGTATCTTTCACAATAGTCGCCCCCAACTGCTCCGACAATGCCTGAGCTCGCACTCCAGCGGCTGCGTCTCTGGTCGCTATAAACTCGTGCCACTCAGCATCACCGGCTGGATAACCTTCCATCAGTGCCGAGGTATTCGCCGCAGGGAACTGCTTAGAGAACTGATAGAACTCCTTACTGACTGCAGTCGTCAGTGGCACTGGCTCAGAGGAAAGGGTTACGTTTTTGGCACTTACCAATGTTGATGTAGTGACACTGCATACCGCAAGTAGAGATGCGATTAATTTCTTGTTCATGGATTCACCTTAATGGTTAGGGGAAGTAACTCTGTTGGGGTGTATTTAACCGTGAGGCAGTCACGCTGACCATGAATTGAACAAATTCATTTTTGTCGCTTCACCTTGAGCTAACCTGCTCAAAAATGAATCGCTGTAATTCATCGTTTCTGTTAACGCCGATCCATAGACTTTAAAACATCAACTAGGGGATAGCCCTTTAAACTGTATCCATCACGCTCAAAATACCACTGCTAAACAGATGCAAAGTGAACCCGTTAATGGGAGTTGGATACATTCAATTACGAGGTTTATAGATTCGATGACTATGAGTAATACAATAAAGACACTAACCGCAACACTTATTGGTTTTGCCATAACCAGTGCCGCATCGGCTCATTCCCATCAATATGGAATGTCATTGCATACGGAGTTGGTGACCACGAAAAGCGGCGCGATCACTACGCGTCCGCAAGCTGAAGTGGACGTCAACTATGAGGTCGAGACTAAACACATCACCGAAATTACAGATGGGGTTTATCGCATAGCAGGTTGGGGTATCGGTAACATCATTGCCATAAACGCTCCAGTGGGGTGGATCATCATTGATACTGGTGATAGCACTCAGGTTGCAAAAGAACAGCGCTCAGCACTAGAACAGAAACTCGGAAAGCCGATCGCTGTTGCCGCCATTCTTTACACACACTCTCACTATACCCACGGTACATCAATTTGGGCTGATGAAGGTACTAAGATCTACGGCCATGAACATCTGGTGACAAACCTGCAAGCGGATTCTGGTATCAGTGTACTAAGCGGTAATTTCTCGACCAGAGCGGTCATTCAGTTTGGTATGTTGCACCCTTTGGAGGGAAAAGATGCTTTTCCGAGCAAGCTCGGGTTTAGCAAAGATAAGCTTATTGGTGAGTCCGGATTTATGGCTCCTGATATTACCTTCAAGAATGGCAGCGTTGAAAACCACACTGTCGCCGGTCTCGCAGTGGAAGTTTTACCAAGTCAAACCGATGTTCTCGATTCGGTAGCGTTTTATTTCCCGCAACAAAAACTGCTGGTCTCAAATGCCATGAACAGCAACAGCCTCTTCAATCTGTATACTTTACGCGGGGATATTTACCGTGATCCAATGAGAATGGTAGACGCAGCCGATCTGGCATTAAGTCGTGATATTGAGTATCACGTCGATATTCATGGCTCTGCTAACATCGGCAGTGTTGCCGCTCATCAGGCAATCACCTCATTTCGCGACAGCATGCAGTTGATCCATGATCAGACCTACCGGGGTATCGCTATGGGTAAAGACGGACAGGAGATCGCTGAGTGGATCCATATGCCAGAATCACTGCGCGCCGACAAAGAGACGTATGGACAAGTTGAGAGCTATGCCAAGCAGGTTTATAGCTCCCGAATTGGTTGGATGGGTTGGGACGTATACGACATCAACCCGCTTCCCAAAAAACAGCAAGCAGAAAAAACCGTCGAGGCGATGGGCGGCACCGATGCCGTGATAGCTATGATTGCCAAAGCGCAAGCTAAGGGCGATATTGCTAGTACGCAGTGGAGCTTGTTCTTAACGACTCAGCTCATGAATATGGGTGTCATGCCTGAAGAGGTCAAACAACTGCGTGCGAATGCGGCTCGTACTTTGGGACAACATACCACATCCGCCAATGCGCGTGGTTTCTACATTTCAGAAGCCTTGTTACACGAAGGTAAAATGCAATTTGCAGGAACTACTCTGGATAACTATCAGCAACTCAGTCAACTGCTAGGGGCGGTCACTGCAGAAAAACTGGCCAGTTCTCCGTTGAGAGACAATGTCCACTACTTACGATTTATGGTGGATTCTAAACAAGTAGAAGGCAAGCAGATTGAATTTAATCTCCACTTCACCGATGAGCATGAACACTACGCTATTGCTTTGAGAAACGGAGTGATTGCCATTACTGCCCAGCCAAACGAGGGAAGAACCTTTGAGCTCACCAAGCAGGATTGGGATGACATGATACTTGGACTTGAGCCCTTTTCGCATTTACACAACGACCTGAAGGTACTAGAACAGGCCATTGTTCGATAATCAAAACCTAAATGAAATGAAATGAAATGAAATGAAAAGTCAGCCCATGTCTTATGGGGCTGACTTTGTGAATTCTAGTTATAACGACTGAACTAGTTATAACGACTGAACTAGTTATAACGACTGAAATAATGGGACGCATATGCGTCGAAATGGCATTGTGCAGGCTGCTATGGATCCGGCGTTTGCCCTAACCACACTCTGACAATAGATTCCGCATCAAATGCGGAATGATGAATTTAGGGCTGTTGCGAGAAGGGAGCTTATGTCCAAAGGCGAATTATAGGGAGTGGTTGATGTGTAACACGGACGATGAAGCGACTCTCTAGTTGATTCGACCAGCGCCGTTTCGGACAAGATCTTTACCATTTTCAAAAACATCATCGGTTACCCAGCGCGCCAAAAGAAGTTTGTGATTGGCGTCAAAAACCGCGATAAAGTGTCGGCCATCAGCATTATTGGTTGCCATTCCTATCCCAGCAACACCTTCTAAACCCAGTCCCCCGTTTTCTACGGAAAGTATAAATTGCTCTAGGTCCTGTAAGTTATCAATTACATCTTTGCTGTCTGTCATGATTTCTCTCTTTTTTTTTGCATCATAATTAGCGCAGTGTTCGCTAGGCTCAAAGCACACGCACAGTAAGGTGTGAAAAACGCCGTAATAGTAACAAAATTCTTAGCGTGTACGCGACAAAGAATATTTTTAAGGCGAAAGAGCAACTAGCCAGAAAGCGCACCTTGAGCACTGTCTGGCCATGAGACTTAAGACCTTAGAGTAATGATTATTAACTTAGAGCTGCGCGAACTCGTAAGAGCTTCTCTTTCACTTGAGCGGCTAAGCCTTGTACATCCGGATGGTTTACAAGCTTGAGTACGGCCTCAGGATCCATGAAAGAAACGGTAATCGATAGGTCTTCTTCTTCTCTAACGACCACATTACACGGCAATAGCAAACCAATATCCGGTTCCGCGGAAATGGCTTGATTGGCAAGGGTAGGGTTGCATGCACCTAGAATAATGTAGGGGCGTTTATCAACATCGAGTTTCTTTTTAAGAGTGGCTTTAACATCGATTTCGGTAAGAATGCCAAACCCCTCTTTTGCGAGCTCTTGCGTCACGCTTTCGATCGCCTCGTCATAACTGCCATTAAACTTGGTTGAAAATCCGTACATATATAGCCTCCAATAAATGCTGTGATGGGCAACTAAGGCTTATTGTAGGCTATTTTCCGGTACTCATTGTGTGTTCGATAGGCTTGGTGACGATTTTGTGCTGTGTACCAAACTAAGGTGATCTGCTCCAGCCAGACTGGACACTTCATTAAGCGACATTTTGATTTTCAAAGTTAACTGGGCTTAGATACCCAAGAGCACTGTGCCTTCTTGTTCGATTATAATCAACCTCTATGTATTCAAAGATTGTTTGGCGCATCCCGTCTCGCATCATGATCGGTTCATACTGGATCGCTTCAACTTTCATTGAATGGAAGAAGCTCTCAACACAAGCATTGTCCCAGCAGTTTCCTTTCCTACTCATACTTTGCTTTAGATTATAAGCAGTTATGAGGTCTCGATAATCTTTTGAGCAGTACTGACTACCTCGGTCACTATGAACGATAACCTGCTCAGGGAATCCTCGACGGAACAAGGCCATTGATAACGCATCGCAAACCAGAGTTGCCGTCATCCTGGTATCCATAGACCAACCGACTACTTGCCTTGAATAAAGGTCAATGATTACCGCCAAATACAGCCAACCTTCACTTGTCGCCACATAGGTGATGTCTCCCGCCCACTTTTGATTCGGAGCCTCAGCGTTAAAGTCCTGAGCCAGCAGGTTCGGAGCCACTGGCATTTTATGTTTGCTGTCCGTCGTACACTTAAACTTACGTGCCGCTTTCGGCGTTAAATCCTGTCGCTTCATACTGGCGGCAATGGTTTTAACATTACGGTTATCACCGTTCTCAGCCAGCTCTTTTTGGATGCGCCTTGAGCCATCACGGCCTTTGCTATTGTCAAAAGCTTCTTTGACCTTCGTATCAAGCTCTTGGCGAGTTACCTCGCGCTGGACGGTCTTGTGGCGATGCTTAATCCAGTAATAAAACCCACTTCGTGAAACGCAGAACACCTTAGCCATGCGGACAACACTGAAGCACAGCAGGTGTTCGAGCATAAATTCGTAGTAATCTACTTTAGGTTTTTCGCGAAGTAGGTGGCCTTTTTTACGATATCTAGCTCTTCCGCTTGCTCAGCCAATTGCCTTTTGAGTTTGGCAACTTCAGCGGCTAGATCTTTTTCTCGCTGACTGGTACTGGTGTCGCTCTTAACTGCCTTACGCCAACCATAGATCTGGGATTCGTGTAGCGACAGTTGCCTCGCTGCCGCAGCTACTCCCACTTTCTCTGCTAGTTTCAGGGCTTCTGCTTTAAATTCAGGGGAATGGATAATACGTTTTTTCTTGTTTGTCATGGTTCACCTCGTTAGTGATTGTACTCACTTAACTCGGTCTCCAAAACTGCTGGTGCGGATCAGTGTAGATCGCACAAGAATTTCTGAACAGGAATTTACTCAAGTAACAACCTATACAGAGCAACTTAAGAAGCGTAAAAGAAGAACCATTGCTGTTTTTTATCGACCAGAAATGAAAGTGGATCCAGCATGGGATATTTTTACTTCCGAAAAGCGCTTGAGTAGTGCCAGTAAAGTGGAGGCCCCTAGTGAATAAACGCTGTTATTTGTTAATGACTTTTATGTTGGTTCACGTTTCTGCGTTAGCCAGAGCACAGTCGCCAAACTCAGTTGTTGCTGTAGAGCCAAATCTAGTGCCTTTGATGAAGGCTTTAGTTGAGGAAAGGCAGCTCGATATTCGTGTTATCGGTAGCGAAGATGTGCCGTTTAGTATTACCAATCAAAGATTTAAAATGGGGATCAGCTCTAAAAAGTGGCAAGATCGAGAAATAGCGCAATTCCAACAAAAGTTTGGCTATAAACCAACCGAGCTGTATTTCACCGCCGATGTTATTGCGATCCTAAGTAATGAGAAACATAGCGGTCAGAAAATTACCCTTGCCGAAGTAAAAAAGCTCTTCGGCTGTAATCCATCTCCAGAGGTAATACGCTGGAAAAATGACGATGGTAGCTCAGGTGATCCTCTGGTTCCGTTTGCCATTGATAAACAATTGGTTATGCATGAAGAGTTTTCAAGTTGGGTAGCTTGTGGCGAAAGTAATTATGTTGCCACTCAGTTTTTGGCAGACCAGCCCGCGTTCGAAAAAAAATTGAGTTCGCAAGATGGAGCAATTGGTTATGTGGTCTACACCGATCAGTTTGAGAATAGTCACCCATTAAAAATCATCGATGATCTGGGCGAAAGCTACGATGTTAATAAGGAAACAATCCTTTCGGGAAGATACCCATTGGCGAGTGTCTATTATATGTACCTCAATTTACCCCCTAATCGAGAGTATTTTAACGAGTAGGAAGAGTTTTTTGTTGGTTTAACGCTATCTGACAATTCGAAAGCTGTACTCAATCAGTTCGGTTTTATTAGCTTACCCAAAGAAGCCATTCATCGTAACCGCATCCGATTGCGATTGGAGCAGCCGATAATCGAAGGCGGCTATAAATAAGCTAGCGACAAACAGGTAAATAAAGGGCTCTAATGACACTAACATGAGCCATGTAGAACCCTTTATTAATTCTAGTTACCGAAGTAGGCGACAATCACTTTATCGTTGTCAAGCTCTCTTGAAAAAACATAGGCGCTATCGTTTGGAATTTCGATGTGTTTTCCAGCACCAATTGCAGGGTGCCTATCTCGAAACTGGCCAACGGTTCGCCAGTGGCTAAGTAGCGACTTCTTCTCATTTGACAGCTCCCAAAGCATGTCAGATCGGGTACCTTGATGGAAATCATCAGCGTACGGTCCAATGTCGCGACCCACTTCATCGCCATAATAAACTTGTACCGCCCCAGGGCTTAAGAGCAGCGCATTTGCAGCGGCTTTTTGCATATCGTGTGACTTAAATCGGCTAAAGAATAACTCTGTATCATGGGATGACATATAGCTCACAGGGTTGAAATCACTGGCAGAATGCATCGACTGTGAATACTGCTGGTAGGTATCTGCCATTTCGGTTAAACAAACGGCTCCCTTATCGAGCTTTTTCTGCATATCAAAGTTGATGAGTGCGTCAAAGCCATCGTCAAAGTAGGGGCTTCGATAAGCTCCGTGTCCCCAGACCTCACCCATCATCCAGAATGGCTGGCCAGTTTGATTATTACTTGCTCGCCATTGCTCTAAACTGCTGGTGGCCTCTTGTTTAAGTCTTAGCCAAATGTCACTTTCGACATGTTTAACCGTGTCAACTCGATAGCCATCAATACCAAAGCGTTTTACCCAATCGGTCTGCCATTCAACAAGGTAGTCAGCCACTGTGTAATTGTTGCGAGCTTGGACGCGCGTACCAGGGTTGTTAATTAGCCATTGCGGAGGCGTAACCGTGTTGCTTGATTCGGTTTTGAAATCGGGCAGACCGGCTAACGACAGCGTGGTGTCACTCGAACCTGGTTTATCGTAATTTGGTAGCCCGGTTCTAACCCAATCTGGACCCCACCAATTATCCCATTGCGCAGAGCTGTAATCGATCTGTTCGTGATAGCTGTGCCAGTTTTCTTGTTTGCTTGGTGACCAGCTTGCCCAAGAGGTTGGTAATGTATTGGGTTGTTTTGTTATAGGAAGTTGGTCGAACTGCGCATCTGCGAGTGTTGAATACCCTGGATGATTGATGACTGCATCGAGCAGTATTTTTAGACCACGTTTATGGGCTTCTTCTACTAGTAGCTTTAGATCAGCGTCGTCTCCAAAACTCTGGTCAACCTTGGTGAAATCTCGCGCCCAGTATCCGTGATAACCATAAAAGGGGAATGACCCACTGTCGCCCCCTCCAACGAAACCATGAACTTGTTCAACGATGGGGGACAACCAGATCACATTGGTTCCGAGCTCCTTGATATAGTCGAGCTTGTCGATAATTCCTTTAAGATTGCCGCCATGGAAAGAGCCAATTTCTTGCATGCCGTCTTTTTGTCGTAAATAGGGTTGAGTAGAGTCAGCGTTATGAGCGTGGAATCGGTCAACCATGATGAAATAGATATTCGCGTTTCGGTAATCGAGCTCGGTTCGCTCGATTGGTTGATCAACGACTGGCTCTAATAATACAAGGCCGCCATTGCTCGCACTTGGAGTGATCTTTACGTACCCGTTGTCCACGCGAACAACCTGATTTGAAAACACTTCTTTTAATTGCACTCCGCTTTCAAAAGTGTCGCCAATATAAATTGATTTTTCACTAGGTGAAAAACGTTGGCATTCGACTTTCGGAATAGGTCTTTTAAAGGTAGTTTTAGTCGATTTTTTGGGTTCGCGTTTAAACAGTAGTGTATTGTGGCTTTCATCATAGTGAAACGCGTAATCGCCTGAAAAGCGTATCTTCAATGGCAGAGTCGTTTGCTGGCTGCAATTGAGTACAATAGGTTTATTGAATTTCACTTTTTTCAAGGTTTGCTCTATGCAAGGGCCCGAAGTGTTCGATACAGTTAACTGATAATTGCCTTTAGAAATGGGAATGACCAGTGGCTGGTTGTTTTCAATAGGAAAGTCCCTTGAGGTTGTTTCGGCAGCAAGGGTTAAAAGTGGTTGCGCCAGTACGCTTGGAGTAAGCAGTATGAGGCTACTAAGACCGCTGAGTAGGGTAAGATGTTTCATTATTCAGTCCATCGTTATTATTATCCTAAGGCTAATCTATGCAAAAAGAATGGTGTTGACATCATTCCGAAGATCTACGCCTTAAATCGTTGTATCGCTCACATATTTTGGTTTGGGGGCGTAGAGCGGAAGAGGATGAGTTGCTAGGTATTTCAGGCTATATTTTGCAAAGGTGATTCAGGAATATTCGGGGTTAATAACGTTGTCTATGAAGTTTGGGGCTGTCTTATTACTGCTGCTGAGTAATGTTATTTTTTTAAGTAACTTAGCCCATAGCGCAAGTTACCACTGGGTTAACTCCTATATCTCCGGGCAAACCTCACTAGCAAACAGGCCGCAACTATTAGCGTTACCCGACGTATTTGATTGTGGAGAACAAGAGTTCGTCGAGTATTGTGTCTTTGAAGTCAATTACCGGGGTGTGGATGTCGATATTCGCTTTGTTACAAAAGATGACAAAGTGATTAAATCCATAATCACTGCACCATTTACGACGCACGCATACAGTCAATTACAGACCAACCTACGAGTGGATGGATACCAATTAGCTGAGGTGAAAATGGGCTCTTTACACTTTAATATTCAAGAGCAAGTCGAATTGCACGGAATGTTAACCGCAGACCAAAAGCTAATAAAATTTTTGAACTCAGCTCCCATACAGGAATCTAAACTATTTACCTGGGTCAGAAAAAATGAGATTCAGAATACGTTAGCAACAGAAACGCTATCGATGACCAGTGACGGAACGGAAATCGTCATGCTGTTAAGCACAGCCCAATAACGTTGTCACAAAATGGTCTTATGGTTGTCATTTCATTGTTACATTCAATGAGTAACTTGGAATGCGTAAGAGTGTAGAAGGAATTAACTATGAAAAAAATGAGAAAAGCTCGCTTGCATCGTTGTCGAATTCAATATTGGAAAGATACTAGCCAAAAGCTAACTAAGACAAACGCACAATAATCGAGTAACAAACGCGACCAGTGGGTGATGAGAAATCGCTTGCTGGTTTTTTATTTTAAAAGTTACTTTTCTTAATAAAAAACAGCTAGACGAAAACAAATTCTCGCTCTAGAATTCGCCTGTTTGGGGAGTAGTCACCCGTTTACTTATCGTCATCTCGTTAAGCTTCGCTTATCCGGTAAGTATAAGTCCTATCTAATAGCACTTTGACGAGACCAACGCATACAAATGTTTCAGTACCCACGAAGTTCCCCTCACAATTTAAGGGAAGCTTGCTGGTCGTCTGGTTATTTTGATTTGCGGAAGGTCTACCTAACACCAGCCTCCTTCCGCCTTGGAGGACTTATGACCCCATTGATGTACCTGTCTTTCGGACTATTAACCACTTTACTTGTCGCTATCGATATCTACCAAACTCGTGGTGGAACAATCTCTGTAAGAAAAGCAGCGATCTGGAGTGTATTCTGGTTTGTACTTGCTTTCGTTTTTGCTGCCACAATCTACTTTTTTTGGGACGTCTATGCACCTGAAAGTAGCTATAGCGCAGAGAAAGCAACGCTCGCTTTTATAACAGGCTATTTGTTAGAGAAATCGCTGAGTGTCGATAACCTGTTTGTCTTCGCCATTATCTTCCAACAATACGCTGTCCCAGAGAAGTTACGGCCTCGTGCACTATTATGGGGTGTAATAGGAGCGTTGGTGTTACGTGCGCTGATGATCGCTGTTGGCGCGCAACTACTGGCTCAGTTTCATTGGGTGTTGTACCTGTTTGCTGCGTTTCTTATTTGGACCGGAATACAACTCACAAGAGAGACAGGTCATGGCGAGGTTAATCCGCTTCCAGAAAAACTGTTGAGGCGACTCTTGCCCATTACGACACGCTATCAAGGAAAGGCATTGTCTGTGTTAGAAGATGGCCAACGTCAGTTTACACCCATGTTAGTCGTTATCGTTGTAATCGCGTTTATGGACGTAATGTTTGCGTTGGATTCTATCCCTGCCATTTTCGCTGTGACTCGCGAGCCCTTTTTAGTATTGGCAGCCAATGTGTTTGCTTTGCTCGGGTTGCGTTCATTGTATTTCGTTTTACAAGGTATGATGGATAAATTCGTGTACCTAAAGCCTGCTCTTGCGTTCATTATGATTTTCATTGGCGTCAAAATGATGTTGGTAGACAGTCAGTGGCAGATCCCGACAGTTTGGTCGCTTGTGGTGGTTATCTCTGTAATGGTGTTTGCAACACTAGCCTCCGTAGTTAGAGGGAGAAATGAGCTTGTTTCAATAGATAAAGAAATATAATCCTATTTTAAGTATTGGTAAGGATTAGATTGCTTATTGAAGCAAGTTAAAATTAACATTTTGTATACAAAAATAAGGATGCACTGCACGTCAAGTGACTATTTATTCTCCAAGTGACGCGTAAATTGCATAAATAGCCATCTTTAGTTTATTTTAATAATAGTGAGTTGTTAAGGTGTTGTTGTATTAGAAAAAGTAATCTGAAAAGGTAAAATTTGTCATTTTTTACCCGATGAATTATTGGCTATATTTGTCTCAACGAAACGAATAACAACATTTTTGAGAGGCAATCATGGCACAAGCAATGAACATCACTAACATCGCTGTAGCGACCTCTATGGATAAGAAAACCTATTCGGTTAACATCAAAGGATTGATTGCTCACTTTCTAGATATTTTATTTGGCAAGGGTGAAGTAGAAAATACATATTACTCAAACGAATTGTCAGGTCATATGCAAAGAGATATCGGTTTACACCGCTAATTGCTTATAAAACACAAATAGTTTTCTAGACAAAAATTAGAAAAGGATGCTTTTTAAAGTATCCTTTTTTTTATTTCGGACGCTTGTGACAATGAAAACCAAACAGGGTTAATGTCTTGCGTGTTGTAGCCTTTCACTTGCGCCGCTTTTACCACATGCTGTCTAAGACTCTCCTCACTGGATACTTCTTCGGTCTTTGTTTGGTTTACTCTCTTACTCAAGTCAAAATCAAACGGAGTCGTCATTTCGTTCATTCCTGTCACTATTATTTTACATATAGCCATATAGTAGTCAGATCATGCCGTATGGACATCAACCATGATGTAGGAATTTTAGGCGTAGTGGTTGAGGAGGAGTGGGGTCGACAAGGAAGTATGCCATTATTTGAATGAAAACTGATTCATCACAAATCCCATTAGGGCCTAATCAGTATCATGAAGGGATCAATAAAATGGTTACGGAATTGAATATGAATCGTTTAGTCGACAGGTTTCTCCAATATGTCATTCATGACACGCAATCTAACCCGTCAAGCGAGAGCTGCCCAAGTAGTGCAGGTCAGTTAGAGTTTGCGCAATTACTTCTTTCTCAGTTAAAAGCTCTCGATCTCCGCAATGTCAACTTAGATGACAACGGTTATTTGATGGCCACGCTACCTAGTAATGTTGAATATGATGTTCCTGCAATCGGGTTTATTGCACATATGGATACGGCGCCAGATGCTTCAGGTAAAAATGTGGTTCCACAAATCGTTGAGAATTACCAAGGGGGAGATATCGCTCTGGGTAAAGGGGACGAAGTGCTATCTCCTATTCAATACCCCGACTTACACAAGTTACATGGTCACAATATCATCACCACCGACGGTACAACTTTGCTAGGGGCGGACAATAAAGCGGGAATTGCTGAGATCCTTTCAGCGGTAGAGTTTCTCGCCGAGAACCCGGACATTCCTCATGGCGATATACATATAGGTTTCACGCCGGATGAAGAAATAGGAAGAGGTGCAGACCTTTTCAATGTGGACAAATTTGGGGCAAAGTGGGCCTACACTATTGATGGGGGACCTGTAGGTGAACTCGAATATGAAAACTTTAACGCTTCAACGGCGATCGTGGAGTTTTTTGGTGTCAATGTTCACCCTGGTACAGCAAAGAATAAAATGGTTAACTCGATGACCTTTGCTTCACGTTTCCAAGCCGAAATGCCTTCTCAAGAGACGCCTGAATGTACTGAAGGCTATGAGGGCTTTTATCACTTGACCTCAGCAGATATGGGCGTAGCAAAATCAAGCTTACACTATATCTTGCGCGATTTTGATGAGCAGGGACTGGCGGACAGAAAAGCGTACCTGATAGATAAAGTGGCAACGTTTAACGAGGGATTAAAACAGGGCCGAGTCGAAATAACCTTTACAGACAATTATCGCAATATGAAAGAAATGGTAGAGCCACACCCTCACATTATTGAGATAGCAAAAACATCTATGCAAGCTTGCCATATCAAGCCACTGTTAAAACCTATTCGTGGAGGTACCGACGGCGCAAGGTTATCTTTTATGGGGCTGCCTTGCCCGAATATCTTTACCGGCGGCTATAATTTCCATGGTATTCACGAATTTATTACCGTCGAGGGGATGCAGGCGGCAGTGAATGTGATTGTAGAAATTGCTAAGCAAACAGCGATAAGATATCGTTAAAGCTAACTGATTGATTATAATTATGAATCGGTACCGTCAAGAGGTGAACTTTTGGCGGTGTTTTTTTAACATAGGTTGGCAGTTATGGAAGATACTGAAAAAGTCATCGAGTTCTTGTGGACGAACAAGTTCCTTTTTAGCTTACTCGTTATCAGCTTTATTCTGATTGTGAGGAGGCTGATCCTCTCTGGCATTCGCGGAGATGTCCTGTTTCTCTCAGATCAGCAAAGAAAGTGGATGTTTTTCACCAAGAACAGTGCGTTTGGTATATTGGTCGTCTGTTTGTTTCTGATATGGAAGTCAGAAATTAGTCAGTTTGCACTTTCGGTCACCGCGATTGCCGTCGCTATTGTTGTGGCTTCAAAAGAGATTATTCTTTGTTTTACAGGATCGATTCAACGGGCGAGCTCAAGGTCGTTTCGCATTGGTGACTGGATCGAAGTGGGTAAGACCAGTGGAGAGGTTATTGAACACAACTTAATGGCTACGGTGATCCAGGAAATCGATCTATACCATGGTCAATATCACTTCACAGGTAAAACAATCACCCTTCCCAACAGCATGTTTTTTACCTATGCAGTGAAGAACCTCAATTTTATGAAGCGCTATGTCTATCATAATTTTTCAATAGTTGTACCTACATTTGAGAATCTTTACCCGTTACTGTCGGGTCTAGAAGATCGCATTGAAGTGCACAGTGAAGACTTCATAGATGTAGCACGGCGCTACAATGGTGTCATCGAGAAACACGCGGGAGTGGACTTACCCGGATCTGAACCTCACATTCACATCTCTAGTGGCGCCACCGGAGAGCAAATCGTACATGTGATGATTTTTTGTCCAACAGAATTGGCTGTTCATTTAGAGCAGGAGATTCGATCAGATTTTATGGCGATGTATCATGATCATTTTAACGGCCAAAAAGTGACAGAAAGTGATGCTGTATAAAGTATGGGTAATGTTTTGAAACACTTTCATTTGGAATATTGATAATTCCAAGACATTCATTTAGTTATGAATTTGGTAGTCTGCGGTGGTCTGTTCCAAAAATAACTAAGTGGTGTTTTAATGCCGAACAAAATGATCTTGGCCACTCTCGTGGGCGCCGTATTACTAGTTGGATGTGGAGAATCAACTAAATCCAATCAATCAGCCCCTCTTCCAGTTGTCACTACACAGAACGTTCAAAACGTTCAACATCAACAGAGTAAGTCTTATATTGGTCGTACAGAAGCCATTGAAGATACGTCGATTACCGCGCAAGTCTCTGGGTACTTACAGTCACGTCATTTTAGCGAAGGTCAAGTCGTTGAAAAAGATCAGCTTTTGTATTCAATCGAACCTTCGTTTTATGAAGCACAGGTGGCGAGCGCAAAAGCAAACCTTTCTCAGGCACGCGCTGCGTTAAAAAAAGCACAGCTCGATTTTGCACGTGGGCAGAATCTAATTAAAAGCAACAACATATCTCAAGCCGAATTTGATGCTCTCACGTCAGCAAGACAAAGTGCCAATGCAATGGTCGATGCCGGGATAGCGCAAGTCAAAGTAGCAGAAGTTAATCTATCGTATACCAGCATTCGAGCTCCATTTCGCGGGCGCATCTCTGAAAGTAAAGTGAGCACAGGCGACTTGCTCTCTCCATCTTCTGGTGCTTTGACAACCCTAGTAAGCATGGATCCAATCTATACAGCGTTCAGCATTAGTGAACGTGAACGACTGTTGCTGGGTATGGATGAAATAGAGGGTGATGGTAAGGACAAATCTAATGGTGTGGATGTTCGGGTTATTTTGGAAGATGGTCGAATTTACGAACATCAGGGCAAGTTAGATTATCTGGGAAATCGGATCAACCTGAAAACAGGCACACTCAATATGAGAGCGATTGTTGCTAACCCACAACAGAGATTACTGCCGGGTCAGCACGTTCGTGTTGAACTCATGGAGAAACAGCCAACCAATGTCATCGTCGTACCGCGCAAAGCGGTTCAAACTGATCTTGAAGGCAATTTTGTGATGGTCGTGACCAAGGGTAATGTAGCGGAACGTCGTAACGTTGCGCTTGGTTCACAATTACCCAATGGGATTATTATTCGTTCAGGCCTAGACGCGAATGAAGAGATCATTACTCAAGGTCTTCAACGCGTGAGAAATGGCATTCCAGTGCAAGTTGACCAAACTGCGTCAATTAAGCAAGGGGAATAATTGCTAATGTTAAGTCGATTTTTTATACAAAGGCCCAAATTTGCTCTAGTCATTTCAATTATATTGACGTTGGCCGGTGCCATTTCTCTGATGGTCTTGCCTGTCGCTGAATATCCAAAGATCAGCCCTCCATCGGTGAGTGTAACTGCATTCTACACTGGTGCTAGTGCCGAAGTGGTCGAAGAAGCGGTAGCGGATCCAATAGAGACGTCGGTTAATGGTGTCGAAAACATGATTTACATGTCTTCGAAAAGCGCCAATGATGGCTCATACTCGTTGAACGTTACGTTTGATATCGGTACAGACCCTGATATGGCACAAGTGAATGTTCAAAACCGAGTGTCGCAGATAGAGTCAAAGTTACCGCAAGAAGTTCGTATGGTTGGTGTGACGGTTAAGAAGCGCTCCCCAGATTTGTTGATGGTACTCAATTTCTATTCTCCGGACGGAAAATACGATGATAAGTTCCTGATTAACTACATTAACTTAAACGTCAAAGATCAACTGGCTCGTGTGAAAGGTATCAGTGAAGTCAGTGTTATCGGTGGTGGTGAGTACGCAATGCGCGTCTGGCTAGACCCAGATAAAATGGCCAACCTGAAGTTAACAACCTCTGATGTCTATGCGTCTTTGGCCGAACAAAATGTTCAGGTTGCGGCAGGTCGTGTTGGGGCTGCACCTTTCAATAATGCACAAGAAGTTCAATTTAACCTCGTCACTAAGGGGCGCCTTGAAAGTGTTGATGAATTTGAAAATGTCGTATTAAGAGCCAATCCAGACGGTTCAACAGTCTACCTTAAAGACGTTGCTCGAGTTGAATTAGGCAAAAAGTTTTATGACGGCTCAGGTCTTTTCAGAGGCCAAGACGCTTCGATTGTAGCTCTGTCATTACAATCTGATGCTAATGCCCTAGAAAGTGGGCAAGCTGTAATGGATCTGCTTGAGAAGTTGAGTGTCAATTTCCCCGAAGGAATGGCATATGAGACAAGCTACGACACAACAACTTTCGTTTCAGAATCGATCAAAGGGGTTGTTAAAACTTTAATCGAGGCGATCCTTTTAGTCATTGCTGTGACCTATTTGTTCTTGGGTAGTGCACGAGCTACGTTGATCCCGGTAGTCGCAATTCCAGTATCTCTTATTGGTACTTTTGCGATAATGAATATCACGGGTTTTACCATCAATACCGTCACTTTGTTTGGCCTTATTCTGGCGATTGGTATTGTTGTTGATGATGCCATCCTAGTGATTGAAAACGTTGATACCATTATGAAGCGAGACCCGAGTATTTCGCCTCGCAAAGCAACATTAATGGCAATGAAAGAAGTGACCGGGCCAATCATTACCTCGACATTGGTTCTACTAGCGGTGTTTATTCCTGTCACGTTACTACCCGGTATTACTGGAATTATGTACCGTCAATTTGCGCTGACTATTTGTATTTCAGTGGTGATCTCGTCCATTAATGCGTTAACCTTGTCACCAGCGCTTTGCTCATTGGTGCTCAAACAAGGCGGTGGAAATACAGCACGTTGGTTCCTTGCCTTCAATCGAGGGTTAGACAACCTGACGCAAAAGTACGGGAAATTGGCTGGCATTTTAGTCAAGAAAGCGCTGTTGCTAGTGACCTTTTTTATTATTGCCGTTGGCGCCGTTACCTACTTTGCAAAATCGACTTCGACAGCGTTTGTCCCGCAAGAAGACAAAGGTATTTTGCTGGTGAATGTACAGCTTCCTGATTCTGCGTCTTTGTCGAGAACAGAAGAAACATCAGCGCAATTGGTTGACCTTATCAATCGAGAACCCGGAATAGATGGTATCACTGTTGCGAACGGTTACGCATTTATGACTGGCGCTGCCGCATCAAATGGTGCGTCGCTGTTTATTAAACTTAAAGATTGGGATGCGCGAAACGGCCTTGATGGAGATCATTCGGCTAACGCCATTGCGATGCGCATTAATGGTGTTGCCGCTCAACAGCTCCCAGGTGCTGTTGTATTCGCGATGGGGCCTCCGGCTGTGCCAGGGATGGGTTCTGCATCAGGCTTTGAGTTTGTATTAGAAGATACCTTAGGTCGCAGTAGAACCAATTTAGAGCTGGTGATGCAAGATGTTATCAAAGCCGCAAGTCAGCAGCCTGAAATCGCTTACACCTTTAGTACATTCCGAGCTAATGTCCCACACTACTATGTTGATATTGACCGTGAGAAGGCTCAACAACTTGGTATCCCATTGTCATCGATTTTCCAAACGCTACAAGGAAATTTGGGCTCTTTGTATGTCAATGACTTCTCGATGTTTGGTAAAAACTTCCGGGTAACGATGCAAGCGGACAGCCAATATCGAAGTGGAATGGAAGATCTACAGCTATTTCATGTGCGCTCTGTTTCAGGTGAAATGATCCCGCTTAGCACTCTTGTTACCTATAAGCAGGTATTCGAGCCTGATGTAGCGTGGCGTTATAACATGTATCGAAGCGCGGTGATCCAAGGTCAACCAGCACCGGGTTACTCAAGTGGTGATGCCATTGCCGCGATGGAAAGAGTCGCTGCTCAGGTATTGCCCATGGGTTACCAATACGAGTGGACTGGTATGGCGTATCAGGAAGTTCTTGCGGGCAATCAAGCTATCTATGCATTTGCGCTGGCATTGATTTTCATCTACTTATTCATGGTTGCGCAGTATGAGAGTTGGTCCATCCCACTGGCCATCATTTTGGTTGTGCCTGTGGCTACATTGGGGTCTTTCTTAGCACTCAATTTGGCGGGGATACCTCTCAATCTATACGCTCAAATAGGTTTAGTGCTGCTGATAGCAATGGCCGCTAAGAACGCTATCTTGATCGTAGAATTTGCGAAAATTGAACGAGAAGAAAAAGAGGTGGGTATTGATGAAGCGGCGGCTGCCGGCGGTAAACTTAGATTCCGAGCGGTGAATATGACCTCTTGGTCCTTCATTCTTGGGATATTACCGCTGGTGTTTGCAAGTGGCGCTGGCCACGTCAGTCAAAACTCATTAGGTATTTCTCTCGTTGGTGGCCTATTGTGTGTATTACTTGCAGGTACGTTTTTGATCCCAGGGTTCTATGCTCTAATTCAGCGCAGACGAGAGAGGTTTCATGGGGGAAGTACAAAGCTTTTACCACTAGATGATGAATAACGAGTAAATGCATTGTTGCAAGGCCCATGTTCAGCAATGAATATGGGCTTTTTTAATTGTGGTGAACCGTAGACCTACTTACGACAAACCATTACATTGCAATTCTTTTTATGAATGAAGAGATTGCTGTATAAACATCAAGGTGTTGTTTTAAGATATTTTAGTTTTTCCTAAAGTTTAAAAAACTAACCCTTAAACGTCATACATGGTCACTAAACCGTGCACTCGTGAACCTATTGGGTAATGCTCAACGTTATGCAAAAGAAACGGCTCTGGTAAAAACTCTGGTGGCTATGGGGTTAGGCCTTGCTATCGTAAAGCACATTATCAAGCGCCACGATGGAGATGCTAAAATCAGTGTAGCCCCATTGGAGTCGCTTGTTTCTCGTTTATCTTAGTGACGCATCGTTGTTAGTGGAAGTGGCTGGAACGATAGGAAACGCGGGAACCTGCGCGTCTATATTCGACTTTATTTTGCTCTTGAAGTCGTCGCATCACGATATTAAAAAGCCAGCTTTTTGGGGTGTCATTGGAAGAACCGATAGGTGCACAATATTGCTTTAGGCCGAGTTGTTTTTGAATAACAACCGATGATACCCAGCCTTCATTGGAAGTTTGTCCACTCTCGTGGACGAATGCGTAGACCTCATTAGCTACGTGTTGCAGTAGGTCGTCAATTCGCTCTTTTCTGTTGGGTGCTTTCATTTCTAGCGATCTCATAGTTAACACTCAAACGTTTATACGTGGATCATTTGAGTGATCATTTTTACAGGCAATAACCCTGCTACGAAACCATCCATGGGTAACCAAATGAGCTAGGCTTGAACAAGTCCGAGAAAGAAGACTTAAGATGTCACTTATTGTTCAAAGCTAATAGCGGCTAACTCGATGTTATTTATATCTAACTTTGGCGAATAATTCACAAAATGTCTATTAATTGGCGCTTAATGCTAAACGAATGGCAGTTTAAGACAAATTAAAGCGTGACGTTGCTTTGTGAGAAAAATCACCGCTAATGAAGGTAATAACGTTTGTTATATTTTGCTTGCTGAAACTAATTTGGATGTGGGTGAGCATAACGAGAGAAGTTGAGTATATAATGGTGCAACACTCTAATTAAAATAATAAAAGCACTATGAAGTTCATCCATACCTCAGACTGGCACCTTGGACGTCAATTTCACAACGTATCTCTTCTTGACGATCAAAAAGCGGTGCTCGAACAGATAAAAGCCTACCTTATTGAGCATCAAGCCGCTGCTCTAGTTATTGCTGGAGATATATATGATCGCTCCATTCCTCCGACGCCAGCAATTGAAGTACTAGATGCCTTTCTCAGTGATGTCATTAATAATCTAAAGACACCGGTGATTCTAATACCGGGTAATCACGATGGAGCGACACGTCTTGGTTTTGGTGCTTCTCAGCTTAACAAAAGCGGCCTGCATATTATCAGCACTTATGACGAGATGCTGAACCCCGTCGTATTGTCGTCGCCAACCATTGGTGAAGTCGCCTTTTATGGTATTCCTTATAGCGACCCTGAACAGGTTCGTCATCATTATCAAACACAGGTATCTAATCACGAAGAAGCGCATCAATTCCTGAGTGTTCAGCTACAACGAGTTCGTGGCCAAGCCGACAAAGAAGTGTTGATAAGTCACTGTTTTATCGATGGAGCAGAGCCGTCTGAATCGGAAAGAACACTGTCGATAGGCGGTGCTGATAGAGTCAGTTTTCAACACTTTTCAGACTTTGATTACGTGGCGCTTGGCCATCTTCACCAACCGCAGTATCGAGGTAAAGAACATATACGCTATTGCGGTTCGATCATGAAGTATTCCTTTTCAGAGCAGTACCATAATAAAGCAGTGACGCTGGTGGAGCTAGATGAAGAGGGCGTTCAATCTACTCAGCTCCCGCTAAAGGCGCCTCATGACATGCGTGTTGTTGAAGGCTATTTACAGGACATATTGGAACAAGGTAAGTCGGATGTGAATGCTCATGACTACCTTATGGTGAGATTACTTGATCAGCACGCCATACTCGATCCGATGGAAAAACTGAGAAAAGTGTACCCCAATACATTGCATTTAGAGAAGCCAGGAATGTTAGTGGACTCGGAGAGAGGAACGTCTTCGACTCGACTGGCTCGCGATGAAGTCGATATGTTTAAAGACTTCTTTAATGAAATACAGGGCCAGCCGCTATCTGATGAGCAAACATCAATGGTACAAACGGTCATTGCGGAACTGCGTAAAGCTGAGAGGGAAGGCTAATGAAACCATTAAAGCTGACATTACAAGCCTTTGGCCCTTTTGCAACGAAAGAAGAGATCGATTTTACCCGACTGGGAGTGTCTCCTCTATTTTTGATCAATGGGGCAACAGGCTCTGGTAAGAGTTCTATTCTAGATGCCATTTGCTATGCCCTTTATGGTGAAACAACTGGGAGTGAACGAACTGGAGACCAAATGCGGTGTGACTTTGCCCAGTCGCACCTTTTGACGAAAGTGGTTTTTGAATTTGAGCTCTCTGGCAAACAATACATGATAGAGAGAAGCCCAGATCAGGAAGTACCAAAGCAGCGAGGCGAGGGGACGACCAAACGTTCACATAGCGCAAGCCTTGTCGAAGTGTTGCATGATAGCACTCAACTGCTTGCCAACAAGCCTAAGCAAGTAGCCACCGAAATCCAAATATTAGTTGGCCTAGATGTTAAGCAATTTCGTCAAGTGATGGTGTTGCCTCAAGGGAAGTTTCGAGAGTTACTGACCGCAAGTTCTAAAGAGAGAGAATTGATCTTTGGCCAGTTATTTCAAACACATATCTATACATCGTTAGAACGTTCGTTATATGAAAAAGCCGCGTCTATTAGAAAAGCAAAAGACGAGTTCGACAATCAGATTAAAGGCGCATTGGAAGTCACGCAGCTCGACAGTGAAGAAGATCTGGCGCGCGCTGTCGAAAACATAAAGCCAGAAATAAAAGCCGCCGAAATACACAAGAAAAAGTGTGCGCAAGAGTTGGAACTGGTTCGCAGACAAGAACAGTCGGCTCAGCAGCTGAAAAAACAGTATCAAGAGCTAAAAGTGACTAATAGTTTACATCTTGAACATCAACAAAAGAAACCAGCTTTTGATGCACAGCGAAAACAATTGATATTGGCAAGAAAGGCCAATGAGATGAAGCCACTACTGTCACTACGCAACCAGTTATCGACTGAGCTCAAAGAGCTAGATGCGAGATTAGCGACAGGCACAGGTAAAATAGCAGACGCTAAAATTCAAAAGCAAAAAGCCGAAGCGGATTATCAAAAAGCGTTGACTGACAGTGGGCAACTGGAATCGTTAAATAAAGAAAAGTACGTTTTAGATGTGAGTAAGGGCAAGCTGTTAGAGCTTGATAAAGCCAAACGTCAGGTAGAGCGACAAGAGCACGAACTTGCAACAGCGCGCACGGCCATTTCTGTTTGTCAGAAAGATCTTCAATTGACGTCAGAAAAACTTCTACAAAGCCAGCAGCAATATCAGCTTCAAGAAAAGCAAACGCAAACGCTCAATGAGAAACAGTTGTTGTGCGAAAAGCTCAAAGTGAAATTGCAAGGCTTTGAGAAGTACACGCAACTGTCTATTGAAATGCAAAAGCTCAAAGCCAATGAAGCTCAACTTCAACCAAGACTCAAGCAAGAAAATGCTGTGGTTGAAACGCAGCAGCGAAGCGTTACAGAGCTGGAATTCTTATGGCATTCTGGGCAGGCGGCGATGCTCGCAAAAAATTTAGAGAAAGACACGGCTTGTCCAGTCTGTGGTGGCACCAAGCACCCGGCTCCTGCGGTGTTTGACGGCCAAGAAGTTACTAATGAGCAGTTGAAAGTAGCAAAAGAAGAACTTGCCCAGTGCATACAACTTCGTGATAAAACCCAAAAAGATCTCTCTGAGCTGACTCTCCATTTAGACAATTTTCGGACCCGAGCAGACGATCTATTATCACAGCTTGAATTGTCTCAGGCGCCCGACTCAGAAGATATCTTGCAATCTCGCAATACGGTTTTGCAGTTGGAGCAGGAAATCAAAGAGATTCTGGCTATCGATCTAGGCTGGTTTAAATCTATGGTCGATCAATTATCAGCCAAAGAAGTAGTGCAAAAACAAAATCTTGATGGCTTAACGCAGCAACAGGTTAAAATCGAAAACACGCTGGCCCAACTTAGCGCAACCGCTTCGCAAATTGAAAAAGACAATCAAACAGGCTTTACCACTGTTTCTGAGGTCGAGCAAAGAATTGAGATGATTGTTCAGAAAACCGTATCGATTGAACGTCATTTGGAACAGAATCAACAGGCTAAAACACAAGCTCTGGAGTCTTTGGCCAAATTACTCGCCCATTTCGAAACACTGCAACAGCAACGTAACGAGCAATGCGACAAAGTAAACCAGCAAGAGGAGTTGTGGCTAGCGCGCTTGGCTGCCAGTGAATTTGATGATGAAAATCAGATGATCATGTGTTTTTGTGACGATCAAGAAATCGATCGTATCGAGCACCACATTCAATCCTTTGATGCAGAAAAAATCCAGCTGGAAGAGAAACTGAAGTGGTTGCAAGAATCACTCAGTGACAAACCAGAACCCGATTTAGATAGTATTAATGATAAAGTTACGGTCGCTAATCAGGTGTATCAAAGCGCAAGTGAAGCATTATCAGCAAAGCAATCTCACTTTGATAATTTAAACAAAGTTGCGACACGAATTGCTCAGCTTCATAGTAAAAACCGCGAATTGGATGAGCAATATCGCGTTGTAGGTACTCTCAGTGACGTTGCAAATGGTAAAACTGGCAGCAAAATCAGTTTGCATCGATTTGTGTTGGGAGTGCTGCTTGATGATGTCCTTATTCAAGCATCACACCGACTGCGATTGATGAGTAAGGGGCGTTACGATTTGCGCCGAAAAGAAGTGAGAAGTAAAGGAAATGCCAGCTCTGGTTTGGATCTGATTGTCGAGGATGCCTATTCTGGTAAGTGGCGTGATGTCGCCACACTCTCTGGTGGTGAATCCTTTATGGCTGCTTTGGCTTTAGCGCTAGGTCTATCAGATGTGGTGCAATCCTATAGCGGTGGAATTCACTTAGATACCCTATTTATCGACGAAGGATTTGGCAGTTTAGACCCTGAATCACTTGATTTGGCGATTCAAACCCTTATTGAGTTGCAACAAAGCGGTAGAACAATCGGTATTATTTCACATGTCTCAGAGCTAAAAGAACAGATGCCACAACGAATTGATGTCTTATCCAGTCGGATGGGCAGCTCAGTTAGACTCGTCTCTTAGTCAATATATACGCCATGTGATAGCCATTATGAAAAGTAATAGTATGAAGAAATTAACCATAATTGATGGTGGAATGGGGCGAGAGCTCAAAGAAATAGGCGCGCCCTTTTCTCAGCCTCTTTGGAGCGCACAAGCGTTGATCGAAGCGCCAGAATACGTCGAAAAAGCACATCAGAACTTTATTGATGCTGGTGCCGAGGTTTTGATCGTAAATAGCTATGCATGCGTGCCATTTCACTTAGGTGAACAGCGTTTTCAATGTGAAGGTGCAACACTAGCGCAGAAGGCGGGCAGCATCGCTCGTTCAGTTGCTCCAAAAAACGTAAGGGTGGCGGGTTCACTACCACCGCCACTGGGAAGTTATCGCCCCGATCTTTTCGAAGCCAAGCGAGCACATGATATCACTAGGTTGCTATATGAGGCGCAGGACCCTTATGTCGATCTTTGGATAGCGGAAACCATTTCGAGCATTAAGGAGTTTGAGGCGATTCACTCAGTGTTGAAGCAATCAAAGAAAGACTGCTACTACGCGTTTAGCCTGAGCGATGAGGTGAGCGATGTTGCGCTTTTACGATCGGGACAAGCCGTTAAGATTGCCGCAGCATTGGTGTGTTTTGTGGGCGCGAAAGGCATTCTGTTTAATTGCTCGGTTCCTGAAGTGATGGAACAAGCTATATTAGATGCTAGAAAAGTTATCAACGACTATCAGGCTCAAGTGGAAATTGGTGCTTACGCAAATAATTTCACGCCGATCAATACCGATCACGAGGCGAACAACACCTATCAAGGGATGCGCGAGCTTTCACCTGACGATTATCTCATGTTTGCCAAGCGTTGGTATAAAGCAGGAGCCTCGGTTATTGGTGGCTGTTGTGGAATTGGTCCTTCACATATCGAAGCGCTTACGGATTGGAAAAAGACCCTCTAGAAACTGATAGGCTCATTAGTGAGCCTTCTTTTGGCTTGTACGCTCATAGGCATGCCAGTCAATTTCTTCTGTGGTTATTTCGTGTACAGTAAGAAAGGTGAACTAACGCAACGTAAATCTCTACCCTTGATGGAATACTGGGTAAACTTTGGTCAATTGTAAGCGTGCCAAAGATCACAGTTAGAAGCATCAGACAAGGAAGAGAGACATTATGAGAGACGAAACACTTTCTATTCACCACGGCTACACAACCGATCCTACGACGAAATCTGTCGCTACACCTATTTATCAGACTGTTGCCTACGAATTTGACAGTGCGCAACATGGAGCTGATCTTTTTAATCTTGAAGTCCCCGGTAATATCTACACACGGATCATGAACCCGACAAATGACGTGTTAGAACAAAGAATGGCGGCTCTAGAAGGCGGGATTGCTTCGCTAGTGGTGAGTGCTGGCAGCGCCGCAATCCACTATGCTATCGTTACTTTAGCCGAGACTGGCGATAATATTGTCTCTACGCCTCAACTTTATGGTGGTACATATACGCTGTTCGCTCACATGCTTCCTAAGCAGGGAATTGAAGTTAGATTTGCCAAAGACGACAGCGCTGAATCTATCGCAGAACTTATCGATGACAAAACCAAAGCAGTTTACTGTGAGTCTATTGGTAACCCAGCGGGTAATATTGTTGATCTGGAAGCGATTGCGACTGCGGCGCACGCGAAGGGAGTACCTGTCATTGTTGATAATACGGTGGCAACGCCAGTACTATGCAAACCTATTTCATACGGTGCAGATATTGTGGTTCATTCCCTTACAAAATACGTTGGTGGACATGGCACCAGTTTGGGAGGCGTAATTGTTGATTCTGGGCAATTTCCCTGGGCTGAACACAAAGAGCGCTTTCCAATGTTCAATACACCAGAGCCGTCTTATCACGGTGTAGTATATACAGAAGCATTTGGTCCTGCCGCCTTTATCGGTCGTGCGCGAACCGTACCATTACGAAATACTGGCGCAGCGCTGTCTCCGATGAACGCGTTTATGTTGATGCAGGGGCTAGAAACTTTGTCATTGCGAATGGAGCGTCACACTGAAAATGCACTAAAGGTTGCTCAGTACTTAAGTCAACATGAGAAAGTCAGCTGGGTGTCGTACGCCGGGTTGGAAGACTCGTCATATTATCAACTGGCACAAAAGTATATGAACGGTAAGCCCTCTGCAATTTTGTCGTTCGGATTAAAAGATGGCTACGATGCAGGTGTGCGTTTTTATGATGCGTTACAAATCTTTAAACGCTTGGTAAATATTGGCGATGCAAAATCGCTAGCTTGTCATCCGGCTTCGACCACCCATCGTCAGATGAGTGAGCAAGAGCAGCTGGCTGCGGGCGTGAAACCGGAGATGATTCGCCTGTCTGTGGGTATCGAGCATATCGATGATATATTGGCCGACCTAGAGCAGGCATTAAAAGCGTAATTCGAGTAATAGCGAAGCACTGCATTTGTTCTCGTTGTACATAAAAAGCCCCCCAATAATTGGTGTCCAACTATTGGGGGGCACTTCAAAATTCCTAGCCTTTTTAAAATAACAGCAATCGAAAAACTATGAGTAGGAAAGCGGCTTGTATTTGTCGACAATTGGAGATATGAGCTCCATCAACCATTTGATTTTTCCGCTGTTTCGGCGAGACGATTTAACGATAAGAGCAAGATCTAACAGAATACTCGTCTCCGATTTCTTGCTCTCAGGCAGATAGCGTATTGTACAGCATTCATCAAGTAGTTGGACCATAAGTGCATGATTATCTGTGAAAATAGTCGCAGTAAGCTTAGGGTCAAGTAACTTAAACAGATCGTTATGGTCGTTGACTCCAGGCACGACATATTTTACAAATTCACCATCTAGATTGCCATGCAATTGCCCGGTGCCACGGTGAATACGTCTTTGATAGAAGGTTTGTGGTTTATCGTTGAGCGCATGTACCCCAATATCCACTTCCTCTGCCAGAATCAGGCTCTCGCTAGTTTTATTCCACTGAAGGATCTCGATAGGTGCCTGGGTGTATTGGCGAATGGCCTTAATGATATCTTTACCACAGGCAATTAAATAAGGCTCAACAATATGTAAGGTGATCTTATCGATGCTCTTGGGCGAGAAAACCTCCGGCTCAATGGCCAGTTGCACTTGCTCAAGTGCGGCTTTCACTTTTGGCTCGATGGCCTTGGCGTATTCGGTAGGGGCTAAACCGTCAACACTTCGCAAAAATAGTTGGTCATCAAGTTCTTCTCTCAATTGAGCCAGCACTTTAGAGACATATGACTGAGAGCGCCCAAGTTTGGCTGCTGCACGTTGTGTGGAGTGAGTTTGCATCAAGGCAAGAAAGACGTTTAAGGCGTTTAGATCTGTCAAGCTTAAGGTCCTAACAAAGAATGCGATAAACCAAGCCTACAATAGATGTCATGTTATCACCATGTAAAACAACAAAATTGTCGGCTATTTTTTATCCTGTTAGATATTGCCAGGTTGGAGTGCTAGTTCAATACAACGTAGCCCCTGTGGGTCATACAGTTTTTAACCACTGCACTGCGATCTTCTTGATACTGGTTTTCGTTGTTTTGTCGAGACCGATTTCGATTAAGTACCCCAGCAGCAAGACCAACCGCAGCGCCTTTTTTAGCGCCTTCTGTCCCTGAACCGCCCGCTATAGCAACACCAGCCGAACCAATCGCAGCTCCTTTAACTGCGCCACTCACCGCGCCACCTGAAGCTTGCTCTTTCTGAACCTGATTCGACATTTCTTCGCATTGATGAAGGTCGTAAATATAGTCTTTCTCGTCAACACCAGATTTGTCGATTATCACGTTCGCCAGCGCTGGTTGAAAAGCTAATACAGAAAGAACGGAAAGTAGAAGTGGTTTATTCATGGACTTTGTTCGCTATTAGGGGGTAGGTGCCATGCATGGTACCGATAATTGAAAAGACATTTGGAATAACCATTATTCCAATGTAGTAACTGAGCGACGAGTAAGAATACTATTTTCCGATCAGAGCGGATCTTTACTTACGTTCTGGCAAATTGGCGAAACAAGCGTGGTTTAATAATAATGTTTAAAATCAGACAACTAGATATTTTGTGATGACCTTGATTGATCAAGTTCAACCGCATACAAAAAACGTGAACGAATATCAAAATGTGAAACCACAGGCGTTACCAAATAAGTTTTACAATCCCGCATACTTGACAAAAAATCGCCAACTTAACCTGCATTGATGATGGCCCTGAAGGACGTGATAATAAAAGGATTTACACTGTTAATTTGCGCTTTGAATGTGTTCTTTTTAGGGACTGATTCTGTGTATGCTTGTGATACATCTTTGGATCTAGGCTGGCAATTATCGGCTCACAGTATCACACCGCAGACTGTGTTTTCTTTGCAAGTGAAGACGGAGGATCGTCACAAAGATCATTGGCTTTGTTTGATAGCCAATTTCGAATAGGGGGCGTTGCAATACATCTTAAAGAGTTTTATAACAACAGCTTAGCTAAAAGCAGTCATTATGGGGAAGCCGAGTTTGGCGCGACTGTTTGAGAACTCTTTTACCAAACCAACATCAATGTGGGCTCGATTAATCTTGATGTGAGTGCCGAAAAAATGCGCGCCGATGGGGGCGGTTATGGTTACCGTGTATTGGACTTGTTTCGACCAAATAGAGGAAGGGATGGGAACCTTGGCAATATACCATTCGTGGTGCACTTAGAGATCTTATTGTTCAATTAAATCCAGATAATTTTTGGCAAATACACCGCTCGACGGTTATTCATCTTCCTTATGTCGACAAGGTGAAAAAAGACATTACTGGTAAACTTAATGTCTGTATTACCAATAAAAAACTCCCTGTTAGTCGCTCACTACAGCATTTAATTAAGTGATGAACGCACGCTACGACTCGACCTCAAATCTAAGCGATAGCGCAATTTGAAATACCGAGTCTACTCGTAGAAAATTGTCGCGACGATAAAGTGCTTCATTTTTTTTAAGGGGCACTTTTGTCATTTCTTACTAATTCAGGCAAGATGAACTAACTTGAATGAGGAGGTGAGTAGTATGAAATTGACGCTCAAAAAAACATTCAGAAAGCCGTTTACTAAGCCAATTGTTCTACTCGGCTTATGTTTGATGGTTGTCGGTTGTACAACTAAGTTTTTGTATAACAACCTTGATTGGTTCGTGATGGAGTACATTGACGACTACGTTACACTCGAACGTGATCAAGAGGAAATCCTTAGCCAAAGAATCGAACTATTGGCTCAGTGGCATAAAGAATCAGAGCTTCCTGTTTACATACAGCAGCTTGACGAGATCCGAGCCGTTGACCCTTCTAGCGTAAGCCCTGAGCTTGTAGAAACCCAGCTCGAAAAAATCCGCCAGCATACCAAAAGAATCGCAGAAGAAATGACACCCGATCTGTACGCGCTAACTCAGCAACTAAGCGATGAACAGGTCAATGAATTACTGCGAAACTTCTCCGAAAGAGATGCGGAATTCAATGATAAATATCAAGATCTCAGTGAAGAGCAAATACGCGATAAATACCAGGAGCGTATTGAAGAAAGCTTTGAAAACTGGTTTGGCTCTTTAGGCGATCAGCACAAGCGCATAGCGTATCAATGGTCCCGAGACATGTCTGTCACGGCAAAAGATTGGAGCCTGCATCGAGACAAAATGCGGGGTCACATTCGAGAACTACTCATTAGACGCACAGACGTTGGTTATTTCCAACCAAGGTTCCAAAGTTTGATGAACGATACTGACTCCTTTTACAGTGCTGAGCTTATGGAAAAAGTGATCAATAACCGACAGGTTGCGTCGAAGTATGTTGCTCTATCTTTGAACATTTTGACCAAAGAGCAGCATGAAAATTTGCTTGAAGAAATTGACAAGTGGCGGGACATTGCCAATGAACTCCTTGACTCTTGAGTTGGCATTATCATTTTGGTGACCAAATTCTTTTGCAAGGAATCTTAGACGCAGCCTCACGAATTTCAGATTGAACGACTTCGATACCGCGTCAGTTTGTTATGATTAAGTTATCGTTTCTTGATTATAAATTCATGCGAGGCCACATGAACGCCAATACAAGTACCACATCGCTTCCATCTGCTTTGTATACCGCACAGCAAGTCAGAGAAGGGGAAGTCGTAGCGGCTAAGGCTGCAAACATCCCCATGTACGATTTGATGGAGAAGGCCGGCAACGCAGTTTTCGAGAGATTATGTGTGCTGTATCCCAACGTCGCCAACTTATTGGTGTGTTGTGGGAAAGGCAATAATGGGGGAGACGGATACATTATTGCCCGCCTAGCGCGTGAACAAGGCATCAATGTGACGCTGTGGCAAATAGGCTTGCCTGACGCATTGCAAGGCGATGCTAAGAGCGCTATGCAGCGTTACGTTGACAGTGGTGGGGAAATCTCAGCGCCAACCAACCATGTGCCCGATGACACCGATGTCATTGTCGATGCCATCTTAGGAACTGGAATCGCGGGTGCTCCTCGAGATTTCTATAATCATGTAATCGATAGAGTTAATCAGGCACCTTGTCCTATTTTATCAGTCGATATCCCTTCTGGCTTGTGTGCCGACACTGGTCATGTGGCCGGAGAGGTCATTTCAGCTAAACACACAGTTACCTTTATTGCTATGAAGCAAGGTCTAGTCACTGGGCAGGCTCGTAACTGTGTTGGTGAATTACTATTCGCAGGATTAGGGCTCCAAGACACCTTCGAGCAACAGCAAACCCCAAACGCATTTCTTACCCAGGCTGACTGGCTTTCTGTGATTCCTGAACGTAGCCGAATTGCTCATAAAGGCAGTAACGGAAAGTTATGTTTGATTGGTGGAAATTACGGAATGAGCGGGGCTGCGATACTAGCGTCGATGGCAAGTAGCGCAACGGGCGTTGGATTGGTGGCGGCGCTTTGCCATAAAGACAGTATTGTGCCGTTTAGAGCAAGGTGTTTAGAAGCCATGGTAGCAGAAATTCGCGCCGACAGGCTTAAAGACAAACTTGCCTGGGCCGATGTATTGTGTCTAGGACCCGGGCTTGGTCGAGACAACTGGGCAGAGAATGTCTTTCACCAGGTTGATTGCAATCAAGTAAGTTTTACTTCGTTACAAAGCGATCCGAAATGTGCTCAGCTCAAACGCGTTTATGACGCCGATGCACTGTATTGGCTTGCGAGACTGTCTCCAGCGAACAAGAAAGCCCGCAGTGAAAACCGGATCTTGACACCACATGCAGGAGAGGCGGCAAGACTACTTGGCGTTGAGGTACAAGAGGTAGAATCCGACCGTTATAAAGCCGCCAATGATCTTCAAAACATCTATGGTGGTGTGGTTGTCTTGAAAGGGGCCGGCAGCATTATTTGTTATGGCAATAAGAGAATCGTCTGTCATGCTGGTAACCCCGGAATGGCATCCGGTGGTATGGGGGATGTACTTGCCGGAGTGATTTCTGCACTTTTAGCGCAAAGAGTTCCGCTAATGCAAGCGGCAGTCTTAGGCACGTTACTGCATAGTATGGCCGCGGATAGTGCGGCGAATGACGCTGGCGAAATCGGATTATTGGCCTCTGAGGTGATTCCTTATGTTCGAAAACACATCAATCAGCGTTAATTGAGAGCGACCTTAATTGAGCTAAACGGAAAACATTGACAAAAATTGTGTCGGTTTGAGTGTTTTTTGAACGTTTGAACTCAAAAAAAGTAATTAAATAACGTGCTTTTACACAGTGAAAACCGAAAAAAAGTGCCTCAAAATATAAATTTAGGTAATCGTTTGCGTTTTTATCATTCACTTTTCACATTAAGAGGAGTGAACTATAACTTTTAATATGAACGGGCGTGTTTGTCTAAAGTATTGATATGTTCAGGTATTTATGAAAGTAGGTGTGTGGCGAACGTACTTTGAAAGGGCGTGGGTATGCAGATTTTCGGAATAGTAGCATAAAAAAAATTAAAATATCAGACTTGCTGTTCAAAATTCTCAGCCTATAATGCTGAAAACCGGAGCGTCTGCCAACGCTCCGGTTTTTTTGTGTCCGAAGCAAGCTAACTCGTCTGCCAACGGGTTACCACAGCATTATGCTTACTGTAGACAAGTCAGTAAGCCATATGCCCACTGGAACATGTTTCAATAAATCAAGGAATTTACACAATGCGTATCGAACAAGAACTTAAGTTAGGCTTTAAAGATGTACTGTTTCGCCCTAAGCGTTCAACACTAAAAAGTCGTTCTCAAGTAAATTTAACCCGCGATTTTACATTCAAGCACAGTGGTCGTCAATGGTCTGGAACACCTGTTATTGCAGCTAATATGGATTCAGTTGGTAGCTTCGAAATGGCAACTGCACTAGCTCAGCACGGCGTAATGACAGCAATGCACAAGCACTACACTGTTGAGCAGTGGGCAGAGTTTGTAAAAGGTGCAGATAAAGAGACGTTGAACAAAGTGTTCGTTTCTACGGGTACTTCTGACAGAGAGTTCGAAAAAACCAAAGAAATCTTGGCATTAAGCGAAGATCTAGAATTCATTTGTATCGATATTGCTAACGGCTACTCTGAGCATCTTGTTGATTATGTTCAACGTGTACGTGCTGAATTCCCAACGAAAACCATCTCTGCTGGTAACGTAGTAACCGGTGACATGTGTGAAGAGCTTATTCTAGCAGGCGCAGACATTGTTAAAGTGGGTATCGGCCCAGGTTCTGTTTGTACAACTCGTGTAAAAACTGGTGTAGGTTACCCTCAGCTTTCTGCAATCATCGAGTGTGCAGACGCAGCACACGGCCTTGGCGGCATGATCATCGGTGATGGCGGTTGTGCTTGTGCCGGTGATGTTGCAAAAGCATTTGGCGGCGGCGCAGATTTCGTGATGCTTGGCGGAATGCTAGCAGGTCACGAACAGTCTGGTGGTGAAGTTATCGAGAAAGACGGTAAGACATTCATGAAGTTCTACGGCATGTCTTCAGAAAGCGCAATGGCGAAGCACTCAGGTGGTGTTGCACAGTACCGCGCGGCAGAAGGCAAAACGGTTCTTCTTCCTTTCCGTGGCGACGTGAACGATACGATTTCAGACATCCTTGGTGGTGTACGTTCAACTTGTACATACGTAGGCGCAGCAAAGCTTAAAGAGCTAACAAAGCGTACCACGTTCATCCGTGTACAAGAGCAAGAGAACAACGTTTACGGCAAAGACGCATAAGTTAACGCTGAGCAAAATTTGTTGAATAAGGGCCGCTTTTTAGCGGCTCTTTTTTTTGCCTGAAAAATAGCAAGTGGCGACAAAGTGGCGACAGTGAAATAATTTTTACCTTGCTCAAAATAAGCCAAATGCATAAACACCGTTAAAAATGAATAATGCTAGAGGTTAGAAAGCGGGTTCTTTGAGATGGCTTCAATCAAATGGTCTGGAGCAAAGTGCGAGTAACGCATCGTCATTTTAATGTCGGCATGGCCATGAATATCTCTCAACATAAGAATATTGCCCCCGTTCATCATGAAATGACTAGCAAAGGTATGGCGAAGAACATGGGATGCCTGACCGTTGGGCAGCTCGATACCGAGTTTGTTCTTCAATATGTAGCAGTACGGCGTGTAGCACTCTTCAAATAACCTTCCGGATATGGTGTGTAGATTTCATTAAACAAATCCTCAGAGATTGGCACAGAGCGATTCTTCTTAGTTTTCGTATTGGTGTAAGTGATCTTATATTTCGCTAACTGAGAACCACGTAGCTCTGCCGCTTCGCTCTGTGGCTAGGCATATCTTCACAATCTTGAGCATATCTTGTCGGTTATGCTGATCAACTAAATCTAGCAGTAAAGGGATCTTTTCTTTGGGAAGGTAAGCCATTTCGCGTTCAGCAAGTTTGAAAGGCTTTAATTTTTTCAAGTGGGTGAGGGAGCGACCATTCACCAATTTCCTTTAGTTTACTGAACACCGCTTTAAACCGAGCTAGTTCTGAGTTTAGAGTGGAAATAGATGGTGCACTCTTTTGCCATTTGTCATCAACAAAACTGATATTCCCAGCCATTCTTTGGCTGCGGAATTCAGCGTAGTTCTCCACGAAACTCTCTGACTATTCACACAACAGGTTGATACCAGTTGAGTTTTATAGCAAATGACAGCAACATAGACGGAACGGAAAGACGGAAAAAGTCCGCCTATAAAGCTAAGCATCAAAGGAGTTATATGGAACATCCCAAGTATAAAGGGTTAAGTAAACTAGATGCTGAAGTAAGAAAGTGTGAAAAAAATCTAGCAAAAAAAGAAGCAGAATTCGCGCGAATTACGAGAAAATTGAAAAATGCTAATCCATCTCTTTATGATATTAACTGTGTCCTTTATGAGCTTTTCTTTATGAGCTGAGTGTTAATCGAAAAGGAACCTAAATACTTAGGTGTTTCAATTGCCATTACGCTGAAAGTTATTACCCATTCACCACTACAACTTGATTATTTCAATACGTTAAGTGCAAATACTACTAATCTGTCCAAGGTTTAGAGGACCTTGAACAGATTAGGTATACACAAGCTTAAATTAAACGTTGGAACGCGCGTTTTTCTTCTTTGATTTATAGGCTTTCATTGAAGTTTTTAAAGCAAGCTGTTTTTGTTTTATTGAAATGAGTTGTCTAGTTACGACCTTATGGTGTAACTCTGTGATAAAGTTTTTTTCCCAAGGCGTAAGGCGGTCAAACCTCAATAAAATAGTGTCATTGAGTACATTGAACAGCTCGTATTGGCTTTTATCCATTCGGCTGCTAAGCATTCAATTAGAGCACTTAGCTAGAGAAATGACGTTAAGGCTTTCTACTTTCTCATTTTTTCCTAAGGTAATGATTCGATAAGAGATCCCACTTTCTAATAGTGGTCTTATTTCGATGTTGTCACAAAAACTAACGGCGACTTTTTCTACTAAGCTGTCCATATTCAACGTTTTCTTTTTTACGAAAATAAGAGTGACACGATTGCCCTCTGATTGAGCATTTACGAGTGTGATTGAGCCTAACTCTTGTGGCAGGTGGCTTGAGATAACTGTCGCTCTATAATCGGCAAGCCCATTAGATTTTATTGGGCTTATCTGACAACCGTTAAGCATAACACTGACGAAGAGAATTACAGTTGTTCGTAGCATCATGCGCTCCTTCTTCCTTTCTTTTCCCTTTAGGTGCCTTAAAATATTTATGGATATAACGTGAAGACATAGAAGATAAGAGCGCACTGTAATCTAAACTGAATGTGACTTTTTCCCCTACAAATAGTGGTTTTTGTGAGGATTCAAGGACCAGATGATCACTGGTTGAAGTCATGATCTTAATCCCATTCGGAGCCTTAAGCCCACTGACACAAACATCTTGGCGGCCTAATGCTACAATAGCTTGTGAGACCTCCCCTCTATCTTGAAGGCTTTCTTTTTCACCAAAAGCATTTAACCCCCGACTTCCCCAAGGCAAAGTCGGTTTAATCTTGGATTCAATCACTTCAGCGGTCAAAGAAACCGCATCCGTATGTAAGCCTTTGATATTTTCGTGCTCTAAAGGCTCACAGCCTAAAAAAATTGCTTCTCCGATACGAAGGTTATTGACTCGAGTTAAGCCTGTTCTCTGAAGAGCCCAGTTAACTGAAGTAGAGTTACCCCCTGAAATAATTTCTAGACTGATCCCAAATGTAGCTTCAATTCTATCGGCAAGATCAGAAAGAATATTCATCTTTTGATCATCTGGAGCGACACCATACCGACAGGCTAAATTCGTACCAATTCCTTTTATCGTGATGTTCGGTAAAGAAATAATCTCTCGGATAAAATCAATCACGCGATTCGGCATCACACCTTCTCTGAGATCGCCAAGCTCAACCATCACGATAATCTCGTGTTGGCAATTATGTTGTTTCGCTGCGTATGCGAGCTTTTGAATAACTTCAATTTCAGAGTTTAGACTCATGTCGCAATATTTTATCACACTCGCCACTTGGCTTAGCATGGGTGTACGTATCAGCATTTTAGGGATAGAAATGCCTGATTCTGTCATCTTTTGAAGATTTTCGATTCTTGAATCGGCTAACATTTTTGCGCCAGCATCAATAAGAACTTGTGCGATGAGAGGGTGGCCGAGGAAGACTTTTGTTACAGGCGTAACGGAGATATTTTTCAGTGAGAGTTGAGCAATCAGGAACTGAGCGTTATGGTGAATTTTATCACAATCGATGTCTAACCTAGGATAGTTCACCTTTTTTCTGCCAGTTTACTTGCTATCACAGGGAAGGCTGACGTTACGATGTGCAGTAGATGTTCGACAGGCAGTGATAATACGTCAGTAACAGGCACACCAAATTCGGTAGTGTAGCTGTCTATCGCACAACGTGTTTCATCCAAAGACATATCTTCATGATTCAGTGTTAGTCCAATAACATCGGTATTAGAAAACGTTTCGATTAGATGGATTTCAGAGGCGACCGAAGGCATTGGGCAATCAGGGAAGTCACTACGATATAAACGTTTAGGGGCATGTTGCAATATTACACCCGTTGGACAACTGCCACGTAAGATAAAAGCGCTGGTTGAAAACGCAGGGTGACTCAAGGCTCCTTGCCCTTCAATAATAATCAGATCCGGCTTTTCTTTTTCATAGGCCTGTACAATGACAGATTCCAACTCACCGGCACAAAATTGTGAAGGAACAGCATCGAGTGCAACGCAGTATTGTGCGCCTTGCATAATGCCAGTTTGACCGGTGGCAATCAAAACGACGTTAAGGCCTTTTTTAATCAGTTCATTCGCCAATATTGTTGCTGTTGTTCGCTTTCCTAGCGCGCAATCCGTTCCCATTACAGCAACTCTTGGACATTTAACACTGTGTATTTTCCCGCTAAACGTTTTCAGATCGCTTTTATTCTTGGGTTTTCGAGTGTCGAATATTCGAACGTTATTCTTTAAGCTTGCTTCTAAAAATAGAGGATCATCAGTTAGGAATTCATGTAAGCCATTTACGATGTTCATTCCTAGTGACATGGCATTTAAAATGATGCTTTTATCTAAGTCAGATAAAAAACCACTTGATGGCGCAATGCCAAAAATGCAGTAATCGGGAATGCTTTCTGCGTGAATGATAGCTTCTTCAGCATTAGCAAGGATAGGTATGCCATTGGCTTTGTTATCAAGAACTTCACCAGCATCTAAGCCAGCAGACTCACTATCAATAACCGATAGAATACGATAGCTTAACGAATGCCTCACTAACCCATTAGCGGTTTTACCATCAATTTTACCAAAATTACCTTCGCAATATATAATCGCTGAAGGGATGACGGGGTGTACTTTCTGGGCAAGTGGTAGCCAAGGTGCGGAATGGGGTACGTCGTTGTTAGTTTCTACATTTTCAATTCTAGTAAGTTTGAAGATGTTTCTTAACTTTTGGGTTGAAATAGACATAATTAAAGCCTTTGGTGAGGCTTAGGAGGGCAACTAAGGAGTGCCGAGATGCGAGTTCGGAAAAGAAAAGAAGTCCCTACTAAGCGGTAGGGATAGAGACCAAGATAACACACTCACCAGACTTTTGTTGATTATTATTCATACGCTTTCTAAGTCTATCACTTTCAGGCTTCACCCATACTAACGTGACTGATTAGAGATCTACGACTCATTGTTCAACGTCGCCGTATCAACCTCTCAGCTTTAAGGTTTCAAGATACTTTTTCTAATATCAGTTAAGTGAATTAGCGTTTTTGATCTAACGCGTTTTTGTCCAGATCCTTGCTGGCGGGGCGACTTAACTCAGATTTGTCCAGAGGCATTTTAGCGGGACTCGTGCTAACTTGCCTTTGCCCCATTCTAACTTAGGACAATACTCCGGTGTGTTTCAATGCAACTATCTTGACCTACTTTTTCTAATCTTTAGGTGCGTATAGGAAGAAGGGCTCTTAACAAGGGTCAATTGTCCAACAGGCTGTTGGAAAAATTCCATCATTAATAATTCTATCACTCGCAATTATCCCATCATATTGTTTAATAAATATTTATAGGTTGGTCACAATTTTTTCATTGATATTGTGAAATGCCAATCATTCTATAAATCGTCACATTTCTACGTTAGAGAATGTGTAAAAATCGCCCTATAAATCGATTTATATTAATAGAATGCCAGGATGGTGATAAATGATTCGAGTTAATAAATATGGTTGTCGTGTTGTTCTCGCAACTTTGTTTTTAAGTCAACCCGCTCAAGCTGTAAAAAACGGTACAGACGTTAGTGCCGAGGACTATCAAGATTTTGTTGTTCAGATTGCTGATTCCGACGGTGAGTTTACGTCTGTATGTGGTGGGACTTTATTCGGAGGTGAATTTCTATTAACTGCTAAGCATTGCTTTACATTAACTCTGAGTCGTCATACCAGTGTTACAGGGGAATCAGGCTCCACTCGCTTATATCAGGGTATAGAAGAAGAGCCTGACACTTTTTATGATGTTAACTATACAGTTATTGCTGATGGAGTAGATAACCAAATTAAAGCTAATGGTTTAGCTCGTCAAATTGCCTATGCCGATGAGTTGTTGGTAGATCACCCTTTATTTGCTAATGATGCGTCATTATCCATGAACCTTTCCGGTGATTGGATTCTTCTTAAACTCGATGAAGCTGTTCCTCACAAAAGTGGCGTTCTTTTGTCTCCATCTCATGACATTATCACCAAAGATAATCACACTCCTTTGGATACCGTCCTTACTTTTCGTGGTTGGGGGGTTGATGAATCTGGAGAATTTCCGAGCGTGATGCAAGAGGGGCAGCTTAAGAGTTTTCTTTCTTATGGAATGTTGATGGAACAAGCCACTATTTACAATGATGAAGTCGAAACCAACGTTGACTCTCCGTGTGACTTTGAAGATGAGTATGGTGATGGTTCTCTGGGTTCTGGCTGCTGGTTTAAGGGGGGGGATACGTTCGTTGCTTATGGGATAGGAGCGCAGCATGTTCAAGAAGGGGATAGTGGTTCACCATTAATCGCTAATGATCGCCTCATTGGTATTGCGAAGTCAGTGAGTAGTGTTTCAATTTCATTTACTCACTTTTCGCTGTATATGCCAGAAATTCAAGCTGCGATAAATAAAGTGATATTCCCGTCCGCCGCTGGTGGTGAGATAGAACCAAGCTCGACTCGCGAACTAACGGTGACAGTACCGGTGCAAAACTTCACGGCGTCGGATGTTACCTTTACCCCGTACCTAAACGATTCAACCGGACTTTTTTCCGCTGACATTACCGACTGTAACACAACCGTGGCTTCGCAACAGGGGTGTATCATTACTGTGTCATTTAACAGTGGTCACGATGTAATTGAAGCAACTAAACAGGCCACATTGGTGCTCAACGATGACTATTCTGTGCCTTTAACGGTGTCCATTAAAACCGCCAGTGATGGCAATAACCCTGACTACCCTGAATCTCCTTCAGGAACATCGGGCGGAGGTGGTTCACTGGGTATCTTTAGCTTACTGGCAGGACTGCTCTTAATGCGTCGCCGCTAAAGCGTTTTTTGATTGGGAGCTAGTTAAAATCCCTAGCTCCTTAGATATTTTGCCATACCTGTATTTATTTATAGATTTCTAATTTAGGAAGCTCACTGACTTGTTTTTGTCCAGAGGCTTGCTGGCGGGGCATGAAACACGAAGTAGATAAGAACTTTTTGCACCGGGTCTCTGGCTTGTGATGGGGTTTAGACAAATGATGAAGATCTGCAAATGAGTAGTAACTAGGTGTTCCCTGCAGGATTACGAAAGTAATTTTCTTACAGCTAGTTCTGGACTAAATTTGTTGCTTCACAAAATTATCAGTTTATGGTTGTTTTTACAGATATCAATATATGGTTGTTTTTCAGGTAAATTACTGATTATTAACGAATCAAAAATATCAATTTATGGTTGTTTCAACACAAAATTTGTTGAATAAGGGCCGCTTTTTAGCGGCTCTTTTTTTGTCTGAAAATTAGCAAGTAGTGACACAGAGCTATCAATCACGCCTTATGCGTACTTGCGTCGTCAACAAGCAAAATACACAGCCGCATTGAAATGGCTCGAACAGAATCAAAGATATTTTTATCATGCAATCTAGCCTAATAAAGTCTACTTTTACTCTATCTTTTCTGTTGGTTAGCTTTCGCTTATAGTGGCTGAATGTCTTTGACGAGTCATCTGTTACGCTAAAGGATACGTAGAACAGGAACACACTTTATTTAGGGAGAGTCGATGGTTGCCCCAGTTGTTGTTATTCAAGAGGCATCAAAGTGCTTTGTTGATGGTAAAGAAACACATCGCGTCCTTGATGGCGTTAACTTGCGTTTGGATAAAGGCGAGAGCCTTGCATTGACTGGTGCCAGTGGCAGCGGTAAAAGTACCCTGCTGAACATTATCGCTGGCTTCGAACCAATGACGTCGGGCGAACTTGAACTTTCGGGGCAGCCAACAAACAAGTGGCGGGATAAACAGTGGGGACATTACCGCTATAGTCAATTAGGCGTGGTGTTCCAGCAGTTCAATTTGCTCACCCCTTTGAACGTGCGTCAGAATATTGAGTTTCCATTGAGTTTGAATAAGCAGCAATGGGATCCGTGGTGCGATTATCTGGTGGACACGTTAGGGATTAGTACCTTGTTACAGCGCCATGTATCGGCCTTGTCAGGAGGGCAGCAACAACGCGTTGCAATTGCCAGAGCACTCGCTCATAAACCTCAATTGTTACTTGCTGATGAGCCCACAGGCAATTTGGATCAAAAGGCAGGGCTAGAAGTAATGGGGTTGCTAAACGACATCACTACTCAAGGTGAAACAGCGGTGCTATTGGTTACCCATAGCCAGGAATGTGCGGCGTTTATGCAAAGAGGTTGTCGCCTAGAGAATGGTCAGCTTAATGAGTCTCAGTAGCGCTACTCATTTGCGAGTCACGCTAAAGGTAACCTTAGCGCATTATCGACAGGCTCCATTACAGGCCTTCGCCATTCTTATTGGAATCGTATTAGCCGTAACTCTGTTCGTTGCGGTTCAAGCGGTGAACCTAAACGCCAAGCGAAGTTACGCAGAATCAACCGAGTCTTTAAGCATCAAGGCTGAGAATCTGATTATTCCACTTTCTGGTCAACGCTACCTTCCCGAATCCCTTTATTTCAAACTTCGCCAATCTGGGCTTAGTCGAGCTTTACCGGTTATTAAGGGGCGCGTACGTGGTGGTGAAGGTCGCAGATATTCCATAGAAGGCATCGATATAGTCGCTGCCATCACATCTCGACGAGGACAACAAACTCAAAATGAGCAAGAGGGGGCTAACCTATTTGCATCCTCTTTCCCGATCTCTGATTTGCTGGCAGGGAAGGCCATTGTGATTGTGAGTGAATCTCAACACAAGGTTATGGGAGGTAAAAAGCAAATAACCCTCGATGACGTCGTCACATCCATAGTCGTCATTCCTGATGAATGGCAGCTTGGCAGTCGGCTTTTGATGGACATTGGGTTTGCCCAAACTTTATTGAACAAAGCTGGCTTGCTCAGTTACATCGCCGTACTAGAGAACGATTCAGCCAACTCTTTGCGGTGGCAATCGCTAATTGCCGATGACGCGCAATGGATAGCCAATACCAAAAGCACAGACCTAGGTTCCTTGACTGACAGCTTTCATTTGAATTTAACAGCCATGAGCCTGCTCGCATTTTTGGTAGGGCTCTTTATTGCGTACAACGGCGTGAAATACAGCTTATTAAAGCGAAATCGATTGTTAGTTCAATTACAGCAGGCAGGGCTTACGGCCAGTACTGTCTTTTTGTCGCTCATTGTCGAACTCATCATATTGGTTGGATTCGGTACCACTTTAGGCTTTATTTTTGGTATTCAATTGAGTCATTGGTTGCACCCAACGGTCGCGCTCACTCTTGAACAGCTTTACGGAGCCACTTTATTACCAGGCAGCTGGAAATGGCAGTGGTGGGGGCAAGCTTTAATTTTGACGTTAATCGCATCGTTGTTAGCATGCTGGCAGCACTTTAAGCAGCGTGTCAGTCAACCTTTGTCTTCCCACGGTGGTTTTTATCAGGCTCCGGAACAAACCAATGAGACTTTGCTGGTGAAAGTAGGAGGGTTGTTAATAGTTACCGCTCTGCTAGGTCTTTGGCTGAGCAGTCATTTTAGACTGACCATGTTTTGGCTTGGAGTATTGATCGTTGCCATTCCAATGTTGCTTCCAAAGTCGCTGGGGTTACTCGCTCGCTGGGCCGAGCAAAGAGCAAATATTGGGCTAGGGCAGTATTTGTTTGCCGAACTTAAAGAGCTGGTTGCGCCACTCTCTTTAGCCATGATGGCATTACTATTAGCGGTCACCGCCAATATCGGAATGAATACTCTGGTGGGCAGTTTTGAAACGACGCTCAAGCACTGGCTTGAACAAAGGCTACATGCTGATATTTACATTAGCCCTTCGCAAGCGGAAATGGTCAATGTAGAAAAGAAACTGGAGCAATTCGAACAAATTGAGGAAGTCTACAAGCAATACTACGTGCAAGAAAAGGTTGATGGATTACCCACGCGCTTGGGAACGAAAGATCCCGCTACGCTCGAGCAAACGATGGTGTTTCACTCTCAGGTTCCAGATTTTTGGCAGCACTTTTATTCAGGAGAGGTTGTCGCGATCAGCGAGCCGATGGCGGTCAAGCTTGACCTTTCGTTAGGCAGCATCATGCCAAATAGCCTGGTCTCAGGCGTCAGTTTATCTGTTGGTGCCATCTTTTACGATTATGGTTCTCCCGATGGTGAAGTGCTGATATCCCCGCAGTTGTGGCAATCACAGGGTTATTCCATGGTTCCAAGCAGCTTAGGAATTAAGGTGGCAGGTGATAAAGCGATCGTGCTGTACACATTAAAGGATGAACTGCAGCTTCACTCTAGCCAGTTATTTGATCAGCAAGAAATCAAATCAATTGCGCTGGATATTTTTAGCCGAACTTTCGCCATTACCAGCATACTGAATTGGGTGACGTTATTGGTCGCAGTTGTTGGCCTATTTACCTCATGCTTTATGTTGTTAGAAGCGCGCAAAGCCGCGATTGCAAGGCTTTATGCTCTTGGGGTCTACAAAGCTCAGCTCTTTGCGCTCGTCATTGGGCAGATGGTGGCATTGGTGTTGTTCACGTTAGTCGTTTCGTTACCTTTGGGCGCGCTGGTGGGCTACGTTCTGACAGACATTGTGACTTTAAGGGCGTTTGGTTGGAGCTTGAACTTCGTCTGGAACTGGATGGACGTAGTTAGCTTAGCGTTTATAACAGTAATTGTTGCAGTGATCGCGACCATTATTCCCCTTTGGCATCTGGTTAGTAAACCGGTTGTATCAAGCCTACAAAGTGAGGTGATGTAATGCTACGAACCTTCATTTCAGCGTTGTTGATATTGTTTGTAACGGCTTGCAGCGAGCAAGAGGCTACAACCAGTTTTAGCCGTATGCTTGGCACAAGTGACGACCAGTTTGAGTCGGTGGAGAAGGGGGGGCTGATTGTTTTTCCAGGAGATCATCAAGCGCACACCGGATTTCGACAGGAGTGGTGGTATTTGACGGCAAACTTGGTGGATGAACAAGGCAATGAATATGGAGTGCAATGGACACAGTTTCGCGTAGCTCTTGACCCGACATCATCGCCTTCATCAACAGGTTGGCAAGGCCAACAAATTTACATGGCGCACAGTGCACTTACAACGGACATGATCCATCTTGCCGATGAGAAGTGGTCACGAGAGCATCCTAAAATGGCAGGAGTGACTAGGCAGCCATTGCGGGTTTTTCTTGATGATTGGCAGTGGAATTCTACAACCGATGATCTTTTTCCGGCAAAGCTAAATGTTGCTTCGGAGCGGTTTAGCTATGAATTGGCCCTCGATAGTGATTCACCGTATCAAAAACAAGGTGACAGAGGCTATAGCGAAAAGAGCGCGGATGGCAAAGTGGCTTCCTATTATTACAGTCAGCCTTTTATAAAAGTAAGCGGAACTATTTCGCTCGATGGCGAAGTCGTGAGTGTGAGCGGATCTGGCTGGATTGATAGAGAGTGGAGTTCGCAATTTCTGCTCGATTCGCAGCAAGGCTGGGATTGGCTTGCCATTCGATTGAGTGATGAAGTTAGCCTTGTTCTCTTTCAGTTGAGAGACGCAAAATCTGGACAAGCTAACTATGCCTATGGACGACTAATGTCCATTGACGGTACGGGAGTTACCATCGAGCAAGACCAAATTAACTTGAAGGCGACTAAACAAGAAAAAGTAGAAGGTAGGCTCTACCCAACACAATGGACACTTAACATACCAGCTCAAAATATAGAGGTGACTTTATCTGCACTAAACCCCAAGGCGAAGATGCCGCTTTCAATACCTTATTGGGAAGGGCCAATCATTATCCAAGGTTCTCACTCCGGTAGGGGGTATATGGAGTTAACGGGTTATTGATTCCAGCCTAGTTGTGCTCGCGCTTGAAACTGACAAAGTGCTCGAATGTGTCCAGTGTGAATATACAACATTAGAACAATAAGTTAGTGTAGTTCTTAAAGTAGAGTATATGCTTTAAAATTGAGCCTAGATTGGTAACGAAAAGGAGTTCGTATGCAATTGAGCACGTTAGATTTAACTCAAAGCAAACAGTGGTTGTCAGAGCCGCAAAGATATTCGATCATGGATATTATCAGTGCAAGTTTTTCTGATGTTGCTCCGAAGGATTACTTGGCTATTTATTTCGATAGCAAAGAAGCGCATGAGAGAAAGCTAAGGCTGTACTATGATGGCAGCAACTTGGTTGGCTATTGCCTATTAACCTTTACTCGTAAAATGAAGACGACAGTGATTGGTGCCTCCGCAGGCTTTCTTCCTGAATACCGGCAAGGGGGCAACACCTTCCAGTTTTCTTTGTTTGAAAGCTTTAAATGTTGGCTTCGCTCTCCATGGAGAAATCATTACTACGCCGATAGAATGCTAAGCCCGGCGATGTATCGGGCAATCGCGAAAAACACGGGTATTATTTGGCCTCATTTCAAGCACGAATCCCCAAAACATCTATTTGATCGTTTCAATCCAGATGGTGAGATTGACAGTCGCAATGCACTTCGTTGTCTGGTTCCTATTGGGCGATCAAGTAACTACACCACTGAGGAATTAGCATCACTAAGAACAAGCAACAAGCCTGAAATAGAATACTTCTGCCAGGTAAATCCGCAGTTCGACAAAGGTGTTGCTTTATTTGTGATAATACCTATCCATTTACGCCAATTTATTTGGACCCTTGTTAAGCGCGTTTCTATGTCGGTAAGAGAAAACTAAGGTTACTTTGTTTGACCCACAACGCTGTGTTTCCTTGGTTGTATAAAGTAATGTGTAAACTATGTGAGGTGCTATGTGTTTGTAATTTTAATTGGCTGATTTAACGGAAAATAATGCTAGTATTCATCGAACTTCCAACGGTAAGTAAAGTGCTCACATCGAGTTGATTTAACCTTACTGGAGAGTGTGATTGCAACCTTGGTGATAGTGAGCAACTTTTTATAAATTTTTTCAGTAACTATGGAGCGGTAATGATTAACAAAATTATAGGGATAGTATTGATTGTTGCGGGTGTGGCCTTGGCCTGGTGGGGTTACAACATATATGACTCTGCAAGCTCACAGCTTACAAGAGCAATTAATGGCGATACCCCGATTGAGGCCTGGCTTGGTATGGGTGGGGGAGTCGTCTCGGTACTGATTGGCCTTACCAGACTCAAGTAATAATTAAGCCGTGGCCAAATTTAGAACCCAATAAATAGGGGGTAATTTGCCCCCGAAAACAGATAGACGCTATTCTGAACTAAGCCAGATTAGGGCAATTCAGTAGCTGCTCAACCACTCTCTAGCATTCATTGGTGCGCGGTACCCAGCGGAGTAGCCGAAAGATGACCCACTTCTCGCGCCCTCTGTATTAACCATAGCGTGATGAAATATGGGGTTCATGACTCTAATTGAGGGTCTTAAATTGCCATAAAGGTTTACCTTTCAACCTAGGTTTCTTCGGTACCCGTAATTCTATACAGCCACGGGCTCGGCGCGGCAATAGCCTGACTCGGCTCAAAATTAGTAAACATGGGAAGCGGGGAAGCGTTATAAAAGGAGTTGTCATGAATATGGAGACAAGCAGGCTTATTCTTCGTCAGTGGAAAAAAGACGATCTTCGCCCTTATGCCAAGTTATGCTCAGATCCTCATGTTATGAGGTACTTTCTGACAACTCTTTCTCAAGAAGAAAGTTATCAACAAGCTAATAAAATCCAACGTCTGATATCTGAGAAAGGGTGGGGGTTCTGGGCTCTTGAGCTCAAATCGACAGGACAATTCATGGGGTTTGTAGGACTACATTGGCAAGATGAAGAGAGTGGTTTTCCTCAAGCTCCCTTTATTGAAATAGGCTGGCGGTTATCGTCTGAGTTTTGGGGCTTTGGCTACGCACCTGAAGCTGCGCAAAAAGCGTTGCAATTTGCATTCGAAGTTCTTGAGGTACCTTCAGTTTTTGCGTTTACGACGTTGCAAAATATACCGTCACAACGCGTAATGTTAAAGCTGGGTATGGTTAATACAGGTCAAAATTTCAACCACCCTAAAGTTAAGAAAGGGCATCAGTTCGAACAACATTGTTTGTATCAAATCACAAAACAAAAGTGGATGCATAGCTCTAGGTAGGGTTTTATGAAACGCATTAATGTCGTTGGGACGAGCGGCAGTGGTAAGTCTACGTTTAGTCGTCTGTTAGCTAGCAAGCTTGATTATCCGTATTTAGAGATGGATGCCATGTTTTGGAAGGCCAATTGGCAAGAGTCCAGTGATGAAGAGTTTTTCTCTATCCTCAAGCGTCAATTATCTCAAGATTGTTGGGTTCTAGACGGTAATTACAATAGGACTGCTTTGATAAAGTGGCAAAATGTCGACTGTGTAATTTGGGTCGACTACTCCTTTTCTCGAACCTTATATCAGGCAATAAAGCGTGCTTTACTAAGATCGATAACCAAAGTCGAGCTTTGGAAAAATACGGGAAACGTAGAAAGCCTTCGTAAGAGTTTTTTCAGTCGTGACTCGGTTATCCTTTGGACTATTAAAACCTATAGACGTAACCGTGTTCGCTACAGCGAAATGTTTCAAGATCCCAATTACCGTCATATCAATTTTGTGCGAGTGACCAACCCGAAAATGGCGAAAGCGTATATTAACCAGTTACGCAGTGACCGAATGACGTAGCGACTATACAAGATTAAGCGATAGTAAACACAAAGTAGCACTTGGATATAGATGGCGTAAGAGGAAGCTAGGTGAGAAATAAAGTAAAAATCGCGTTGGAATGGTTGACGGAAATACTGGATTCTCAGCAAGTGCAATATCAAATAGTTGGTGGGCTTGCGGCAACCATTCATGGAGGAAGCCGACCGGTAGCCGATATCGATCTTTATATTCATCAAGCGGATGCTGACAAGCTTTTAAAGCAAGTGGGCCCCTGTGTTTCCAAGCCCCTTAAACACTACGTAGAAGGTGCATGGGACTTACATTACGTTCAATTAATCTATCAGTCACAGAAAATTGAAATTGGTTTATTTCCTGGAACCAAAATTCGCTCATCACATGATGGTAGTTGGCATGAGCTGCGAATAGACTTTTCAAGCTCAACTCTAAAACGTTTCTATGATATTGAACTCTCGGTGATGCCATTAGACGAACTTATCAGCTATAAACGTATTCTTGGCCGAGAAGTCGATCTTATCGATATAGCGCAGTTATCAGCCAAGTAAAAGGCGTCAGATAAGTAGCTGGACAACTTTGAATTTTATGCCTTAACGATCCATAGATTCTATCTATTTGTTTCTTCTATAAGTACTAATTGTTTATACAGGGACTCATCCGATAACCTTATAGGTATCCTAAAGAGAGTCTAAAATGATGAGCCAAAAAGCGTTATGCGCAACTAGGATGCCAACAAAACAAGAGCAGGAAGCCCTTAACTTTTACTTTGAATACAACCGAAAGCATAAACCTGAACCCTATCATCAAGGTGGAACACTCGTATTTCATCCTTTTCTAAAACGTAAGCTGATGACAACTTATGATTGTTATCACTGGGTTCTTGGTGCCTGTCAGATGAAAGCAGCAGTGTTTAGTACAGGCGTAATCAAGCTGTTTTCTTCACATCATACACCTCGCTATTTTGTCAGAAGCGATAGAGGTTGGGTGGTGCAAATTGAAATGGGGGATTGTGAGATATGAACTTAAAACAAAGACTAAGAGAAGTTCGTAGAAGCGCGAGAGCTAACCTTTCTGATAGTCAGAAAATTGATATTAAAAATCTCTATGAGCAAGGCTATAGCATAAAAGTTCTCTGTATTTTTTTAGGTTGTAATTACGAAGAGTTTAAGCAACTCATTAGGGCAACGCAGTGAGGCTTCTTTTTTGGTATTTGGTTGGATTGGCTTCATGGTTAGTCATTTTTAACTCTTTGGCCGCAGGAGAGTCTCTCCAGTTTGAACCTCCGGAAACTATTCGCCAGTAACGAATATGTGAAATAAGGGGAAATTGGTGGAGGGTTCAGAACAGCTTAAGTAGATTGAAACGCTCTTGCCATTTGGCCGCTGTGCAATACCACCTTGGCAAGAGTTTGTTCATTTCATCTTTATTCCTGATGCTCTATTACTCTTAGTACGTAGTCTGTTATCCATGCCGTGCCGAGCAAGCACAACCACACCACAAACACTGGGTTAGCAACTTGAATATTGGGTGAAACCATCAAAGTGGCAAACGCTATTGTGGGTAACGACCAGCAGAGCAGTTTTCGCCATGGGTAATCGTTAAGCCGAGATAAAGTTTCGATAGAGGTGATAATGGCAGTAAGACATAAAGCGAGCACAATGGTGTATGGCAGCTTTAAAAACCATAGTGGTATGAGTAACCCTAGGCACCACCAGTTGTAATGTTTAGAAACCTTATAATGTTGCAAAGCGTACCAAGTTGCTATAGCGGCCATTGTTTGGATGATCGTCATAGCGGCGCTGCCAGCTAACGTTCCATTTAATTGCGTCATAATGATGCCTATCTGCAACGCGGCCATAACAACAAAAATCAAAATCTTGGCGTTAACACTAGATCGCTTGGAAAACGCGACCATCATCATTGGCAGTATCATCCAGGCTGCCACAGACAGTTCTACCGATTGAAGCGGCAACGTAAATCCATAAACGATCAACGCAGCGAATAACATCACGCCCGCGACACCCCGTTTGGGAAGTATCCACAAGGCTGGGATAAGTAGAGCGAGTGGCGAGACATGACCCTGGCTAAGGCTTATGACTTGTGCACTGATGACCACTAACAGCGCGGTTATTAAGAATTGAAGCATTGAAAACAAAGCGATCTCTTCTTGTTATTGCTGATTGTTTGATGAGTTGATGCACCTGTATAATTGTGCAAATTCAATCAAATTAAGCACACCGTTGATACGGAGGCTTTGGTAAGCCAGCACCTGTTTTGTGCTGGCTTATCTCTATATAGACTTAGTTACCGATCAGTGCTGGGATCCCCGGAAGTTGCCCAACCATCGCCAATGAACCGATACAGATTACAAAGGCGAGACCTGGTATTAAATACTTGTCTTTCTTCGAAAGTGTTTTTGCACGCTCATGATCACCAATCAGTCCCATATTATCGAGGAGCATAGTGGTTGCCCAACCAAAGACTGGGTTAACAAATGCACACGCGAAAATACAGATACCCGCGCTCAATGAATCTTTGTGTTTATGAATCATTTGCATTCCCGCCTCAAGTAAAGGAAGGAATACACCGACAATAAGCGCCACACGTAGTACAGGCTCCCACATTGCAAGATCCATTGGGTAGCCGATGACAGAAGCCGCTACACACATTAAACCGGTAAGCAAAGCACCACCAGGGATAGGGCGTTTAGCGATTGCTGCAGGGATCATGTAAGTCCCCCAAGATGAAGCTAAGTTACCACCGCCTAGCAAAGCACCAACACCTTGTCGTACTGAAGCACCAACCATAGTGTCATCAACGTCCATCAAGACGCCTTTCGCTTCTTTCGGGTAGTTAAGCTCCTGGAAAACGCGATGGCCTAAATAGTCTGGCGACCACATTGCAACAGCGAGGATAGCGAAAGGAATAACGGCAACAAAATGCTCTAGATTAGGCCAGCCAAGTTTCCAACCTGTGTCTTCACCCCACCAGTAAAATGGGCTAAAGTGAGGAAGTCCCGGCTCTGTTGTAAACGAGAAATCTGCGCCTAATGCGTACGCAACAATACCAGCAAGTGCTGAGCAAAGCGGAATAGCAAGCCAGCGTTTATTCACCTTGGCTAGATATGCGTACACCATTACTGTAACGCCGATGACGGCAAAAGAGATATAACCCTGGTCGGTCCCTGAGGCCCAGGCTTCTGTTTTGTTGATTTGACTGATCAAGCCAACAGCGCCCAAATAAATAAGCAGTCCACCCCGAACGCCAACTCCGGTTAAGGTCATTAACTTAGAACCGCCCTTGGTATAGGCGAGAATCATACCAAAGACACACACCATTAAACCGAGTGCGAGTGGGTGCCCTCCAGCTGCTGCTATTAAGGGGATCAGTGGGATCATTGGACCGTGCGTGCCGGCCAGGTTAGCGTTTGGATTTAAAATTGCAGAGAATAAAATTACAAACAGAGCGCCAGCGATGAGCAACTCGTAGCGAACGTTTTCAGCAACAAATTCGGATGATAAGCCAAACTGTGCTGCAAATGCGGCAACCATTGCGGTTACCATAACAACTTTGCCAATGGTGGCGGCGAGCGCGGGTACCCAGTCTTCAATTTCGATGCTGTAGTCACGGGAAGGTAGGTGGATCCCCCAGCGTTTGAAGTTCATGATGGTTAAGTCGTGATTCAGAAACTCTTCGCGACTATCAAACTCTTGCGCCTTACGGCGCATATCTCTATAAAATGTCTTATTTTTCTTAGACATAAAGTATTTCCCTATCGGTCGTGAGCGTTGTAAATCTCGGCTACACGTCACTTACACATGGTATACTAGCCTTCGGCTGGTACGAGGCGACATCCCAGACGCTACCTTGCTCCTTAGTCAACAACCCTAAGAGGACGTGCAGTGGTTTACATTACTCAGTGATGAAAAAGGAAGGGCCATAGCCCTCCCAATTGAATGCGATTTAGACATCCACCCGATTCTAGGAATTTAAATTGTAACAAATATTGATCTGGGTTAGTTCGTAACTAGATGTTTCGTTTAGGGTGATAACTTTGAACCAGCGTGTTAACTAGTGCACAGTTTTTGACTGGAAATTATTTCTTCTACAACGTTGTCGGTGAATAGTGATATGAAAATATCTGAACATGCCATGCGAACAGAGCAGCTTTTGGGCATTCGCGGTGAAGATATCCACAAATGGATTGATGGTTTTTTTGATCATAATGGCACCGAGCACTCGAGCCGGATGAGCAAGAACCTAGAGTTTGACCCTTACGATCACCGCCGTTTTCGTCACTGTAAAGAAGCGCTTGCCGAAGCGTGTATGGAGTTTGGTGATCGTTACACCCATCAGCAAATCAAGAATGTCTTCGAAACGCATGTGCGAGACGATTACGATGGTTATTTGCCTTCACGTGTTGATTTCGAAAATGGTACGTTCACCGCCAAATATCACGATGCGACGCATAGCGAAGCCATGAGCGACGTGCTCGATGCCAGTGAATTTGCCGATTATTTTGAGGGAATACGAGCGTCACAAGAAGAAGACTCTCAGCCTCTGAGTAAGTTCAGTTTTCGAATCGTCTTACCGACAGTGGCGGCCATTGCTTTATTCGTGACCTCTATTATTTATGTGATTTTGCCTGTGGTCGAAGACTCGATGATGACGCAAAAGCGTCAACTACTACAAGAGCTGACCTCAACCGCTGTGAGTATCGTGGACAGTTATGTCGATTTAGAGCAGCGTGGCGTATTAACTAAAGAAGAAGCGCAATCTCGAGCCGTCGCCGAAATCAAAGCCATGCGTTATGGCACTGAAAACAAAGACTACTTCTTTATTACTGATATGCACCCCAAAATGGTGATGCACCCGTATCGCAGTGATCTCAAAGGTCAGGATCTTACTCATTATTCAAACGATGAAATGAGTGATAATCCCTCTGTATTTGTAGAAATTGTCAAATTGGTCAATGCCCAACAACATGGTTTTTTGGAGTACCAATGGCAGTGGAAAGATGTGCCGAGCATTACCGCTCCCAAAATGACGTATGTTGAGGGAGTGGAGGAGTGGCAATGGGTTATCGGGACCGGTGTCTATTTTGAAGACGTACAAGCAGGTATCGATCGCCTGGAAAGTACCCTTTATAGAGTATTCTTTTTCATCACTCTTGGTCTTACCGTGATCATGGGCTACATCATTACACAATCAAGAGCAATAGACGTACGTAAAAAACGAGCCGAGTTAGCATTACATGAAGCAAAGGATCGCTATCGAGCTCTGGTTGAATCATCTAATGAAGGCTATATCCTAGAAGCTGATGGGAAAATCATTTTTTCGAACAGCCGTCTTCATCAATTGCTGGGCTACACCGATTCCGAATTGAAGTCTCATTCGATTTGGAAAGAGTTGTTTTCTGACAATCCGCAAAATACTCAAGTCTTACATCACTTGTTGAAATTGTTTAGTCATGACGCGGAGCCAGGTGAGTTCGAAGCTCAGATACAAACCAAAAGCGGTAAGCCCATCGATATTTTGCTTAGCACCTCTAAGATCTTTCTGTCTGAGAAGCTTGGCCACGTGGTTTCATTTCGGCCTATCGTTCGCAAAATATATGGAACAAGCTTTGGGCCTGTTAATCAAATCACCAACTACCAAAAGGTAAGTGGCAATATTGTTCAAGAGATAGAGCAAGGAGATAGCCATGGTCAGGTTGTTGAATCTCTAAACCAACTGCCAGAATTGATTCGAGAGATGATCGAAGTAGGTACGCGGCCCGATTACCTACGTCGCCTGATAGGCTCAACCTATGACGCCGCTATTTGCCGTTTCATCGAATTAACCATTCAAGATATCGGTGAGCCACCTGTGCCTTTTTCGTTCATTTCATTTGGCAGTAATGCTCGCCACGACATGACCCTGTTTTCGGATCAAGATAATGCGATAGTGTTCGAAACCCCAGAAGATGGCGACCTGAAATCTATTCGACGCTATTTTCTGCACTTGGCTGAAAAAGTCTGCGCAATGCTCAATCAAGCGGGGTATAGCTATTGCGATGGCTTTATCATGGCATCGAATCATCAGTGGTGTCTGAGCCAAAAAGAGTGGAAAGACAACTTTGCACATTGGATCAAGCAAGCCTCACCTGAGTCAATTCTAGAGCTAAACGTGTTTTTCGACATTCGCTCGACTTATGGAGATTCGAGTTTGGTGGATGGAATACAATCTTACATACAGCGTTTACTGGACAAACACCCTGAGTTTTTGCCTATCTACGCACAGCATTGTCTTTCTTATGATGTCCCTTTAAATTCGGATCTAGAGATAGAGACAGAACCGTACGACGGCAAAGCATCACTTAACCTGAAAGACTGCCTAAGACCAATGGAAATCTTCTGCCGAATTTACGCCCTTAAGCATGATATCCGCGAAGTGAACACAATGACTCGATTGAAAAGCTTGTTGTTTTACAAGGAAATTGACGCTGAGATGTGCAGAGAGCTGACCTATATCTTTGATCACATCTGGCACTTGCGCTTCATGAATCAACTTATTGAATATACGGATTTAAGAAAGGTGAATGACGTGCTGGCGATTAACGACCTCACGTCTTTAGAGCAAGAGAACCTTATAAATGTGTTACGACGGATCTCATTACTGCATGAGAAGGTCACACAGGACTACCTCTAGATAAGGAGGGCCTATTTAACGGATTCCAATAGGTTAAAATGCCGAAATTGCGATATACTGTATATATGAACAGCTTTTTTGGTTTTGGTGATGTTTCAATCAATTCATGTTCGTGTCGGGTATAGTATTTTTAAGATGAGTGCGCTCGGACCAATCGGATCGAACATTAAGAACAAGGGACAGATCGATGCACTTTTGAAGCATGGAAACCGTTTTAGTGCTCCGTTCGGCGGGTTTATCGATGCACAAAATGTCATTGGATTAAGGCGTGTGAAACTGCTCGATGTACAGTACCTTTGTAGCGATAGTAATGGCGATGAAATCGAATATTCGATTCCAAAAAATCATTATGTGGTAGGGGCTTATATAGAGAAACAGCTTTGCATACTGCTATTTTTAGGTAGTGTCAGACACTACCTAATGAAAGACGCCGATCAAGACGAAAAGAATAATGTTTATGGCTTATTTTGAACTCGTTGTGCCGTTGAACTTTGTTTTTAGCCTCGTTTGTAAAATAATCTAGTTGTAAGCCCTAGCAAGCACACCGTTCCCCTGGTATTGATAAGAGTGAGAGCTGTAACTGATAAAGACAGACTCTCCGGCTTTTAACGAAAGTTGTCTATCGTCGACGGTAACGGTCGCGCGACCTTCGATGCAGAAGAGTATTTCTGCACTTCGTAAAAACTGAGACTGGTTCTTATCTGTGGCTGACAAAATATCGAAGCCGAAGTCATCGACAGGAATGGGATAACTCAATCGACCTTCTTTTAATATGGGGGAAAGTTTGATGTTGTCTGGGTCTATGGGGGTGAATTTGGTGTTGTTGATCAGTTCGGGAACATCGATGTACTTCGATGTGAGGCCAGCACGTAACACATTGTCAGAACTCGCCATGATCTCTAACCCTGTCCCTTTCACATAGGCATGAGGGGTTTCGGAATGAAGGAACATCGCCTCACCCGGAGCCAATTCAATGGTATTGAGCATAAAGGGTGCAAATAACCCAATATCATCTTTATAATGCTGCGTGAACTCAATACTGTACTGCATCGCATCCCTTGCCATTGAAGTCTTGGCTGGTTTTTTCTGTGCCTGGTAAAGCTCTGATAGTGCCGCCTCTTTACGTTTCCCTTGTAGAGACATAATCGCGCTAAAAAATGTTTTCAACCCATGGGTATTGAGTTGGTCTTTCAAGGCTGCAACTTCCCCTGCCAACGTATCAATTTGTGCTTGCTCGAACAAGGCAATAATGTCGTCAATAGGCCTAAAACCATTCATTGCTTTGTAGAAAGTGAGGGCGTAAACCATCTCCGGTTTGTGGTTAGCATCTTTGTAATTTCGGTTTGCCGCTTGTATTGGAATGCCTTGTTTGTTTTCACGCTCAAATCCCTTTTGAGCTTTCTCTTTACAAGGGTGAACCTGAATAGATAAGGGTGACTCTGCCGCAAGTACTTTCAATAGAAAGGGCAATTCACCAAAGCGGAATGTTGTATAAGAACCAAACATCGCGTTATTGTCTTGAGAAATGACATCAGAGAGCAGTTCACCGGTTTCGGCTACTTTTGAGCACCCATTTGGATGAGCACCCATCCAAAGCTCTGCTTGAGGTTCGTGTTTGGCATTACGAACCCCAAACAAGTCTGAGATAGATTTCTTACTGCCCCAAGAATAATTCTGAATTACGTTTTTTAGTTTAAATAGTGGCATACAACAATCAATCCAATTAGAGACACCATAGTGAAACTAGGCTTGGTCAATGCACCTAAGTATTTCAGTATAGTATTGTGTGTTTTCTCAGTTAATATTAGGAAAAAACGCGATAATTGACGAATGGGTTAACATGATTAATCACAAATTTTGAGAGAGTAGATTCAGTAATGGTGGGGGAATTCAAGAATTTAATTATCATAATTGATATAAATCAGGTTAAGCGTTTAACCTGATATCAAGAAAGTGAAAAGTCGAGAAACATGAGCGCTAAATGCCGCGCAGCCTAATGCCTTTTTGGGGAGCTATGAACAGAAAACTGCGGCGTGTAGTAACTTTGCTGTTCACTCGCTTTACACGCTGAGATCGGTTAAAGGGTTGATTCTCGCACAATCAGTTTAGGTGACAGGATCACTTTTTTTGGGGGCGATGGGGCACCTTTCATGCGAGAGGTCAAAAGCTCACCCGCGACTCGGCCGATTTCTCGCGCGGGCACAGAGACAGTCGTTAGAGACGGAGAAGAGTCGACAGCTTCAGGAACATCATCAAAGCCAATAACCGCAACTTGCTTCCCGACCTGAAGTCCCAAGTCTTGTAGGGCTCGAATCACACCCAGTGCAACGATATCTTGATAGCCAATAATAGCGGTTATTTCAGGGAAGCGCTCCAGCAGTCGCTTGGTGGCGGCCGTTCCTTCTTTTCTAGATGCCTTACAAGGTGAGATATACTCTTGGCGGATGGGCAAATCGTATTCAATTAACTTTGAAATATAGCCGCTCAACCGCAATGAGCGAACGTGAGAATGCGGTTGCCCCCCAACAAAAGCAATATGCTTATGACCTTGCTTTATTAGGTAGTCCATCGCCAATTGCACACCAGCGACATTGTCTATTCCTACAAAGTCAAAATCATCATTGAGTGGTCGAACTGCGCAGATGATTGGGAAACCGCGTTTTTGAATTGTTCGCAAATGGTCAATGTCAGTATCTTTCGTTGGACATAACACCATACCGCCTGCATTTTGACTAAGAAGAGATTCAATAAACTCTTGCTGACGTATGACATTTTCTTCGGCATTTGCCAGAAACAGTAGCGATTTTTGATTTTCCAGATAATGACTTAATCCAGTGATCATATCGGCATAAAACGGATTATTTAGGTCGTGTATCAATAGACCAACTAGGTTAGTTCGTTTATGACGGAGATTGGCCGCTGCCTGATTGTAGACGTATCCTAATTCATCAACCGCTTTAAGGACTCGATCTCTCGTTCGTTGTGAAATTCTACCTTTGTTGGTGAGAACCATAGAAACGGTTGCCGTAGAAACGCCACAGTGTTTTGCCAAATCTGAGATGGTGATATTGGACACAAAAACCTCTTCCGACAAGCAATTATTAACGAAATATAGACACACTATACCGCAACACGCGTCTTGATAGTAAACGAAAAAGCACTGAATTCAGAACGTTATCAAATGAGTAAAACCGCAAAAGATCTCAATAAGTTAAAAGCAGTTTGTGATTTTCCTCGGAGAAATCATGGTGTTTCTTAAGTTGTTTGATTTTGAGGACGCTTATTAACACCAGAAGAACGGCTTTTGACCGTGTGGATTTTCGTAGGAAAGATTATGCGACAGACATTATTTTACGTATGGCTAGGTGCGGTATTAACAAAAGGGATCCAATACCAGCCTACACTAAACTCAATAGAACGATTACAAAGCGGTGACATCACGCTCTGGGTTCATATCATATTGGAATTTCTGATCACTCTGATCCCTGTAATAGCTTACTGGTTTGCTGTTTCTACAGGCGGGAAAGGGTTTCCAATCGAAGGGCGATTGGTTACTGTTCTTATTTCATCGGCCTGTATGAGAGTAGAAACAATAACGATTGACTGGTTTAAGTTAACCGTCAGTGACTATTATTGGTCACTAATTGCTGTTTTTGTCGTGACTTTTGCCCTTGCTCTTAACGTCAGGGCGCTAATACCACAGTTCAATAGAGCGAAATAACGTTATCAATTAGCCCAATGAGAATGAAGGGGAGTCCAGCTTTTGTTCAACATGAACCTTCGACCTGGCTTCCTTATTACTCGTGTAACAATGCAATACAGCGAGAAGGCGGGATCTTGGGTTTTCGCTTTTTCTTTGGTGTGGTTTTCACCGTCTTAGTTTGTTTTTTTGTTAATTCTGGCTTCCACGATGCGAGTTCAGCGCCACAGCCTTCGCCAGCGGGTGGGGGGGCTTGTGCAATGCATTGAGAGTCCCCTTCTGGGCATGCTAATCGGACATGGAAGTGATAATAATGCCCCCACCACGGGCGAATTTTTTGAAGCCAATCCCTTTCTTTCCACTGAGAGTCACACAATTTCTGCTTAATTACCGGATGCACAAAAATGCGTGATACACGATCATCAGATGCTGCGGTTTGTAGAAGTAACCCGTGTTTTTCAGTCCAGTAATCGTTGATTTGGTATGTTTCTGTGTCGACAACAGGATAAGGACTAACGCTATCAAGTTCCCCTTTCGATAGTGGCTTAGAAGGTAGGCGCAACCATATATCAGCATCTAGCCCAGTTTGATGACTTGCATGACCAGAATTGAAGCGGCCACCTCGAGGCATCGCGATATCTGCGACCAGTATTTGGCCAATTTCTAACTTTTCTGAGCGAGAAGCCAGATTGGTTAAGTAATCAATCATTGTCTCGTGCCCAAAGTAGCGTTTACGTTGTTGGCGAATAACCTGATAACCAGGACCAGTCAACTCAAGGGCCTTCCCACCTGACAGACAACCATTAGAATAGCTACCAATAGAGTCGGAATGCTGGCCAACTGGAGTGTCGATATCTTCCCAACTTTTCGCAAACATAGGGCTTTGATAGACGAGTAAAAACAGCAGTGTGAAGATATGCTTAGACATAGTAAAACTTATTTCAAACAGAAAATTCTTTTAATAGGATAGACGCAAATTGCGATTATTGCTCGCCGATAATATCGGGAATGAACCTCAGTATTACGTTGATTTAGTACACTTTTAACTATGTTGTCCTAGACTGGTAAATACGAATTAACTTTTGTTGGGGCTACGGATGGCTAAGGTAAACTTTTGGCATAATTTATCGATAAAATATAAGACAACCGCCCTGGTTGTTTTGCCCATCGTTTTAGTCGTATTCCTTGCCGTTCAACAAGTTAATGAATTAAACCACAAGCTCGTTGGGTTAGAGAAGGCCCGATCGGTTGCTTCGGCACTTGAACGGTTAACCGAACTTCATTCATACAAGCATCATAATCAGGATCTGCATAAAGAGACCGATGCGATGACGTCGGTTGAACAGTTAAGAAAAGCCTTTGAGCCAATTTTGAGCGGAACACGCTGGGAAGAAGCCAACGAGCTTTTGTCTGCTTATTTAGAAGCGGACGTCGCCCTTCATGAAGCGACGAATTACACCGAGAAACAAGAGCTCAATGACTGGCAAGTGGATCTTTACAGTCAACTTATTGTTCTGCTAGAAAAAGAAAAAACGGAAACATCAAATATTAGCGTAGAAGGCGCATTAAAAGCGTTATACCAACTCGAATGGTTAATGTTTTGGGCCGGGCAAGAGATGTGGTTTAGTCAAGGTTTAGTGAGTCAAGAACAGCTTTCTATGACAGAAAAACTGGAGGTGCGAGACGAAATTCGCTCCCTGATAGAAAGGCAGCAATTATTTCTGGAACGTTTTGTCACCATCAACGCCAGTACCCACCAGGTTGGGTTACTACTCGACACCTTTACCAACGACGCTTATCAACAAAGTCAGCTCTTTAGAGAAAATCTCTCTTTAGACGCTCAACTTGCAGTGCTCAGTGAGGCTCAAAAGCGACAAGGTGTTGAGGCTCTGCGAGAGAGGCTTGAATTGTTAAATAGTGTTTCTAGCCAAATCAAAAAACAGTTGGTGAATAACATTGACCAATCAGTAGCGACGGCGAAACAGCAACTGTACGTTTTTAACAGTACCGTATTAGTGTCTTTATTATTGACGATTGTTTTGTGTATGAGCCTTGCTGTACGCATTACGCGTAACCTCAATGCCATTCTCGTTTTCTTAAAGAACAGTAAAGGAGGCAATCTAGAACTTTCTACCGAGTTGGCTAAAGGTAGTGATGAGCTGGGGCAATTTAGCCGAGAGGTAGAGCGACTTACCATTGAACGTGCAGAAAGTCAGAAGCACCTATTGCTCGCAAAAGAAGAAGCTGAAAAGGCGAAAGATAACGCGATCAGAGCGAACAAAGCGAAAAGTAGTTTTGTCGCTAACATGTCACATGAAATTCGTACCCCGCTAAATGGTGTCATCGGCCTTACTGAAGTCTTGTCGGACACCGAGCTCGATGTCAATCAACGAGATTATCTCGACACGATAGAAACCTCGTCACAATTGTTACTTGGGTTGATCAACGACATTTTAGATTTCTCGAAGATTGAATCAGGTATGTTGGTGATCAACCAACACAATGCTTCGGTAAAAGAAATTATTTATGACATCGCCGCGATCATGGCGCCGAAGATTGAAGAGAAAAACATTCTATTGGAAGTGGATATTGACCATGAGCTGCCTTGCGAACTCAAAGTAGATGATCATCGTTTAAGGCAAGTTCTAATGAACTTTATGTCTAACGCGGTGAAATTTACACAGGCGGGTAAGGTCGTCCTATCGGCGAGAGTGATTGAAACGCAGAATGGCAACGCAAGTATCGAATTCTCAGTACTGGACTCAGGTATAGGAATAGACGACAAACAACAAGAAAAAATATTCCGACCGTTTGAGCAAGCCGATGATTCGACCACAAGACAATTTGGTGGCACCGGCCTAGGCTTGGCAATCAGTGCGCAGCTTATCAGTCTTATGGGAGGTGAGATTCAGCTCGACTCTAAAATTGGAGTAGGCAGCCGATTCTACTTTACGCTGCGATTGCCAATTACCAATCAAAGCTATCAAGGCAAACTAAAAGAAATCGACTCGACGTTATTAGTCATCTCGCAATACCACCATATGCAGAGAGTCTTGATGCAAGAATTGTCGTATTACGGGTTTCACGATGTTCGAGCATACAGCTCGGTAGCCGATATAGAGAACCTCGGTCAGTCACCGATCGTTGTCTACGTTCATACACACGATCAAGATACCTTGCCAGAACTCGACAAACTCAATCAGATGGTTTCGGCAACTGGTGAAGGGCCAAAGGACTTGCCTATATGTCTGGTGAAGGAGCTAGGTGAACAGGCTTCGAATTTGGGTGGATGTGTCAATGCTATCGTGACCTATCCGTTACTTGGTAATCGTCTTGTTAAAGCCATTGAGGCGAGTCGAGAAAGTCTGGTTGAAGAGACTGAAAACATCAAAATAGGCACTGAAAAAGCGAAAGTTCTCATCGTGGAAGACAACAAGGTAAACCAAAAAGTCGCACAACTCCATGTCATCAAAGCAGGGTACGACTGCGATATTGCCAATAATGGCGCAGAAGCTTTACAGTTGATTTCATCTGGCACCCATTACCACTTGGTGCTGATGGACTGTATGATGCCAATTAAAGATGGTTTTCAAGCGACGCAGGAAATTAGAGAATTTGAATTGAGTAATAACCGACTAAGAACCCCGATCATCGCATTAACTGCCAGTGTTTTAGATGATGATATTCGTCGCTGTTTTGATGCAGGAATGGATGATTATCTACCCAAGCCGTTTAAGGCTGAAATGCTTGAGACAAAACTTGAAAAAGCCTATGCAAAAGATGACCAAGCTAGTAAACAAAGTGATTCACGAACTGACGCTGGTTTTGCAAACATTAATGAGTTGGTAGACGAAAAGCAAGAGAACGCTTTCGAAGAGCAACGCCATGATCCCATAGTCATAAATCAACAGCAGATAGATCGACCAGTAAAAAAATCACTTAAGGTACTGCTTGTAGAAGATAATCCAGTCAATCAGAAAGTCGCGTCACTTCATCTCAAAAAATTGGGATACGAATTTGAGATTGCTGGCAACGGGCAAGAGGCCGTCGAGTTGTTTGAGGCAAGGCAACATTTTAAAGTTGTGCTAATGGATTGCATGATGCCAATCAAAGATGGATTTTCGGCTACGCAAGAAATTAGGGCATTTGAAGAAAAACATGGATTAGAGCCTGCGAGGATTATCGCATTGACCGCTAGTGTGGTTGATGAAGATATCCAACGCTGCTTTGATGTCGGGATGAACGCGTATGTGTCTAAACCCGTCCGACGCGATACCTTAATTCAGGAATTGGAAGCGACAGGATAACGCAGGTTTTCACTACACGGTTAAGACAAAAAAAGGCCGTTAGGTCTTTTTATCGTTCGTAGGTTAAGTCAATCTAAGAGGAAATGTGTATGTGTGGGCGATTGAATGTCATCAGCGATCCTCTGAGTAAGGCAGTGTGCCAGCAGCTAGGTATTGAATTTTCTGTGCATGAAAATCGCGATTTGTGTCCTACACAACAGGTATCTGTGGTTGGTCAGATTCATGATAAATTGACACAAATGGATTTTTCGTGGGGAATTAAACCCGAGTGGGCCACACAGCTGATCATCAATGCTCAAGCAGAGACAGTAAATGTAAAACCGACTTTTAGACAGGCGTTTCGGCTTAACCGTGTCGTGGTACCTGTGTCAGGTTGGTATGAATGGACAACCAAGGCTCAGAGAGGCAAACAAAAATGGCTGTTTGATAGCGCGGATCAAGATGCCCTTTATATGGCGGCAATCGCCTTTACCAGCGCAAACAGCCTAGTGACGATTACGACCAAGCCAAGCATACCTTATGCTCAGTATCGTCACAGAATGCCGCTGTTGATTGCCCCAAGCATGGTTAGGGCATGGCTAGAGTGTGAAAACGACGCCCTTAGATTATTGAGCTGTGACTTACCACTAGTGCTACGCGTTAGTGCGGTTAATTGAAAGCCCCTGGTATTCGAAGTTTCTAGACGTGCCAGTGATAATTGAATGAAGCCTAATAAGCATCAGAGCTGCAGCGATGGTAAGGCCTACAATTATCCCAAACCAGAACCCTTTGGTGCCCAGAGCAGGGACAATCCAATCAGTCATTGATAACATTACCCCTATCGGTAATGCGATAAGCCAGTAAGCTACACAGGCAATCCACATGGGCGTTTGAGTATCTTTATACCCACGTAATGCCCCGTTTGCAGCAGTTTGCAGAGCGTCACTGAATTGATAGATTGCGGTGTAAGTTAGCAAGATAGCGGCACCAACAACAATTTCGGGATCGTTTGTATATAGAGCGATGATTTTATCAGGGAATAGCAACAAGCAGCTTACTGAAAGTAATGATAAGAGTGCAGTCAAAACGATGCCACTCCATGAACGGATTTTTGCTGCGTTATGATCCCCACGCCCTAGAGCATGACCCACACGGATAGTAATACCAAACGAGATGCTAAGAGGGATCATATAGGTCATGCTAGAAAAGTTTAATGCAACTTGAGCTGAAGCAATATGGGTTGCGCCAAATTTTCCGATAAGTAATGAAATTACGGCAAAGATGCTACCACCGATAAATATGTTGATGCCAATGGGCAAGCCAAGTTGAACTAACTCACCCATGCGTCGTAGTAGTGGCTTCATTTCATTGGCTAAAAGCAACTTTTTGTATCTGTGATGCGTGACGATATACCAGGCCATCAACGCGGACATTACCCAGTAAACAATACTCGTTGCCCAACCACAACCCACCGCGCCGAGTTGTGGAAAGCCAAACTTGCCGTATATCAGCACGTAGTTAATTGGAATATTAATCACTAAGCCGATGATCGAAATGAACATCGGTGCACGTGGATTTCCCATACCCTCACAAAAACTGTTCAAGGTATAAAATAGTGCGATACCGGGTAGACCGAACGCTAGGGCTTGAAGGTACTGGGTTGCAACGGGAACAGCGCTTGGTGCCACTTCCATAAATGTGAGAATATTGCCAGCCTGTGTTAGATAGGAAATCAGCAATAGCGAACAGATCGCCGCTATCCAAATCATTTGCCCCAAATCGCGAGAAATACCGGATTGATTGTTTGCTCCTCGATGATGCGCTGTCACGGGGGTTAGGCTCATTAAGATCCCTCTTAAAATAAGGCTTACTGGCATCCAGAGACTAGTGCCTACCGCTATGGCCGCGAGATCGGTCGAGCTTGATTGACCCGCCATAGCGGTATCAACAAAGTTCATCCCTTGAGTGGCAACTTGTGTAATAACTATGGGTAATGAAAGGGATAAAAGGGCGCGTACTTCGGTAGTAAAACTTGAAAAAAATGAGCGTTCTTGAGACATATGGACTAATAACACCAATATCAAATATTCGCAGTGGTGGCAGAATTACGAAAATGAATATTTGTAGGATGTGCTCTTTGGAGCGATGCGGATTCTAACAGCGGTTATTAGTAGACACAAGTCACACTTTTTAAACTTAGCTCAATGCAACCGTAGAGAGGCTTTATCGGTGAATGAGCTAAGTTTGAACTATTCGGCAGCTAAATTGCTTTGGCTACCAAATGTTGGGTGACAAAAGGAAAGTTTATAGGATGCGAGCTCTGAATTGGCGTCCTTTCATTTTTCCATTTTGAAGTTTCTTTAACGCTTTTTTTGCCACATTTTTGTTGACAGCGACATAGGCTCTAATTGGGAACATGTGCATTTTTCCCACTTGATCGCCTTGTATGCCGCCTTCGCTAGTCAGCGCTCCTAGAATATCACCTGGGCGTAGTTTTTGCTTTTTGCCACCATCAATTTGAATGGTAGTCATCGCCGATGAATAAGGGGCAGTCGTTGGCATTTCTGGTAGTGCACTCGGTTCGATTGGCATGTCCATGTATTCGTCTATTTGTGCGACCTTATACATTTCTTTTTCGCTAAAGAAGCTACAAGCGATACCTTTACTACCAGCACGGCCTGTACGACCAATCCTGTGTACATGAATTTCTGGATCTCTTGACAGCTCAAAATTGAACACTGCGTCAAGGTTGTCTACATCAAGTCCACGAGCCGCAACATCGGTAGCGACAAGAATAGAAACGCTTTTATTCGCAAATTGGACAAGTGCCTGATCTCGTTCTCTTTGTTCTAAGTCGCCATGCAAATCAATAACGCTAAAACCACGAGCATGGAGCTCATCGGCAACATGTTGAACTTCCTTTTTGGTATTACAAAAGACTACGGATGATTCAGGTTGATGCTGCAGTAATAGAGTCTCTAGAGCATCATCACGTTGTTCTTTAGAATCAAGCTGATAGAAGTACTGCTTGATGCTGGAATGGTCATGGGTTGATTCAACCTTTACCATTTCAGGTTTATCCATGATCGCTTCAGCAACTTTTTTTATTTCCGTAGGATAAGTGGCACTAAATAAAAGCGTTTGACGTTGAGCAGGAGCGTGGCTGATTATTGCATCAAGTGCATCTTGGAAGCCCATATCAAGCATACGATCGGCTTCATCAAGTACCAGAGTGTTGAGTTCGCTTAAATCAATTCGGCCACGATCTAGATGATCGAGAATGCGGCCGGGGGTACCCACCAAAATATGAGCGCCATGCTCAAGAGAACCAATTTGAGGTCCCATCGGCATACCACCACACAGTGTGAGTACTTTGATATTGTGGATAGCGCGACCTAACGTGCGAATTTCCTTAGCGACTTGGTCGGCAAGTTCACGTGTTGGGCATAGCACCAAAGATTGAACTCTAAATCGTTTTACTTTTAAATTTGATAATACGCCTAAACCGAAAGCCGCTGTTTTACCAGATCCCGTCTTACCCTGACCGATTACGTCTTTTCCTTCGAGTATCAGTGGCAGAGCTTTTGCCTGTATTGGCGTCATCTTTGTATAGCCCAACGTGTCAAGGTTGCTCAATAGTGATGGATGAAGCGATAAGGTCGTGAATGCTGGGTTACTCAAAAGGAATTCCTTTGGTTTAAGGCTAATTAGGACGGCTATTATCAACATTTATCATCCAATGACTAGCGAATTCTAAAAATAATTGAAAAGTAATGCGTTGAAAAAGTGACCAATGTCAAAGCAAGAATTTATATATTAGAATACGCTAAAACATAAGGTGCTAAAGAAGATGGTGCTAACTTAACGAGTGCCGCAAGGAGTGTATTATGCGAAAGGTATTTCATTCTTGGCTATTAGGCCTTATTGGTATCATAGGCGTAATTCTCGTGCCACTAGTTCTATTTACTGAGCCAAGTGATCCTATTGCTGATACCCCCTGGGAGCATGTTCCAAAGTTAGCGGCATCCGTTGATCATAGTGACTTATTCTTGCAACGCGAATTTAAAACTGGCCAAGAAGTCACCCAGGCTTGTGTCGAGTGTCATCAAGATGCAGCGCAACAAGTGATGCATACAACGCATTGGACCTGGCAAGCAGAACCGGTTGTTGTAGAAGGGAGATCAGAGCCAATATCGATAGGCAAGAAGAATACGATTAACAATTTTTGTATTGGTATACAAGGTAACTGGGAAGGTTGTTCTGCATGCCACGCAGGATATGGTTGGGAAAACGAAGCGTTTGATTTCCGTGACCAGGCCAATGTTGATTGTATTGTTTGCCATGATCAAACACAGACTTACAAGAAAGGAAAAAAAGGGCTACCCGTTGAAGGCGTAGATTTACTTGAGGTCGCGAAAAGTGTGGGTAGACCAAGTCGCACCAATTGTGGTTCATGTCACTTTAAAGGCGGAGGTGGTAACGCAGTAAAACACGGTGATCTTGATGAGAGCTTATCTTTTCCGGAAGAAAGGCTCGACGTGCACATGGGACGTTACCAATTTGTGTGTGTGGACTGCCATAAGACACGGCAGCATGACATATCAGGCCGCTCAATTAGTGTCAGTGTCGACAATAAAAATCAAATATTTTGTACTGACTGCCATAAAGAATCATTACACAAAGACGAACGGGTAAGCCTGCATGTCGATAGTGTCGCGTGCCAAACTTGCCACATTCCAACAGTCGCCAAAAAAGATGCGACCAAAACGCGTTGGGACTGGTCTCAAGCTGGTGATGCAAACCGGCCGGAAGATCCTCACCATTATTTAAAAATGAAAGGTAGCTTCGTTTACGAGAAACAGCTAGAACCAAGTTACCTTTGGTTCAATGGTCTGGCCGAGCGCTACTTGCTCGGCGACCCTATTCAGCCAACTGAAGTGACCGACATCAACGCACCTAAAGGCTCAATTAGCGATCCAAAAGCCAAAATATGGCCATTTAAAATACACACAGCGAAGCAACCTTATGACGTTAAATATCGTCATCTGCTACAACCTAAAACGGTTGGGAAAGATGGCTACTGGAGCCACTATGACTGGAACGAAGCATTATCGCTAGGCTCGTCCTTTGCGGGCATACAATACAGTGGAAGTTTTAATTTTGCTGAAACGGCAATGTACTGGCCGCAAACACATATGGTGGCACCAAAAGAAGATGCGTTGCAGTGCCAAGACTGCCATGGAGAAAATTCCCGCTTTGACTGGGAGGCGTTAGGCTATATCGGAGATCCGATTAAGTGGGGAATAGGCGATCGTCGTCGTGCACTAAATAAAGAGGAGGCATCATATGAATCGTCTAATTAGTGTAATGGCTTATTGGAAAGTGATGCTGTTGCTCTGTGTGATGTCGATGGTACCGTCAGAGAGCTATGCTATGCAAAGCAAGACCAATCATAATCCGTTACATCCATCATTTATTTTACTCGATGCGGATAAAGAGCGTATTTTAACGACTTCTAGACCACTTTCTTTACGAAACACGTGTGGTCAATGTCATGATGTAGACTTCATCGTCAAGCACAGCGATCACGAACAGTTCTGGCAAGACTCTGAATTAAGCTGGGATCCGATTGCCAATTCCTATGGTTACGCTCGCCGAGTAAAATCAAGTAACAATGAGTTTGCAAAAAATACTACGTCTAAAGACAGTCTTGACTGTTTAATATGCCACTCAAGTGTCAATAAAAGTAAAAGTTGGACAGTTCAGCAGTTTCAGAAAAGTGGGGCCCTTAAGCCAGGCGTATTGACTATTCATAAACCGAGAAATGAAAACTGCGCTCAGTGTCACGGAGTTGTCGATACCCTGATACATCAGCCCTTAGTGGTTGACTCCATATCAATGAATAATGCAATGACGTTGACTTCAGGGCAAATAATTTCGCCACAAAAAGTCAATATGAGTGGTATGAATATCTCAGACAAAGAGGGTCACAATCGAAGTTTTGATGTGCACAGCGAAAGAGTGGTTGACTGCGTAGCGTGTCATTATTCGCAAAACAATCCTGTGTTTCAAAAGGATGCTTCTGGGAAAAGCGAACACTTGCTATTTGACCCTCGTCGCTTAACATTATCAGATTATCTTTTAAAACCCTCTCACCGTTTGGCTAATACCAAATCAGCACGCCCTCAGGGGCACCAATCTAACAACGAACAACAGGCGTGTGAAAGCTGCCATCAAACTCGCTCTACACACGACTGGCTACCGGCGTACAACAAACATTTTAACGTTTTGGCTTGCGAAACATGCCATGTTCCAAAGCTGTTTGGGCCAACTCTAGAATCGGTAGACTGGCGTTTTGTCGATAAAAGCGGCCTAGCACTGAAGTACTTTAAAAACGTCGATAAACATGGACTGATTAGCCCTTATTCGCCAAAACTAATGGTGCGTGCAAAAGGAAGTAACAGTGAACGATTGAGTCCGGTAAACAGCGTAACCGTTCATTATTGGCAGCACGGTGAGCCTTCGACGCCTGTGACTGTAGGATTGTTAAGACGGGCTCTAATGGAAAAGACAGAATTGGGAAACCCTGAAACTTATCGATATAACTCTATGTTACTGAGTCAGTTCGACAGAAATAGAGATGGTCTGCTTAATCAGGCAGAAATAGAACGCGATAGAGTTGCACTACACGAATTCGTGCGTAAACAGCTTAATAAGATAGGCCTAACTCAGGTCAAGATGACACAGGTGTCTAATACTTATGATATTTCGCACGGTATTGTCAACGGGCAGTGGGTGACAAAAGATTGTATGAGTTGTCATGGCAGTGACTCAATGTTGGCAAGTTCGTTAGCGATAAATTCGCCGGGGCCTACGAATTACGTCATTGGTACTCATCGATATGTATGGATAGACCGTTCAGGCGCTCTGCTGTTTTCTGTAACATTGATACTGATTATTGTTCATTCGCTAATTCGCTATAAAAACCGTCACAATAGCCTAGCTACGAATGTAGGTGGTCAACAAGTGTATATGTACGACAAATATGAGCGTTTTTGGCATTGGCTACAGGCGACTACGATAATTGGCCTTTTGTATACGGGGTTAGTCATCCACCTTCCTAGTCAATTTGCGTGGCTAAGTTTCCACTATCATGTGCAAGTACACAATATACTGGCGGCGATTCTTATTTTGAATGCGGTCTTTTCGTTGTTCTACCATGTAGTTAGTGGCGAAATTCGACAATACTTACCAAAACCTCAAGGGTTGTTCAGCGATGTTGTATCGCAAAGCGTCTTTTACCTAAAAGGCATATTTACCGGAGCGAAGCATCCTTTCCATAAAACGAAGACCCATAAACTTAACCCGTTACAACAAGTCACATATTTCGCAATTCTAAATGTCCTTTTACCAGCACAGGTGGCTACAGGCTTGGTTATTTGGGCCGGAAATTATTGGCCAGAGTTCACCGCTATGATGGGAGGAACGGCACTGCTAGCCCCTGTTCATACGACATTGGCATGGTTATTTGCGAGCTTTATCATCATGCACATATATCTCACAACGACAGTTGGTAGCAGCCCTACCGCAGGTATCCGTTCTATGGTGAATGGTTGGGAGGAAAGCGAAGCTACAAGCACTAATGACCCAGAAAAGGGAAAGAACACAACCAACGCAGAGGGTAAAGGAGAAAAAATATGATGACGACTCAAACAGCGAAACCCTATTGGAATCCTTATGTCGCCGGTGCGTTATTGGGCATAGTATTGTTCCTTGCCTTTTTTATTACAGGAAGTGGACTCGGTGCATCGGGAGGGTTAAATCGAATACTGGTGTATGTCCAAAACCTTTTTTCTCCGGAGCATATCGATCAGGTTCCTTATTTATTGCAACTGGCGGGGGGCAATAAAAACCCGCTAGATAGTTGGATAGTGTTTTTAACTATAGGCACCGTTTTTGGCGGGGCCATGTCCGGAATAGTCAATGGGCGTATCTCATTAGAAACCAATAAAGGGCCTCAAATTAGTAATAAACAACGTTGGGTGTATGCTTTCATCGGTGGCATTTTTATGGGGTATGGCGCTCGTCTGGCACGAGGCTGCACTTCGGGTCAGGCTTTATCGGGCGGAGCGGTGCTTTCTGTAGGCAGTTGGGCATTTATGTTTGCCGTCTTTGCCGGGGCGTATGCACTGGCCTATTTTGTTCGCAAAAGTTGGAACTAGGAGGTTGTCATGGCTGATTTTCCACTACCACTCGTTTCGCTTCTCGGAGACTGGGGGGCATATGGCGTATACCTCATTGTTGGGTTGTGCTTTGGCTACGTATTGGAGAGTGCTGGTTTTGGCAATTCGACGAAACTCGCTGCGCAATTTTATGGTAAGGATATGACGGTGTTTAAGGTCATGTTTACTGCGATTATTGTTGCAATGACGTTGATCTTCCTAAGCTCTTCGATAGGGCTACTAGATTACAATTTAATTTGGGTTCCTCCTACTTATCTATGGCCCGGTGTTTTAGGGGGGCTAATCATGGGGGTGGGATTCATCATTGGTGGATTTTGTCCGGGCACATCACTTGTGGCGATGGCGACTGGTAAAATTGACGGAGTTGTGTTTGTTTTTGGTGTGCTGTTTGGCATCTTTTTATTTGGCGAAACCGTGGCTTCTTTCGATGTGTTTTTTAGCTCTTCTTATATGGGGCGCTATACACTTCCGGAATTATTCGATGTGTCCACTGGAACGGTAGTCATCGTGATTGTTATTGCAGCGCTGTGTTTATTCTTCGGCGCAGAAAAATTAGAGAGTTGGGTTAACCACTCTCAGGGTAATCCAGCATCATCGACACAACAACCGGGTAACGAAACAAAACGTTGGGCAGTTCCTGGGGGATTCCTAATCATATCTCTCGCTCTTATGACCAACTTTTGGGGGCAACCGACCACTCAAGAGCGCTGGGAGAAGGTAAAACCGCAACTGGCGAAAGCCATTGAAGAAAGGCAGATTTACGTGTCTCCACTTGAGCTACTATCGACGATACACGACCCGACAATTCGGGTGTTAATCTATGACGTTCGAGATGAAAGTAGTTACAACCAATTCCATTTATCCAACTCAAAAAGGCTGGTGGCCGAAGATATTCACAGCGAAGCGAAGAAACTGCAGTTAGAGCCCGCTAATACGGTCATTATGCTAGTGAGCAATGACGATGACCAAGCAACGGCAGTTTGGAAGCTGCTTAAGGCTACGAGTGTACAAAATGTGTATGTTCTAGATGGCGGAGTAAATCATTGGTTGGAAATATTCACAAAACCTGGTGAGTTAGGCCTAGTAGAGCCGAGAAAGGCAAATGAATTGGCGTTTGAGTTCTATCGCGCAATTGGTGCTCGTCATCCAGCGGCGAACCCTAATCCCGATGCTTATGACTTTGCCTTTGACAAGAAAATTCGTTTAGAACTAGAACGTGCTCCCACGAGTGGTGGTTGTAGTTAACTATTCGAACTGTTGGCATGATGTGGCTATTGCGTTCAAAGTATGCGGTATGTGGGCCGCGCGACTGATTGAGGCAAGGGAAGCTTTGGTTATTATAGGCCCTTATATATGCGAAACAGCAGTAGACCTATTATGCTTTTGATCCTAATTTTACTCATTGCCGCAATTATCGTGTTGCCACCACTTAGAAGTTACGAGCCAAAGTCCTTGAACAACAGAGCTCGCGAACATGCACCCGGTAATTTTATTACTCTAACTCACGGCTGCGTTCACTATTCACGGGTCGGTGAACTTAATGCCCCTGTTGTTATTATGGTACATGGATTTTCTGCACCTTCTTATATGTGGGATAAAAACGTTCCAGCACTTATTGATGAGGGTTATCAGGTGATTACCTTTGATCTATATGGGCGTGGTTATTCCGATAGACCCAATGTTGCTTATGATAAAACACTGTTTGTTGAGCAAATTAACGACCTGTTGATTGCCCTTGAGATTACAGAACCTGTATTTATTGTTGGCTTGTCGATGGGGGGCGCCATAACAGCAAGTTTTGTCGCGACCTATCCTGAAAAGGTGGCCAAAGTGGTTTTCGTTGCACCTTTTAATCAACCTGTAGACATTGGGCCACTGATATTACCTGTTGTGGGTACGTGGTTGGGATACACGGTGTTTATTCCTTCATTGGCTGGAAATCAAAGTAACGATTTGGTTGAACCAGATCTGATGCCAAATTGGAGCGACAAGTTCAAAGTGCAGATGCAATACAAAGGCTTTAGACGAGCCATCATTCGCACAGGTAAAAACATGATACAAAAGGATCCGAGCGCTGACTTCTCTATGGTCGGAGAGCTGAGATTGCCAACGCTATTACTTTGGGGAGACCAAGATAAGGTCATTCCTTTACAAGACGCAGCGAGGGTGCAGAGGTTCTTAGGGGAAACATGTCAGTTTGAGAAAATTAACAATGCCGGACATGCATTGCAATATGAGCGCTATCAACAAGTAAACAGTAAGCTCATTGAATTCTTAAGTTCGCCAAAACTAAGTGGATAACAAACAATAAAAAGGGCACCGATGTGCCCTTAATTTATTGCAAGTTAATTGATTCTATTTCCAGATTGCTCATCAAACAGGTGACAGTCTTTAGATTCACAGGAGAGCTTTAGAAACTCGTATTTATCAACGTCTTGGTCACCAGGTAGATGTACTTTAAAACCATCTGTTCCCACCGCCTGACCAAACATGTAGGTACTGTTACCTAAGCGTTCTACCACTTCACTGTGGAATTCGAATTGTATTCCATTGATTTCCTCGATATTTAAATGCTCAGGCCGGATACCGAAAATCACTCTTTGCTGAGGAGCAACGTTTTCGCCCTGGTAATCAACACAAATTTCGGTTTTGTCATCTGCCATTAAGAGAACGGATTTCTCGTAGCATTCTATGACGGTCATAGGGATAAAGTTCATCTTTGGTGAGCCGATAAAACCAGCCACAAAAAGATTTCCAGGCTTGTGATAGAGCTCTAATGGAGAGCCTACTTGTTCTACTCGTCCATCTTTGAGGACGACAATTTTGTCAGCGAGAGTCATCGCTTCCACTTGATCGTGGGTGACATATACCATGGTGTTTTGCAAATCCTGATGCAATTTTGCGATTTGTAAACGCATGTCAACCCTGAGTTCAGCATCAAGATTAGACAGTGGCTCGTCAAACAGAAATACTTTAGGGTTTCGTACAATTGCACGGCCAATGGCAACACGCTGACGCTGGCCTCCGGAGAGCTCTTTAGGTTTTCGGTTTAGTAAATGATCAAGTTGAAGTGTCTTTGCCGCTTTACTTACCTGCGAGTCAATTTGGCTTTGTGGATGTCCTGTCATTTTTAGGCCAAAGCCCATATTTTGTTCAACAGTCATGTGCGGGTAGAGGGCGTAAGACTGAAACACCATCGCAACCCCTCTTTCGGCGGGGTCAACGTCATTGACAAGATCGTCGTCTATATAGATTTCGCCGTCGGTGATGTCTTCCAACCCCGCAATTAACCGAAGTAGAGTAGACTTGCCACAACCTGATGGGCCAACGAAAACGACAAACTCCCCATGGCGTATGGTGAGGTCAACATTGTGAATGGTTTGAATGTCACCGAATCGCTTGACTACGTCATTGAGAACGATGTTTGCCATTTCTGCCTCCTTGTCCAACAGAAATAAGTATAGCCACTTAAAAAACATAGGACTTTTCCAAGTCAATTGTTATGGACTAGAGTTAATTAGTTGATCAATGTCATGCAAGTTTACTGAAATGAGCGAAAAAGTGTGGAAGCCTTTACATTCTTTTAAATTGAGTTTGTGAGGTCTCTATTTAATGTCTAAACCTATTGATATAGCGTCGTAATTATTCATTAAAGTACAGAAATGCATAGATGTCATATTTCAACGGTAATCGCTTATTAGTGCAAGGAGTTACATATAATGAGTGGAAGTGTGAAAACGTTACCAAGGCGGAAGCGTCGTGCTTCACAAAGTTCTCCTTGGTGGTTTCTCGCGCCAGCAATGGCGATTTTTATCGTTTATGTCATTTATCCGATTGCCGATAGCATTTGGTTGAGTTTTTTTGAATGGGACGGGCTTGGCGAAAAGCGTTGGGTTGGCCTTGAAAACTATCGTGAATTGTTTGATTCAGACGCATTTTATACCTCACTTAAGAATAACTTTTTGTGGTTACTATTTTATATGTTGGCACCACCAATAGGTTTGGCGATAGCCTTATTTCTAAACCAGCAAGTGCTCGGCATCCGCGCGGTCAAGTCGTTATTCTTCTTTCCCTTTGTTATTTCGCAGGTGGTAGTCGGTCTAGTGTTCGCGTGGTTTTATGATCCGTCATTTGGCTTGTTCAACATAGCGTTGGGTGCGTTTGGTGTAGAGCCCATGGCAATACTTTCTAACGAGAAATACGTCACTTACGGCATTATTGCAGCCGGGCTTTGGCCACAAATATCTTATTGTATGATTCTCTATTTGACGGGGTTAAATAACTTAGACCCTGAGCAACTTGAAGCCGCAAGGCTAGATGGCGCTAAGAAACTAAGGATGCTTTGGTACATAGTACTTCCGCAACTCAGGCCAGCGACTTTTATTGCCATCGTGGTGACAGTGATTGGTGCGCTGCGCTCGTTTGACCTTGTGGCAACTATGACGGCTGGTGGTCCATGGGGGAGCTCTATGGTGCTGGCATACCAAATGTATGAGGAATCCATATTCAATTATCGAATGGGTTATGGTGCAGCGGTATCCGTGGTGTTGTTTTTAATCATGGACGTCTACATCGCTTATTTCTTATGGCGAATGTTGAGGAGTGAAAAGTAATGTACCCACAACCCATTCAAAAGTCGGGCACCTTTGCTAACATTAGCTACCGTGTCGCTTTACCCATTTCGATCATTTTATGGTTACTGCCATTAATTGCGGTAATGTTGACGTCTATTCGTTCAATGGAAGATATCAATAAAGGCAACTATTGGGGTTGGCCAAGCGATTTTCATTTTGTTGAAAACTACACCCAAGTCTTTACCACAACGTCCATGGGTGAGTATCTTATTAATAGTTTAATTATTACCTTGCCGGCCGTTGCTGGAGCGGTTGCGCTCTCAACTCTCGCGGGTTTTGCTCTAGCAAAATATCGTTTTAAGGCCAATGTTTGGATATTTGCGATGTTTATCGGCGGGAATTTCGTACCATTTCAGGTATTGATGATCCCGGTCCGAGACCTGACCATTGCATTTGGGCTCTATGACACGCACTGGGCACTTATTTGGTTCCACGTTGCTTTTCAAACCGGCTTTTGTACCTTATTTATGCGTAATTTTATTGTCGGAATTCCTGATGCACTAATAGAAGCGGCTCGTGTAGAAGGTGTAAAAGAATGGCGAATCTTCTGGTATATCGTGTTACCGCTAGTGCGTCCGGCTCTGGCGGCCTTAGCTGTCTTAGTGTTCACCTTTATTTGGAACGACTTCTTTTGGGCATTAGTGTTAGTTCAAAGTGACGAAGTCCGCCCTGTGACAGCAGGGCTGAGCTCCCTTCAAGGCCAGTGGCTTGCGTCCTGGCAGTTTATGTCAGCCGGGGCCGTCGTAGCGGCCATTCCTCCGGTGATTCTATTCTTTACCATGCAAAAGCATTTTATTGCTGGTTTAACTTTAGGTGCAACCAAAGGTTAAATCAGCACATATAAGCGTTAATCAGTAGTAACACAAGTAGATACAATAATAACAAGTTAGGACAGAGGCTTAGGCCAAAAAAACAAGGACCTTAACTATGAAAAACGTGAAACACCTGCTCGCTTCTTCTTTCTTGGCAGCGACGCTATCTTTACCAGTTCTTGCCGGCACTTTGGTGATTAACTCGGACGCTTCCGATCCGGCACCGAAAAAGGCGTGGGAAGAAATCATCAAGCGTTTCGAAGCGGCCAATCCAGATATTGAAGTGAAATATAATCTGTATGATCATGAGTCATACAAAACAACGATTCGTAACTGGCTGGTCACATCTCCGCCGGATGTCGTGTTCTGGTATGCAGGCAATAGGATGAAAACGTTCGTAGATCGTGGGCTTTTTGAAGATGTCAGTGATCTATGGCAGCAAGAGGGCATGTTAGAAGATTTCTCAGCCGCCGCACCAGCAATGACGGTAAATAGTAAGCAGTACGGGGTACCCTACACCTACTACCAGTGGGGCATCTATTATAGAAGAGATATCTTTGACCAGTATGGTATTGCCACTCCAACCACTTGGGATGAACTAAAAGCCGCAGCAGCAACTTTAAAAGAAAACAATGTTACTCCGTTTACTATAGGAACCAAGTATCTTTGGACTGCAGCTGGTTGGTTTGACTATCTCAATATGAGAACCAATGGCCTTGATTTTCATATTGAGTTGATGGATGGCAAGGTTCCATATACAGATCAGAGGGTTAAGAATACGTTTGCTAAATGGGCCGAGCTTGTCGAACCGGGCTACTTTTTAGAGAATCACGCCTCATATTCATGGCAAGAAGCACAACCGTTTTTGTATAACGGTCAAGCGGCCATGTACTTAATGGGTAACTTTATTACTCCTAATTTCCCGGCTGAACTTGATGGTAAGATGGACTTCTTCACTTTCCCTGTGATTGATTCGAAGGTCGGCATGGCGGAAGATGCACCAATGGATACAGTGCACATTCCATCTAAAGCTAAGAACAAAGAAGATGCTCGCAAGTTCTTGGCATTTGTGGCCCAAGCTGAGAATCAGCAATTGATTAACGAAATGTTGTTGCAAATTCCAACGAACAATAAAGCCAAAGCAAAACAAGACCCATTCTTAGATAAAGGGGTTGCAATGCTTGCAGCTGCGTCCGGTACTGCGCAATTTTATGACCGTGATACAGATCCGGCAATGGCTAAAGAGGGAATGAAAGGGTTCCAAGAATTTATGGTTCACCCAGATAGATTAGATAAGATCTTAACAAAGCTTGAAAAAGTGCGTAAAAGAACGTTTGATAAGTAGTAAAAAAGCCCCTGCATAGGG
>NZ_JAJNNZ010000030.1 GCF_022836845.1 Vibrio gelatinilyticus
ATTCTTCATCAGGGCTTTTAACGCAAGTATCTTACTTATTCTCTAAGAAGGTTCTAAGTTCTTCAGCAGAAATACCTTGTTCTGCTATCTCTTTCGCCATTAACTCGACTTGCTCACCTTTACGAGACTCTACAACCCTTTGAAACTGATAGATAATATCTCTTAGCATGTGTAAGGGAACCTGTTTAGCGGCACTTTGAATTCGCTCTTCACTCTGATTGCCTAATTCAATAAGCAATTTTCCAAACATTACTTTCTCTGGCGATTCTTCCAGTTGTTCTAGAATACGAGCCATTTCATAGGTGGTCATCGACATTACTGTTTCTAATCCAGTTAATATTAGTAATCGAGTATATAAGATCAAATATACACCCGTTTAATCAATTGGAAAACCACATCGTTGCTGAAATGAACAATATTGGCTTACCGCTGACACAGGCTAATTATAACCCAGATCAGCGAGGGTTGTTAGCAAGTTACCTCATGCCAGTGCTTAGCCGTCTTCGACAACAACACCAACAAACCAGGTAACAGCAACCACATCAGCAAAGCCATCATTGTGGTTGTGTCTAAGTGCAACCGTTGCACGGTACCGATAATTAGACCCGCACCACTCATTTGGAATAAGCCGAGTAATGCTGATGCTGTCCCTGCTTTATCACCAAAAGGAGCCAGTGCTTTGCCGGCAGAAGCACCAAGAACGAACGCAAAGCCAACCGAACATAGTATGATTGGAAGCATAAATGACGCTGCACTCTTAAGCGGAGCCAGTATCAACATTAACGCGCCAGCACTCAATAATATACTGATTCCCATGATGATCGTTTTTCTGGTACCCACTTTATCCATGATTTTTGGTGCGATTAAACAGGCGATAATATTGAATACGGCATTGATAGCAAACCAGTAAGTGAAAGCACTCATCGAAAGAGACATCTCACCCATTAATATTACTGGTGCTGAAGTGACATAGCCAAGAATCACCGCCATGGCCAACATACACAGGGTTGCATGAAAAACAAAGATGGGTGATTTAAGGACTTCACCATAACGACTTAACTTAAACACCTGAGTGTTGGTTGGTGTTTGATTGGTCTCTTTTAAATTGAGCATAACCACTGCACCGATAACTAAAGCAAATGCGGCCATAAAGCTAAAGTTACTGCGCCAACCAAATTGGCTTGTTAGCCAACTCCCCAAAATAGGAGCAAGCGCCGGGATAAAACAAATCGCACCATTGAGGTAGCTGATCATCTTGCCACTGCGCTGGGGGCCAAAGATGTCGCGAACGGTTGCAAACGCTGCCACAGATGTTGCACATGCACCTAAGCCTTGTAGCAAGCGAGCCATCAGCATCCACTCTATTGATTGCGCAGCCCACGCCAAGCACGCACTCAATCCATAAATAGTAATACCAGCCAACGCAACCGTTCGACGTCCGAGTTTATCTGCCAAGGGACCCGCGAAAATTTGTCCAACGCCCATCGCAAACAAGAACCACGTAATCGTATCTTGTGCCAATACATCACTCACACCAAACGAATTCGCCATTTGTGGTAACGCAGGCAAATAGATATCGATAGCCAGTGGACTGAATAAAACCAATGCGACTAGGGCAAGCAGTTGCCATCGACTAGGTGGATTAAAATGTGATTGCATTGATTACCTTCGTTGCGAGTGATTGTAGCTTCTGGCCAGAATTATAGAAGCTTCAACATATGAATAAAAATGGTTTATACTCATTAGCAGTATTCCATAGGGGAATTTTGCTAATGAATTTGGAAAAGTTACTCCGTGTCGATCTTAACTTATTGGTTTGTTTAGCGGTGCTGTTAGAAGAACGCAGTGTTACCCATACCGCGAATCGACTCTATGTCAGCCAGTCTGCGGTCAGTAAATCACTCGCTAAGCTACGGAGCATCTTCGACGACCCCCTATTTACCCGTTCGGCTCACGGTTTATTGCCAACTGCAAAGGCACTTTATCTCAAACCCAAATTAGATCTGTTAATCAGCCATATTGAAACAATTACTCGTCCACCAGAATTCTCACCAGAGTCTAGTGAATACCGCTTTCATATTGCGGCTGTAGAGAGTGTCTACCCTCTCATCATGCCCCATTTTCTGCCGGCTATTTTTAGCCAAGGTCCAAATCTAAGTATCAGTACACACTCCTGGACTGAGAGTACGTTTGATAAACTGCAAAAAGGAAGTTTGGATATTGGTATCACAGGGAAAGATATCGATGTACATGATGCTATTAGAACCATGTACCCACCCAATGATATTGCTGAGCTAGAAGTCTATCGCGACTCTCAAATGTGCTTAGTAAGAAAGGACCATCCAGTGCTAAATACTGAGTGGAACTTACAACAGTATCTGGCCTTACGGCACGTTCAAGTCCGTTGTGATGGTAGCGACCGCTGGCTACTCGACTATCGCTTGGCAGACATGGGATTTGAACGGGATATCGCTATTACTGTTCCCGATTTTAATAATGCTGCGACACTGTGTACTTACACTGACTTTGTTTTTACAGCACCTCGCCACTTCGTTGACTTGGCTGCCAAGCAAATGGAACTTTGCATTCTACCTTTGCCCATCGAGTTTCCACCTATGGCCTACACCTTATTTTGGCACAAAGACAGGTGTCGTGACCCCGCACTAAATTGGTTAATAGATATCATCCGTCAAAAGACCTTACACCTGCGTTAAACGATCGTCTTGTGCAGTCAAGGTGACACGACTGAAACATCCCTTTGGCTACTTGAGAATCGTTTGTATATCGTTCGTAAAAGCGCTAGGTTATACAGCAAATAAAAGAAAGGTGACTGAGCTCACCTAGACAAAGGAATAATAGATGCAGGAACAAATTGCTCGCCGAGTAGAACTGATTCAGGCTTGGCTTATTGAAAACGATCTTGATGCATTCATAGTCGCTCATGAAGATGAGTACTTAGGTGAATATGTACCCGCACACAATGAACGCTTACACTGGTTAACTCAATTTACCGGTTCTGCTGGTGCTGCTGTGATCACACGGAAAAATGCCGCTATTTTTGTTGATGGTCGTTATACAGTTCAGGTAACAAAGCAAGTCCCAAATTCTCTATTTGACTATTGTCATCTCATTGAGCAGCCGCCGGTTAAATGGGTGACCGAGACGCTTTCTGTTGGTTCTCGTATTGGCATCGACCCACGTATGCATCGTGGCAACTGGTACCAAAATGCCCTAATTCAATTGGGTAATAAGTTCGAACTGGTCGCAACTGACGAGAATCCAATCGACATGAATTGGAGCGACCGACCAACGCCTCAGTTAAGCCAAGTCCGTTTAATGCCAATTGAGAAAGTGGGTCAAAACAGTCAAGATAAGCGCAAAGCTTTAGGTCAAGCGCTTGCCACCTCTGACGCAGATGCGGCCATTATTACTGAATTGGATTCGATTTGCTGGCTGCTTAACGTACGTGGACTTGACGTGTCTCGCCTACCAGTCTTGCTTGCTCATGCCATCCTCTACTCTGATGGTTCAACCAAGTTCTTTATCGATGAATCACGTATTGAGGATCTTTCCGCGTTCGACGCACACGTAGGCAGTGGCGTTGAAGTGTGTGCTCCAAGTAGTCTAGAGGAAGCACTTAAAGCGCTATCTGGAAAAAAAGTCACCCTCGACCCTGCAACCAGTAATGCGTGGTTCCAACTTAAACTTGAGGCATACGGTGCGAAGCAGCTAGAGCTTGCTGATCCATGCTTGATGCCAAAAGCAGCTAAGAATGACATCGAAATTTCTGGAATGAAAGCCTGCCATATCCGTGATGGCGCTGCGATGGTTAAGTTCCTTTCCTGGTTAGACAAAGAAGTTGCGGATGGCAATCTTCATGATGAAGCTACGCTATCTGATAAGTTAGAGTCATGCCGCCAACTGGATGAGTCACTAGTCGACCTTAGCTTTGATACAATTTCTGCATCAGCAGGTAACGCAGCTATGTGTCACTACAACCATGAGAACCAGGAAGTCCCAGGTTCATTAGAGCAGGACTCGTTGTATCTGGTTGACTCAGGTGGTCAATATCTTGATGGCACGACAGACATTACGCGAACCATTGCTATTGGTAACCCTAGTGACGAAATGAAACACCAATTTACTTTAGTGCTAAAGGGACACATTGGATTGGCTTGTGCGTTATTCCCTAAGGGTACATGCGGCCATCAACTCGATGTTCTTGCTCGCCAACATCTTTGGGCTAATGGCTTTGACTATGACCATGGCACGGGGCATGGTGTTGGACACTTTCTAAGTGTGCATGAAGGTCCTCAAGGTATTTCAAAAGTCGTTAATCGTAATGCACTTGTACCTGGCATGGTGTTATCCAATGAGCCTGGATATTACCGCGCCGATGCTTTTGGTATTCGTATCGAGAATCTAGAACTCGTTGTCGAAAAACAAACGCAAGGTGATCTAACCATGTATGGTTTCGAATCACTGACTCGTTGCCCAATAGACAAGCGAAATATTAAGACATCTTTACTTACTGACAGTGAAATACAATGGCTTAACACCTACCACCAAACGGTATTTAGTGAGGTTTCGCCACTTGTCGAAGGGGATTCCTTGGATTGGCTATCCAAGGCCTGCCAACCATTAGTTAAATAGAAATAGTAAAGGAGCTGCAAAGCAGCTCCTTTTTTTGTTTCACGTGAAACATTTCTTTCGAATCAAGTTAGCCCGAAAAAGATGGGTGCCAATCTTTCCATATAGGCTCCATACCAATCTGCTTAACAGACTCCGCAACAAGCCGTGCACTGCGTTCGTCGCTGATAGCAAACTGCTCTAACTCTTCCACTTCGCTGGCATAACCACCCGGTTGTGTTTTTGATGCCGCACTGATGCTAGTGATTCCTAATGGGTAGACGTGATCACGAAAAGTCGGTGACTCGCGAGTTGACAATGACAGCTCAACTTCGTTATTGAACAGTCTATACGCACAAATAAGCTGAACCAACTGCTTGTCCGTCATCACCGATTTTGGTTGAAATGCACCTTCACAGGGCCTGAGTCTTGGAAAAGAAATTGAATAACGAGACTTCCAATAATGACTCTCAAGATACTGTAGATGAGCCGCAACAAAAAAGCAGTCAGTGCGCCACTCTTCTAAGCCAATCAGTGAACCGATACCAATTTTATCAACCCCGGCCTTGGCCAATCTGTCAGGAGTGTCTAACCGATAGTCAAAATCCATCTTGTTTCCACGCAGATGATGTTCGGCATAAGTCCTACGATTGTACGTCTCTTGATACACCATTACCGCATCCAAACCACAGAGCTTTAACTCTTTATACTCATCTTGTTTAAGAGGTTGTACTTCCATAGCGAGATAGCTGAATTGCTTTTTGATAGTGGGTATAACTTGCTTAAAGTACTTCATCCCCACTTTGTTTTCATGCTCCCCAGTCACCAGCAAAATGTTGTCAAAACCCATAGACTTTATCACCCGGCATTCATCAGCGATTTCGTCTTCGTTTAACGTTTTACGCTTAATTTTATTTTCCATCGAGAAGCCACAATATGTACAGGCATTAGCGCACAGGTTAGAAAGGTATAAGGGGATGTACATCGACATCGTGTGCCCAAAACGCTTGCGAGTTAGAGCAAAAGAACGCTGAGCTAATTGCTCAATGTAAGGCTCTGCGGCAGGACTGATTAGTGCCTTAAAATCTTCTAAGTCGAGTCGCGTTTTAGAGAGTGCTCGCTCTACATCACGCGTCGATTTCGCATAAATGGAAAGACGAATATCATCCCAGTTATACTTAGCATGCTCCTGAACAAAGCTCATTTTGTTCTCCTACTCTAAATCTAGAAACGCCGTTAGCGGGCTCGAGGCCACGGCATGATTTACGATGCCCGCCAAGCCACTTTCATATGCCAACCTTCCCGACTCTACTGCCAGCTTAAACGCTTTTGCCATAGCAACCGGATCAGCGGCAGCCGCGATAGCGGTGTTAACCAAGACAGCATCAGCGCCCATTTCCATCGCAAGCGCTGCATGTGATGGTGCACCGATACCAGCATCAACCACAACCGGAACGTTAGCTTGTTCGATTATGATTTCTAAAAAGTCTTTACTGACGATGCCTTTATTACTTCCTATTGGGGCACCAAGTGGCATCACAGCTGCACACCCTACTTCCTCAAGGTGCTTACATAGCGTTGGATCACTATGACAATATGGCAGTACAACGAACCCATCCTTAACTAGCTGTTCAGCAGCTTTAAGCGTCTCGATCGGGTCTGGTAGTAAGTACTTCGGATCTGGGTGAATCTCTAACTTCAGCCAATTAGTACCCAATGCTTCTCTAGCAAGATGTGCAGCGAAGATGGCGTCTTTGGCATTCTTAGCGCCTGAAGTGTTAGGCAACAGACTAATCTTGTTCTCAATCAATGGTCGTAAGATGTTGTCATCTTGACCTTGTAGATCTACGCGTTTGAGCGCCATTGTCGCAAGCTGTGAACCACTTTCCGCAATAGCCTGAACCATAAGAGACTGATCCGAGAACTTTCCGGTTCCAGTAAATAGGCGTGATTCAAAAGTTTTATCGGCAATTGTTAGCATGAATTAGCCCCCTGCAATGGCTTGGAAGATGTTAATGGACATGTCGTTTTTGACGACAAACGTCGACCACTCAGTTCGCGGCACGATTTGGTCATTGACCGCAATGGCACAACCATGAGTATCAATATCGAGACCTTTAATAAGATCCTCGAGGAGGCTGTCTCTTTTCGTATTCTGTAGTGTGTTATTCACTGTTACTTGAATCATTATTTTATTCTCGCGTACAAATTCTGCGACTACACCAAGGTGTACTCAGTCGGTCGAGCAAACCGTACAAGTTTGCTCACGAGCAATCTGTAATGTTTGCCATTGGCCGTTTAGTCCATCGAATAACTTCAATGTCGGTGGTTTTTGCTGGGAAACCTGAGGGTGTACACCTGCTAGCAACTTAATCGTTTCTAAAGCTTGGTAAAGCCCCATCATGCCAACTACTGGCCCCATGACAGATGACTCTGAACATCGGCTGCTACCTTTGATTTCATCAAAGGGATACAAGCAGCGATAACAAGCGATCTCGAGGGAGGATGAGAACGGAAAAACACTGAGCTGCCCGTTCCAACCGATTGCTGCTGCGCTTACGAGGTCAGTGTTGCTTTGCTTGCAGTAGGCATTGATAGCATGCCGAGTCGCTAGGTTATCTGAACAATCAACCACAACATCAGCTAACGTGATCTCTAGTAATAACTGATTGCCATCAAGCTTTGTGTTAAGACTTCGCACCCTGACATCTGGGTTCTGTTGCTGAAGACTGGTCTTCAAACATTCGACTTTGGCGATTCCAATATCTTTTGTGTGATAAGTTACCTGTCGAGGTAAGTTCGATATCTCTACTACATCATCGTCAGCAATAGCTATACAGCCTACACCTGCACCAGCCAAGTACATGCTCGCTGCGGTACCAAGCCCCCCACCACCAACAATAAGCACATTGGCTTTGAGCAGTTTGCTCTGCCCTTCTTCACCTATGTTCGGAAGACTGATTTGGCGCAGATACTGCTTAAATTGGTCATCATTAACCATCAAGACGACCATCCATGATTGAGTCAAATTGCCCGATAACTTCGGGTACATCGTCGGCTAACGTGATTGCTCGTACCACTGCCAAGCTTGTTACGCCACAACTCCAAACTGCTGGTGCAGTCTTCAGATCGATACCACCAATAGCAACTGTTGGATATCCTAACTCTTCACCGTAAGGTATCGAATCAATCAATCGCTGATAGAGTTCCAGTCGTATCAAACCTTGTGGCTTTGACGGCATGTCTTTAGTGGTAGTTGGGAAAATGTGGCCGAGTGCAATGTAGCTAGGGTGGATTTGTACAATGCGTAGCAACTCGTAATAACCATGGGTAGACAAACCGAGTGCAATTCCTTGTTCTGCTAGTTGCTTGATGTTTGCTACTTCAATGTCTTCTTGCCCTAAGTGCACACCGTAGGCACCATGCTTAATCGCTAGCTGCCAATAGTCATTGATGAATACTTGGGCATCATGTCTGCGGCCAAGCTCGATCGCTTTTTCAATCTGCTGTTCCAGATCTGGCAGGTCATGCTGCTTGATTCGAAGCTGTACCGTTTTAATGCCAAGCTCTAGTAGTTCTGCTACCCAATCTACATTATCGACCACAGGGTAAAGCCCTAGCTTCGATTTACTGACGGTAGGAAATGGTAGAGCCGATGCATCGACTGCCCAACCAACACGTATACCTAAATTCGCATTTTCTATCACTGGAACGGGGAATTGGTCCAAGTGACTTGGCCATGTTTCACGTGAAACACATCCAGATCTAGCCACCATAACTGCATCTTCGAGAGGAAAATCGAGAGCAATACTCACCACGAGCCAAGCTAAATGTTCAGTGTGGTCAGTAATCAAAGAAGCTGCCGCAGAAGCCTTTATAACATTGTCTCTGCAAGACCAGACATCGAGCCATCGAGATCTACTTGCTACTGTTACATAGACGTCACCTTGCGTGGCCGTCACAAGTGAGGATGAAAGCTTGCTTTCATCCATATCATGCAAATACCTTACACGAATATCATTATCTAACGCACTATCTCCCATCCGGAAAGTAGAGCCTAGAACGTCACTTGAAATATAACGAGCGCTTTCTTCGTGCTGGATAACGACCGCCTGACCTTCTTCAGAAGAGGAAATTGCGATGTTTTCGGTTGAGAAGCCGACTTGTTTTGCTAGGCCGAGAACACGATGAATATGACGATTCAAAGCGTCTGCACCAATGGGCAACATGAGTTTCAACGGAAGCTCCTTGGATTATGGTGTTATTCTTCAGAAACAGCTGGATGATATAATTCGGCACCCGTTGCTCTGAACTCTTCAGACTTTTGACGCATCCCTTCTAAAGGGTCATCAAGCATTGTGATAGCAATACTGTCGCCTTGTTGTATGTCTTTAGCGTACTCTCGTACCTCTTGTGAGATCTTCATCGAACAGAATTTTGGACCGCACATCGAGCAGAAATGGGCAACCTTGCCAGACTCTTGCGGAAGCGTTTCATCGTGAAATTTCTTGGCCGTATCAGGGTCAAGAGAGAGGTTAAACTGGTCTTCCCATCTAAACTCAAAGCGAGCTTTGGATAGTGCATTGTCACGGATCTGTGCGCCTGGATGTCCTTTTGCGAGATCAGCGGCATGTGCTGCCAACTTATAGGTAATCAAACCCGTCTTTACGTCTTCTTTGTTTGGCAGCCCTAAGTGCTCTTTCGGCGTTACATAACACAGCATTGCACAACCATACCAGCCTATCATTGCCGCACCGATTCCTGAGGTAATATGATCATACCCAGGCGCAATATCCGTTGTTAATGGACCCAAGGTATAGAAAGGCGCTTCGTGACAATGTGTAAGCTGTACTTCCATGTTCTCTTTAATCATATGCATAGGCACATGACCAGGGCCTTCAATGATGACTTGCACATCGTGCTGCCATGCGATTTTGGTTAGCTCTCCAAGCGTTCGTAGTTCAGCAAATTGTGCTTCGTCATTTGCGTCAGCGATCGACCCGGGACGTAGACCGTCTCCCAAAGAAAGTGCTACGTCGTACTGTGCACAGATTTCACAAATCTCTTTGAAGTGGGTGTATAGAAAGCTTTGCTCGTGATGTGCTAAGCACCACTTTGCGATAATCGAACCACCACGAGAAACGATACCGGTGACTCTTTTTGCCGTCATCGGGATGTGATGAAGAAGAAGTCCTGCATGAATAGTAAAGTAGTCTACTCCCTGCTCAGCTTGCTCAATCAAGGTGTCGCGCATCACTTCCCATGTTAGATTTTCAGCGATGCCATTCACTTTCTCTAATGCTTGATACATAGGTACTGTACCAATAGGGACTGGACTGTTCCTTAGTATCCACTCTCTTGTCTCGTGAATATTTCGTCCAGTTGAGAGATCCATCACCGTGTCTGCACCCCATCGCGTACTCCAAACGAGCTTCTCCACTTCTTCTTCAATTGAAGACGTGACCGATGAATTGCCGATATTGGCATTCACTTTTACCAGAAAGTTACGCCCAATAATCATGGGTTCCGATTCAGGATGATTAATATTAGAAGGAATGATCGCACGGCCTTGGGCGACTTCATTGCGAACAAATTCAGGAGTAACTTCTTTTGGAAGATTGGCACCAAAATGCTCGCCAGGGTGCTGCTGAGTCAGCATCTCATCTTTTAATTTCTGACGCCCCATATTTTCTCTAATGGCAATATATTCCATCTCGGGTGTGATAATGCCCTGCCTTGCATAGTGAAGCTGAGTAACACAAGATCCCTCGGTTGCCTTTCTAACTTCTGGCAATTTTCCGTACCTTAAATCATCTAAGGTATCGTCTGCTAAACGCTGTTGAGCGAAGTCTGAGCTGACACTAGCCAGTACTTGAGTATCTGAACGTTCTTCAATCCATTTCTCTCTGAGCCTAGGTAGGCCCGAGTAGAGGTCAATATGATGTTGAGGGTCGGTATAAACACCAGACGTGTCATAGACGTGTATAGGCTCATTTGGAGCGAGTATTGGGTTTTGTGCTGTACCTCCTATCAAGCTATCCGCTAACGCAATCTTACGCATAGGCACACGCAGATCTGCGCGGCTACCTTGTATGTAAGTTTTGTCAGAATTAGGGTAAGGAGTTACCGACAGAGTATCGATGAAATTTTTTGCTTCTAATCTATTTTGCTTACGTGTCGACATAGCATTTCCTTTAATATCATATAATTAAAAAGATAAATGCTTGACGGATGTGTGATGACAAGAGGTATCATGAAGAATAGCGAATGCTATATGATAAAAAAGTAGAACGAGCCACTCTTTCTCCTGTTCCCTTCGCAGGTATTAGCCTGATCAGGTTCAACGGATCCCGAATTAACGGTCTCAGCCCATAAGGGCACTCCGACAAGTTATTGAAGTATAATTGAATTAAAATGCAGAAACCATCTTTAAGGATGGTTTTTTGGTTAACTTTTAACCAAAAGCTGGAAGCCTATCCAGGCTGCTGAAATACTTAGCACCACATTGAGTAGGACATTTAAACCCATCTTGAAAAAAGCTCCCTGCTGCATCATAAGCACATTATCCATAGAGAAAGTCGAGAAGGTAGTTAGTGCACCAAGGAAACCAAGTCCAATCACTTGACGCCAAGGTTCTGTTGCCAACAGTTCGTTTTCGAAAGCTGCGATCAATAAGCCCATTATAAAAGAGCCAGCAACATTGACGGTGAGTGTCCCATAGGGAAAGCCTCGTCCAAAAAGAACAATGCACAGTTCTGAAACGAGATAACGAGAACAGGCACCAAAAGCACCGCCCAAAGCAATGAAGCTAAGAATAGAAAATTGACTCATAAAAAGGCCCTTTGCCCAGATTAGCGTTCAAGTATAAAAGATAAGTGTTACTTCTTCAGCTGAAACATCAAATAGATTACCAACCTAGTCTAGTAAACTAGTGAAGAATTAATTTGTTACAGGAGTCACTTTTAGTCAAAATTTAGACATGGATAAGACAACAAGAATAGATTTTAGTCGTTCAGTAATGATTTTCTGCACTGTACACCATTATGATGAATTTAGCCTATTTGATTTCTGTACAGCTAAAACGCAAAAACCCCTAGCATTACTGCTAGGGGTTGTCGTCAAATAAGAACCTGGCGATGTCCTACTCTCACATGGGGAAACCCCACACTACCATCGGCGCTATTGTGTTTCACTTCTGAGTTCGGCATGGAATCAGGTGGGTCCACAATGCTATGGTCGCCAAGTAAAATATGGTGCTAGTACCCAGATTCGAACTGGGGACCTCACCCTTACCAAGGGTGCGCTCTACCAACTGAGCTATACCAGCAGATTCTACTCAAGACAGAAAAAGCCCGTTTTTTTCAAACGGGCTCTTTTTA
>NZ_JAJNNZ010000031.1 GCF_022836845.1 Vibrio gelatinilyticus
TCTGCGGCTTTTTCATTTTAGGCAAGGCCTAATTCATGAAGGTTACCGAGGATCAGTCCTCTTTTGCAACCTTGGCATTTCTTGCTTCAGCTTTGCGCTCATTACGCTTAGCCTGGTTTTCAATAAAACCAGCCAATTCTTTTTCAGCCCAAGCTTGCGCTAATTCTTCGCTTTCAAAACCCATCTCACGCTTCGAAACCGCTGTTCTGCGAGCCGTTACCTGACGAATAATTTCGGCCGCCCAACCATTACGCTTTTCCGTGATACGGATAGTAAACTTTTTGTTTTCAGACATTTAAATGCTTCCTAAGGGTATTTTCAGGGATAGTCCAATGTGATCATTACTTAGCCATCCCTAAGCTAGCGCGGTATTAGAACACAAAACGTTCTATTAATCTCAGGTATTTTAGACAATAAAAAATCCCCAGTGTTTCCACTGAGGACTTTTACACCAATACCATTCAATTGACGGTTACTTACCTACGTTCACGCGAGCATTGCGGAACATGCGCATCCAAGCACTGTCTTCACCCCAAGACTCAGGAGCCCAAGAGTTAGCAACCGTACGGAATACACGCTCTGGGTGAGGCATCATGATAGTCACACGGCCATCCGTAGTCGTTAGACCTGTGATAGCGTTTGGTGAACCGTTCGGGTTGTTTGGATACTGCTGCGTTGGGTTACCGTTGTTGTCAACGTAACGTACCGCTATCGTGCCCGATGCTTCAATTGCGTTTAGATGGTCAGTATCGCGAACTTCTACGCGGCCTTCGCCGTGAGATACCGCGATTGGCATACGTGAGCCTTCCATACCATCGAAGAAGATAGAGTCAGACTTCTGAACTTCAACTAGGCTGAAACGAGCTTCAAAACGCTCAGATTCGTTACGAACGAAGCGTGGCCATAGGTCTGCACCTGGGATCAGCTCTTTTAGGTTCGATAGCATCTGACAGCCGTTACACACACCTAGTGAGAAGGTATCTTCACGGTGGAAGAAGCTTTGGAACTGGTCACGCGCTTGGTCGTTGAACAGAATAGACTTCGCCCAGCCTTCACCCGCACCTAGTACGTCACCGTAAGAGAAGCCACCACAAGCCACAAGACCCTGGTACTCTTCTAGAACCGCTTGACCCGTCAGGATGTCGCTCATGTGGATGTCTGTCGCTTCAAAGCCAGCACGGTCAAACGCTGCAGCCATTTCAACGTGAGAGTTTACACCCTGCTCACGAAGGATGGCCATCTTAGGCTTAGCGCCCGTCGCGATGTATGGCGCTGCAACATCTTCGTTAACGTCGAAGCTCAGTTTCACGTTCAGACCTGGGTCAGCGTTGTCTTTCTTCGCTTCGTGCTCTTGGTCTGCGCATGCAGAGTTATCACGTAGAGACTGCATCTTGTGCGTCGTTTCCGCCCAGATAGTACGTAGCTCTGTACGAGAGCGCTCGATAACAACCGCATCACCAGAAGTGATAACGAAGTTATCTGACGCTTCAACGCTGCCGATTACGTGAGAACATGCTTCTAGACCATTAGCCGCTAGCACCGCTTTCACTGTGTCTAGGTCGTCATTGTTAACCTGAACAACCGCACCTAGCTCTTCGTTAAATAGTGCCGCTAGCGCATCTTCGCCTAGGTCAGCAATATCTGCTTTCACACCACAGTGACCGGCAAATGCCATTTCAGCAAGGGTTACGAATAGACCGCCATCGCCTTTATCGTGGTAAGCCACTAGCTTGTCATCACGAACAAGCGTTTGCATCGCATCGAAGAAGCCTTTTAGCTGCTCTGCGTTGTCTACGTCTGCTGGCTTATCACCCAGCTGCTTGTACACCTGTGCCAATGCCGTTGCACCTAGACGGTTTTTGCCGTTACCCAGATCAACCAGAACCAGTGATGACTCACCTTTGTCGGTACGAAGCTGTGGCGTGACCGTCTTACGAACATCTTCTACACGACCAAACGCAGTGATAATCAGTGAAAGTGGAGACGTCACTTCTTTGTCTTCACCGTTTTCGTTCCACTTCGTCTTCATCGACATTGAGTCTTTACCCACCGGAATCGTTAGACCCAGTGCTGGACATAGCTCTTCACCCACAGCTTTCACCGCTTCGTAAAGACCAGCGTCTTCACCCGGGTGACCTGCAGGAGACATCCAGTTAGCCGATAGCTTGATGCGCTTGATATCGCCGATGTCTGTTGCTGCGATGTTGGTTAGAGACTCACCAACCGCTAGACGAGCAGAAGCGCCGAAGTCTAGTAGAGCTACTGGCGTGCGCTCCCCCATAGACATCGCTTCACCGTGGTAAGTATCGTAGCTCGCTGCGGTTACCGCGCAGTTTGCTACTGGTACCTGCCAAGGACCAACCATCTGGTCACGAGCAACAAGACCCGTTACCGTGCGGTCACCGATGGTGATTAGGAATGTTTTCTCTGCCACAGTTGGTAGACGAAGAACGCGGTCAACCGCATCGTTCATTTCAATGCCTTCGCGAGAGATCGCTGGGCTGTCTACTTTCAGTGTTTTCGCATCACGGTGCATCTTCGGCGTTTTGCCTAGAAGGATGTCCATCGGCATGTCGATTGGCGTGTTGTCGAAGTGTGAATCTTCAAGCTTAAGTTCACGCTCTTCAGTTGCAACACCCACTACTGCGTATGGTGCGCGCTCACGCTTACAGATAGCATCGAATGCTTCCATGTTCTCTGGCGCTACCGCCATTACATAGCGTTCTTGAGATTCGTTACACCAGATTTCAAGTGGGCTCATGCCAGGTTCATCATTTGGTACGTCACGTAGCTGGAAGATGCCACCGCGCTCACCATCATCAACAAGCTCAGGAAGTGCGTTTGAGATACCGCCCGCGCCCACATCGTGGATAAACGCGATTGGGTTGTCTTCACCTAGCTGCCAGCAGCGGTCGATCACCTCTTGACAGCGACGCTCCATCTCTGGGTTTTCACGCTGTACTGATGCAAAGTCTAGGTCTTCAGCAGACTGACCAGAAGCCATAGAAGAGGCTGCACCACCACCAAGACCGATGTTCATTGCAGGACCACCAAGTACGATTAGGCTTGCACCTACCGGGATCTCTTTCTTCTGAACGTGCTCGTCACGGATGTTACCCATACCACCGGCAATCATGATTGGCTTGTGGTAACCACGAACTTCTTCACCTGCGTGAGACGTGACTTTTTCTTCGTAAGTACGGAAGTAACCTAGTAGATTTGGACGACCAAATTCGTTGTTGAACGCTGCGCCACCTAGTGGACCTTCTAGCATGATATCCAGTGCGTTAACGATACGGCCTGGCTTGCCAAAGTCCGTTTCCCAAGGCTGCTCGAAGCCAGGAATACGAAGGTTAGAAGTCGTAAAGCCTACAAGACCTGCTTTTGGCTTACCGCCAATACCTGTTGCGCCTTCATCACGAATTTCGCCACCGCTGCCTGTCGATGCACCTGGCCATGGAGAAATCGCTGTTGGGTGGTTGTGAGTTTCCACCTTCATCAGGATGTGCGCTTTCTCGTGGTTGTAACCATACTGACGTGTTTTTGGATCTGGGAAGAAACGACCGACTTCAGAGCCTTCCATAACCGCTGCATTATCTTTGTATGCAGACAGAACATGGTCTGGTGTCGTTTCGAATGTGTTTTTGATCATCTTGAACAGCGACTTGTCTTGCTTCACGCCGTCAATAGTCCAGTCTGCGTTGAAGATCTTGTGACGACAGTGCTCAGAGTTCGCCTGTGCAAACATCATTAGCTCAATATCTGTCGGGTTGCGCTCAAGCTTAGTCACAAAGCTTTCTAATAGGTAATCAATCTCATCTTCTGCAAGGGCGAGGCCTAGCGTTACATTGGCGACTTCAAGCGCTTTACGCCCCCCCGTAAGCAGGTCAACGTCAGCCACAGGTGCAGGTTCCGCAACTTGGAATAGTGCCGTAGCTGATTCAAAATCAGTAAACACCACTTCCATCATGCGGTCGTGAATTACGGCTTTTAACTCAACAAGTTGAAGCGCCGTCAATGCCGTCGATGACTCAACGTAATAAGCCGTACCGCGCTCTAAACGAGTCACTTTTTCAAGACCACAGTTATTAGCAATGTCTGTCGCCTTTGAAGACCATGGCGAAATAGTACCAGGACGAGGCGTGATAAGAAGCAGTGTACCCGTTGGCTCATGCTCTTCGATCGTTGGACCGTAAGTCAGCAATTTTTCTAATTTTTCAACTTCAGACGCATCCAGGTCTGCCGTTAGGTCGGCAAAGTGGGCAAACTCAGCGTAAATACCGGTAATTGGTAGGTTTAGTTCACGACAAAGCTCTAGTAGCTTGTTAACACGAAACTCAGAAAGAGCTGGGGAACCACGCAAAATTCTCATGTGCTTAGGTCTCTTATGCAGTTGATTGAGGATATATTGGAATAAATTCATTAGGTTACAATAAAAAACCGAACGTATACCAATTTATCCTAGCCTGTTTCGGGCGTATTATAGTGTATTTTTTTTTGTGACGTAACCGAAAACGCAAACGTTTTCGTCATTTTTTCAATTCAACAAGATTCTGTGTTTTTTTTCATCATTAGAGTGACCTTAACGGACAGTTTTCAGAAAGTAACTTTGCCTGCAATCCTGCGTTTGGTATAAAGACAGAACTAACGTTATGAGATTTATCTATAAATGCTTAAGCTAACCTTTGTACACTGGACCCGCACATTGACACTCTGCTGCTTGTCCATTTCACTTTTTGGCTGCCAAATTGACTCGGAACCAAAAAATGAACTGGAAAACATACGCGAACGGGGTGTGTTAAGAGTAGGAACGCTCAACAACCAGCTTTCCTATTATATTGGACCCGATGGGCCAACAGGTCTCGACTATGAGCTCGCCCGTCAATTTGCGGATGAGCTGGGTGTCAAATTGGAAATGAAACCTGCCTATCGACTCTCCAGTCTATTTCCAGCTTTGCAGCAAGGTGAAATCGACATTATTGCTGCAGGTTTAAGCCAATCTCCATCAAGAGTTGAGCACTTTCGTGCTGGTCCTGCGTACTACTACGTGAGCCAACAAGTCGTCTATAAGAAAGGACAATGGCGCCCAAGAAATCTTAATCAGCTTCTAGAAAGGCAAGACAAATTACTTGAGGAAGATACAAATGGCGTGATCTTTTCTATTGTCAAAGACTCCCATTTTGAGCAAACCCTTGCCAAGGTAGCACATGAGCACCCTGAATTTCGGTACGAAATCGATCCCGACGCCGATGTAAAGGATCTTCTCGCTCAAGTCTCTGACGGTGAATTGTTGTTCACTATGGCTGACTCTGTCGAGCTATCACTTTCGCAACGTATCCATCCAGATCTCGCATTGGCATTTGAGTTGACAGAAGATCAACCTATTTCTTGGTATATGCGCCAATCGGATGACGAAAGTCTGTATGCTTTGTTAATTGAATTTTTTGGTCACTTAAAGCAGACCGGCGATCTGGCTAATCTGGAAGAAAAATACATTGGCCACGTGACCACATTTGACTATGTCGACACGAGAGCATTCATACGAGCATTGGACAGTAAATTACCGAAGTGGAGCCCACTATTTAAACAATACGCCAACGATTTTGATTGGCGGCTTATTGCCGCATTGGCGTATCAGGAGTCACATTGGAACCCGGTGGCAAAATCCCCGACAGGAGTTCGTGGTATGATGATGCTGACACTCCCCACAGCAAAAAGCGTTGGTGTCACTAATCGATTAGACCCCGAGCAGTCTGTTCGTGGTGGTGTTGAGTATTTACGGCGCATCGTAGATAGAGTTCCTGACTCTATTAGTGAACATGAAAAGATCTGGTTTGCGCTAGCCTCATACAATGTTGGTTACGGTCACATGATGGACGCTCGCCGCATCACCAAACGCCAAGGTGGCAATCCTGATGCGTGGGCTGATGTCAAAGATCGCTTGCCGCTGCTTAGACAAAAAAAATACTACAGCCAAACTCGTTACGGCTATGCTCGGGGGGATGAAGCTCGTAACTATGTTGAGAATATTCGTCGTTACTATCAAAGCATCATTGGTCATGTCGACAAGCAGATGGCAGCCTCGAATGAGATCTCAATGGAAAACCTAACGGTTATTCCGGCACTCGATCCGCTCTCCAGCGCACAAAGCAGCGAGACATCATCAACCGCTCAGCCCTCACAGACAAAAACAACAGAGAGTAATAACTAGATTGAGTACAGCCTTTATTGTCAATTAAGTTAGTTAACTCACAATTTCAAGTGTGTAAATTGAATACATATTACACACTTGATTTTTTCTCCTGCAACCCTTACATTGTTTTGTGAGTTTGATCATGGGAATTTCTTTCTCTTATGTTCACAATCAAACAAGAGTGAAATTTAACCGAATTTCATCTTACCTAACAGGTAATCACACCGAAACTTTCCCAGGGTTTTAACTGGGGAAGATAGGTGTTTTTGTGCTTCGAGAGAGCGAGAATAAAATCACGCCTCGCCTTTGACTAAGATTCTCACTACCGTTATTTAAACGACAAATTAAGTTTGAATATACAGAACAACACGGCAGTGATATCAAATACAGTCAAGCGAAGATATATTTTTGTTGTGATAGGAGGTCGTTTTATGCTTGCTAAAAAAAGAAGTTTATCTAAACGCCTTAGCAAGACCGTGACGGCAAATCGCCGAAAGCGTATGTTAGCCAATAATAAGAAAAAAATTATTTGGCGAAATAGAACCTTTATGCAGTTATTAAATGACTAAAGGTTGATGAGCAAGCATCCGATACGTTGGATGTTTGCTTACAAACCACCTTGTTCTCTTTCCTGCTTTCTTGCCTCTTTCTTCTCTTTTCTTCTTCGTTTAAAAAATGCTTGTAGCTGATGGCGGCACTCTACTGCCAATAAACCCGAGTCTACATCGGCATAATGATAAGAAGCCTGGCTTTCAAACAAATTTAGTACTGAACCTGCCGCACCCGCTTTAAGATCTGAAGCACCAAAGACCACTCGTTTTACTCTGCTGTGCAATAGTGCACCTGCGCACATTGGACAGGGCTCAAGAGTGACGTATAACGTGGTATCAAGTAATCGATAGTTTTTGAGAACCTGCCCAGCCTTACGGATCACCTGCATCTCAGCATGAGCACTAGCATCATGTTGGCCAATAGACTGATTCCAGCCCTCTGCAATGATTTCACCAGCCTTAACTAAGACAGCGCCAACGGGTACCTCCCCCTCTTGTTCAGCCAGAGCAGCAAGGTCCATTGCGCGTTGCATGTATTGGTAGTCGTCATCATTAAATTTCGACGTAGTGGTTTTATTGCTCATATTGTTTTTGGCCTAATGACTCTGACAAATAGTTAATCAAGGTGCGAACTTTCGAAGTGAGCATCCGGTTTTGTGGGTAAAGAGCCCAAATCCCTTCCTGATTTCCCCGGTAAGCACTCAGCACCTCAACCAGTTCGCCGGTTTGCAAGTAAGGCTGCACATAATAATCGGGAAGATGCACAATGCCCAACCCTTTTAATGCAGCATCAACCAAAGCATAGCCACTATTGCATTGTATACGCCCATCGACATGAATAAGACGCTCATCTCCTTTCTCATCAAATCGCCAGTACCTCGTCGATCCGCGCAGGCAGTTATGACGCTTGAGCTCAGATAAGGTATGAGGCTCTCCATACCTTTTTAAGTAAGAAGGACTTGCGCAAACAAACACCTCTCGGTCGAAAAGCTTCCTAGCCATCATAGTCGAGTCTTCAAGTCGCCCTAGGCGCACCGCAAGATCAAACCCTTCTTCAACCAAGTCCATCTTTTTATTCGACAACACCATATCCAGTTCAATTTGCGGGTATTCAAGCAAGAATTCGTGTATCAAGGGAGCTAGTACTTGCTCACCAAACGTCACTGGTGCTGTTATTTTTATTTTGCCTTTAGGCGTTGACTGGAGTTGGGTAATCGCGAGTTCAGCCAACGTCAAACCTTCAACCAAAGGCTTACAGTGTTGATAAAAAGTCGCACCGACAGCGGTTACAGACACCTTTCTGGTTGTACGAACAAAAAGCTTAACCCCCAACTTATCTTCAAGAGCATTCACCCTACGACTAATGTTAGCCACAGAAGTCGATAACTTTTCAGCGGCGCCAGTAAAACTTTGCGATTCAACAACAGCCACAAACTCATTCACCCCTTCCCAATTAGCCACGTGCATTCCCATTATTACAATTAAGTAATAGTGTATTTCACTTTTTGGTAATTATCATTATATGAGAAATAAATATACTGTTCCCATCTGATGCAAACAACACAAGCTGAACTAGGCTTATGAAGTTAGCAGCCAACGATTTCTGTGACCCTGTAAAAAAGGAATAACCATGACTGAACAATTTATTAAATCTCGTGCCGCTGTCGCATGGGGACCAAACCAGCCGTTAAAAATGGAAGAAGTGGATGTAATGCTACCCAAAGCGGGCGAAGTTCTTGTTCGCATTGTCGCAACTGGAGTTTGCCATACCGACGCTTTCACACTATCAGGCGATGATCCAGAAGGGATCTTCCCAAGTATCCTCGGTCATGAAGGTGGCGGCGTCGTAGAGATGGTTGGTGAAGGCGTTACTAGCGTTGAAATCGGCGACCATGTTATTCCACTTTATACTGCGGAGTGTGGAGAGTGTAAGTTCTGCAAATCAGGAAAAACCAACCTTTGCCAAGCCGTTCGTGAAACCCAAGGTAAAGGTTTGATGCCTGATGGCACAACTCGTTTTTATAAAGATGGTCAGCCTATCTACCATTACATGGGCTGTTCCACATTCTCTGAGTACACAGTACTTCCAGAGATCTCGCTTGCTAAAGTCAACAAAGAAGCACCTCTAGAAGAAGTTTGCCTGCTTGGTTGTGGTGTAACGACAGGCATGGGCGCAGTGCTCAATACCGCCAAAGTAGAAAAGGGCGCCACCGTCGCTATCTTCGGTCTAGGTGGTATCGGCCTGTCAGCGATCATTGGTGCTCGCATGGCTGGAGCTAGCAAGATCATCGGTGTAGATATCAATGAAAGCAAGTTTGAGCTCGCACAACAGCTTGGTGCAACAGATGTAATCAACCCACAAAAGTTCGATAAGCCTATCCAAGAGGTTATTATCGAAATGACCGACGGTGGTGTGGATTACTCGTTTGAATGCATCGGTAACGTCAACGTGATGCGTCAAGCGCTGGAGTGCTGTCATAAAGGTTGGGGGGAATCGGTCATCATAGGTGTTGCTGGCGCGGGGCAAGAGATCTCAACCCGCCCATTCCAATTAGTCACTGGTCGTGTATGGCGTGGTAGTGCCTTTGGCGGCGTTAAGGGGCGTAGTGAGCTTCCTGACATTGTTAACCGCTACATGGCCGGAGAGTTTGGCCTACAAGAATTCATTACTCACACTATGCCACTTGAAGACATTAACGAAGCATTCGAATTGATGCACAAAGGCGAAAGTATTCGCAGCGTCATTCACTATTAATCATTTAGGGTCCTAGTGTTCTAGGGCCCCTGCTTTTAAACTGGATGAATAGAATGACCATAGAAAATGTAAGCCAAGCCAAGGTGTTTGGTGGCTGGCACAAACAATACCATCACCTATCTTCGTCACTAGATTGCCAAATGAGATTCGCCATCTATTTGCCACCAGAAGCGAGCGCTGATAATCCAGTGCCTGTACTCTACTGGCTCTCTGGCCTAACCTGCACCGACGAGAACTTTATGCAAAAAGCAGGGGCTTTTCGAACAGCGGCTAAACTCGGCATTGCGATAGTCGCCCCCGACACGAGCCCGCGTGGCGAAGATGTACCGGATGATCCTGAAGGTGCCTATGATTTTGGCCTAGGTGCTGGCTTTTATGTCAATGCGACTCAAGCTCCCTGGAATCAACACTATCACATGTACAGCTATGTCGTTGATGAGCTGCCGAAAGTGATTGAGCAGCACTTTCCAGTGACTCAAGCTCGTTCCATTTCAGGACACAGTATGGGCGGACATGGCGCATTGACCATTGGCTTAAAAAATAGCGAAAGATACCGTTCAATTTCAGCATTTAGCCCTATTAGCAACCCTATGAATTGTCCGTGGGGGCAAAAAGCCCTAGGGCAATACCTCGGCAATAATACCAATGATTGGAAGCAATATGACAGCGCTGAATTGCTAAAGACAAAAATGGCCACGTTGCCTATCTTGGTCGATCAGGGTGAAGATGATGGGTTCTTGCAAGAACAGTTAAAGCCAGAATTACTGCTAGCGGCGGCTGAGCTGTCTGGAAGTGATATTAAGCTGCGTATGCAGCCGGGTTATGATCATAGCTACTTCTTTATTCAAAGCTTCATTGAAGACCATTTACGCTTCCATGCCGGCTTCTTAAAAAGTTAAGTTTCTCAAATAAGCCACATAAAAAAGCCCGTCTCG
>NZ_JAJNNZ010000032.1 GCF_022836845.1 Vibrio gelatinilyticus
TGGGTGGATTCCTGCCTTCGCAGGAATGACGGGGTAATTAGGAATGACGAGGTAATTAGGCATGACGAGTTGGCACAAAAAAAGGGCAAAGACGTGATGCCTTTGCCCTTATGGTATCTGCTGTGGTTGATTACAGAATAAAGCGGCTTAGATCTTCGTCAGCAACGAATTCACCAAGTTTAGTATTCACGTAAGCAGCGTCAATGGTGAGCTTGCTACCAGCTTTGTCTGTGGCGTCAAACGAAATCTCGTCCATTAGGCGTTCCATCACGGTGTGTAGACGGCGAGCACCGATGTTTTCGGTAGTTTCGTTTACCTGCCATGCGGCATCTGCGATTTGTGAAATACCGTCTTCGGTGAATTCAATGTCGACCTCTTCGGTCTTCATCAGTGCGATGTATTGCTCGGTCAGTGATGCTTTTGGTTCAGTCAAAATGCGCTTGAAGTCGTCGCTGCTCAGAGCTTCGAGTTCGACACGAATAGGCAGGCGACCTTGCAGCTCAGGAATGAGATCCGATGGTTTCGCTACCTGGAATGCACCTGACGTTACAAATAGGATGTGGTCCGTTTTTACCATGCCGTGCTTAGTGGATACGGTGCTGCCTTCGATAAGTGGCAGTAGATCACGCTGTACACCTTCACGAGACACGTCTGGGCCTGAGGTGTCGCCACGTTTACAGATCTTATCAATCTCATCGATAAACACGATGCCGTTGTTTTCTGCGTTGTAGATGGCTTGCTCTTTGAGCTCTTCTTGATTCACCAGCTTTGCTGCTTCTTCTTCGGTTAGAGCTTTAAAGGCATCTTTGATTTTGATCTTGCGCTTTTTCTTGGTGTCACCCGCCAGATTCTGGAACATGCCTTGTAGCTGGTTGGTCATTTCTTCCATACCAGGAGGCGCCATGATCTCTACACCCATTTGCGGTGCGGCTACTTCGATTTCGATCTCTTTGTCGTCTAGTTTACCTTCACGCAATTTTTTACGGAACGCTTGACGAGTTCCCGACGATTCTTCGCTTTGCTCGTTCTGGCCCCAAGCGTCACGAGCAGGCGGTAGTAATGCATCAAGAATGCGTTCTTCGGCTTGCTCTTCGGCGCGGAATTTTACTTTTTCCATCGCTTGCTGGTGAGTCATTTTGATAGACACATCGGTCAGATCACGAATGATGGTTTCTACTTCCTTACCCACATAGCCCACTTCGGTAAACTTAGTGGCTTCTACCTTGATGAAAGGGGCATTAGCGAGCTTTGCTAAGCGACGGGCAATTTCGGTTTTACCCACACCCGTTGGGCCGATCATCAGGATGTTTTTTGGGGTCACTTCTGCGCGCAAGCTTTCTTCAAGCTGCATGCGACGCCAGCGGTTACGAAGAGCGATAGCAACCGAGCGTTTTGCGTTGTCTTGGCCAATAATATGGCGATTAAGTTCGTGAACAATTTCACGTGGCGTCATTTCAGACATGATAAATTCCTTTAGCAATCTAGAGCGAACACTACTTGGTGGTCATCGACCAATATTAGTTAGTTTCTAGTTCTTCAATAGTGTGATGGTGGTTTGTGAATACACAGATATCACCCGCAATTTTTAGCGATTTTTCGGCGATTTCACGCGCGTCTAGCTCGGTGTTTTCCAATAAAGCCGTCGCAGCTGCTTGAGCGAAGTTACCACCTGAGCCAATCGCGATGAGGTCGTTTTCAGGCTGAACCACATCACCATTACCTGTGATGATCAGTGAAGCGGTTTCGTCGGCTACGGCAAGCAAAGCTTCTAGCTTGCGCAGTGCGCGATCGCTACGCCAGTCTTTTGCCAGTTCAACCGCGGCTTTGGTGAGGTGACCCTGGTGCATTTGCAATTTGCTTTCAAAGCGCTCAAACAGCGTAAATGCGTCGGCGGTACTGCCAGCGAAACCAGCCAGTACTTGATTATTGTAAAGACGGCGAACTTTTTTTGCGTTGCCTTTCATGACGGTGTTGCCAAGAGAAACTTGTCCATCACCAGCGATGACGACTTTGTTGTCACGGCGAACAGATACGATAGTAGTCACGTCGTTTTGCCTCTTTATTCGTTTCACTTATGGTATGAAAAGGATATGCGGACGAAGAATGGCGATTTCAAGGGAGGCCAGATGTTAAAGATCCTTTTGGCTTGGTGTCTGTGTTGTGTGATTAGATTCCCGCCTTCGCGGGAATGACGAAGAAAGGCAGGGAATGACGAAGAGTGGGCAGAGGTGTTAGGAATTAGTCGTAATGGAAATAAGTAGGGATGACGTTTTATGTCATCCCTGCTGTGGTTCGTGTTACGGCCTTTCTTTCCAAATGGCGCACGGCTCAATCTTGGCCAGTTGCAGCTTGTGTTTGTCTCGTTCAGCGTCGCGTTTAAATTTGTACGGGCCCAGCACGACACGATACCAGCTGCTGTCTTCTTTTTTACGGATCTTGCTCGAAATGCCTTGAAAGGCAATATCCAGCTTACGAGTATCGGCTTGAGACTGAGTCTTATAGGCACCACACTGCATAATGTATGGGATATCAGACACCACTTGCTCTTTGGCTTTTACTTCGACTTCGCGTTTTGGCAGCGACTCTACGTAATCCCACTTTTCTTCTGGTGGTGGAGGAATGACCTTTTTCACTGAAGGTTTCGGTTGTGGTTTGGGTTTGGGCTTCACTACCGGCTTCGGAGCCGGAGCTTTAGGCTCAGGGTCGTTATTGAGAGTATAGAGGCCATAGCCAAATGTACCTGCGAGTAGGATCGCCAGTAGTCCACTACGCCAAGGCTTGCGACGTGATGTTTTTTTTCTTGCGGGCTTTTTGCTGCCTTTGCCTCGTCTTACGTAATCTCGATTGGCCACTGCTTTTTTTCTGAATTCAATAAGTAAACGGGCTTCATGGTAATTAGCCAGAAGCCAAGTTTCAAGCGATAGCCAAATTGGCTACGTCATTCTGGGGTGGGTCGCACTGTCTCGCACCACTAGTTGTGTATCCAACAACCGAGAACCAGCACTGACATCATTGCCTTTTAGCAACTCCAACATCATGTACATGGCTTGACGGCCGATGTCATAACGTGGCTGAGAGATGGTCGTGAGCGGAGGATCGCAGTACTGAGCGAATTGAATATCATCAAAACCGACAAAAGAGATGTCTTGTGGTACTCGTAGCCCTAGCTTTTTCGCCTCTTGCATCGCGCCAATGGCCATGATGTCGTTATGACAAAAAACGGCGGTGGGCGAGTCTGGCAGTGCCAAAAGCTTGCGAATGAGTTTTGCGCCAGCTTCAAAGGTGAAGTCGCCTTTTACGGTATACGCCGGGTTCATCGTGATGCCAGAACGGCGCAGTGCCTGCTGATAACCTTGCTGGCGGAATTTACACAAAAACGCACTGTCAGGGCCAGAAATTTGGGCGATTTTCTTATGACCAAGTTGGGTCAAATAGTTCACTGCCTCAAAAGCTGAGGTGAGGTTGTCGATGTGTACCGTTGGTAATTCTAATTCAGGAGCAAATTCACATGCCATCACGATGGGTGGTAGGTTTTTTTGCTCTGGTTTGCTGACATCAAACGGTAGGTTGGTTCCGAGCAGCAACATGCCATCGGCTTGTTTGGTGAACACCAAGTTTACAAACGAGTTCTCTCTTTTCGACGATTGCCCGCTGTCACCTAATAAAACCAGGTAACCATGCTCCATCGCCGCATCTTCGATTCCTCGAATGATTTCTGAGAAATAAGGATCACAGATATCAGGAACAATTGTAACAATGGTTTTAGATTCATTGCGTCGTAAATTGCGCGCTAATGAGTTTGGGGAATATCCAGCCTCTAACACAGCATCTTCAACGCGTTTTCGGGTTGAAGATGATACTTTTTCAGGGTTCATCAATGCTCGAGAAACTGTAGCCGTTGAGACGCCTGCAAGCTGGGCAACATCCTTCATTGTCGCCATAAAAAAGAGTCCTCTTAGTGTTTGGTGCGGTGTCGCTTTAGGTGAACTGTTTTGCGACTTAATTGATGACGCTCAAGCTTGGTTTTTATTATGACCTAATGGTATTGCCGCTGTTTTAAAGCTCGGGTAAATAGTTTTTTGTATTCAACTATGATGACCGATAGATTCATTTTATTCATTTCTAAACATAAAGTTACGGCTTGATTAACAAAAATTGCAATGTATTTGTGAGGCGCATCACAAAATAACGGGTGTGAGTGTTACCAATAATCCAATTTAACTGAGGTCTTGTGGTTCGATGTCCACTGACCAGCGCACCTTCTTGGCATGAGGCAGTTGCGAAATCACGGAACGTGAACTCATCAATAGCTTTTGCATCAAGCTGCGTGTCGACACTTGCAGCAAAAGTTGCCAACGTGATTTTCCTGCTCTTTTTGCCATTGGGGCAGGTGTCGGCCCTAATACCATGCAGTTATCATCAAATAGCGGGTGAGCTTCTAACGTGTGACGAACCTGCCTTAAAAAGGTTTCGACATCATCACAGTTGTTTGCCTCGGCGCGAAAGAGCGTTAAAAAGGTGAAAGGCGGCAGTAGAGCCAGCTTTCGCTCTTGCAGCACCGTGTCGGCAAAGTGGCGGTAGTTTTTATTGAGTAGCGATTGCAGCAAACTGTGTTCAGGATGGTGTGTTTGCAATAGCACCTCTCCTGGCTTACTGGCTCGGCCTGCTCGGCCTGCGACCTGAATAAACAGCTGCGCTAAGCGCTCTGACGCGCGAAAATCGCTGCTGTATAATGAACCGTCAACATCGAGCAGTGCCACTAAGGTGACGTTAGGGAAGTGGTGACCCTTCGCCAACATCTGTGTGCCGATGAGTATCTGATACTCATTGCGCTTGATCGATTCAAGGGCGCTTTCTAAGCTGCCTTTTCTGCGAGTGCTGTCTCGATCTATGCGAATGGTTTTGTATTCGGGAAACAATTGCTCTAGCTGGCTTTCCAGTTGCTCTGTGCCAACACCCACCGTCACGAGCTGTGTTGAACCACAGCCCTGACACTGATGAATGACGTGTTGCTGTGAGCCGCAGTGGTGGCAGCGAATTTCATTGCTGTGCTGGTGGAACGTGTAGTACGCATCGCATCGATGACACTCGGCTATCCACCCGCACTCATGACACATCAATGCTGGGCTAAAGCCTCGGCGATTGAGAAATAGCATCACCTGGTTGCCCGCGCTAAGGTGCTTTCGCAGTTCGGCAATCAAAGGCGCAGATAGGCCGCTCTCAAGATAAAGCCCTTTGACATCGATAACTTTATTGGTGGTCGGTACAGCCAGACCGGCTCGCGAAGTTAAGGTCAGGTGATGGTACTTTCCGCTCAGTGCGTTGTGCAGTGTTTCAAGTGCTGGCGTTGCAGAGCCCAATACAATCGGTATTTGTTCTTTATTGGCACGCATAACCGCAACATCGCGGGCGTGATAGCGCAAGCTATCTTGCTGCTTGTATGAGGCGTCGTGTTCTTCATCGACAATAATGATGCCAAGATTGGCAAAGGGCGTCAGCAGGGCTGAGCGTGTGCCTATAACGATGCCAGCGATGTTGTCTCGGGCACTTAGCCACGCATTGAGTCGCTCGGTTTCGTTGAGACCAGAGTGAATCACCTCGACAGGCACATTAAAGCGTTTTTTAAATCGGTTGATGGTTTGTGGTGTGAGGCCTATCTCAGGGACCAAAACCAATGCCTGTTGCCCTTGTTCAAGCCTGGGTTTGATAAGGTTAAGGTAGACTTCGGTCTTGCCTGAGCCAGTCACCCCTTCGAGTAAATAGCTGTGAAAGCCCGACTTACTGTTGACGGTGGCAATGGCGACCGCTTGTTCTTTATTGATGCGCAGATCGGCAGGTTGATTACAGAGCTCTTTAGGCCAGGCATGACGCTTGGGCTTGATCTCTGTCGACGCTATCCAGCCTTTCTCGGTCAGTGTCTTGAGTACACTTGAACTTATCTCCTCTTCAATAAATTCTTGATGAGGGCAAGGGCCGTGTTCAAGACGCTTCATGACCTTGGCTTGCTTGACCGCTCGTCCAAAGTTGTGCATTAGCTGGTTTTTACCTTGCTCGGTCAATTGCCATTCAACTTGGGTGGCAAAGTCGGCGACTTTGCCTTTGCGAAGCGCTGACGGCATTGCATTGTGCAAGGTGTCACCCAGAGGATGTTGGTAGTATTGACTGCACCAACGAATTAACTCGTACAACGGTGTTGGCCATACGGGTTGGTTGTCCATCACCGCTTTAATCGCTTTTAATTGCGCGAGAGGGAATTCGGAATGCTGTGTAAGCTCGGTGACCACTCCGGTCAGGGTCTGACGTCCAAAGGGCACCGACACTCGGCCACCAATGATAGGAAACAGGTGTGACGGGATCAGATAGTCAAACTGTTTGTCTAGAGGCACGGGTAGTGCAACTCGAGCAATTGATGGACGCATAAGCTCAGTGCCGATCCTGAATTGAAAGTAATAGGAGATAATGACGGCTAGTGTAACGTTAATATCCTTGAAGCCCAAAGTGATTCCGCAGAGGAATATCAGCGCAATCACAGTAATTGGTGAAAAAAGTGGCAGAATCAGTTGATCCTAGCAGCGGGATTCATTACTATACTGCGCCTTAGTGATATGGCTTTATAGCGGTATTACGATATTTTTATTAACTACGTGTGGTGTCCGGCATAGAATCGGATAGCGACACGGCCTAAATCTTTGAGGTTTCCCATGAAAACTGGTATCCACCCAGAATACAAAGCAGTAACAGCAACTTGCTCTTGCGGCAACGAATTCCAATTCAACTCTACTCTAGGTAAAGATTCTATCCACCTAGACGTATGTGACAAGTGCCACCCATTCTACACTGGTAAGCAACGTATCGTTGATACTGGCGGCCGTGTTGATCGCTTTAACAAGCGTTTCGGTGCTCTATCTAGCAAGAAGTAATTTTACTTTTCTCGCTACAAAAAAGGACGCTCAGGCGTCCTTTTTTTGTGCCTGATGTTTTTCTATTTGCGGTTCTCTTTCCTCAAAAACAAAATTGTATACAACTTGATACAAATAATGGCCTGAGTAGAGTAAGATGTAATCAGTGTACCCCTTTAGGTAAGAGCAAAACGTCTGAATATAGAGGTATACTGTCAGCCTTTATATAAAAACAATATGCCTAGGAAAGCAATCATGTCAGAAGACCCTCGAAACGACTTTCGCCAACAAGCTCTGGATTACCACGCCCTGCCTACCCCAGGAAAAATTGAGATCGCATTGACCAAGCCTGCCGATTCGGCAAAAGACTTGGCGCTCGCATACAGCCCAGGTGTTGCCGAACCTGTACGTGAGATCGCTCAAAATGTTGAGAATGTGTATAAGTACACTTCCAAGGGCAATATGGTTGCAGTGATCTCAAACGGTACGGCTATTTTGGGGCTGGGAAATCTTGGCCCTATGGCGTCGAAGCCGGTGATGGAGGGGAAATCCCTGTTGTTTAAGCGTTTTGCTGGTTTAGATTCTATTGATATTGAAGTTAAACATCGCACCATCGACGAGTTCATTGATACGGTTGCGAATATTTCCGATACCTTTGGGGGTATTAATCTAGAAGATATCAAGGCCCCAGATTGTTTTGAGATTGAACGTCGCTTAATCGAACGCTGTGATGTACCGGTTTTCCATGATGACCAACACGGCACCGCTATCGTGACGGCAGCGGGTATGCTCAATGCCATCGAGCTGCAAGGAAAAGAGCTTAAAGACGCTCGAATTGTGTGTTTAGGCGCTGGCGCTGCGGCTATCGCGTGCATGGAACTGTTGATTAAGTGTGGTGCCATGCGTGAAAAGATCTATATGCTGGATCGCAAGGGTGTGATTCATACTCGTCGTGATGATTTAAACGAGTACAAAGAGCTGTTTGCTAACAATACCGACATGCGAACTCTTGAAGATGTGATTGAAGGTGCCGATTTATTCCTAGGTGTTTCAGGGCCTAACTTGCTTGAGCCTGAGTCGCTCAAGCTGATGGCAGACAACCCGATTGTGTTTGCTTGCTCAAACCCAGATCCGGAGATTAAACCTGAACTTGCTCACGCAGTGCGCAGTGACTTGATCATGGGTACAGGTCGCTCAGATTACCCGAACCAAGTGAACAATGTTCTGTGTTTCCCGTTTATTTTCCGTGGTGCTTTAGACGTACGTGCCAGTGAAATTAATGATGAGATGAAACTGGCCGCCGTTGACGCGATCCGCCAGTTGGCGAAAGAAGAAGTGCCTGCCGATGTCATCACAGCTGCAGGCGTAGAGTCGTTGACCTTCGGTAAAGATTACATTATTCCAAAACCGATGGATCCGCGCTTATTGCCACGAGTGGCTAAAGCCGTTGCACAAGCGGCGGTTGATTCTGGTGTTGCTCGAATCGATTTGCCAGAGAATTACATGGTTTAATGGATGGCATACAGGCATAAAAAATCCCCTTAGAGAG
>NZ_JAJNNZ010000033.1 GCF_022836845.1 Vibrio gelatinilyticus
TTTCAATTGAGGGCTTTTTGTTAAGGTTTGTTCACCCTAATCGTTCATCTGATATATGACATCGACACGATCACGTATTACGATACTTGAATCTTGATAACCTTTTGATTCTGCTCGGCTGTCTATCGCCATATTACGCATAACCACGGGTTGAGAATGTGGTTGACGGTATTCAACTTTCCAAATCCTCTCAAGCTGCTGGTCAAATCCCATCGCCAAAGATATCGCTTTTGCTTTGGCATCTTCGATGGCTGCTTTACGAGCTAGTTGCTGATAGCGATCCTGCTCTTTGACTTTTAGACGAATGTAGTCCACTTGATTTATCCCCGACTGCATCGCCAAATCAAGAGTATCATTTAACTTCTCCAAGGCATGAACCTGCACGATGACACTGCGCGAGGCCCGGTATCCAGATAGCTCTGCCTGACCTTTTTCGGGGTAATTATATTGTGGGGAAAGATGTAGATTGGAGCTTTGGATATCCTCTCGATTTATTCCTCGCTTCACCAACTGCGCTAGAAACGCCTCAACGACTTTATCAACAGCTTGTTTTGCTTGCTCGGCACTCGACTCAGATTGCACTACTCTCACCGAGAATTCAGCCATATCAGGCGTTGCAATAGCCTCACCATAACCGGTAGTCACAATGTGGGGAAAATCAGGCACAGTGGCTAATGTCGGTGCCGCAGCTAAACACCAAGCCAGCGAGGTCATACAAAATGCATACTTCATTAGGAACTTCCTTTTGTTAACGCTCATACATTATCTTTAAGTCACTATAGTCGGCGATTAGTTCCTCGTGATCGGCTTTTCCTTAGAGGCTCGAATTATTGAGGCAAAAACTCTCTGGCATATTCAATAATCGCTTTAGAAACATCCCCTAGAACACCACTTTCCAACTGCCAATGGTGCCAGTAGATACGGTGTGATAACAGTATCGTGGGCGTGATTTCAATCAATCTTCCCTCTGCGAGTTCCTCTTCAATTTGCAAGCGAGGGATAAGACAATAGGCCACGCCTGATAACGCGAGTTTGACAAAGGCCTCAGAGCTGCGCACTGTGTGCTTTAAAATACGTTCCGGTGCAATATTAAAATGTTGATTGACGAATTTCTGATGCATTTTATCATGCTGGTCATAAGCGACCGCAGGCGCCTTCATCAACGTTTCTCGATTCACACCTTGCGAAAAATGGCGTTGAATAAATTCAGGGCTCGCAACACATAAATAGTCGACGCGCCCTAAGTAGTCTGCAACACAGCCTAGTATAGACTGAGACTCTAAGCTGATAGCACCAACGACTTCACCATTTTTGAGCTTCTCTATTGTTCGCCCTTCATCATCGACAATGAGGTTTAATCCTATTTTCTTGGTCTGTAGCAACTCGTGTAGGCTTGGAAGCAACCATGTCGCTAAGCTGTCAGCATTAGTGGCTAGCGAAACAGATAGCGGTTTGTCTCCCAACTCCGAAGCTAGCTCAGGAACCAACTCCTGCTCAAGTAGTCGTACGCGACGATACAATCCTAATAGCTTCTTACCGACCGCCGTCGGTCGTGGTGGCAGCCCTCTTACTAATACTGGCTGTGCTAGCCACTTTTCAAGTTGCTTTACTCTTTGAGATACAGCAGATTGAGAAATGTACAAATGTTCAGCCGCTTTTTCGAAGCTACCATGCTCAACAATTGCGTCTAGCGCCTCAACCCACTTGTAGTCTAGTCCTCGCATACCCACACCATTAGCAATACTTATATGTCATTAAAATTATTAACTTAACTAATCATAACTCAATCGCTATTCTCACGCTCTTATTTAGACGATTTAAAGGATAACGACGTGAATTTTTGGGTGCTTCTTCAAGGTTTTGGCTTAGGTGCAACAATGATCATTCCCATTGGCGCACAAAATGCCTATGTATTAAACCAAGGCATCAAACGTAATCACCATCTGACAACCGCAACGGTTTGCAGTCTGTTAGATATGACGTTCATCTCCCTTGGGATATTCGGGGGTGGCGCGATCTTATCGCAAAATGAACTGTTGCTTACTGCAGTGACACTAGGAGGGATTGCCTTCTTAATCGGTTACGGCTTGTTATCTCTTACAAGTGCATTTAAAAAACCTAGCGTAGAGGAATCATCCGGTGAAGTACTGGCACGAGGTAGGCGTACTGTCGTGCTGGGAGCCTTGGCTGTGACAGTGCTAAACCCTCACCTTTATCTCGACACCGTTGTGATTCTTGGTTCAATCGGGGGGCAGTTCGAAGGGGATGATAGAATTGCCTTTGCTGCTGGCACCGTACTAGCATCATTTGTCTGGTTCTATTCATTGTCTATGGGGGCCGCAAAACTCGGCCCAACGCTGTCTCAACCGAAGGTGAAAAAAGGCATTGATTTGGCCGTTGCCGCGATGATGTTTGCCATTGCAACAATGCTCATCAAAGGGCTCGTTGCATCGTAATACTCGCCCTAATCAGCATCATAAAAAAAGGTGAAGCTCAATACTTCACCTTTTTTTTGTAAACTGAATAGCACTACGCATCTGCTTTGTTTAAATGCACATCCATTTGTGGAAATGGTATTTCAATGCCTTCTTTATCTAGCTCTTCTTTGATGGCCTGGAGTGAATCGAAATAAACGGCCCAGTAATCTGAGGTTCTCACCCATGGGCGCACGACAAAATTAACAGAAGAGTCCGCTAACGCGATAACGCCAATGGTAATGTCAGGATCTTTTAAAATACGCTCATCGGCCTCTAATGTTCTGCGAATCACTTCTTGAGTCTTCTTAAGATCTGAGCCATAAGAAACGCCAATGACATGATCGATGCGACGAGTGGCATGACGTGAATAGTTCGTGATAGGAGATCCAATCACCGACGCGTTAGGCACCACTACCATTTTGTTGTCTGGGGTTGTCAAAACGGTTTGGAAGATTTGAATCGCTTCAACAGAGCCAGCAACGCCACCGATCTCTACATAATCTCCGGACTTGAATGGGCGGAAACCCACAATTAAGACTCCTGCTGCGAAGTTAGATAGAGAGCCTTGAAGTGCGAGACCAATCGCTAAACCAGCCGCACCGATTACAGCGACTACAGAAGCTGTCTGTACCCCGACTCGGCTAAGCGCTGCGATAAGCACAATGACAAATAGCGTGTAGCGTACGATACCATGGATAAACTCAACAACCGCTTTATCCATGTTCTTGCTTTTCAGAACCTTAGCGACGCTGTTTGCTACTGCCTTAACGACGATGTTACCAATAAATAGAATCAGCACCGCTGAAATAATATTGACACCATATTGAAGCAGCAAATCGGAGTTATTGGTTAACCATTGTTCTGCTTTCGACAATCCATCAACGAGCGGAGTTTCTAAGTCTAATGACTCACCAGCCATATTGCTTACCTCTTGAAGTAAAAAACGTCACACGGTCAATCTGAGCCAATAGCACAACACGACAATTATTAGTGCTTCTAGCAAAGACGCATCGCGAAATCATTTTAATTATGAATAACAACTTACATTACCTCACAAAATGTTACGCAATCATATGCTTTTACGCCAGTTTTTTCCTATTCATTACCACGTTTTTCAGCGCACATAAAAAAAGCCGCTCTAGTGAGCGGCTTATTAAACTGTCTATTAGTTAAATCTTATAAGATTTAAACTTATAGTACGTCGATAGCGTTTAGGTCAGCGAACGCTTTCTCTAAACGAGTTACCATAGAAGATTGACCTGCACGTAACCATACGCGTGGATCGTAGTACTTCTTGTTAGGAGCAGCTTCGCCAGTTGGGTTACCGATTTGACCTTGTAGGAAATCAAAGTTATCCGCTGAGTAAGTACGGATACCGTCCCAAGTTGCCCACTGTGTATCCGTATCGATGTTCATTTTGATAACACCGTAGCCGATAGACTCTTGGATTTCTGCTTCAGAAGAACCAGAACCACCGTGGAATACGAAGTTTAGAGCGTTAGGTGCGATACCGAACTTCTCTGCACAGTATGCTTGAGAATCACGTAGGATAGTTGGAGTCAGTACTACGTTACCCGCTTGGTAAACACCGTGTACGTTACCGAAAGAAGCCGCGATAGTGAAGCGTGGGCTAATCGCGTTCAGTTTCTCGTATGCGTATGCTACGTCTTCTGGAGAAGTGTATAGCTCAGATGCGTCCATGTGAGAGTTATCTACGCCGTCTTCTTCACCACCAGTACAACCTAGTTCGATTTCTAGAGTCATACCCATTTTCGCCATGCGAGCTAGGTACTGACCAGAAATTTCGATATTCTCTTCTAGAGACTCTTCAGACAGGTCAATCATGTGAGAAGAGAATAGTGGCTTACCCGTTTGAGCGAAGAACTCTTCACCTGCATCTAGAAGACCGTCGATCCATGGAAGTAATTTCTTAGCAGCGTGGTCAGTGTGAAGGATAACTGGAACACCGTAAGATTCAGCAACAGCGTGCACGTATTTTGCACCTGCAACTGCACCTAGGATTTGTGCACCTTGACCTTCAAGCTTAACGCCTTTACCAGCGAAGAAGCCAGCGCCACCGTTAGAGAACTGAACAACAACTGGAGCTTTCACTTTAGCTGCTGCTTCAAGAACACCGTTGATAGAGTCAGTGTTAACTACGTTTACCGCAGGAAGTGCAAATTTGTTCTCTTTTGCTACTTCAAATACTTTCTGTACGTCATCGCCAGAGATAACACCTGGTTTTACGAAGTCGAAGATCTTAGACATGGAATAAGTCCTATTTTCTGTCGTTTTAAATAAAAAATGGCAATCGTTTGCTCACAATGGGCGGCATTGTATCAAAGTTAATCACTCATTGCAGCATAGATAAGGGCGGACTAATAAGCCCGCTCTATAGGTAATTATGCTTTAGCACGCTCTTCTAGCATGGCAACAGCAGGAAGTACTTTACCTTCAACAAACTCAAGGAAAGCGCCACCACCAGTAGAAATATAAGATACGTCAGCTTTAATGCCAAACTTGTCGATAGCTGCAAGAGTGTCACCACCGCCCGCTACAGAGAAGCCAGCTGATTCAGCGATCGCTTTTGAAATACCCGCTGTACCTGCTTCAAAATTCTTGAATTCAAATACGCCTACTGGGCCATTCCAAAGAATCGTTTTCGCATTGCCGATGATTTCAGCTAGAGCAGCCGTTGATTCTGGACCAAGATCGAAAATCATATCGTCGTCTTGAACATCAGCCACGTTTTTGATTTCTGCTTCTGCGTTTTCATCAAATGCTTTTGCACACGCTACGTCAGTGGCAACCGGAATTGCACACTCTTTCATTAGCTTCTGCGCGGTTTCAACTAGGTCTGCTTCGTAAAGAGACTTACCTACGTTGTGGCCTTCAGCAGCGATGAATGTATTTGCAATACCACCGCCAACGACTAATTGGTCAGCGATTTTAGATAGAGACTCAAGAACGGTCAGTTTAGTTGATACTTTAGAACCACCAACAATCGCCACAAGCGGACGTGCTGGGTTATCCATTGCTTTACCGAGAGCTTCTAGCTCAGCCGCAAGAAGAGGACCAGCACATGCGATAGGTGCGTTCATGCCTACGCCGTGAGTAGATGCTTGAGCACGGTGAGCGGTACCGAATGCGTCCATGACGAAAACGTCACAAAGCGCTGCGTATTTTTTAGATAACTCTTCTTCGTTTTTCTTCTCGCCTTTGTTAAAGCGAACGTTCTCAAGAACGACTAGCTCACCAGCATTTAGCTCTAAGCCATTTAGGTAATCTTTTGCGAGTTTAACGTCGCAATCAAGTGCGTCGTTTAGGTAGTTAACAACAGGTTGTAGAGAGAACTCTTCAGCGTATTCGCCTTCAGTAGGACGACCAAGGTGAGAAGTCACCATAACTTTAGCACCCGCTTCTAGGCAAAGCTTGATGGTTGGTAGCGATGCTAGGATACGAGCATCTGAAGTTACTTTGCCTTCTTTTACAGGAACGTTCAGGTCAGCACGGATAAATACGCGTTTACCTGCTAGATCCAGGTCAGTCATCTTGATTACAGACATGTTTAGTCCTCTCAACTAAAAAATAAATAAAGTTTTTGAAAACCCGGCCTCTTGCCGAGTTTTTGAATTCATCAACTGCTTACTTATATTGGGCTCGTGAATATTAATTTCAAGCATCAAAATTAATATTTTACCCAAATGGCACCCTGATGCTACTGGGATGCCTGCATTGCTAAAGCAGTATCTAACATACGGTTAGCAAAACCCCACTCGTTATCACACCAAACCAACATTTTGACCAATCTACCATCACTAACACGAGTTTGAGTCCCGTCTACAATGGCACTGTGTGGATCGTGGTTAAAGTCTATCGAAACCAGTGGAGCTTCAGTATAGTCAACAATGCCGTCTAATGTACACCGAGATGCGTCAATAATGACTTGATTTACGTCATTAACTTTCACATTCGTATTTATAGTTACACTTAAATCCATAGCGGTGACGTTAATTGTCGGAACTCTGACAGAAATCGCTTCAAACTTGTTAGAAAATTTCGGGAATATCCGTTCAATTCCTTTATGAAGTTTTGTATCGACTGGAATGATGGAGTGACTGGCCGCTCGTGTTCGTCGCAGGTCACTATGGTAAGCATCGATGACCTGTTGATCATTCATGGCGGAATGAATCGTGGTAATGGTGCCAGAGTCTATTCCAAACGCATCATCAAGCGCTTTAATAATTGGAACAATGCAATTGGTGGTACATGAACCGTTCGACACGACTTTATGCTGCTGCGTAAGGGTTTCATGGTTAACACCAAAGATAATGGTATTGTCCATGTCGTGATCACCTGGATGTGAAAACAACACCTTTTTTGCGCCAGCATCAATATGTTGCTGACCATCCGCTCTGTTACCGAAGACGCCGGTACAATCTAGAACAATATCTACCTCTAAATCATGCCAAGGCAGCAAACTGATCTCTGCAAGGTGTAAGATACGCACCACATCTTTGTCACCGTTATGGTGGTGAATATAGAGGTGCTCTTGATCATGGGTGATCTTTTTGCCGAATCGACCATGGCTTGTATCATATTGTAATAGGTGCGCCATCGCATCGGGTTGGGCTAGCTCATTAACGGCCACAACTTGTATTTGATTATTTTTGTCGCTTTCATAAAGCGCTCTAAGTACATTTCGGCCAATGCGACCAAAGCCATTGATTGCCACTTTTAGCATCGCACTACATCCTTCGTTCACGTATTAGGTGTGCATATTAACCGATCAACATTGATTTCGCATTAACAGTTACGAGGCTCTTCAATTAACCATATACAGCTAATATCCGTTGCATCACTACTATTTACGAGAGTCATTTGACTGCTCAGTTTTCTTTACAGCGTAGGAGCTCTCATGTTGACACGCAAAGGTGGTTATTTTGAATAGCTATA
>NZ_JAJNNZ010000034.1 GCF_022836845.1 Vibrio gelatinilyticus
CAAAATAGTACCCGTTGCTTCCACACCATCTACAGCCAGAGTGTAGATTTCCGTCGCTTCGACTTCGTCATCGTCGACCGTTGGCAAGATAATGTCAAAAGCGCTTACTCCTGCTGGTACGTTCAATCTACCATCATCACCCAGCGTAACGCCGTTGGAAAATGAAATGTCTGCCAACGCCACATCTGGCGATGAAGGCAATGTCACTGGGAATGTCGTTGCTATGCTTGTTTCACTATCTAATGTCACGCGAAACGTGAAGGAATCACCTTCCGTAATTGAGTCATCGGGAATAGTGGAAATAGATGCGACACGTGGGATACTGATTGTCTCGAAAAACCGAAGAAGTGCGGTCGACTGAGTCGCGGTCAGGCCTTGTGCAATAAGCCCCTGTGTTTCAAACATTGTTTCTGCGATGGTTTCAGCTCCATCCCTCTGTACACCCGCAGATAGTGTCAAACTTGATCCAGCATCATCGCCAGCTGCTGGCGCCTGATCATCATCAAGGGTTGGATCCTGCCCCGCTTCAATTTGAGCGATAATATTGTCTACTTCAATATTTTGGCTGGCTCCATCAGAGCCAATTAATTGAATAGAGACATTTTCTCCAACATCCACATTGTCCACTGCTGAAATCACGACATCCCCAGGCCTTGGTGATGCTCCTTCAGAAAGAACTGCTAATTTACCACTAGCATCGAGAACGACTATTCCCGAAACTGTATTAAGCCCAAACAAATTATAAATAGCCATCATATTACCCAACGTAAGGAAAGCTCCGAACAAGGAGCCGTGTATGGTTGCTCAATCGTCAACTTTTTGACATTTTCTTTGGGTATAGCTCAACCTTGCGCGTTATGTGGGCAATTGAGGGATCAATTTGGATTTTTTTTATAAAGTCTCAAAAACGAAAAAGCCTCGCAAAAGCGAGACTTTTAAAGAGAGGCTGATTCTAAACGAAAGGCTTAGATATCATCCTTTATAATGAGCATATCTGCTAGGTTGCTTCTTACTGTATCGGCTGTTACGCCTTCCAATTCGATGGAAACGGTATCAGAACCTTTAGATATATTTAGTTCAGCATGGTCTCCTTTTTCAGAAACCGCCACATATTGCTCAATAATATCATCCGCTGACGACTCTACATCCTCAAACAGATCAGACAAATCGATTTTGTCTCCTTGTTCAATAGAAAAGTCGCTAATGGTGTCTGTGTTTCCATCTAGGTCAGTACTATCCCAGGCAAAGAGATCTGCGCCTTCTCCACCTGTTAAAATATCAGACCCGATGCCACCGGAAAGGACATCTTCACCCTCATCACCAACGAGGTAATCATCTCCGCCTCTGCCACGTAATACATCGTTACCTTCGCCACCACGGAGACCATCAGATCCTGTATCAGAACCATAAAGGATATCATCGCCCGCACCGCCAAACGCAGCGAGGTTACCACCGTCACTGATGACGACATCATCACCACTGCCCATGTTGACGGTGTCAGTCTCTGGCTGCATTTCATCAACGACTGTCGTTTTCAATATGCCATCGGCATCAAGGATTTCTCCGGACATAAATGCTGCATCTTCGAAGAAGTCTCGGCCGATGTCTGCTGGCGTATTTGGCTCTGAAGAGCCAGTATTAACAATGTTATCACCCGAACTAATACCAAGTTCGACATAGTCATTGCTGTCACCCGAATGGATACTGAGGTTGTCATCAAGCTCAACATTTTCTATATCATTTCGACCAGGAGAGCTGTGTATCTCTGCAGATTGTATAAATAGTTGCCCAGATGTATCCAGCGAGATTGAATCTACGCCATCTGCCGTTTGAACTCTTTCCTCTGCATCATTAACGATAATATCAACCACAGCTGTTTCACTGAAATTACCATTAGAATCTTGAGCTTTGTACACAATAGAATCGCGAATGCTAGCCTCTTCAACCTCAACACCCTGAAGAACAAAATCAACCTTATGCTCTTTCGTGGATGACGCGGTGATACGGATTTCATCAAAACCACTATCTAATTCAAGTTCTGCTGTATATTGATGATGTTCTATAGCACTGTTTTTGTCGACAACGACGGTTTCTTGATGCTCCCCATCTTTGTAAAGGTGAATGTGGACCTGTCCTGTCGCATTTTTGCCATTAAAATGTGCAGTCAAATTACCGAGTGAAACCGATGCCTCGGTCACAGACAGACTATTGTCAAACTTGACTGAAATGTATTCGTTCTTCTCGGAATCCACCTCATCAGAATTACCGTTTCTACCTTCACTGTTTACACCGATACCACGCTTATCACCGTTGGTATCATTAAAATCAATGGGGCAAGAACTCAGGTTATCCATATTGTGAACATCGTCTTTAAAGGTTCCTCCTGATAAGGTAATTCCCTGCTCCGTCAGTTTTTCTGGCTCCCATTCAAAATCATCGCCAGATGTATCAAATCCTGTGACAACATCGTCCACATCGTATTTTAGTTCTGTTGTATCTGTAATAACGCTGCCAACTTCGACCTTAACGTCTTTGCCATTTTCGTCGACGTAATAAAGTTGACCAAATTTCGCGTCCTCTACAATCAACACACTGGTTTCTTTGTCATCGCTGCTTGAAGCATCGTCTTCCATATCTTGAGCGTGATCGCTAAAGTCAATCTTGATACCGTCATCTTCGTCGTCAGAAATAACAACGAAGTCTTCAACTGTTGGCGCTGAATTTTCAGGTTCAACTGGATCAGCCGCCTTTTCAAGTACCGTGACGTTAATCACTTCAGAGACTGTACTATTAGGAACAGTATATTGTGCATCGGTCTCGGATGCGGTGACTTCAATAGTTACAGGATATTGACCCGGCTCGTCGATAGTGACTTGTAAGTTATTTAGGTTGCCCCAACCGCTAATATCAGCAATACCGTCACTTCCAACAGTCAGGGACGCTGCACCATTGGATACTACCGCCCCTTCTGGCAGCGCCTTCAACAAAATAGCTAACGATTCAGAACCATCGGTATCCGTTAGCGAAGCGCTAAAGTCACTTAGATGGATAGGTGAATCTTCATAGCCATAGTTGTCGACAACTAAAAGTGAAACATTGTCGAGCAGAGCGCCGTAGCTGTCGGTTTGGTTGGATTCGAAAACGAGTTTGTAGTCGCCCTCTAGAGGTGTTTCAAACTTAATTTCGTTTGAAGTCCAGGTGCTATTTTCGTCATAGACGAAAAGCTCCGTTCTCTCGCCTGCCTCGTTGACTAAAAACAGAGTCATTGGTGATGTTCCAACGGCCCGTGCTGCGATATCAAAACTGATGGAGTAAAACGCACCCGCTCTTGCGGTAAACTGAGTAAACAACGAATTGTCGGTACCTCTTCGTCCCTCTAGCTCGTAGATGTTGTTGCCTTGCTCGCCAGCTTCGGCATTTCGATAAACGCCCTCATTGCCAACTTCATTGGCCTCGCTTGAGTTGAGCGTACCCCAAATACCAACGGAGCCGTTGTTGTTAAGTTCTGTTTCAGTAACATTCCCTCTCCAAGCACTGCCGCCTAACTGCACATTTTCGAAATCGATAGAGGCAAGGATTTCAGCACCAGAAATGCTCAGGGTCGGTATATCGGTGACTGGTTTAACCGTCACCGCCAAGTCATGTTGCTCAAAGGCCGTACCACTAGAATCTAGACCACTAACACCCAGGATAAAGTCGTCGTCACTGTTTGCTGGTGGCTGAATCGATAGATTCTCTAGTTCACTCGGCGAGAGAGTAATAGCGTTATTGATGACGGTAAGCTCATTATCTCCATCAAAAATCTTCGCTCCATCTGGAATGTTGACAAGTGACACTTGCTCTACACCGCCATCTGATAACAAAGAGATGTCCAGAGTAATCTTGGTATCTTCATCACCTTGAGCTGCTGCGATTGCAAAATCAGCCACATCAGAAACAGAGATAGTAGATACGGCAGTATTGGACGGCTGACTATTTTCATCGTACACGGTGATTTCGATGATTCTGTCATCTTCATTTGGTGTATGACTTGTGTTGCTAAACAGTAGCTTCGCCATCGCCGCTTCATAATCTGCGGTGCTAGCCTCGCCTGTAAAGGTAATTAAAATACTACCTGAGGGTTGAGTTTCTGACGTAAACACAATGCCACTCATCAGATCGCCATGTGTTTCACCATCAACAGTGAGTACATCCCCCAACTCTGTATTCTTAAGAATCACTTCCGCATAAGAAATCGTATTGCGGTCATCTGAAATTGAAACATCATTGTCTACTACCGACACTGGGGCTTGATGTTCAGTAAAGCTGGCAGTGTAACCCGTTCCGTTGTCGCTTGAGTCAGGGCGAATGGTCACGACAAGATCGTTGTAATCTTTGTCGCTTTGTTGAAGTAGGATATCTTCGATATGTATCTCAGTGACCCCACTGTCATCGTTTGTCACTACAAATTTGTATTGCTCACTTTGGTCAGTCGATAAGTAGACCGGTTTGCTTGGCGCATTGCCATTGACGAGCAATTGTCCTTGATCATTAAAGCTCAATAACGCGTTGCCCGGTGTTTGTGAAGCTCCGTTGGCAATTAAAAAGAATTCAGCACCTTCTATTGATTCAAGGTTGGCTATTACATCGCCATTTGCAAGTTCACTATTGGTATTGTGTATTAATACTGTTGGCTCACTTGGGTTTCCTTCGCTATCAACAAAGAAATAACCAAATACATTAGAATACCCAGCGCTTTCACTTTCAAACACCACCTCATGGCCATCACCATTAAGATCGATCTTAGGTGGCTGGTTATCATTGTCTAATATGCTCGCCTGAGCTGATGAAGCCTGATCAATTTGTAATGTGAAAGACTCCGCGTCTTCTAAATCAAAATCATCAACGGTAGGCAATATCACATCGAACTCAGAAATTCCGGCAGGTACCTCAAGTTGACCAGTACTCTCGTTATACCTCACGCCATTGGAAAAGGTCATATTTGCAGGATCGATATCGTTGCGCTGTGCCGTATCCCCGCCAGCACCGAAATTAATGCTGTAAACAGAATCTATCAGAGCTACCTCACCCAAATTAACACTGTAAACTAGTGACTCACCTTCTATTACGCTTTCTGTATCTAATGTAACGCTGCCAATATCTGGTTGCGTAGGCGCAGGGTTGACCAGAACCTTAACCATTGCGGTATCAAAGCCACCTTTATCATCGGTAATCTGATACTGGAATTCAGCATCGCCAGAAAAGCCTTCCGGTAGGTCAAAGATGACGTTTCCATTTTCAATTCGAGCATCGCCAACAGTCTCACCAAACACGTAGGTGATGCGCAGGCTATCACCATCCAAATCACTGTCATTTGCAAGAATGTCAGCCAGTGGAACAATCACAGGCTCATCATGATCGAATTCAAACGCGGCAGATCCATTAGCAGTAGCATCGTTGTTGGCATTGGGTGAGGTATTACTTCTTCCATCATCGAAGGTTACCGAAGACTCTTCACTGTAAGTCCCATCAGAATCAACCGCCTTGTAGTCTATTGAATCCTCTAGGCTCGTTTCAATATAGCGAAGTTCCCAATTTCCGTTACCATGCGTGCCGACGGTTATACCTGTTATTAACAAGCCGTCAGCACCAGGGATGGCATCGGTTGATATTTCTAGCTCGTGGAACAGATCAGAGTTACCTTTCTCATCTTTTTGGAAGCCATTAGGATGGTCAAATGGGTAGTCAACAACCCGACCATCGCTCAAGGTAACTTGGAGCGTTACAAATGAGGAATTGCCATTATCAACTGCGCTTGAGAAATACCCACCCAAACCATCCAGCCCTAGATGAATACTAGAGGCGGGACGACTATCAAAATTAATAGTTAGAGTTTCACCTTGGTTTATACCTGCGCCAGCACCAATGCCTAAGCCATGGCCTATATGTCCTGCATCACCGCGATATTGAGTTAGCGCCCCCTTGTTACTCGAGATTGTAACTTGGTCGCCATTTTCAAACGTCACAGTTCGAACAGTGCCGCTTTGCGCTTCGCCCCAGTTATAAAAATCGTTTTGAGAAAGGCTCTGATCATCAAGCTGATCACCTTCTTTTGCACCGAGGACGAAACCTTGTGAATCATTACTAGCCTTGTAACTAATACTGTCGGACTCAAATATAGTGCCTGCAGCAATGATATTACCCTGTTCATCCGTGCGATGCAGATCATCCTCAGAGATCTCTCTAGTAATACCATTTTGGGTGTAGAAAAGAGTACCACCAATGGGCAATTCAGTAATGACAACGCCGACAACCTTGCCATCAGAGTTACTGCGATCATCTTCGATATCTGAAATATGATCGCTGCCAACACCGTCAAAGGAAACTTGGATAGGTTGTTCATCTGTAACTTCAACTGAAAAATCTGTCGCCACCGGCGCATCGTTGGTGCCTGTCACGGTAATGGTCAGCGTGGTTTGCGCAGCTGCGTCGTGCTCGTCGGTGACGGTCACGGGGATCTCTAATACTAACTTCTCGCCTTTGCCCAGGCTGTCGTAGGACGAAGCATCAAATGTATAACTGCCATCGGCATTGAACGTTAGGCCTTCTGCGGTGGAGTCGGTGCTAAAGCTAAGCTCGGCATCGTCGCCTAAATCCACATCCGAAGCACTCACTACGCCCGTAATCACCGTGTCTTCAATAACGCTGTCGGTTTTCGCCTCTGCGACTGGCGCGTCATTAGTGCCCGTCACGGTAATGGTAATGGTTTGCGGCTCACTCTTCGCGCCGTTGTTGTCCACCGCCACGTAGGTGAAACTCACCTCTTCGGACTGACCTGGCTCAAGCGCCTGGAAATCCTCACCAGGCTTGAAGGTGTAATTGCCGTTAGGTTTAAACACCAGCTCGCCTTTGCCT
>NZ_JAJNNZ010000035.1 GCF_022836845.1 Vibrio gelatinilyticus
GCCCTGGGGCGCTTTTTTATTTTCACGATTTCAATTAGTGGCTGCCGATTTCATTGCCAAGGAGAAAGTTCTCATCGCTACTGACCACTGCACCATATTTGAGGAAGTTCTTACCCAAAATCATGCTGTAGTGGAAACGGCTACGGTCTTGTAGGTTCACCCGAATTGTTTTTTCAACATCACCCAACTTGACGCGCATATTCACCACAGGGCGAATATTGGCCTTTTCGCCTTTTTTACCTTTTATACGCATGATATCAACAACTTCACGGGTAAAGTCTTGCTTTTTCCCCATGTCATTACTGTAAGTAAAACTCACCATAGACTTACCATCTTTCTTGAACTGTTTAATGTTCAAAGCGTTCATCGAACTAACATCTGCACCTGTATCCAATTTAACAGGGAAAGTCATACCCTCGACTGTCGCGTTTTCGATATGGCCTGCCGTGAAGATCGGGTAGGCATCAAGTAAATTTTCGCTGCGAGTATTTATTACCACACCGGCTTTGACGGCTTTTTTACCAATAATAAAGTACGGTTCATCCCCTTCGTCGCCATCGAGAGCTTCTAACGCAAACTCAACATTCACCGCTTTGCCACCAACAATGAATTCACCATCAACCACTGGGCGAACGGTCTCTCCAACTCTTATTTTTCTTAAGATAGTCTTGGTGATTTTTTCCGAGTTACCTAAGTCATTCGACAGGTAATACTCAACTTTGTCGCGTCCTTTGGCTTCTATCATTTCAAAACTTGGCAGTTTTAAAAGCGGGGTGCTAACAGTAAATGACGGCTCCGCAGATAGAGGTTGGCCATCCAAAATAAGTTCCTCTACAGGTGAAACCACCAGAGGCTTACTTTTGAGTCGAGCGGCAAAGGTTTGCTTTTTAGAACCAAGTAATTCCTTACTCTGGGTATCAATCACAAAAAAGCGGCTCAATGTATTTTGGCCCAAACGCAACTGGGTACTGAACTTAGAGCGATCCTTTAGGTATACCAAAACGTGCTCTGAGAATTGATCACCGATACTAAAAGGAACGTACACCAGTGGGTATGTTTGATCGCCAATTGAAAGCATTTTTTCTAGCGGGTAAGTGACGCGCTTTGTCGCCTCTTCGCGGCCTGACAAATCAAATGATACACTGCGGTTCATTTCATTAATTTCAATATTGGTTGCGTGTAAAATACTGTGGTTATTTTTTAGTGATAGGCTTACTCCCACAGGGACATCATCAATCTCACCCGATCCCTTTCGGCCAATAACTAACGCATCATCTTGTGTTTGTAGATAGTCGTACCCTGCCATAACCCAAGCGTTGTTTGTCAGAAATGTCTTACCAATCAAAATCGGAGCCGTAAAGCCACTACGATCAGTCAAGTTAACCTCTGTCTCAACGGTCTTGCCTGCAATGCGCATAGGGATCTTAACTACGGGCCTGTAAATAGGCGTGGCACTGGTGCGACTGCGGATAACACTAGTTCGAGCAAGTGGTCGCTCCAGCGTAATAACCTCTCCTGAGTATGGGTGTCTTAGATCAAATGTTACCACCCCTTTAAAGCTGCGCTCTTCATTGTCAAACTCTTCCAGCCACCAATCACTGGCGCTACCACCATATTCGTTAACAATGGTCTTTAGTAACTCAGCATCCTCGAGTCCTTGATATTTCGGGTTTAAACTGCGGACATGAACACGCTCTGCATGCATAGAGGTGGTATCTGCACCTGTATCAATTTTTCCGACAAATGGGATCCCTTTAAGCTCTTTAATGTCTTCGTAGTAAACACTTTCGATGCGGCCCAGAACAGCCTTATCCTGGATAGAAAGTGCTGGCGACTGAGTGGTCGCAATATTAGCGGCCGACACACTCCAAGCAGCCGTGAGTGAGGTGGCTAGCATTACCCATTTTATAACTGTTTTATTCATTCTGAATATCCATTGTTGACCAGACAGGACCACACAACCGACACGTCTGCGCAAGCTCGGTGTATTTCGCGTTACTATAAACATTACAGAAAATTAACTGAATATCCATGTGTATATCAATAAATTAGCAAATCATCATTCACTTTGCGGAGCGTTCTATGTGAGAAAAATTACCAAACAATTGCAAAATGCTCGGCAAGCCCTTATATCCTAAGTCATACAGTGAGTGGGAATACCACCCAAATCAATACATTAAAAAGAGAGTACACGGATGAGCCACGCTATCTGTCAACTGATTGCCAAAGAATTAAACGTACGCGCGCAGCAAGTAGATGCCGCTATCACATTGATTGACGACGGCAACACCGTACCTTTTATTGCCCGTTACCGAAAAGAAGTAACCGGCGGTTTAGACGATACCCAATTGCGTACTTTGGATTCTCGCCTCAGTTATTTACGAGAGCTCGATGATAGACGTCAAACGATTCTTAAATCTATCGACGACCAGGGTAAGCTCACGAGTGAGCTCAAACTCGAAATCGAAAATGCAGACAACAAAACGCGATTGGAAGACCTTTACTTACCCTATAAACCTAAGCGACGCACCAAAGGTCAAATTGCCATTGAAGCCGGATTAGAGCCTCTGGCCGACCTGCTTTGGTCCGATCCAAGTCACCACCCAGAAGATGTTGCCTCGTCATTTATCGATGACGCGAAGAACATTACTGACAATAAGGCGGCTCTGGATGGTGCGCGGGCTATCATCATGGAACGCATTGCTGAAGATGCAGGTTTATTAGAAAAAATTCGTCGTTATTTAAACCGTAATGCCGAGTTAACTTCTCGGGTTGTTAAAGGCAAAGAACAAGAAGGCGAGAAGTTTAAAGACTACTTCGATCACAACGAAGCCATTAGCAAAGTACCATCACATCGCGCGTTGGCAATGCTTCGAGGCCGTAACGAAGGTTTTTTGCAACTATCACTCAATGCAGACCCGGCTAACCAAGAGGGGGGCCGTGAATCTTACTGTGAAACCCTGATTTCTGAGCACTATCGGATCCACTTGAGCCAAGCTCCCGCCGATGCATGGCGTAAGCAGGTCATCAGCTGGGCATGGCGAATTAAAGTCTCCATGCATATGGAAACCGAGTTGATGGGCGCACTTAAAGAGCGCGCCGAAGTGGACGCGATCACGGTATTTGCCACCAACTTAAAAGATTTGCTTATGGCAGCGCCCGCAGGGCCAAGAGCGACATTGGGTTTAGACCCAGGTCTGCGAACCGGGTGTAAAGTCGCCGTTGTAGATGCAACTGGCAAAGTGCTGGCCACAGAGACGATTTACCCTCACGCCCCGCAAAAACAGTACGATAAAGCCGCCCAAGTAGTCGATGGATTGGTTCGACAATTCAATGTCGATCTTATTGCCATCGGTAACGGTACGGCTTCCCGAGAAACGGACAGTTTTACCGGAGAGCTTATCAAACGTGGCAACCTTAAAGTGCAAAAGATCATCGTTAGCGAGGCCGGTGCATCGGTATATTCCGCTTCAGAGTTGGCGGCGAAAGAGTTTCCAAATATGGATGTATCTTTACGCGGCGCTGTGTCTATCGCACGACGTTTGCAAGATCCCCTAGCAGAACTTGTTAAGATTGAACCAAAATCGATCGGGGTTGGCCAGTATCAACACGACGTAAGTCAAACCAACCTAGCCAAGCGTCTTGATGCTGTTGTGGAAGATTGTGTAAACGCGGTGGGCGTCGATGTGAATACGGCCTCGGCTGCGCTACTTACACGAGTCGCAGGTCTCTCTACCACTATTGCCCAGAATATCGTGGACTATCGCGATGAGCATGGTCGATTTGAAGCTCGAACTACGCTTAAAAAAGTCGCGCGCTTAGGGCCAAAAGCTTTCGAGCAGTGCGCTGGGTTCTTACGCATTATGGACGGAAAAAACCCTCTTGATGCATCTTCTGTACACCCAGAATCTTACCCCGTGGTAAAAAGTATTGCCGAGAAAACAGGCCGAGCGATGCAATCTATCATCGGCGACAGTCAATTCCTTAAGACGGTCAATGCTGTTGACTACACCGACGATACCTTTGGTCTACCAACGGTAAGCGATATCATTCATGAGCTAGATAAACCCGGTCGCGATCCCCGTCCAGAGTTCAAAATGGCAACATTCGCAGAGGGTGTCAACAAGATCACCGATTTGGAACCGGGAATGGTTTTGGAAGGTGTGGTTTCCAACGTAGCTAATTTTGGCGCATTCGTTGATATTGGGGTTCATCAAGACGGTCTGGTTCATATCTCTGCGCTTACAGATAAGTTTGTTGCCGATCCTCGTGAAGTCGTCAAGGCTGGCGATATCGTCAAAGTAAAAGTTATGGAAGTGGATGCGTTGCGCAAGCGCATTGGCTTGTCGATGCGCCTTAGCGATGAACCGGGGCAAGATAACCGCCCCGCTCGAAGCGGCAACCAGCATTCTCGCGAATCAAAAAGTTCACAACGTCAACCGCGGTCACCTCGTCAGGGCAATGGCAACAATGCCATGGGCGGCGCGTTTGCCGCAGCGTTTGCCAAAGCGAAAAAGTAGACCCATGTGAATCGCGTAAAAAGAGCACCCATGTGGTG
>NZ_JAJNNZ010000036.1 GCF_022836845.1 Vibrio gelatinilyticus
AGGACTATGACTCTTAATCGTTTTGAGTGCTTTTTTGATTCCTTTATCGTTATTCTCTACTGAGAAAAATAGGTCTAGTGGCCTAATATGGATGTCTAATTGTGTTTTCCCTGTATCAACGCCAACGTTGATGTTTTGCTTCATTTTCGTATTCATAATAAGCTAACTCATGCTTGCGTAATGCGGGTTCGAGACCCAGTCGACTATTCGAGGTTCATGCTTGAAGTCCTATGTAGCGTTCATGTTTGTTATCGGTCTCTCGATAGAGGAGCCAGCGTTTAAACGAACTACTACATAGAAAGCTTTAGTTGCAGCTAAAGCCTGGGTCTCACATTACCCGATTGGAGTGCTTATTATCCATACAAACAATTTAAGCAGATTCGCAACGCTCGGCATTTTGGGTTTGAATCAGCTTTAGTGTTTACGGCACAATGGGTTAGGTAAGGTTGGTCTGCGTTGCTCACTACTTAATTGGGCGTTATGCATTACATCAAATTCAGCGTTTAAGGATGAATAATGAGCGTTCGAAAAGTAGTTGTTATTACTGGCGGAAGTCGAGGGATTGGTGCTGCGACAGCAAAGCTTTTTGCTCAAAAAGGGTTCTCCGTGTGTATTAATTACAAATCTAATACTGAGGCTGCCCAGGCACTCGTTAAAGAAATCAAAGCTCTAGGTGGTCATTGTATTTCTGTTCAAGCTGATGTTTCCCAAGAAAGTGATGTTCTTCAAATGTTTGAAACCGTTGACCGAGAGCTTGGTGCTGTTTCTGTTCTCGTCAACAATGCAGGGATCTTAAAGAAGCAAATTCGCTTGGAAGAAATGAGTGCAGATAGGATTAATTCAATTCTCGTAAACAATGTGACTGGCTACTTCTTGTGTTGTCGTGAAGCAGTGAAACGAATGTCAACTCGTCATGGTGGTCTCGGTGGTGTCATAGTTAATGTCTCCTCGGGAGCGGCTCGAACAGGTTCGCCGAATGAATACATTGATTATGCAGCGTCAAAAGGTGCAATTGACACGTTAACCAAAGGTCTGTCTTTGGAAGTGGCCGCGGAAGGTATCAGGGTTAACTGTGTTCGTCCGGGATTGATTTATACCGATATGCACGCTGACGGCGGAGAGCCGGATCGTATAGAACGGCTCAAAAGTAAAATTCCGATGCAACGCGGTGGCTTGCCTGAGGAGGTTGCGGAGGCCATTTATTGGTTAGCGTCTGAAAAATCATCATTTTCCACTGGTAACTTTCTGGATTTAGCCGGTGGTTTGTAATGCATAACAATGCCTTCAAGACTGATTCGTAAACGCGTGCCGAACTCGCTATCGCTCAAACATGGCACACGTTCACTCACAGCTTAAGGCGGCGTTAGGCGATTGGGTAAGTTATGAGTAATAAGAAAAATAACAGTCTTGTTTCACTGTTAGTATCAAACGATACAAAAGAATTTTGGGCTGATATATCTGAAATGAGTCTCGACAATGTTCTTGAAACTGTTGCAAAAGACCAAGAGCTTCTCAGAGAGATTCCAATTATTAAATGGGTTTGTACTTCAATCAGCGTAAAAAATTCCATTCAAAGCGCCGCTTTTATGAAAAAGTTCTCAAGTTTCATTGGGCAAGTGAACCTTGAAAGCTTCACTGAAAACGATGTGGCTTTACTTGGCGATGCTGTGGATGTCTCATCGGTAACTGATGAAATAATTGAAAATACTCTGGTTTATATTGATCGTTACCACAACGAAATGAAAGCGAAGTTATTGGGAAGGTTGTTTGTTGAAACTTTTAAATTCAATAGATTTACCGTCCGTGAATATAACTCGCTATTGTTTAGTATCGAGCAAATCCATCCATTTGAAGGTTTGGAAACACTCAAAGAGTTTTACGATTACAAGACACGTATGGATGCGGCTTCTTCAGAAGAAGAAAGGCGAAGTGTTTGGGCTGAAGGAGCTAAAATTGACTTTCAGTCATTGGCAATGTCTGGTCTGTTACGGTTGCCATCTGGGGGAGCATACACCGGCGACTTAGGTGGAGCATTTATAAACGACAAAGGCGTTAAATTTTACGAGTTCATCGTAAGAGATACCGTTCATTGAACAATCGCCTAACAAGCAATTTAAGAGGGATTCACAACGCTCGGCATTTTTGCTTCTACTTCAAATTTAGTGTTTATGGCAGAATGCTTTAGGTTTGGGTGACGGCGTTGTTCACCCCTTAATTGGGCGTTAGGTATCTAAGTTGGTCGTTATACAAGCAAGAAGAGGGGCGGTTGAAACTATATAAATATTTGCCAGTGGAAAGAGTCGATGTACTGGAGAATTTGCGAGTCAGATTTACTCAACTGAGTTCTTTAAATGACCCATATGAAATGCATCATTCTTTCAATGTAACTGATCTAGTTGATAATTTGTCCAAGGAATCTCGAGAACTATTGAACGAGTGGTGGTCGGATTTGAGTGATGACAAACGCATTGAGTTGGAGCCAGAGTATAATCAGGTTCTCAGTGAAATCGAAGATAACTCAGGTAACCTTATTAGAGAAAACAAAATGACATCTGAAATGTCAAAGTTAATGGATAAAGTTATTGGAGTGCTTTCGTTATCTCAAACGAATGAGAGTTTGTTAATGTGGTCACATTATGCAGATTCGGGTTGCGGTTACGTTATTGAGTTTGATTCTAATCACGAGTTTTTTCATCGGCCCGGGCTGAATGGTGTGAGCACTGACCCAATAGTCATAAAATATGAGGAATCCCCAAACTTATTAGACATTGACAAAGTTTACGATAGTTCGTCGATTCTAGGTGTCAAATCTAGTGAGTGGGCTTATGAAAAGGAAGTGCGATTAACTTTGAACTTTATTGGTATTAAACCTCAAGTAAACAGTGATAATCGTCCGATAATTGACCCTTTCGGTAACAAAGTCTATTTGGCAGATATACCCAAAGATGCAATTAAATCTGTTTTTTTCGGTCCTAGAACCAGTGTGGATACAAAAAATAGAATATTGAAAGCTATAAATGACAATTATATTGAGTGCCAAGTATTTGAGCACGAGGTCGCCGTTAATACTTACAAATTAATCCAGCGCGTGTAGCTACCTAACAAGGCAATCAAGGTGATGCGTTACACTCGGCGGTTTTGGTATGAAGTTCGGTGTGCTTTGTTGGTTCAGTGGGGCACACCTTATCGCAGGCGTTAGTATTTCCTGTGATGTATTTAACATTTTTGGTCTAGACTTTATGTGAACCAAAAGGAGGTAGTTATGCCTAAATATGTCATAGAAAGAGAGGTGGAAGGCGCTGGAGACCTATCAGCGGAAGAACTTCAAGGTATCTCTCAGAAATCGTGTAGTGTCCTAGAGGCTTTAGGTCCAAAAATTCAGTGGTTGGAGACATTTGTTACTCCAAACAAAATTTACTGTGTTTTTATCTCTGAAGATGAGTCACTGATTCGTAAGCATGCAGAAATGGGAGAGTTCCCAGTTAGTCAAGTAAACGAAATAAAGTCAGTGATTGACCCTACATCAGCAGAGGTTGCGTAGCTGCAACTATATTGACTACTTCAGGGACAATACTAACAATCTGTTTAAGAGTGATTCGCAACGCGTGGCATTTTTGCTATGCGTTGCGTTTAGTGTTTAAGGTGGTGTGCGGAAGCATCGGT
>NZ_JAJNNZ010000037.1 GCF_022836845.1 Vibrio gelatinilyticus
CTTTGAGTCCAATCAAAACCCCTTGGGTGTTGTATGGTTAAGCCTCACGGGCAATTAGTACAGGTTAGCTCAATGCCTCGCAGCACTTACACACCCTGCCTATCAACGTTCTAGTCTCGAACAACCCTTTAGGACACTTAAAGTGCCAGGGAAGACTCATCTCAGGGCTCGCTTCCCGCTTAGATGCTTTCAGCGGTTATCGATTCCGAACTTAGCTACCGGGCAATGCCATTGGCATGACAACCCGAACACCAGAGGTTCGTCCACTCCGGTCCTCTCGTACTAGGAGCAGCCCCCTTCAATCTTCCAACGCCCACGGCAGATAGGGACCGAACTGTCTCACGACGTTCTAAACCCAGCTCGCGTACCACTTTAAATGGCGAACAGCCATACCCTTGGGACCGACTTCAGCCCCAGGATGTGATGAGCCGACATCGAGGTGCCAAACACCGCCGTCGATATGAACTCTTGGGCGGTATCAGCCTGTTATCCCCGGAGTACCTTTTATCCGTTGAGCGATGGCCCTTCCATTCAGAACCACCGGATCACTATGACCTGCTTTCGCACCTGCTCGAATTGTCATTCTCGCAGTCAAGCGGGCTTATGCCATTGCACTAACCACACGATGTCCAACCGTGTTTAGCCCACCTTCGTGCTCCTCCGTTACTCTTTGGGAGGAGACCGCCCCAGTCAAACTACCCACCAGGCACTGTCCTCACCCCAGATTATGGGGCTAAGTTAGAACATCAAACATACAAGGGTGGTATTTCAAGATTGCCTCCACGCATACTGGCGTACACGCTTCAAAGGCTCCCACCTATCCTACACATGTAGGCTCAATGTTCAGTGCCAAGCTGTAGTAAAGGTTCACGGGGTCTTTCCGTCTAGCCGCGGGTACACTGCATCTTCACAGCGATTTCAATTTCACTGAGTCTCGGGTGGAGACAGCGTGGCCATCATTACGCCATTCGTGCAGGTCGGAACTTACCCGACAAGGAATTTCGCTACCTTAGGACCGTTATAGTTACGGCCGCCGTTTACCGGGGCTTCGATCAAGAGCTTCGACCGAAGTCTAACCCCATCAATTAACCTTCCGGCACCGGGCAGGCGTCACACCGTATACGTCATCTTACGATTTTGCACAGTGCTGTGTTTTTAATAAACAGTTGCAGCCACCTGGTATCTGCGACTCTCGTTAGCTCCATCCGCAAGGGACTTCACCGACAAGAGCGTACCTTCTCCCGAAGTTACGGTACCATTTTGCCTAGTTCCTTCACCCGAGTTCTCTCAAGCGCCTTGGTATTCTCTACCCGACCACCTGTGTCGGTTTGGGGTACGATTCCTTACAATCTGAAGCTTAGAGGCTTTTCCTGGAAGCATGGCATCAATGACTTCACTACCGTAGTAGCTCGACATCGGGTCTCAGCCTTAGTGATTTCCCGGATTTACCTAAGAAATCAGCCTACACCCTTGAACCTGGACAACCGTCGCCAGGCCCACCTAGCCTTCTCCGTCCCCCCATCGCAATTGTAAGAAGTACGGGAATATTAACCCGTTTCCCATCGACTACGCCTTTCGGCCTCGCCTTAGGGGTCGACTTACCCTGCCCCGATTAACGTTGGACAGGAACCCTTGGTCTTCCGGCGTGGAGGTTTTTCACCCCCATTATCGTTACTCATGTCAGCATTCGCACTTCTGATACCTCCAGCAAACCTTACAGTTCACCTTCAACGGCTTACAGAACGCTCCCCTACCCAATACAGTAAACTGTATTGCCGCAGCTTCGGTGTATAGCTTAGCCCCGTTACATCTTCCGCGCAGGCCGACTCGACCAGTGAGCTATTACGCTTTCTTTAAATGATGGCTGCTTCTAAGCCAACATCCTGGCTGTCTGAGCCTTCCCACATCGTTTCCCACTTAGCTATACTTTGGGACCTTAGCTGGCGGTCTGGGTTGTTTCCCTCTCCACAACGGACGTTAGCACCCGCTGTGTGTCTCCCGGATAGTACTTACTGGTATTCGGAGTTTGCAAAGGGTTGGTAAGTCGGGATGACCCCCTAGCCTTAACAGTGCTCTACCCCCAGTAGTATTCGTCCGAGGCGCTACCTAAATAGCTTTCGGGGAGAACCAGCTATCTCCAGGTTTGATTGGCCTTTCACCCCTAGCCACAAGTCATCCGCTAATTTTTCAACATTAGTCGGTTCGGTCCTCCAGTTGATGTTACTCAACCTTCAACCTGCCCATGGCTAGATCACCTGGTTTCGGGTCTATATCCAGAGACTGAACGCCCAGTTAAGACTCGGTTTCCCTACGGCTCCCCTAAACGGTTAACCTTGCCACTGAATATAAGTCGCTGACCCATTATACAAAAGGTACGCAGTCACACCACGAAGGTGCTCCTACTGCTTGTACGTACACGGTTTCAGGTTCTATTTCACTCCCCTCACAGGGGTTCTTTTCGCCTTTCCCTCACGGTACTGGTTCACTATCGGTCAGTCAGTAGTATTTAGCCTTGGAGGATGGTCCCCCCATATTCAAACAGGATATCACGTGTCCCGCCTTACTCGATTTCACTTTAAACACGTTGTCGGTTACGGGGCTATCACCCTGTATCGCGGCACTTTCCAGAGCCTTCACCTGACGCATAAAAAGCTTAAGGGCTAATCCAATTTCGCTCGCCGCTACTTTCGGAATCTCGGTTGATTTCTCTTCCTTCGGGTACTTAGATGTTTCAGTTCCCCGAGTTCGCCTCATTAACCTATGTATTCAGTTAATGATAGTGACTTATGCCACTGGGTTTCCCCATTCGGAAATCGTAGACTCAAGTGGCTTTTACTGCCTAATCTACGCTTATCGCAAGTTAATACGTCCTTCATCGCCTCTGACTGCCAAGGCATCCACCGTGTACGCTTAGTCACTTAACCATACAACCCCAAGAGGT
>NZ_JAJNNZ010000038.1 GCF_022836845.1 Vibrio gelatinilyticus
GGCGTTATGTGTATAAGGAGTATGAATGCACAACAAACTTATCGCTCTAGCGCAGTCAAAGCTTAGAGATCAAGAATTCAGTGGCAAGCTAAGCTGTGGGCAAGTATCTTCAGCAATCGAGACGTCATCTGGAAAACAGTTTAGTGGTGTTTGCATCGATGCTGCATGCTCTTTAGGAATTTGTGCTGAACGAAATGCAATCGGTACAATGGTTACAGAGGGTGAGTTTGAGATTACAAAGCTTGTTTGTATCAAGGGCACTGAATTTATTTTACCTTGTGGGGCATGTCAGGAGCTTTTACTTCAGCTTCACCCAAAGAATTCAGAAATGGACATTGTTACTCACGCTAATGGTTCAACTATGAAACTAAAAGAACTCATGCCTTATTGGTGGGCCAACACATAACAAATGCTTCAAAGGGACAATCAACGCTAGGCGAGTTCAGTATTTATAGTCATGTCAGGTGTTTACGGCATGTTAGTTTAATTTCAGTGGTAGCGTTGCTTGCCCATTAAGCAGGCGTTATAGGGCTTTAGAAAATAAGGAGTACTTTGATGGGAAGGGGTGTTGTAGCATCACCAGCGTTAATCGATATCACATCCAACGGATTTATGATGAAGCGATCAATTTCTCCAGAGGAAATTCGTTATTACGCTTTGTACTGGGACAAAGTTGTTATTCCAGGTAGCAACTTGGTTTATGTTGGAGTTCCTGAAGAAGAGGTACTCATTGAAACTGGGGTAATTGAACGCCCGCGTGTTGGGTTTCAAGGCTCTTGGGGTGGTTCTGATTTAGGTCACTCTTTTGCAATCGCACAAGCTAAGATAGCTGAATCTCTACTAGCGTCAAATCGTGAAATTGATTGGGTTTTACACCAAATGGGCTCATCCCTTGCTTTACCTAGCAGTTTTCAATCACAACAACGGAATCTACGGTTCGACTTAATTAATGCGTTGCCAGTACCACACGGTGATGTACCAATCGAAGAATTACTTGAATTCAAATACCGTAGAAGAGATCAGTTAAACGTATTACATAAGTCACTTGATGATCTTTATATTCAAATTATTAAATCTCCTGACCCTGCATTTACATCGTTACAAGCTGTATCAGATCTTAAAGTTGCTATATCTGAACTCAATCAAGTATCAAACGAGCGTTGGAAGAAAACGAGTAAGTATGACTTTTCTGCCCAACTTAACTTAGATGGCGGAAAGTTAGTTCAAGGTGTTGCAGCAGGTGCTGCGTTTGACTTTTTCTCAAACCCAACAGACTTGCCACTTGGGGCAATTGTTGGGGGGGTTGCATCGATGATAAAGCTACAAGCCAAAGTATCGACAAGCTTTGAGCCAGCGAAAAATCAATCATCTTTAGGGTATCTATCAATGGCACATAAAGAAAAGGTGATACCAGCCCTATAACAAACGCTTCAAGTGGGATTCGTAAACGCGTGCCGAACTCGCTTCGCTCAAACATGGCACACGTTCACTCACCCCTTAAGCGGGCGTTATGTTTATCGAGGAAAATATGGAACTAAACATGGATATCAAAGATTGGATTACAATCGGGGCGGTTATTATCGGTCCAATATTGGCAGTCCAAGCTCAGAAGATAATTGAAAATATAACCGAACGAAAAAGAAGAAAACTTCAATTGTTCCACACTCTGATGGAAACGCGTGCAACGAGATTATCTGGAGCTCATGTTTCTGCACTAAATATGATAGATCTTGAATTCTACGGGAAATCTGTTTTTGGTAAACGTTGGCAGTCCGAAGCTGATAAGAAAGTTACGAATGCTTGGAAAATATATAACGATCATCTAAATAATAGTGTCCCTGATGAAAGACTCGATGCATGGATTGAGCGGAGTAATGATTTATTTACAAGCCTTCTTTACGCTATGGCTCAATCATTAGGTTATGACTTCGATGAAGTCCAGCTTAAAAGAGATTGCTACAGCCCTATTGCGCATGGGCGTGTCGAAAATGAACAGACTAAAGTACGTGAAGGCGTATTAGCTGTTTTAGAAGGCAAGCGTTCGTTACCAATGCACATAACCTATTTGCCTCCATATCATCCAATAGACCCCGTTGTTCAACCTGAAGTAACAGGTAACGAAAAGGTAGAATCGGTGGCAAAATAAACATCACAAACTGTTCAAGAGGGATTCGCAACGCGTGGCATTTTCACTATGCGTTGGTTTTGGTGTTTAAGGTGGTTTTCGGCGGCATCGGC
>NZ_JAJNNZ010000039.1 GCF_022836845.1 Vibrio gelatinilyticus
AAAAAACCGAGCACTAGGCTCGGTTTTTTGTTTCAAAAGGCTAGAAGCTTACGCCAGTAGCTCTTTTGCGGTGCTTACAACGTTTTCTGTGGTGAAACCAAACATTTTGAATAGCTCACCCGCTGGTGCAGATTCACCAAAGGTCGTCATACCAATGATTTTGCCACCAAAGCCAACGTACTTGTACCAGAAGTCAGCAATGCCAGCTTCGATAGCAATACGCTTAGTGACATCCGATGGCAATACCGCTTCACGGTATGCTTCGTCTTGTTTATCAAACGCATCCGTTGAAGGCATCGAAACAACGCGTACTTGCTTACCTTCTGCTGTCAGTTGCGCGGCGGCTTCCACTGCAAGTTCAACTTCAGAGCCAGTGGCAATCAAGATAAGCTCAGGCTTGCCTGCACAGTCTTTAAGGATGTACGCACCTTTAGCAATGTCAGCCACTTGCGCAGCGTCACGCTCTTGCTGTGCTAGGTTTTGACGTGAGAAAATCAGTGACGTTGGGCCATCTTTACGTTCAATCGCTAGCTTCCACGCCACCGCAGATTCTACCTGGTCACATGGACGCCATGTGCTCATGTTTGGTGTTAGGCGCAGTGATGCCATTTGCTCAACCGGTTGGTGAGTTGGGCCGTCTTCACCCAGACCAATAGAGTCGTGCGTGTACACCTGAATGTTTTGCACTTTCATTAGTGCCGCCATACGCATCGCGTTACGTGCGTACTCCATGAACATCAGGAAGGTTGCGCCGTAAGGTACGAAACCACCGTGCAGAGCGATACCGTTCATGATAGCCGTCATGCCGAATTCGCGCACACCGTAGTGAATGTAGTTACCAGAAAAGTCGCTGGCTTCTAGAGATTTTGAACCAGACCACATAGTCAGGTTTGATGGCGCCAGGTCAGCAGAGCCACCCATAAACTCAGGTAGCATAGCACCAAACGCTTCTAGTGCGTTTTGAGACGCTTTACGTGAGGCAATGTTCGCAGGGTTAGCTTGCAAATCAGCAATAATTGCGTTGGCTTTTTCTTCCCACTGCGCTGGTAGCTCACCGTTTACACGGCGTTTGAATTCTGCTGCAAGCTCAGGGTAAGCCGCTTCATACGCTGCCAGCTTCTCGTTCCACGCCGCTTCTTTTGCTGCGCCAGCTTCTTTCGCCGACCATTGCGCATAGATGTCTTGTGGAACTTCAAAAGGACCGTGCTCCCAACCCAGTTGCTTGCGCGTTGCTGCGATTTCATCAGCGCCTAGTGGTGCACCGTGACAATCGTGAGTACCCGCTTTGTTTGGTGAGCCAAAACCAATCACCGTTTTAGTACAGATAAGCGTTGGACGTGGGTCTGCTTTTGCCGCTTCAATGGCTGCATTGATAGCGTTAGAGTCATGACCATCAACCGCCGGAATGACATGCCAGCCGTACGCTTCAAAACGCTTAGGCGTGTCATCAGAGAACCAACCGTCAACTTCACCATCAATAGAGATGCCGTTGTCATCCCAAAAAGCAATCAGTTTACCCAGACCAAGGGTACCCGCCAACGAGCACGCTTCGTGTGAGATGCCTTCCATTAGGCAGCCATCACCCATAAAGGTGTAGGTAAAGTGGTCAACGATATCGTGACCTTCTTTGTTAAACTGCGCTGCCAATGCCTTTTCAGCCATTGCCATACCAACCGCATTGGTGATGCCCTGACCGAGTGGGCCAGTGGTGGTTTCAATACCTGGTGCATAACCGTATTCAGGGTGACCTGGTGTTTTTGAATGCAGTTGACGGAAATTTTTAAGATCGTCGATAGACAGCTCGTAACCGCTTAAGTGAAGCAAAGAGTAAATAAGCATAGAGCCATGGCCGTTAGACAGTACAAAACGGTCGCGGTCTGCCCACTCAGGGTTTTGAGGGTTGTGGTTTAGGTGAGAGCGCCAAAGTACCTCGGCGATGTCAGCCATACCCATAGGGGCACCCGGGTGGCCAGAGTTGGCTTGTTGAACACCATCCATGCTCAGGGCACGGATTGCATTAGC
>NZ_JAJNNZ010000004.1 GCF_022836845.1 Vibrio gelatinilyticus
GCTTTCTCGGTTAAGTTCATAGGAGTAGGGGTTCATCGTTCTAGCTTTACACCTGCTCGTCGGTGCCAAATTGCAAACCAGCACGTGCTATTTCTTTTGTTCGGAAAGGGCGTTAATCAACTTGTAGCAGGGGTGCACTTGGCAGTCAGCTTCAGTGCAAGAGCCGTGAGTTGCCTTTTAGTATCGCCATCTTAGGCTGCGAGTTGGTGGAAAGTTCAATGCTTCTGCATTGGGTTCATCGGCAGTGTAGGCTTTGGAGCGTTTCTTTAAGATCCTGGTGCCAAACGTAGGCTGCATCGCACGTAAAAAGCTAACAAATTGCTCAAGCAGACAGCTAACGTTTGGCGATTTTGGTTTGGTTGAGTTCAGTGATTAAGGTGGCTTTGCTTGAGAGTCGTGGTCGTTAGCTGCAACTTAGCAAGGCGTTATGAGGCTTATGGAAATAAAAATAGAACCTGTATTGCTGAGTGATTTCGAAGAAGTTTTTGCTGCGGTAAAGAGAGGCTTGTTTGATCACGTTGACGCAGTCTTTGGTTGGGATGACCAATTTCAACGGCACCGACTAAAAACACAATATCAAACTGATTGGTTTCACTGGCTCTACGTTGATAATAAACGTGCTGGTTTGTTGTGCTTTAAACCTTATGGCAACGCGCTCCATGTGCACTTTCTTGTCATTGAGGCTTCTTATCAAGGTAGGCAAATTGGCGCTACCGTTATGACAATGGTTCATGATCAAGCAATTACAGAGATTAAGCAGCAAGTAACACTCTCAAGCTTTAAACGTAACCTGAGGGCAATATCTTTCTATGAGAGTCTCGGATACGAAGTAGTAGATACCGATGACAGTTTTGTTTCTTTGGTGTGGAAGGTCGCCTCATAACAAACTACTCAAGTGGACGCTATAAGCTTGGCGGTTTCGGTTTGAAGTTTAGTGAGCTTGGCAAGTTGGTCGTTAGCGCCACTTAGCAGGGCGTTAGCTTTCTCGGTTAAGTTCATTGGAGTAGGTGTTCATCGTTCTAGCTTTACACCTGCTCGTCAGTGCCAAATTACAGACCGGCACGTGCTGTTTCTTTTGCTCGGAAAGGGCGTTAGTCAACTTGGAGTATGGTGCACTTGGCAGTCAGCTTCAGCGCAAAAGCCGTGAGTTGCCTTTGAGTATCGCCATCTTTGGCAGCAAGTTGTTGGAGAGTTCAATGCTTCTGCATTGGGTACGTCGGCGGCGTTGGTATTGGAGCGTTTCTTTAAGATCTTGGTGCCAAACGTTGTCTTCATCGCACGGAAAAAGCTAACAAATTGCTCAAGCAGACAGCTAACAGTCGGCGATTTTGGTTTGGTTGAGTTTAGGGATTACGGTGGCTTTGCTTGAGTGTCGTGGTTGTTAGCTGCAACTTAGCAAGGCGTTAGTTGCCTAATGCACAACGTAAAAATCGCACATATAAGGGAGATATATGGAATTTAAGTGCGCTTCAATAACCGAAATAGACGACCTGGCTTTTCTCTTCGGTCAATATATGGAATTTTACAAACAACCTTTGAATCCAAAAGGGTTTCGTGAATATTTAATTGAACGGTTAAACAATCAGGATGCGACAGTTTATATCGCATATGAAAATGAGGATAAACCTGTAGGATTTATCCTAAACTACCATTCATTTTCTTCACTATCACTAGGGAAAGTCATTGTATTAAATGATCTATTTGTAGTTCCTAATTGTAGAGGTAAGGGTGTTGCTAGTGCGCTGATTGATTGCTCGGTAAGTCTAGCTAAAAGTACAGGAGCTGTCTGCGTAGAATTGGGCACAGCGAAAGATAATAGGTTAGCGCAGGCATTATATGAAAAAATTGGTTTCGTTAAAGATACTAAATACTACTCATATAGCTTGTCGGTCAAATAAAATCGGCAACTAACAAACTGCTTAAGCCGACCTCAAACGCGTGGCATTTTTGCTTCGCAAAGTCTATGCCACGGTTTTCGGCAGCTTAGCAGGGCGTTAGGTTTTACTTGAGAACAGTGCACATAATGCTAACGGTATTCTTTGTTGCCTCAAGTATTCGCCTCGCGCAGGTTCAGCAATTTGGCTTCATCACTCACTTAACATTTTTGGGTTGCTTCATTTGAATGTTGGTCTGGCACGTGATGTGGCTTGTCGGTGTAAAGCTGCTTTAAGCTCAATTGTCAGCGCTATTCATCATTGGCTTTGTGTTCCACGCATTTGGTGGTCAGTTGAGTCTCTGCGGTGTGATGTATTTCATAAAACCAGCCAAATCAATCAGTTCTTTGCCAAGTAAGTTCGGTGGCTGTGTTAAAACCTAACAAACGCTTCAAGCCGACAACCAACGCGTGGCATTTTTGGTTTCAGTAAGTTTAGTGATTAAGGTGTTCTGCTTTGGCTCCGCATTGCGTTGGTTGCAGCTTAAGCGGGACGTTAGGTGAACAAGGAAGTCATCAAATTGAAAATAGTCCCAGAATTATATGTGCAAAATATATCCGACAACGTCGAGTTCTTCGTCGATATCTTAGGCTTTGTTATTAAATATCGCCGTGAAGAGGAGCAGTTTGTCTACTTATCTCGTGAAGGGCTAGATCTAATGCTCGAAGGTGTTGAGAGTAGTTCACGGAAGTGGTTGGCCGGACATCTCACATATCCATTTGGTAGAGGTGTGAATTTTCAATGGGATGTTTCCGATATTGATGCGCTCTATTCCACGGTTAAGTCCAAATCACCGGAATCGATTTTTCTGCCAATTGAAACAAAATCTTATCGAGTCAACGATGAGTTGGCTACACAGGTACAGTTTATCGTACAAAGCCCGGACGGTTACCTTTTCAGGTTTTGCGAAGATGTACGGTGATAATGTTCACCTAACAAACTGCTCAAGCCGACCTCAAACGCGTGGCACTTTTGCTTCGCAAAGTATATGCCACGGTTTTCGGCAACTTAGCAGGGCGTTATGTGGCAGGAGGCTACGTGCAGTTCACATTTAGGGAAACAACACCAAGCGATAAGGATTTTTCAAATCTAGTCGCAGAGTTGAGTTCAGAACTTAGAGCTCTTACTTCAGACTCTGGCGAGAGTTCATTCCATGCGGATTCTTTTAGTTTGGGTACTGATATTTGTTTAGTCATCTATCAAAGTGAGAAAGCCGTTGCATGCGGTTCATTTCGCAAGCACGACAGTGAAACTTGTGAGTTGAAGCGAATGTACTCAAAGTACCGAGGAGCGGGTAGTTATCTAATCACCCAGCTTGAGAGTTGTGCAGTGATTAAAGGTTACAAGCGCTCAGTACTTTCAACACGCAAGGTTAATGATAATGCAGTGTGTTTCTACGAGCGACATGGTTACTCAAAAGTTAGCGCTTATGGAAAATACGTCCATGCAAGCAAGTCTGTTTGTTTGGGCAAGTCGTTAGCCACATAACAAACTACTCAAGTGGACGCCATAAGCTTGGCGGTTTTGGTTTGAAGTTAAGTGCGCTTGGTAAGTTAATCGTCAGCGCCACTTAGCAGGGCGTTAAAAAGCTGCGAATCAACTTCCGTAATATTAGAAGTAGGGTTTGTTACTAGCTGAGATGCCAAGCATCCCTTTAATAAGCGTCCGCTTTAGGAATTGTCATGTTTTTGGGTGTGGTAAGTGCGTTTGCCAGGTTCTGGTTTAGATACTCTGAACGTCTAGCTCTGGTAAGTTCTTCGGGTCGCACCTATGCGCGCGGATTCTAGGGTTATACGCAAATACGTTGGGTGTGCGCTTGAATTAATCACTTCACCGCATGTCCATTTTTAACAAGCGCTTCAAGCCGACAACCAACACGTGGCAATTTCAGTTCTAAATAAGTTTAGTGTTTAAGGTGTTCTGCTTAGGCTTTTGCATTGCGTTGGTTGCAACTTAAGACGGGCGTTAGCATTCGGCAGGAGATAACATGTACATTTTGGTAGTAAGTTCGAGCTTGGATCCAAATAGTCGAAGCCGTCAAATCGCTAAGCTATGTATTGACGAACTACAATCGTTGGATAGACAAGTTAAATTTGTTGATTTGGCGGAACTTAATGTACCAAGTTTTGATAACGATAAAATATATCATACGGAACAATATAAGGCGTTACATAAGTTAACGTCTGAGGCGAATGGTATTGTTTTATGCAGCCCTATTTACAACTGGGGATGTTGTTCTGAGTTAAAGAAATACATTGAATATGTTGGGTCTACACCTCCTGATGGTAGCTTAACTAGCGCACTCTTCGATAAAGTGGTGACGCTTGTAACCTCAGCGGGGCTACCTCATAGTTACATGGCTGATTCTGCGCTCTCGACGTCACTAATCATTGATTTCAAGTGTATTATTAATCCTTACAACGTGTATGTTCATAATCGTCACTGGGTCAACGATACCCTTTTGGATGAAAGACTACCCAGACTTGAAAAATCTATGAAAGTAATGGATGAGCTCTGTAGTTTATTGAGTGCTAGAACATATAAGTCTGGGTGGGAACTGTAATGCTAACAAATTGCTCAAGCAGACAGCTAACGCTCGGCGATTTTGGTTTGGTTGAGTTCAGTGATTACGTGGCTTTGCTTGAGTGTAGTGTTCGTTATCTGCAACTTAGCAAGGCGTTAGTTTCATGGAGGAAATATGGAAAATTCAGAACTATTAGAACAAGCACTGCATAGTGGAGCAATAATTCATCAACCACATGCATTGAAAGCAGTCTTATCCGCAAACTATCTTGCAGAGCGCTTTGGTGAAAGTTGTAAAGTTTTCTCTCATACATCCATGTTGATGGCTAATGACTCAGTTGTGGCTCCACCAACCTATGCAGAGTCAATTCAAGCACCAAAATTTCAAGAATTCCGCATTCATAGGATTCTTAATAGTGGCGTTTATCCTGCCGCCTATCAAGCCACTTTGCAGTGGCATAAAAAGAAAGGCTTCCAAGATGTTTTTAATCATTACGCTACGAAAGCAGCTTCAGTTAAGGAATCTTTGTCGCACAATGTAACAATCTTACTTGCGATGAACAGTGTTTACGAACAATTAAATGAACAGCAAATTCCAACTTTCCTTAACCGATTCACAGAGTTTGTTACGTCGACATTTCCAAATGTGGGCAATGAAAAACTAGGGTCAGTAAAAGTAAATATTGCTGATGTCCTATCGTCTTGTATCAAACAGTTTGATTTCTTTGGGCACAATCTCATCACTTTAGCTTGGCTATTACGATGTAAAGATCAGCTTTCACCATTACAATATGAAGCCATGCTATCAAATCTATATGTGCAAGCTAATAGCCCAGTAGAAGACCCAGACGACAATATTGATTTAGCCATTTGGGAACAATGCAAGACAGAGTCAGGGTTAGAATATTTTGAATCACAGGTGAATCGTTTAATTTTTGGTTACACTTCCAACTTACATCAAATAACATTGGCTGATGCTTTGTGTTTGTTGCAGGCAGAATTTCCTCAGCACACAGACGAGTTTTCCAAAATAGCGCAATATCAAAGCCTTATGCTTGAACAATGAAACTAACAAACGTTTAAGACAGATTCCCAACGCATGGCATTTTCGGTGTTAATGGTTGGGTTTTGTGTTTAAGGTGGTAATGTTGAGTTTGGTGGTAGCGTTGCTCACTACTTAACGTGGCGTTAAATCGCAAGGAGAGTTATGTACAGATATTCAATTAATCAGTTTTCAAGTTTGTTAACAGTATTTGGGGGCATTCGAGTTGGCACGCTTCACGATTTTCGAAAGAGTGAGCACAAAAGGGGGATAGCAGATCCTCAAGAAGGCAAAAAAACAGTTCAACACTGCATCGATAAGGAAACTATTACTATCGGTGATCGCAGCTCTAAAACAGCTAGAGCAGCAAAAGAGTTTAATATCATTGGTGGTTCTGGAACTGCAACTTTTGAAAATGTAACTTTTTCCAAGACCTTCAACTCTCCAGATTTTTTTATTCTTTGTTCATCTTATGAAAAGTCAAAATCAGTTATGAGCCAGTTTGAAGGGGCAGATACATGTGTGCAAATCACGGATCCATTGTCATTCTATAAAGAACTCACGATACTTTTGAATTCAATTACACCTGTCGTTTTCTTAGGTGTTCATCGTGTGACGTACAAAGAGCGTATCGAAGAGTGGAATGGTACATCATGGGGGGCGGATCCCACCTTGCTAAAAGAGCCAGAGTTTTCCAAGCAAAAAGAAGTCCGTGCTATCTGGGCTCCCAAATATCGACAACCAATCACCCCTCAAATTCTTGGTAGTGTGGATCTTGCTAAGACTTGTCGAAAAATTGCTATTTAACAAATTGTTCAAGCAGACAGCTAACGTTTGGCGATTTTGGTTTGATTGAGTTTAGTGATTACGGTGGCTTTGTTTAAGTGCGTTAGCAGTTAGCTGCTACTTAACAAGGCGTTATAAGCTTTGAGGAAAAATATGGAAAGTATCATCGAACAAGCAATTAAATTGCGGAAAGAGAATAAGTATCAAGAGTCGAGAGCTTTGTTAAAAACGCTGCTAAACGATGAAACTTATTCTGCTAAGGCTCACTTGCAAATCGCTTGGTCATATGACAATGAGGGTAAAGAGCAGGAAGCGATTGCTCATTACTTGTCATCTCTTTCAGGTCTGTTATCGTCGATAGAAAGGTTTGATGCTTTGTTCGGGCTAGCGAGTACCTATCGAAGTCTTGGTATGTATTCGGAAGCTTTAAGCTACTTTGAACAAACTTTAAGAGAGTACCCTAGTTCCATTGAAGTTCAGCCTTTCTACGCCATGTGTCTCTACAACTTGGGACGCCATAAAGAAGCAACATCATTACTACTCGAACTTTTAGTATCAACCACGAACAGTGATGCGATTAAAGAGTATCAGCCAGCTATCTCTTTATACGCAGAAGATTTAGATAGAAAGTGGTAAAACGAAACACGCTTATAACAAATTGTTCAAGCAGACAGCTAACGTTTGGCGATTTTGGTTTGAATTGAGTTTAGTGATTACGGTGGTTTTACTTGAGTGTAGTGGTGGTTAGCTGCTACTTAACAAGGCGTTATGTGCCTTTTGCTGCACATTTCGAAGTTGGCTATAGTTTTGAGGTGAAGATAAAAGAGAGTTTTAGTGTGAAAATCATTCATCGTATGTTGGTTTATACCCCAGAGCCGAACTTTCTAAGGCTATTGCTGCTATTTTTGGCGATAGCATCTGGGTGGCTTTGTTACTATAACATTGACTCAGGCACTGTTGCTATTAAAGGGGGCTCCAGCGTGTCTGCCGACGACTTCCCTTTTACCTATTTATTCAAAGTAACGATACTAGGTGTTTCATGTGCTTATTTCACCATTACTATGCTCTTTTGTGTTAGAAAGAAAGACTGGTTTAAACAGTGATGTCAGACACATAACAAACGCTTCAAGTGGACTCGTAACGCTCGGCACTTTTGGCGTCAATTCTAGTTTTAGTGTTTACGGTGGTAATTTCAGCTTCGGTGGTGCGTCACTCACAACTTAAGCGGGCGTTAGCTTTCTCGGTTAAGTTCATTGGAGTAGGGGTTTGTCGCTCTAGCTTTACACCTGCTCGTCAGTGCCAAATCGCAAAACCGCGCGTGCTGTTTCTTTTGCTTGGAAAGGGCGTAAATCGACTTCGATTATGGTGCACTTGGCAGTCAGCTTTAGCGCAAGAGCCGTGAGTCGCCTTTAACTATCGCCATCTTTGGCAGCAAGTTGGTGGACAGTTCAATGCTTCTGCATTAGGTGCGTCAGCGGCGTCAGTTTTGGAGTGTTTCTTTAAGATCTTGGTGCCAAACGTCGGCTTCATCGCACGGAAAAAGCTAACAAATTGCTCAAGCAGACAGCTAACGTTTGGCGATTTTGGTTTGGTTGAGTTTAGTGATTACGGTGGCTTTGCTTGAGTGTTGTGGTCGTTAGCTGCAACTTAGCAAGGCGTTATAACCACAGCAAAAAATGGAGTATTTGTGATAGCGAGAGAATGGAAAGCAACTTGTCCTAAAGAGCATGAGGACGGATTCATAGGGTACCTTTACGAAACTGGAATCAAAGATACTTCAGACACAAAGGGTTTTGTAGGTGCACAAATTTTAAAGCGAGATTTGGGCAATAGTACGGAAATTACTTTGCTTACTTTTTGGGAAGATATTGAGTGTATTAAAGCCTTCTCTGGAGAAAATATTAGTATTGCAAGACTATACCCTGAAGATGAGAAATATAAACTAAACCCAGAGCGACATGTAAAGCACTATGAAGTCCGAGAGAATATGTGGCTATAACAAATTGCTCAAGTCGACAGCTAACGTTTGGCGATTTTGGTTCGGTTTAGTTCAGTGATTAAGGTGGCTTTGCTTGCGTGTCGTGGTAGTTAGCTGCAACTTAGCAAGGCGTTATATGTTTTGGTCAATTTAGGATTTTTATAATGCTGAAGCTAAGAAAAGCAGAGGCTCATGAGTTAGATTTCATCTATTTAATGGGCTTCGATGTATGGGGCGACGGTCTTTCTTCTGAGGAGTACTTAATAGGTTGTCGCAATAGTGAAAAATACTTATCTGGTACTTGGTACGTATTGGTTGAAAAGGGTCAAGTTGTATCATCTCTTATTGTTTATAGCGGCATGTTCGATCTCAAAGAAAGCGCTTTTGGTATTGGCTCTGTCGCTACACCTCAAGAACTACGGCATCAAGGCTATGCGTCAAAGTTGGTTAACCTAGTCAAATCTGAGTTATTTGATAGGAACCATTGCAAGGCTATATACCTACACAGTGATATTGATCAGCAGTTTTACATGAAGCTTGGTTTTGTCAGTATTCAGGGCTCTGATTGCATGATCTACACAAAGGAACCAGTGGCTTTTAATGGAGCAATACCAGCATATTTTTAGCTTTGAGTTCTACATATAACAAACGAGTATGGCGTCAATAACTAAATTTTGGCGCTGTTTTCATCCCACATCGTTCCATCTCTTAACATCGAATTTAGAGTTACAACCATCTTCCTAACACAAGCAATGATAGCGACTTTCTTGGGCTTTCCTGCATCCAATAAACGTTTATATGTTGCTTTAAAAACAGGGTTACATTGCATAGCGGACATCATTGCCATGTACAATACAGTGCGTACTTGAGCGCGACCACCTTGAATAACTCTTTTGCCTTTATGGCGGCCACTTTCCTTGGTGATTGGTGCGACACCGACTAGAGCAGCGGCTTGTTTGTTCGTGATATAACCAAGCTCTGGAACGTTACTAATAATAGAGGCTGCTGCGATATTTCCTATTCCTGGAACACTTTGAAGTAGGGTGTTCTTGGCATGGTATTCAGGGCAAGTATCGATTAATTTAATGAGCTTCTTTTCTATCTTATCAATCTGGTTTTTCATTGCGGTTAAGATAGGTTTGATGGTGGAATGCATCTCTTTAGGTAGGATTTGGATACGATTTTTTTCCATCGTTTGCATTGAGAGAAGTTGGTTTCTTCTGATGACTAAGTCACTCATAAGTCGGATGTTTTCTGCTTTTAGCTCCGTTAGTTTTGGTTGTATAGCTTCGGCATAATGAGCGATTAGCTCTGAGTCCAGTCTGTCATTTTTAGCGCGCCTGCCAATGGCACCAGCAAAGCGTTTTATGTGTAAAGGATTGGCTATAACAAAAGGAAGATTCGCCTCAGAGCATGCCATGATAAATGGCATTTCAAGACGACCTGTTGCTTCAACAACGATGCGTTTTGGCTGGTGCTTCGCAATAGTTTTAATTGCCTCTTTTATTCCTTTATCATTGTTTTCGACAGTAAAAAATAGGTCTAATGGGCGGATGTGAATGTCTAATTGTGACTTACCAACATCAACGCCGATATTTATGTTTTGAAGTGCAGTAGGATTCATAATAAGCTAACTCATGCTTGCGTAATACGGGCTCAAGTCCCAGTCGAGTATTCGAGGTTAGTGCTTGGAGCTTTAGACAGCGATCATGTTTGTTATCGGTCTCTCAATGGAGGAGCCAGCGTTTAAACGATCTACTGTATAAAGAGCTTTAGTTGCGGCTAAAGCTAGGGTCTCACGTTACCCGATTTCATGAGTTATTATCCATACAAACGCTTAAGACGGACGCGTAACGTGCGGCACTTTTGCTTCGCAAAGTTTATGCCACGGTTTTCGGCAGCTTGGCAGGGCGTTAGGCTACTAAACGAAACACCGGCCCTAGTGGAACGGGTAGTGAGAGTAATTTATGGAATATATTTACGCAGTGGTCCTTTTTGCATTGTCAGCATCTATTACCCCTGGGCCAAACACCGTAATGGTCATGTCATCGGGACTAAATTTCGGTGCTCGAAAAACTATCCCTCTGATGGGAGGCATTTGCATAGGGTTTACGGCAATGGTATTCCTCGTAGGTGTAGGGTTTTCTTCGATATTCTCCATTTATCCCGAGCTGCATTTTTTTATAAAGTGCGTGGGTGTGCTGTACTTACTGTATTTGGCTTACTTAATAGCAAGCTCGAACGATTCAGTTAAAGATAATAATCAAAATAAGCCATTAACTTTTGTACAAGGTGCCCTTTTTCAGTGGGTCAATGTTAAGGCTTGGGTTGTAGCGACTGGTGCTGTTGCGGCATTTACAAATGGAGCAGAAGAATTTTTTGTTCAAATTTTGGTTTTGACAACTATTTTTTTCTTAGTCTCTTTTCCAAGTGTAGCTATTTGGCTTTTATTTGGTGTGTTACTTAAAAAACTACTTAGCTCAACAAAGAGTAGAAAGTGGTTCAATATGGGTATGGCTGCCTTATTAGCATTGTCAGTTGTACCTATGGCTACTGAAATTTTACGAGAAGTAGCCTAACAATTTGTTCAGGCAGACCGCTAACGTTTGGTGATTTTGGTTTGGTTGAGTTTAGTGATTACGTGGCTTTGCTTGGGTGTTGTGTTCGTTAGCTGCAACTTAGCAAGGCGTTAGCATACAAGGAGGTTCAATTGCATATTCCTGCAAAATTCAAACAAGATGACGTTGAAGAGTTAATATCAGTAATTCAGCAGTATCCTTTTGCGACCTTGGTGTCAAACTCAGTAGACGGATTGGACGCAATGCATCTCCCTTTTTTACTAGACCGCGTAGGTGATGAGTTAGTTTTAAAAGGTCATATTGCCAAAGCAAACCCACTTTGGAAAAAGGTGAACTCGGGTGCTGATGTCTTGGTTATATTTAATTGTCCCAATTGTTATATTTCCCCCAACCACTATCCGACTAAAGCTCAAAATGGTAAGGCAGTTCCAACATGGAATTATGTAGTTGTTCATGTGCAAGGGAAGGTGTCTTACTCACATGACCCTGAGTGGATATATAAGGTTATTGATAACTTAACGACAATTCATGAAGCTGGCTCAGATACTCCCTGGTCGATAGAAGATGCACCCGCCAAATTCATTGAAAAAATGCTACCAGCGGTTGTGGGAGTAGAAATTGAAGTTACATCAATAGTTGGGCAGTGGAAACTGAGTCAAAATCAGCCATCGGTAAACAAGCAAGGTGTATTTGATAGTTTGATTGCAATGGATGATTCAAATTCTCAAGGTGTCGCGGTTATGGTTCGTGCACACCTTGAATAGCATGCTAACAAACTGCTCAAGCCGACCTAAAACGCGTGGCACTTTTGCTTCGCAAAGTATATGCCAAGGTTTTCGGCAGCTTAGCAAGGCGTTAGGTGCTCAGAGGAAATAATGAATTCAAAGGAAGTTGTCCTATCTTTTTGGGATGCAATGAAAACTAATGATTTTGCCAAAGCAAGTGAATGGCTAAGCCCCAATTATGAAGGTTTCTGGCCTCAATCAGGTGAACTCATCACTGGCAGATGTAACTTTACTTCTATCAACTCTTTTTACCCTGCAAACGGTATTTGGGAGTTTGAAGTACACTCGGTAGTTTGCGATGGTGCAACAGTTGTGACTGATGTTTCAATTACAGATAGTGTCCAAAAAGCGCGTGCTATCACTTTCCATACCGTTGAAGACGGACTAATCATTAAGCAAAAAGAGTTTTGGCCAGACCCAATGGAAGCGCAACAATGGCGAAGCCAGTGGGTAAAGGTAGTGGAAGACTAGGCAACGCACCTAACAAACTACTCAAGTGGACGCCATAAGCTTGGCGGTTTTGGTTTGAAGTTAAGTGTGTTTGGTAAGTTAATCGTTAGCGCCACTTAACGTGGCGTTAGCCCTAAAGCATCACAGTTAACCTTGAATTTTCATTGATGTATCCGCATGTTCATATAAAGAGTCAGTGATGAAAGGAAATAAGAATGTATGAGCTAGGGCAAGTATTGAAAGTCCAATACACAGGTTTTAAACACTACGGGATTTATGTTGGCAACAATACGGTTATCCATAACTCTAAAAAGTATCATCGCGTCGAAGAGATTGATTTAGATGTTTTTGCAGACAACAGAACCCTACAGAAAAGTTCAATTAAGTCAGAAAACCCAGTTTTAGCTGTGCAAACGGCACGAAAATACTTAGGTATTCCTTACAGTTTGTTTTCTGAAAATTGCGAGCACTTTGTTCGAACTGCATGTGGACTAGTAAAAGAGAGCACTCAAGTACAGAAATACTTAATTTCAGCGGTTGGCGTAGGAGCGTTGCTCAAGTCTGATAGTGCTGTAGTGCAAGCGGCTGGAGGCGCAGCTGCGTTAGCTTCTATGCTAACACCAACAGAGCAGAGTCCGGTTAAAAATGCAGCTGTAGCTGCTTGTTTAGCTGCTGGTATTGCGTACTTAGCGTCAAAATAGGGCTAACAATTTGTTCAAGCAGACAGCTAACGTTCGGCGGTTTTGGTTTGAAGTTACGTAAACTTGGTAAAGTTAGTCGTCAGCGCCACTTAGCAAGGCGTTAGCCGTCATGGAGCTTGCTATGCTCAAAGTGATAGAATAGTATCACTTTAGTATTCCTTTGGAGCAGCTTTCATGAAAGTAGAACTAGTTACATCACTTAAACGTCAAGCCACTAAGATCCTCGCCGATCTCCACGACACCAAAGAACCAGTGTTAATTACTGAGCATGGTAAGCCATCTGCGTATTTAGTTGATGTTGATGACTACGAATTTATGCAAAATCGTTTAGCTATTCTTGAGGGTATTGCACGAGGTGAGCGTGCACTATCTGACGGTAAAGTGGTAAGTCATGATGAAGCCAAGGACAAAATGTCAAAATGGCTGAAGTAATCTGGACTGAACCAGTGTTATCTGACCTCAATGATATCGCTGAATACATCGCTCTTGAAAATACTGTTGCGGCAAAGCAGTTAGTACGTACGATCTTCTCCAAAGTCGAACGCCTACAAACCTTCCCGGAGTCTGGTCGTATTCCACCCGAACTAGAACATTTAAGTTATCGTGAAGTTGTCGTTAATCCATGTCGTGTTTTCTATAAACAAGATGGTGACAAAGTGTTTATTCTGTTTGTTATGCGTGTAGAGAGAGATTTGCGTAAGTTCTTGTTGAGTAAGCAATAACCTTTGGGAATGAGCGGCTAACAAGAAATGTAAGCAAATTCGAAACGCTTGGCACTTTCGGTTTGAATCGGCTTTAGTGTTTACAGCACAATGCTTTAGGTAGGTGGCAGCGTTGCTCACTACTTAATTTGGCGTTAGCTGCTTTGTGGTTAATCATTAGTAAGGTGTCGTAATGAGAATTTTGGTAACAGGCTCTGCGGGTAGGGTCGGGCGTGCTATCTATATTAAATTAATGCGAACACATGACGTAGTCGGTATTGATAAAATACCTTGCTCAACAGCCGATTACATTGGTGATATCCGTGATAGCGCTCTGATTGATGGGGTTCTTGAAAATATTGATGTCATCGTTCATACAGCGGCTCTTCATGCTCCTCATGTTGGTTTAGTGCCTGATTCAGAGTTTACATCTATTAACGTAGATGCAACTGAGAAATTGGCTTTGGCTGGAGTAAAAGCAGGTGTTAAGCACTTCATTTTTACCAGTACAACTGCGTTGTACGGTTATGCCTCGACACCTAAAAGTATTGCAGGTTGGATTGATGAGGAAGTTACCCCTCAACCCAAGTCGATTTATCATAAAAGTAAAATTGCGGCTGAAACTAAGCTAGAAGAAATTTCAAATCTGTTTCAGCTTCCAGTGACTGTGCTGCAAATGTCGAGATGCTTTCCTGAGCCTGCGAATTTAATGGCTGTATTTCGCCTGACTCGTGGTATTGATGCTCGCGATGTAGCAAATGCTCACTTATGTGCTGTGGAAAAACGCTTAAGCGGTTTTCATCGTTTTATAATCTCAGGTGCAACACCTTTTCATTTTTCTGATTGTGAAGCTCTATATACTGAAGCTGGGGCTGTTATCAAACGTAAGTGCCCAGAAATCGCGCTAGCATTTCAACAAAGAAGTTGGCAATTACCTCAAAGCTTAGATCGTGTATATGATTCGTCGTCCGCACGTGAGAAATTAGGTTGGTCGCCTATACATGGTTTTGAAAGTGTTTTAGAAATGCTAGATACTGAAACCGCTGAAGTACTACCAGTTTTGAAACGCAGTTAATAAGCGTTTAAGACGGATTCCCAACGCTCGGTATTTTCAGCTTACTTTGGGTTAAGTGTTTATATAACAATTAGTTAGGTAGGATGGTGGCCGTTGCTCACTACTTAATTTGGCGTTAGTTCCCTAGAGGAAGCAATCAACCTATAGGAAATTTTTGTTTCTGGTGGAGCACGCGCAGGATTCGGATAATGTCGCCTTCGATCCAATAGGAGACGATCATTGAAATCTCAGGAATTATAAGTAATCGCCCACGAATATCGTCTCGCTGCACACCCAGTGGCTGCTCTAGCAAGTTTTCTATTTTTGCTTCAATGAGGTTGTCAGTTTTCTCTGCCGCATCAGGGTTGAAGTCATAGAGAAACTCAAAGATCTTTTCACGATCATTAAGTGACTCTTCTTCCCATAAAATCATTGCTTACCTCGATTACGGATTCTGGCTTTGCGCTCTTCCATTCGAGATTTAGCAGTTTGGTGCTCAACGAAAACGGATTTTCCTGAGTCAAACTTCTCAAATGCTAGGTTTACTTGTTCAGTTAGCCATGCATCGTGAGATAATGTTTTTCTTTGTTGTTCAGCGAGTTGCTCAGTCAGTTCACGGCAAGCGTCACTCAGAGTGCGACCTTGGCTCTCAGCCATTTGTTGAGCTAGGCGTTTTGTTTCTTCATCAACACGAAATTGAATTCTAGTGTCCATGATGTATTCCTTTGTTGGTGTGTGTACAAATGTTAGCACTAGTCTTTGAGGTGGACAACTGACAAATTGTTCAAGCAGACAGCTAACGTTTGGCGATCTTGGTTTGGTTGGGTTTAGTGATTACGGTGGCTTTGTTTGTGTGTAGTGGTCGTTAGCTGCTACTTAACGCGGCGTTGATATGACCCCCACTGTCAATTAAAACGTAGCAGTTTCTTCTCCTGCATTTAAAGAGCCTTACTTTTGTTTTGAGATAGTGTTAACGCATAGATGAAGCAAGTAAGTTCGTCGGTTCTCATGCTGATATTCGTGGATGACTCACTATGTGGTGAGCAGCGCCTACCTTACTTATTCCGTCGTGGCACCTGTCTTCAGCTTATACTCGTGGTTCAATAAAGCTGCACTCTATTGCCGTCCTAACGCAGTCGATGGTTGTGCCACACCCGATGCTTCATCCCATGCGATAACAACCATTCTTTACTCACGCTGGTAACCTTGCAAAACTTCGACTTGAATAAAGGATTTGTGCGTATCTAAGCCAATGAAAATTATGCTATCGTTGTTCATGCTAGCCTCCAAATTTAGTTGTTTGAACACACTAATTATGGATCTGGCTTTAAGCTAACTCACGATATTGGAGGCTAGCACCTCGTGGGGGCGGGATGTCTATGAGCAAAGGTGAAAAATGGCAACAATAGTCGAACAAATAGTATCGCGTGAGATTGAGGCAGTAATTATTTACGAGTCGCCGAATGTTATTGCTTTCGCAGACCATGATCCAATAAATTTCGGGCATCTTCTAATTTGTCCTATTTTGCCTTATGAATCGCTTATTGATTTACCAGAGCTTGTACACGCTGAAATTCAGCAAGTAGCAAAGGATTTATACGCGAGGCTGGTCACTAAATATAAGCCTGATGGAATCTCATTTATCCAGAATAACGGGAAATGTAATGAGCTTGACCATTATCATCTTCATATTGTTCCAAGGTTTGATGATGATAGATTTGGGTGGGTTAGTAGTAATATTGGTGTTCAGAATATAGAAGTTCTGCGTACATCGTTGGCAGGGTTATAATAAGGCGCTTAAGTCGACACTAAACGCGTGGCATTTTTGCTTCGCAAAGTATATGCCATGGCTTGGTGCTACTTGGCATGGAGCTACTTGGCTTGGAGCTATGTTTTTTTGTGGAATTGAAAATGAAAAAGATTGGAATTCTTTTAGTCACTTTAACGATGCTGGTTGGCTGTAATAGAGAGTACGACTCAATCACCTTGAGCACAGAAGTTAACAATGTTGAATACCTTTTGAGTGTTAGTGGAGATAGCGCATCGATAACTAAATCTAATTCAACAGAAACGTTCAAATTGAAATATCGAGATTCAGATGAGTTTGGATTCTATGTGGGTGATTCTACGTTGAGCTTTAAGCAACAGCCGAAAGTTAATAACTGGATTTGCGTATCTTGCGTAGACCATGGTTATCCAATCATATGGAAACAAACATAACAACTGTTCAAGACGGACCCAACGCTTGGTATTTTTTTCCATCGTTGGCTTTGTGTTTACGGCGCAATGGTTTAGGTAGGGTGGTGGAGGTGCTTACTATGGTTAGCTGCGGCTGATTTAGGCGTAATACGTTCGGAGCGATTAATGGAAGCGGTCATCAAACAAGCAATTGCATTGAGAAAAGAGGCCAAATATCAAGAGTCGAGGATCTTGTTGGCAACATTGTTAAATGATGAACATTATGCGGCAAAAGCCCACTTACATATAGCTTGGTCATACGACAATGAAGGAAAAGAGCAACAAGCCGTTGGGCATTATTTGTCTTCTTTGTCGGGCATACTTTCTACAGTAGAGAGGTTCGATGTTCTATTTGGCCTGGCGAGTACGTATCGAAGCCTTGGCCAATATTCTGACGCGTTACGCTATTTTGAGCAAACGATGAGTGAATTCCCAACCGCGATCGAAGTTCAACCTTTCTATGCGATGTGTCTCTATAATCTAGGGCGTCATAAAGAAGCAACGTCTTTACTACTCGAGCTTTTGGTATCAACGACCAACAGTGAAGCGATTAAAGAATACGAGCGAGCTATTTCTTTATATACACAAGATCTTGATAAAACCGGGTAAAACAGGCCACGCTTCTACAATTAATTTAAGCTAACAATCAACGCAAAGCTTTTCCAACGTATCGTTGTTTTTAAAATTAAAGGACTATGCCGGTTGTTGGTGAAAAGGGTGCTTAGCTAATCGATAAGCACCACAGTTGGCCTTATTACTGTTGATAATCTTGCGCATCTTGCTGTTTGACCGCTTTATGGCCATCTTCCGTGACACCATTTTTCCAATAACTGCTGATGTAGATGTTCTCGCGATCGACATCTTTTTCGTTGCGGAAGTAGGTGCGTAGTGCGCGCATTGAGTCGAATTCACAAGCAACCCATACAAATACTTCACCCTGTAACCAGGCCAGCTCTCGCACTTTCTCTTCTAGTGATTGGTCGGTGATCCAAATGACTTCTAGGTTATCAGGTACATTGAGTTCTTGGACGTCAACTTGTTCGAGTACCTTAATCACAGCGTAACCTTTTGCATTGTCTGGCAGAAGGCGGGCTTTTGCAGAAAGTGCGGGTAAGGCGGTCATGTCAGCAGCCATGAAGAACCAATCTACGTCGGTATTTATATCCTGAATTGCGCCAGGCCCTGCAATATAAATTTTGTCACCAACTTGAGCGTTCGCCGCCCATCGGCCAGCAAAACCACATTGGAGGTCGTGAGTAATATGACGAACAAAGTCGACGTCAATCGTCTGTTTTTCATGGGAGATGCTACGGATCGTGTAGGTGCGCATCGAAGGACGTTGGCCTTCCCCCATGGTTGCCAAGTCTATGTCAGTACTACCTTCAGCGTTGAAGATGAGTTTGATGTAGCTGCCTTCGCAATCTTGTGGGAATTTAGCCAGCGCTTCCCCCTGAAGAGTAATACGTTGCATGTTAGGAGTAACTTGCGTTGTAGCAATAACAGTCATTAGCTTTGGAGATGGCTTCTTCTTTTTCTTTTGCATATCTTTTTGCATAGTGTTCTTCTTTTTTGTTATGGGCTCAAGTTGTTGGCTGTTTTGTGACTTCCACTTTATGAGTGTAGTCAAAGTGTTTTAGAGTTGATGTTAAAAGCCCACGTTACGATTTACTGAGTGGGCGTCTATAAATGAGTGAATTAAAAATCCGCTGTCATACCCAAGTAGTAGGTACGTGGAGCCATCACATAGCCTTCGTATTCTAGTTCTTTAGAAATTGATTTATTCGTCAAGTTGGTGATTCCGGCGCGAAAGCGAACATCGTCATTGATGTGATAAACGGTTCCTAGGTCTAGCGTGGTGTAAGCGTTTTGCGTGATATCTTTGTCGATAGTGCGCTTGCCGCGGTACTTAGCACTGACGAATGTTGTAAGGTCGTAAACAGGATTCCAATTTAATTTCACTAACCCTGAATGCTTGTAGCGTTCGAGTAGTTCTTCGCCGGTAGATTTGTCTTCGGTATCTAGGTATGTGTAGTTGCTGTTGATGCTCCATTGCTCAGAAATTTTCAGGCGACCGGCAAGCTCTAAACCCTGTACGATAGCTTCAGAGATGTTGTTGTAAGTTCGGTATGCCGTGTAAATATTGCTAGTGCCTGACTCTACACATCCACGTTTACTGCTATCGTATTTATCGTCGTTTTCGCAGATAATTTCACCACGGTCAATCATGTCCTGAATTTCATTGCGAAACAATGCCCCCTCAATTTGCCAGGTTGGCTCGCTGTAAATAGCCGCTAACTCATAGTTCCAACTTGTTTCTGGCTTTAGGTTTGCATTGCCATATAGGTCACAACCACCTTTACAGCTTGATACCATGTAACCGGGGTGGTTTTGTGTCAGAGTCGGGGCTTTAAATGCTTTACCTACACCTCCTTTAATGACCAGGTTTTCAGTTGATTGGTGGACAAGGTATATACGCGGAGAAAACTCTTGACCGTACTGTTCGTGTTTGTCTAAACGACCACCTAAAGTAGCGGTGAGTTGATCTGTCATTGCCCATTGATCTTGAACGAACAATGCGCCTTGATACGCTTTGGCTTTGCCACCTTGAACGTATTGTTCGTTGGTAAGTTCACTGAATTGAAAATCCACGCCAAAGGTGAGTGTATGGTTATTACCGAAGTGAGTCGTAGCCGAAGCTTCAAATATCTGCGTGAGCTCTTCAACATCGCGAGTGGAATTGTCTACATCTGCTGCATGTTTATCAAGTACGTTTTCGCGTGAGTAACGAACTTGCGTGTCACCCCATCCCCAAAACCCACTGTATGTCAGTGCCTGACTGTTGCGTGTAATATTCGAGTTCGAGTAATTCACTCCTGTCGCATGCTCTCCTGCTGTATCACGTTTGTCATCGCTGTAACCAAGGTCAAGGTCAATGATTTGGTCTTGGGCAGGGTGCCAACTAAGAGTACCGAATAGACTTAAAGTGTCGCGCCCCTCTAAAGCTGTTACATCGTCACGGTTATGCCCAGATGGGTGGATGCCTGTGTATGGCTGCCATGCATCTCGGCCTGTTTGATTTGCAGAGACGCGCGCAAATAACTTATCCTCAATTAAGCCTCCGGACGTTGTAAATCCAACAGAATGCTGCTCACCACCATTGCCATCATTGGGTGTAGAGATGTCAGTGCTTATTGAAGTTCGCCACTCGTTAGTTGGTGTTTTGGTGATAATGTTGATCGTACCACCCATACCATCCGAACCGTACAGGGCAGACATCGGACCGCGGATGATTTCAACGCGCTCAATTGAATCTGTCGGAATGGTGGCTAAGTCAAAATCGTTACCACGAATAATCGCACTTGCCGAACTCATACGACGGCCGTTAACCATGATTAATGTGTATTTGGCTTCCATGCCACGAATAGAAATGGTTTGCCTGCCAGCACGCGTACTGTCTAAATCCACTTCAATGCTGGTTGCTTCTGCTACGATATCTCCAAGAGTGATGCCTGGGTTGTTTTCGATATCTTCAGCAGTAATCACTGACATAGAAGCGGGGGCTGTTGTTAATGGCGTTTCAGTTCGTGTTGCCGTCACGACCATTTGCTCATCGGTTTTCGGTGAGGTGGCTGCTGCTTGCGCACTGACAGCGATTGATGAGCAAATGAGAGTGACTGCTGTTGTAAGTGGTTGACGGGTAAAGCATGGGAACTCTGACATAGTGGTATTTTTGTTTTCATGGTAATGAGAATTGTTTGCATTAGATGTCTAATCGCCCAGTATTTCAAGATGAGTTCCATTCTGATTTAACATTATCGGTATCCGCTTTGTGAATACGTTATCTATTTCTTATTCTTTTCTCACACTCATTGTGTGGTGAAGCATGCGATAGCCACCTAGGGCTGAGGGTACGCTTTTTTAAAGATCTCTCTGATCCAACGACACATGGGATCATTATGAAAGCGTTTATGCCAGTAGAGATAAACATCTTTCTCTGGATGGCGGAGCGGCTCGGGAACTCGCTTACACACAAGATTACGGTGTTGGCAGGCTTTCTTTGCAAACGGAGTAGGTAGGTGGAAAATGAGATCCGTCGTTTCTGCAATATCTGGTGCAACGTTAAAGTTTGTCAGTTGTACTGGAACACTCAACTTGCGTTCTTTGTTTATTAAGCCGAGTTCTTTGAAGCGGGACTCAATAGACAATTTTTTATCACCCTGAATAGAAATCTGACCAAAATTTGCATTAAGCATATCCTCAACAGTGATTTCTTTGCTGGCGAGAGGATGTTCTTGATGCATTAGCAGGCGGTAATCTCTGCTGGTGATAAACATGCGATAGAGATTTTGTTCAGATGCCGTAGGTTCATGGGTGGCTAGCACGAAATGAACATCACCCGACAGCAGTGGCTCAAAAGGGCGCTTTGGAATTGAGTCTATATCCACCACCATGCTCGGTGCCTCTCGACGAATGCCCTCCATCACTTTTGGCATTAGCTGAGCCATTTGTGGCACCAATCCATAAAATCGTACGGTACTTTCACTGTCTGCTGGGTTAAAGGTATCACCGTGTACTAGTTTCTCTAGGCGCGAGAGTAGCGAATTTAAGTCTTGTTTGATCGATTCTGCTTTGGGCGTTAATTCATAACCGTATGCGCTTCTCACTAATAGTTCATCGCTAAATACGCTGCGGAGCTTTTGTAATGAACGGCTGACACTTGGCTGACTCATATCGAGTGCCAAAGCGGTGTTTGAAACGTGTTTCTCTTCTAGAAGGTGTTTGAGGATGACCAGAAGGTTTAAATCAATTTGACCTAGATTCATTAGGTGAATACTCACTATATCAAAAATGTTATTGCTGCATATTGCGCTTATGATAACCTCAATGCAATTAATAATCATTCTTATTTAAAGTAAGTCATTCTCATACGGATATAGTCATGTTTTGCAAAAATATCAAAAATCTTCTCGCTGGCGCAGCGCTAATAGCTTTTAGCTCTGCTCCGGTTTTCGCTAAAACCTACCAACACAGTTTAGGTTCACTTGAAATCAGCGAAGTGCCGCAGCGTGTGGTTGTACTGGGTTTTGGTAGTTTGGACTATCTTGATGCACTGGGTGTAACGCCAATCGGTATGCCAAAGAGCCTGCTGCCAGAGAATCTTCAGCAATACAAATCTGACGAGTTCACCAATACGGGTAGCTTGCAAGAAGTTAACTACGAAACATTGTTTACACTTAAACCAGACTTAATCATTGCTGAAGGCCGAATGGTTAAACATTACCAAGACCTAAAAGATATCGCGCCTGTTTATATGTACCGCATCGATAGCGCCAATTATTGGGAAACGACTCAGCAGCATTGGAACAACCTAAGTGAGATTTTTGGTAAGAAAGCGAAAGGCGATGAGCTAGTTGCAGAGGTTAAATCTCGAATCGACGCGCTACATTCTAAGAATATTGAACAGCCCAGAAAAGCGCTAACAGTAATGAGTAGCGGCAGCAATATTACCTCATTTGGTGCAGTAAGCCGTTTCTCTTTTGTCTATCAAGAAGCCGGTTTCACAACGACTGAATCGGTCAATGTTCCTGCCGAATCACGCACACACGGTGATTTGATTTCATTTGAATACATTGCGGATGCAAAACCAGATGTCCTTTTGATCCTTGACCGTGATCAGGCTATCGGCAAAGCAAGTGGTAAAGCCAATCAGCTTTTTGCTAATGACTTAGTGGAATCTACGCCAGCCTCTAAGAACGAACATTTGATTTATCTCGATCCTGCGGCGTGGTACTTGTCTGCGGGTGGCTACTACTCAACGAAAATGATGATTGAAAACCTCAATCGTGCAATCCAGTAAGCGTTTTGAAATAAAACTGGTCAGGTTACTTTTAGCGAGTTATCTGGCTCTTTACCTTTTGAGCTTTGATGTCTCAGTCCTTTATAACAACCTTGTTCGTTTTACGTTATGAAATTGACTCATATTATTGCATTGGTGGTGTTGCTACTGCTAGCCGTTGCTTCACTCTCTGTTGGTGTGGCCAATTTTTCATTTGCTGATCTGCTTTCTGGGGAGAGTCATGCAATCAATATTCTCGTTGGCAGCCGAATACCGCGATTGTTAGCTATCATCTTAGCGGGTGCAGGGTTGAGTATTGCAGGTCTGATTATGCAGCAGATTGTTCAGAACCGCTTCGCAGCACCTTCGACGACAGGTACGATCGACTGGGCCATGCTCGGCTACATGATGTCATTGATTCTATTTTCTGATAGGAGCAGTTGGGTTCATTTGGTGGTTATCTTTGCTTTTTCGGTTATTGGCACGCTTGTGTTTGTTCTATTTTTGCAGACGCTGAAGTTCAAGAGCACGGTGATGGTACCATTGTTCGGTATCATGTATGGCAACGTGGTATCTGCGCTGACAACGTTTATCGCTTATAAGTATGATTTGGTACAGGCCCTTGGCTCGTGGACGGTTGCTAATTTTGCCTCCGTATTACGCGGAAATTATGAGTTTCTGTACATTGCATTCCCGGTGTGTATTTTAGCTTATGCCTATGCAAACAAGTTTAGTGCAGCGAGTGTAGGAGAAACCTTTGCTAAAAATATCGGCCTTAATTATCAACGTGTTGTGATGTTTGGTGTGATTCTGGTTGCAGTATTGTCATCATCTGTGGTGATGATCGTTGGTTTGATTCCATTCCTAGGCTTGATTGTCCCTAATATTGTATCGCTATTTATAGGCGACAATATGCGACGAAATCTGCCCTGGGTTGCCTTCGCTGGGGTTATTCTTGTTCTCGTGTGCGACATTCTAGGTCGTTTGATTATTTTCCCTTACGAAATTCCAATCTCTATGATAATCAGCATTTTAGGTGGTACTTTTTTTGTATATTTAATTTTGCGAGACAAATTGAATGCCTAGTTTAACTCATAAATACAGGTCTACTAATTCGTGTCAGAAAAGTAGGCTGCGATTGAGCAAAAATGGCATATTACTGACAGCGCTGGGTGTGATAGCTCTTGCTATTTGTGCACTGTTCATTGGTAAGGGGCTAACGGTTGACAACTATCAGTTCTTTTTATCGCGCCGTATTCCTAAAGTATTGGCATTGGTGTTGGCCGCCATTGCCATTGGTTCTTCGTCACTTATCTTTCAAACCATTACGATCAATCGGATCTTAACGCCATCGATTCTTGGTTTTGATTCCTTGTATGTAATGATTCAGGTTTTGTTGGTTGCGGGGTTTGGTGGCTTTAGCACCGTTGTGATTAATACCAAAGTCAATTTCGTTATCGCGACTGGAATAATGGTCATTGGTGCTATGACGTTGTTCCACTTTTACTTTAAAAATAGGCAACGTAATATTTTCACTCTTTTACTCATTGGTGTTGTGCTAAGTAGCTTATTTAGCAGTGTGACTGGCTTCTTTACTATGGTGCTAGACCCAGACGAGTTTGCCCAGATTCAAGGGTCGATGTTCGCAAGCTTTAACAATATTAGTTCCGAGCTGGTGTATTGGTGCATATTGCCAATGCTTTTTTGTTGCGTGGCGCTTTTTAGGTTATCCGATAAGCTCGATGTGATGTGGCTAGGCGCTGACAATGCCAATAGCCTTGGTGTCGATACACACAAATTGACGATGCAGGTAATGTTTATTATTACGCTGATGGTTTCTATCTCTACGGCTTTGATTGGCCCCGTGCTCTTCTTTGGCTTGATAGTCGTCGCTTTGACTCGCCAACTGTTTATTGGGTACCAACATCGATTTCTAATCATGGCTAGTGCTGTGCTTGCTGTAGTGGTGTTGGCTGGTGGCCAGTGGATTGTTGAGAATCTATTTGATTTTGATACCACCATTAGCGTGATTATCAACTTCCTTGGTGGTGGTTACTTTCTGTATCTGTTAATGAAACATAAAATCGATTAAAGGTCTGTACGCGTGATCAAAATTAGTGGTTTAACCAAACGATATGACGATAAATACGTGGTGAAAAATGCAGACGCGCTTTTTCCACTAGGTCAGGTAACGAGCATTATTGGCCCGAATGGAGCGGGCAAGAGTACACTGTTGTCAATGGCGAGCCGATTAACCAACAGTGATGCTGGTGCGGTTGTGATTGGTGATAGGCCCCTGGAACAGTGGGAGAGTGCTGATCTTGCAAAGCGTTTATCTGTTCTTCGCCAATCAAACAATATCAATATGCGCTTTACGGTACGTGAGCTAGTAGCGTTTGGTCGGTTTCCATATTCACAGGGCCGTTTAACCGATGAAGATAATCAAATAATTGACCGGGCGCTGTATCATTTAAATATCGCCAAACTGCAAGATCGCTTCATTGACCAACTATCTGGTGGGCAGCGCCAGATGGCCTTTATTGCTATGATTGTTGCTCAGGATACGGATTACATTTTCCTCGATGAGCCACTGAATAATCTCGATATTAAACATTCGGTCGATATTATGAGTACGTTGAAAAAGTTGGCGGATAAGCACAACAAAGCGGTTGTGATCGTGATTCATGATATCAATTTTGCGTCATGTTACTCGGACAATATTGTCGCGATGAAGCGGGGTGAAGTGATTAAGAGCGGCGATGTTGATGACGTTATTCAAGAAGAAGTGCTTAGTGAGATCTACGAAATCCCGTTTATGGTTCGTAATATTGATGGTAGCCGAATTTCCCTTTACTACTAGTGTCTAATATGAGCTCGCTACAAGAAATCAGTCACTCAACGGATTCAAGTGTGACGACACTCTTGTTAGCGATCATCTTTTAGCGCGATCTTTGGAAACAGTTCCACCTTGCCTTTTGCAATCAGTCACAATAACCGTTCCAATGGGTTTACCATCAACGTAACAGGGCAGGCTAGGGGCTCCAGAAGCTGTAGCGTTTCCAGAAAATAAGGTTGCCGAAAAAATAACAACAGTAGACATTAAAACGGTACGCATTTCCTTCTCTCCAACAGTAACCAGTCTACATTCATACGTTTTCCGAACGGTTGGGATCAGGGTGTTAGACGCTGGTTTACCCCATTTATGCGATAGTTATCCGTTAAAGCCGTCTGTATTTATGCCCTCGCAAGAAAACAAGCTAATGTCACACAGCGATATTCAAACGTTGGGGCACCGTCTGGCAGATAGATAACTTGTCAACTTTTGGGTTTTCACCTCAAGAAGTGCAAGATATTTATTGAGTGTTTTCACACCACTTTGATTGCGATAGTCTTGCTTTTCGCACATCAATAGAGGCTGAGTTTTGATGAAAAGTCATTGCAATACATGTGGTTATATCACAGACCATTCTAAACATTTTCAAGAAGCAAAAGACAAATACCCCAATACATTTTGGGGTGGTGTTAGGAAGTTTGTTTGGGAAACCTTGATTGTTGGTGGCAGCACCGATATGGCTTTGAAAAAGCTCGACGAACAAGATCTCGTTTTAACCTGCCGCCAATGTAGCAGTAAAAAAATCGACAATCAGGGCAAGGAATTTCAATAAGTGCGCGAGAGGGCGCACTTGACCTCCAACTTCTTAAGCGATAAATCGTCGATTGACCATAAAAAACAGTAGCGATTGATTTCGTTACTGTTATCCTTTCTTCCATGGAATTTAATCAATTACTTACCCAAAAGTCACGTCGTTGGCGACGTGTACTTATCACTATGTCGTTAGCATTGCTGACGCTGTCACTGATTCACCTGTCTATCGGTGAAATCACTATCAACCCTTTTTCACCAAAGAACGCCCTTGAGTCTCAGCTGCTTTTTGAACTGCGTATGCCACGCCTGTTGGCTGCGATTGCGATTGGAGCCTCGCTCGCATTGTCTGGAGCGGCGCTGCAAGTATTGCTTGGGAATGTGCTGGCCGAACCCGGTGTGCTTGGGATTTCTGGCGGGGCCAGTTTGGGAATGGTTGCGGTCTTATTCCTATTTCCTGTCGCGGCCACGCCTATGGTCTTTATGGGAGCAGGGATAGCTGGCTCACTATTGTTTACTTTACTGCTTGTTGGCATGGCCAAAGCAATGCGTTTAACGACGACTCGGCTTTTATTGGTCGGGGTTGCTCTTGGTATTTTGTCGAGCGCCGCAGTGACATGGGCTTTTTACTTTAGCGATGATCTTAGTATTCGACAGTTAATGTACTGGTTAATGGGCAGCATTGGTGGGGTAAGTTGGTATCAACATGTGTTGGTCGTGTTTATGGTGCCAGTATTGGTGTGGCTGTGCTTGCAAGGCAAAATACTTGATCGACTGATGGTTGGCGAGATCCATGCCCTTCAATTGGGTGTTGATGTTGAGAAGCTGCGTTGGCAGCTTATTCTGTCCATTTCAATGTTGGTAGGTTGCTCTGTGGCGCTTGGGGGAGTGATTAGCTTTGTTGGTCTAGTGGTGCCGCATTTGTTACGGATGGCATTTGGCAGTGAAAATCGTTATTTGTTGCCGCTGTCAGTGATTTCGGGAGCGACACTGTTGGTGTTCGCCGATATATTTGCACGCACTTTGATTGATTCTGCGGAGCTTCCGTTAGGGGTGATGACCACAACAATCGGCGCGCCTGTGTTTATTTGGATGTTGGTAAAAAGTCATGATACACGTTAAAGATCTGAGCGTTGAAAATCGACTGTTGCCAATGTCTTTTCAATGCGATAAAGGGCAAGTCGTTCATATCATTGGCCCTAATGGCAGCGGGAAAAGTACGTTGCTGTCAGCCCTGGCTGGGGTGTTGTCTGCGAAAGGTGATGTCTTATTCGGCGATCAACTTATGAGTAATATGGCACTCTCAGATCTGGCACTGGTGCGCGCCTATATGAGCCAGAGTGAGCGCCCAGCATTCAATATGATGGTCTTTCATTTTCTGTCGATGTCTGTGCCAAATCTACCCGATATAGACGCCAAACAAGTCGATGCGACATTAAGCGAGGTGACTCAATTGCTAAATGTGAGTACGCTTTTGCATCGCACGGTCCATCAACTATCGGGTGGAGAATGGCAGCGGGTAAGGCTCGCCGCCATGTGTTTGCAAGTTTGGCCTGCGCTTAATCCGTATTCACGTTTGCTCATTTTGGATGAACCATCGGCACCGCTCGATATTGGCCAGGAGCGATATCTTCAGCAAATGATTACGCAATTAGCAAAACAAGGGTTGACGGTTGTTGTTGCCAACCACAATCTCAATGTTACGTTAAATCAAGCTGATCAGGTGATCTTATTAAACAAAGGCGTTGCCATCGCATCTGGAACCCCAACAGCGGTGCTACTTCCCGGTGTGCTAAGCACCATCTACGATGCCGAGGTTGAATTGACCGAAGTTAAAGGCAAGCCAATGTTATTGTTCAACGGCACACCCTAGTCAATAACTTGGGTTATGGCATGTTGATTTAATCACATTCTGTTGGTGCTCAGTGACGTTCTTAATCGTTAACTCAAACCCGCGTGTTGCCCGTGAGACGCCTCCCATTTGAGAGCTTGGGCTTTTGGGCTTATAAGTGACGCGCTAGGCATTCAAACACCGTTTTCACTCTTTTATTGGTGCGCAATTCTTGATGGCAAACCAACCACATTTCAAGCGTCAGTGGGGTTCCCATCAGTTCAAAGGCTTTGATGAGATCGGCGTGTTGCTCGCCGACGTCTTCTGGCAAGAAGATAATGCCAAGGTGGTGCTTAGCCAATTCTATGTGCAAAGGCTGAAACATGGTTGCGATTGGAAAATGTTCGGGTTGCAAATCCCAACCAATGGGCGAAAGTTGTTTACTGACCATAGAGGAGCGATCAAAACCGATGAAGTCGGGCGGCGCAGAAAGCGAGTACTGCTTACTGGCAGATAGATAACGGCGACTACCATACAGCCAAACGGGAATATCCCTGATTTTTTTAGCAATGAGTTCTGGCTGAGTAGGGCGAAAGCTTCGAATGGCGATGTCGGCTTCACCCCTTTGTAAGTCACTGACTTCATTAGACACAACAACATCGATTTGGATTTTGGGCGCTTGCTGTCTTAGTAAGGCAATGATCGCAGGAAGGCGATAGAGTGCATCAATTTGGCTGGCTGCGATCGTTACTCGGCCCTCAATGACCTCTGAATGCCCAAGAGCCGTTAGCGAGGCTTGAATCGCCGCTTCATTCATCGGCGCAAGGCGCTTTAACAACTCTTGTCCCGCTTTGGTGAGGTGCAGTTTTTTTCCAATTCGTTCAAACAAAGCGACATTGAGCTCTTTTTCGAGCGCCGAGACTTGCCGGCCGACTGTCGGCTGAGTTAACTCTAATGTTTTTGCTGCCGCTGAAAACGATCCTTGCTGCGCAGTGGCTAGAAACGCTTTGGCGTTATTCCAATCAAAGTTCATGCCAGTCTCTCACCTTTAACCATGCATTTACGCATATCAATAGTCACTTTATCACTGATTACAGTTCACTATTGCATGGTTAAGATGTAATCACAATTTATATATCGATAAGGGATGAGGGATGAAAAAAATATGCATTGTAGGAGCATCAGGGAAACTAGGGCGATATATGGTTCAACATGCCCTTGATCGTGGCTATCAGGTTAATGCGGTTTGCCGAGCCAAGAGTGTTCATAAGCTGCGCGCCTTTGAAAGAGAAATCCAGATATTCCCAGGGCATACTGACGACACTGAGGTGATAAAAAACGCCGTACGATGCTGTGAGGCAGTATTGGTTGTATTGGCGCCCTGGGGCGTGAAGCATTATTCAACCAATACGGCAAAGGCGGTGTTGGATCATGCTGATGACAAGGCGCGACTCATTTTCTCTTGTGGCTGGCATATTTCGTTGGACGGTAAAGATAGGTTTAGTCGCCGATTTAAAGTGATGGTGAAGCTGCTTAGCGTGGTATTGCGAACTTTAAGGATTGCAGATATAGACGATCAAGTTCGAGCATGTAATACGATATTTGCATCGACTCGACGCTGGACTGTGGTTCGTGGTAGCGATTTGGAAGAAGGGGAGAGTCAGGGACTTCCGGTGCGTAGTGATCATGTGGGCGACAAGGTATTAGAAAGTAACCTAACCCGCAGAACGGATTTTGCGTTATTTATGATCTCTGCAATCGAAAACGACGCGCTGGTTGGTAAGGCGCCCGCGATTGTGGGCTGTAAAACGGAGTCAGCTCAAAAGTACGATACGCATGCATTTCGATAGGGTAATTAATAACAAAAAACTGGCTGACTTCCCAGCCAGTTTCTATCGAGCTAGCGCTAAGGGTGAGCGCTTTCTATTTGTTAGCACATCTTATGTTGGCAAAGCTTATGTTTGCTAATAAAGGCTTAAACCAATGGAGCAAGATCCGCAGGTCGATAGTATACAGATTTAAGAACTTTACCCTGACGGATAGTTTTTGCCTCAGAAACGAAGTCTTTTGCACACTTAGCAATAATGTATTCGCCTTTTTGTACCGCCATTAGCTCGATGCCCTGCTTAGCGTAGAATGCTTCTGTGTCTGCGTATTCTTGCTCGTTACGGCATACTTTGCTCATGTTGCTAGAGTGGATCTCATCCCAGCAACGAATGAAATCGATTTGACGGTTTTCAGCAACGTGCAATAGCAAATCAATCAAATAGCTGATTGCGATATTGTCTTCTAGCTTGCTATGTCCTAAGTGAACCAAACGTCCCATCAGGACATAAACCGAATCGATGATCGCGTCTGCTTGCTCTGCTTTGCAATCGGCTTCTGCCAGTTCGGTCAGCTCTTCAATAGCCAGAGAACTGTGCAGAGTATCTGCTTTATCGTCCAGTGTCTCAGGAGCCGCAACAGGCAGATCGAAAGTCGTTCTGAATTCGGTAATGTCGCGGTACAGATGGTCAAAAATATTTTGGTCTAGTTTAGTGAGTTTCATATCAAGCTTTCACAATTTTTTGGTGTTAAGGATCCTATCAAACGAAAGAGGGTATAGCTAGAAGAAGCTGGGTTTCTCATGTTCATTTTAGCAAGATAAAAGCAAATGAATTGAAAGCTGATTGGGGCTTGCTATTAAGAATGTGATTCCGTTAAACTGTGTTTGCTATCGGTTGCACATTGCTTAAAGTTAAGCTGCTCAAGGGCTTAAAATAAATGCATATGATATAAGAGAGATTAGGTTGTACGGTGATAGGCTGAGCAACAGCCATTGTCGCGACCAAAAGGTTTCGTAGAGCAGTTTACTGCTTTGTGAAAACGACGTTTCGGAATTAGGGTCCCGAGTCGTCGTCTAAAAAGGCCACCATTTTTTAATGGTGGCCTTTTTTCCTGCTTGTGACCCGATAGAGAGCCATTGCCCTGTCGATAATCAACTTCCCTCTTATAACCAGAGTCACTTAAACAGCAAGCCAGACTTATTTAAATAAAGAGATAGGGGAATAGCTGCTTTCGTTCATCTTCAGATAAGGCACTAACGCGTTCTATATTAATGTCTGGAATGTCTTCAGGGTTTGGGTAGTGCTTGAGTACTTTTTCCATGCTAGCTTCACGGATCAAGTGAAACACAGGATAGGGTGAGCGGTTTGTTAGATTTTCATCATCTTCTGGCTCTGCTCCACCAAAACAGTAATTGGGGTGGAATGTGGCAACTTGATAGACCCCATCCCAATTGTTTTGCTTGATCAGGGCTTCAACCCAATCGATAAAAAAGTTGTAGTCCATAAAGTCGTGCAACATATTAGGCACGGCAACCAAGGTGGTTTCAAGATCAGCGGCATCTGTTTGATCAAGCAGCATCAACTCGCCCAAAATGTCTTCTAAAAGCCCTTCTTCTTTGTTCGCTAGGCTGACAAATACTTTGATTTGGTTATTACGTTCAGGCTTGGCTGCAAAGGGGCACAGGTTCAGTCCAATGACGACATCTTTAAGCCACTGGCGTACCGTTTGTTCGATTTTCTGAGTTTCTTGACGAGATGACATCCAATAACAACTTCTAATAAAGGAAAAAAAGAGATAGTTATCCCATTTTAAATCATCTTTGCTTGTACTGCACACCTTTGATGCGACTGGTAGCGATTAAGTTTCCAACATAGAAAATACAGAAGTGCATAGAGAAGGCTAGCGCCATACACAACATAAGGCCATCGACCCAACTGCCAACAATACAGCAAAAAGAATCCGCCTAAGCTTCCGCCAACGTAGTAATGAACCAGATACAATGCTGTCGCCGTTGCTTTTGCATGAGTCACTTTTTGACTGACCCAGGCATAAGCAAGAGTGTGAGCGAAGAACGCACCAGCACTGATCAGCAAAAGTCCGAATATCATTGCAGGGATGGATTCGATGGCAGAAATCAACATCCCTAAAAAGCTGATCGTAATACCTGTAATCATGCCTGCGATAGGGGAGTAGTGTTTATTCCAAGTCCCACTAAACTTTGAACTAACGGTGCCAGCAAGGTAGCACAAAAAGATAAGCGCACTCAGTGATACCGGCAGATAGTGAGGCTGTGAAACCAGTCTAAATCCCATCACCGAGTATAGATTAACAAACAGCGCGAAATTCACCCCACCAATCAACATCGCACACCACACTATCGGATTATTGAGATGGTGAATGAGCGCGCGATTATGATGGAAAAATAATCCAGATGTTGGGACGAAGTGGCGTTGTTTGGGCAACAGTAAAGTGACAAAAATACAGCCAGCGAAGGTCAGCACAGCAATGACGGCAACGGCGGTTTGCCAGCTGTAAAAATCGCTGATAACCCCACCCAGCACACGGCCAGTGATGCCACCCAAAGAATTTGCCGCGATATACCCGCCAATGGCCTGCATAAATGCTTTTTGGCTTAATTCTTCTACCATGTAAGCGACAGCAACCGCTGCAAACGCCGCTAGTGCGATGCCCATTAGACCCCTTAGTAAGATGAGCGTCCATAACTCATCGCTAACCAACATCACGGTGCCAATGATCGGCATTGCCCACAAACCAATGAGTATTACCGTGCGACGCCCTAATGTTTCAGAGGTGATTGCCCATGGCACCAGAAAGACAGAAAGCGCCAAGGTCGAAATAGCGAATAGCCAATTAATTTGGGTTTCCGATACCGAGAAGTGATTGGCCATCTGCGGCAGAATGGGTTGGAAAACATAGAGATTGCAAAAGACCAGAAAAGACCCCAAGGCCAGTGACCACGTCACTTTTTGGTACTGAATGCTATTAAATTCAATCATGGCGTTTTCTCCTGGTGATGTGATCAAATTATCAGCAAGTCGTGAATTAATAAAATATATTAAATCAATCATCCCCATATAATTTTTATATATGAATATTCGCCAGCTTAATCATTTTGTTGCCGTCGTCGAAGAGAAAAGTGTCACGCAAGCGGCAAAGCGTCTTAATATCGCTCAGCCAGCACTGAGTATTTCAATTCGAAAGTTTGAAGAACAGCTGGGTTTAGCGCTGTTCCAACGAATAGATCGGCAAATGATGCTTACCCAGGAAGGAAAAACTTTACTGCCTCATGCTCAGAAAATACTGAGGCAAGTGGATGATGCCAAACTCGCGATGAATGAGTTAAAAGGCTTAATGAAAGGCGAAGTGCGGCTAGGAACACCCAGCATGATGGGATCGTATTATTTTCCGGAAATCGTGATGGCGTTTAAGTCTTGTTTTCCCAATCTTAAAATGACCGTTGTCGAGGCGGGCACTCAAGATATCCGCGCTATGATAATGGCGGGCGAGATAGACCTTGGCGTGATTCGCAATACCGATGTGCCGAAGGAGCTCGAAGTTGACCCTCTTTTACGCTCGCAAATGGTCGCGGTGGTTGGCGCTCAGCACGACTATGCCAGTAAAAAAGCGTTGAGCTTTGACGATTTCTTTTCGCAAGAACTGGTGATGTTTAAGCCAGGTTACTTTCACCGAGATTTTATCGATGAGGTATGCAAGGTGGGTGGTTACCAAGCTTCATTTTCTTTTGAAACCAATTTGTTGCCCATGATACTGAGCATTGTAAAGCGTGAATTTGCAATTACCGCATTGCTTGAATTGGTTAACGATAATGAATCGGATTTGGTCGGAGTTCCGTTTGAACCACCCGTCTACGTCGACTTGGCTTTGGCATGGCGCAAGGATGGGTACCTGTCGCAAGCCGACAAAACGTTTATCGACTTCGTAAAGCAGTATTCAGCAAGGGAAAATTAGAACGACATTAGGCTTTGTAGATTTTCTCGAAATTTTTCGGGTTCCAGCCAATCATCACTCGATCGCCAATTTTCAGTACAGGCACGCTGCGTGCGCCTAGTGCATCAAGCTCTTTGCGGCCACGTTGCATTTTCGCGTTGCACAGACGATATGGGATTTTTTTCTCTTCAAGGAAGCGTTGAGCATCCTTACAGTGCGGGCATTTATCTTTTACATACAGCACAACACGTTTCATTTTGAGTAACCCTAACTATTGACCAATTTTCTGGGGCTCAGATACTAGCAAATAGCAGCCCTTTTTGGCGAGCACAATTGGTAACAGACAAGGTAAAATTCGAGACTTAGTGGGTAATTTCCGCTAGACTTTGCGCCTTTCGTTTTTGTCACAGTGCGGTTAACAACAATGAATTCTCCCCAAGATGTGCTTCGCTATATCAATGGCTATCCTAATAATCTTGTCCAACAAGTTGCTGAGCTTATTGAAAAAGATCGTTTTAAGCCCTGGTTTGACAAGCGCTATAGTGAACGCCACCAAATCAAGAGCGAGAAGGCGTTATTTGAATATACGATAGCGATCAAAAACCGTTACATGAAGAAAACTGCGCCGATTTCTAAAGTGTTGTGGGACAGTAAAATCCACCTCATCAATAATGCATTGGGTTTGCACACTTATGTTTCTAGAGTGCACGGTGGCAAGCTAAAATCTAAGAATGAAATACGCATTGCAAGCACCTTTAAAGACGCTCCAGAACCTTTGCTAAGAATGCTGGTTGTACACGAATTGGCGCATATTAAAGAAAAAGAGCACGATAAGGCTTTTTATCAACTGTGTTGCCATATGGAGCCTGACTATCACCAACTTGAGTTTGATGCTCGATTATTTATGATTTACAAAGAGTTAAACCATGGCCAATAGAGCAAACACCAACAACGGGAAATTACGTCAGGCTTCGGCGCAGAAACGTGCCAGCTCGAAGCCTGCGGCAAAGTCTAATAGTCAGGTCGTAAAACGCTCGGCAGAAGGGCTTCATAAGCGCAACAAGCACAAAGGCCAGTATGACTTTGATAAGTTGGTAGTAGCGCTGCCAGAATTATCCCAATATGTCACTAAAAACCCACGTGGCGATAAGACGATTTCGTTCGACAACCCCAAGGCGGTGACTTTGCTAAACCAGGCTCTGCTAAAAGCCCATTATGGCATTGAAAATTGGCAGATCCCGGAGGGCTTTTTATGCCCACCGATCCCGGGGCGTGCTGACTATATACACCGAATTGCCGATCTAGTGAGTCGCGATCTCGAGCTTAAAGTCGATCAGAGTGTCAGAGCACTCGATATTGGTGTGGGGGCGAACTGCATTTATCCCATTATCGGCGCTACTGAGTACGATTGGAGCTGCGTTGGCAGTGATGTTGACCCGATTTCAATTAAGGCTGCTCAGTGGATTGCTGATAACAACGCACGCCTAAAAGATAAGATTGAATTGCGTTTGCAGGGCAATGCGAATCAAATCTTCAAAGGCATAATCGGTGATGATGAGGTCTTTACCGTTACGACCTGCAACCCTCCATTTCACAAATCGCTTGCAGATGCACAGCAAGGTACACAGCGAAAACAGAAAAACTTAAACATCAATCGCTCCAAGCGAGGTGTGAAACTGGCAATTGGCGCCAAAGGGCTGAATTTTGGTGGTCAGAAGGCCGAGTTGTGGTGTCCTGGTGGCGAAGAAGCCTTTGTGTTAAACATGGCCAATGAAAGTCAGGGGCTGGCAAGCAATGTGGTTTGGTTTAGTACGCTGATTTCTAAAAAAGAGAATATTCGACCGTTAAGAAAGCGACTTGAAAAAATAGGCGCGGTTGACATCGTCATTCAAGAGATGGCGCAAGGTCAAAAAAAGAGCCGTTTCGTTGCTTGGTCCTTTCACGATAAGCTTGCGCGTTGTGAGTTGGCTAAGAAGGTCGCGGTGTTTTCTTAAGTAAGTCGCGATATTTCTTTTCTAGAGTTTGGTTTCCTGTTTTTTTCTCTATATCAACGGCTAGCACCAAGCTCGAATAGGTGTAGCCGTAGCGCTGGTGAAATTGCATTAAGCGGACTCTTGCTTGTGTGTAGTGTTGTTGCTGAATTTCTATAGCAGCTAACTGCAATGTAGATTTTGGCCTCATTGGTTGGTGCGCTATGGCCTTTTCAAAGTAGTGTTGCGCCTTGTCGATGTTTTTGTTTTTAAGTGCGCAGAATCCAGCGTTTTCGTAACTGGCAGACACAAGGTAGTAGTAAGGTTGATTTATGGCTAGGGTAAACAACTGTTCTGCTTTTTCGTAGTCTCCCTGTTTGCACAGAAAGGTGCCGTAGTTATTCAAGACATTTCCGTTTTTTGGGTTGTCGCGAAGTGCTTTATCGTAATGATTAGCGGCTTTTGAGCTGTCGCCCACTTTCTCATAGTAATAAGCCATAGAGAGTTGTGAACGGTAATAATCGGGCGCATGTATCAGGGCTTTTTCAAAGTTTTGACGGGCTTTGATAAACTGTTGCTGCTGTAAGTAACCAACCCCAAGCTTGATTCTCGCTTCCGCCATGGTGACTGGGTCTTTGCTAAGGCTTTTATCTGGTTGATATACGCTAGTACAGGCGGGTAATAACGCGATCCAAAACAATGCCTTCACTATTCTCATGTATCTCATCCTAAAATCCGTGCATGACGTTATGATAATTTTGTCTGGGAACGATGGTAGCCAATGCGTTAAGTGATGCGAGTCAACGCTCATAAAAGGCGTGTGGGAATGGCGTTAAAAATGAGCGGTTGATTCCTTTTGTTGAATATTGCTGGTTATAGTTCACGCATTTAAATTAGAACAATGACTCAAATCTATATAACTGTTCTCCTATGCGATAAAGTAGATGAGGATTCGTTAACAACTGCTGAAGAACATGCAAGAAAACATCAAAAATACAACTAAACCCTGGCTAAATACCTACCCAGAAGATGTACCGGAATTTGTGGATGTGGACCAATACCAAAACATCAATGAGATGTTTCGTGACACATTTGAAAAGTACGCTGACAAAACGGCTTTCGTAAACATGGGGCACTCTTTATCTTTTGCCGAGCTAAAAGAGAAAAGCGACGCGTTTGCGGCTTATTTGCAGTGCGAGCTGAAGGCTAAAAAGGGCGATCGCATTGCCTTGATGATGCCAAACTTACTGCAATATCCCATTACCATTCTTGGTGCGCTTAAAGCGGGCTTAGTTGTGGTGAACGTGAACCCGCTTTACACGCCACGTGAACTTCAGCATCAATTGCGCGATTCTGGCGCGACTATCATCGTCGCGGTGACTAACTTTGGTAACAACCTCCAGCAGGTGATCGACAAAACAAGCTTGCAGCACGTTATATTAACCAGTATTGGCGATGAGTTAGCGGCGCACAAACGTACTTTGGTTAACTTTGTCGTAAAGTACGTCAAAAAGATGGTGCCTAAGTATCACTTGCCTGGGGCTATTTCGCTGCGCAGAGCGTTGACTGATGGCAAGCGCATGACCTTGTCGCCGCCTGTGATTGAGCGCGAAGACATTGCGTACCTGCAATACACTGGTGGAACAACTGGGTTGGCGAAGGGAGCGATGCTGACTCATCGAAATATTATTGCCAATGTTCTTCAAGTGTTTGGGCATTTCGGTCCTCGAATGTTGAAAGACAAAGAATACGCAGTGACGCCATTACCGCTGTACCATATTTTTGCCAATTCAGTGAGCATGATGTTGATCATGTACACCGGCGGCACCAACTTGTTGATCACTAACCCAAGGGATCTGGATACCTTTGTTAATGACCTGAGCAAGTACCCATTTACCATGATGTTTGGTCTCAATACCTTGTTTGCGGCCCTGAATAACAACGCCAAGTTTAGAGAGCTCGATTTTTCTCATGCCGAGTTTACCATCGCGGGTGGCATGGCCACACAAAAGCACATTGCAGACCAATGGCAAGAGATTACCGGCATGCCTATTATTGAAGGCTATGGGTTAACAGAGTGCTCGCCAGTAGTGGCTGGTGGTATCCATACGCAGCAATCTTATGTGTCGTCTATTGGTGTACCACTTCCTAGTACAGAGCTTCGAATCGTCGATGAAAATGGTGAACCACTGGGTGTGGGTGAAATCGGTGAAATTCAAATTCGTGGCGATCAGGTAATGAAAGGCTACTGGAAACAAGATGCGGAAAGCCGTGCGATTCTCACCCAGGATGGCTGGCTACACTCTGGCGATATCGGCCGAATGGATGAGCATGGCGTCTTCAAAATCGAAGACCGCAAGAAAGACATGATTTTGGTTTCGGGCTTTAACGTGTTCCCTACGGAAATCGAAGAAGTGGCGACACTTCATCCTAAAATTGTAGAGGCAGCGGCCATCGGTGTACCAGACGACGTTGCAGGCGAAAGAGTTAAGCTGGTGGTTGTTGCAAAAGAGCCGCTAAGTTCTGCCGAGGTCAAGAAGCACTGCCGTCATCATTTAACAGGGTATAAAGTGCCAACCGTCATTGAGTTTAGGGATGAGCTGCCTAAAACCAATGTAGGGAAAATTTTGCGTCGAGCTTTGCGTGAGCAAGAACCTTCGTAGCGTCACGATATTTAAGCCATAACTTGGCGGTTTTGGAAACTCTAAGCCACACTCTATGTGTGGCTTTTATTTACCTAATTATAAAGGAGTCGCTGTTATGAAAAATGAACTAGACCCTGGCAAAGTACTGCAGGCATACGACAACATTATGGCGCACGGTACACCAACAGAGCATGGCAAAATCTATGAGGGGGTTGAGGCTTTCTCTGATTATGATGGCTACAACGTCTACATGAGAGGTAATGGTGTAGAGCTCAAAGTGGGGTTCCATAATACTTACCATTTAGAGTATGACCAAGAGCACCTAAGAGACAGCTTTCTGAAAAAAGTCGCTTTCTTAGCGAAATAACCAGTCAGAAAATCGCGTGTTAGCGAGATAGCTTCCTGGAGCGGCGAGAAGTTGATAGTGGAAGGGTGGTTTCCAGTTGCAAAGCGCCCTATTAAATAGGGCACTTGAGTTCGAATTGTTCTAATTCGTTTAGTCGTCTTTAGTGAAGTTTTCTTCGCTGAAGTGTTCCAAATCGTACGGCGTTTGTTGATAAACACAGTAGTTCAGCCAGTTTGAGAAAAGGAGGTGGCCATGGCTTCTCCAGCTTGCAACAGGTTGATTGTCCGGGTTGTCGTTAGGGTAGTAATTAATCGGGATTGCTGGCTCCATGCCTTCTCCTAGATCTCTTACGTATTCACTATGAAGCGTTAGTGCATCGTACTCTGGATGACCCGTGACAAAAACATTTCGCTTGTCTTTGGTGCTTGCCAGATAAACGCCTGCCATGTCCGATGTTGCAAGAATATCGAGATCTGTGTGCTCTTGTAAAAACTCTGGTGAAAAATCAGCATAGCGAGAATGAGGCGCCCAAAAAGAGTCGTCAAACCCACGTAAAATAGGGTGATATGGTTGGTGAATCGAGTGTTGATAGACACCGGATAGCTTTTCTTTTCGAGTACGCTTAGGCAAATCAAACAGTAATTTCAATCCAGCTTGTGCTGCCCAGCACACATACAGAGTAGAGGTGACGTGTTTACTTGCCCAGTTCATAATGGTTTGTAGGTGATCCCAATAAATCACGTCTTCAAATTGAACTAGGCCAAGCGGAGCGCCTGTGATGATGAGCCCATCAAAATTGCGCTTTTTCACCATATCAAATTGGCGATAAAAATTATCCAAATGCTCTGTTGGCGTGTTTTTACTCGGTCGATCATCAATACGCAGTAGTTCTACGTCGATCTGCAGGGGGCTGTTGGACAGGAGCCTGAGAAACTGCGTTTCAGTTTCAATTTTTTTAGGCATCAGATTAAGAATAAGAACCTTGAGCGGTCTGATCTCCTGAGTGGACGCACGAGATTCAGGCATCACGAAAATGTTTTCTTCTCTCAATACATCGGATGCAGGTAATTGATCTGGGATTTTGATTGGCACGGCTTACTCCCTAAGCGTATTCAAACTCGTCATCTGGACGTCTATACATCCAAACTTAACTGAATCAGCTTCGTTTGTCGATAGTCAAATGACTTGGTCGGCGCTGTTTCTTTATTTAACCGCCAAAAGTCATCGAGTCGTATTGAGGATAATTAAGTGGCTAAATGTAATTATTGCATAGATGAATGAATACGCCGTGAAGCTTAAGGTATAATGCGCTTACAGAGAAAGTGAAGGAACCAATCAATTGAAGTTAACGCTTATACGCGGACTGCCGGGATCGGGAAAGTCGACTCTTGCCAAAACATTGTCAGCTCACCACGTTGAAGCTGATATGTATTTTGTCCATGAAAATGGTGACTATATCTTTGATGTTTCTCAATTAGAACAGGCGCACCGCTGGTGCCAGCAGCGTACCGAACAATGGCTTTCTTTGGGCGAAGATGTCGTTGTCGCCAATACCTTTGTGCGACGTTGGGAAATGAAAGCCTATCAAAGGATTGCCCAGCGCTTTGGTGCAGAGCTAAAAGTGATAACGTGTAAAGGGGAATATCAAAATATTCATGGTGTTAGCCCAGAAGTTATTGCGAGAATGCGCCGGAGGTGGCAGGAATAGGGTATACTTAAAACAGTTTGATTAACGACAGATAGTAATATGGCAAAACGTTCTCCCATCGTCGAAATGAGCTCTTATGGTATCTACACCACGTGGGACTCTCGCTCAAAAGATTTACCCAAGATACAGGACTTCACCACTCAAGTCCCTGCCGACATTGATATTGAGTTTGGGTTTATCGTCAATATTAAAAAGGCAAAAGGTGAGACGATCCGCTACTGTATAGAGCATCCCGGAGTGTTGAGTAAAAAAGGCCAACCCCTTGCACCGTTTGAAGGTGAAGAACATGTTGGTAGTAATGATTGGGACTTTTACTTAGGTGATACGATTCAACTGCTTTGCCCGACTAATGGATTAGACAGTAATATGGGGGATTGGCGCATGTTCATTGAATTACAGGGAAAAGTGATTGCTGAGAAAACATTCAAAGTCGTTGCAAGGGATGAAGGGCAGTTTTGGAAACGTCGCGGTTTTTAATTTCTATACGTCTAAATAGCTTTGTGCATCGAATAGAAGACAAATCTATGGTGCTGCAAATGGCATTCGATAGTGGCTGCCAGCTAAAACGCATTCGGCGATCACGTAATTGGTTGTTAAGTGGCACTAAAAAGCAGTTAGAACACTTCGCGTTTAGCGCTAATGTCGGTTGGATCTCAGTGGCGGTAGATAAAGCGTTGAGTGGATATAAATCACCGATTCAGGAGCTTCTAGAGCGCTATCCAGAGATCACTCTGACGCAACTAATTCAAGAGTCGGGCTGTACTATGGTCGAGGCGCGTAAGGCCATTGATGAGTTTGAAGGTTTATAGAACGTTGGCGATCCAGTAAAGTAACCGCCTAATATAAAAAGAAAAATGCCATTGCAGTGCAATGGCATTTTTAATATTAGTAATATGTGAATTAAAATACGCTAGTGAGATCTTATTCGCTAAGGTAGGTAATTACGAATTCTGTGATTTTGACCATGTCATCAACAGCAATGAACTCTTCTGTTGTATGAACTTTAGCCATACCCGTCGATAGGTTGACAGTCGTTAAACCATTTTTGTTGAAGTTATTCGCATCACTACCACCACCAGTGTGTTGGGTTGTCGCATTGATGCCTAGTGTGGAGAATGCCTGTTTTACTTCAACAACATGAATATCGTCTTCGGCAATAACGAAGGCATCGTAGGCACGTGTTGATTCAATCTCGACTCGGGCACCAAACTTAGTGGCTGAGGCTTCGAAAGTTTCGATCATGTGGTTAACCTGCGCGGTCAGTTTTTCACTATTGAGTGAGCGAGCCTCTGCTACTACGGTCAATTCAGGCATCACGATATTCGTTGCCTGGCCACCGTTCATCATACCAATGTTAGCGGTGGTTTCTTCGTCGATACGTAATAGATTCATGTTGGCGATGGCGTCGGCTGCAACACTTGCTGCACTGATGCCTTCTTCTGGAGCCACACCTGCGTGCGCTGGTTTTCCGGTGATCTTGGCAACAATTTTTTGTTGGCCAGGAGCTCCAGTGACGATAGTACCGATTGGGCCGCCCGTGTCTAAAACAATCGCTTTTTCGGATTGAATAAAAGACATGTCAAAATATTCAGAACCAAACAAACCGCCTTCTTCGTGCACTGTAAAAGCCACTTCAATGCTCTTGTGAGCCATGTTGTGATCTTTTAGGCAACGTACTGCTTCCATTACAGCCGCAATACCCGATTTGTCGTCACCACCTAAAATAGTGTCGCCTTTTGAGCGAATGATGCCATCTTCAATAATCGGTTCGATGCCGATCCCTGGTGTGACGGTATCCATGTGTGCACTGAACACAATACTACCTTCTAAAGAACCTTCAAGGCGGCCGTAGACGTTAAAGCCATTGGTGTATTGTTCAGGGACAGGCAATTTTCTGACGGCAAAGCCAAGTTCACCAAGCTGTTCTGCGATAGCTTCTGCAATCGCCTTTTCGTTGCCAGATTCACTGTCAATTTTTACAAGGTCAAAAAAGTGGTTGATCAAACGGTCAGTATTTACATGTGTCATAGGAGTGCTTCACGTTGTGTAACAGGATGCGGACACTCTACACTCGTCGTTCACGTGCTAGACCTGAGGTAAATCAATAAAAGTGTCGGCTTTGCTGGTGATTTGACAAAAATTCGACACCTATTGATGTAGTTTGGGCGATTATTAGCCTGTTGCTTGCTGACTAATAGGCTCTGTGGGCTGCATAATCTTGTAGGTTGCGATCAAAATAAGAGTTGCGCCCAGCACTTGCCAGGGCGTGAGAGTTTCATTGAGAAGCCACACTGAAAATAAGATCCCAAATATTGGTTCGCTACCTAGTATGGCGGTTGACTGCGTTGCACTGATCGACTGAACTGCGTAGTTTTGAGCAAAAAAGGCGACTAAGGTACAAAAAACGACGAGGTAGATAATGCTTAGCCAGTGAAACGGTTGTAGAAGCAAGACCGTTGGCATTATGTCGTTCACTGAGTAGTTGAATAGACACCAGATTACCGAGGCGAGGCCAACGGTAAATAATTGAACGATGGTAAGTGATGTTACGTTGACCGATTCATCAAGTAATACTTTGCGACAAACCACCATCATACAAGCCCGCGCCAGTGCCGCAATCAGAATAAAGAAGGCACCTATACTCATTTCAAAATGAAGTATTTTGCTTTCACAGACGAACACCACCCCAGTTAAAGACAATAATAAATAGATAACGAATCTTGGTGATTGTTTCGTTTTTAAGACGAAAAACTCAATGATCGGGGTAAACACGATACACATGCTAATCAGTACTGCGGCTTCACTTGCCTGAGAGTAGTAGATTCCTAATGTTTCGAATACGAAAATAACGGTCAAAATTATGCCAGTAAGATAACCTTTTGACGTAGCGTAAAATAGACTTCTAAGCGCATTGGCTGCGTCGGTACGAACCGCCATAAAAAGAAGAAAAAACACGGTGGCGAGAACAAAACGGATGGTGAGAAAAATATCAACCGGTATTGCAGAGAGCACAAATTTGGCTGTGGAATAGCTGCTCCCCCATAAGATGGCAACCAGTACGAGCAAGATGATCGCGATCTTTTTGTGCGTGCCATAGCATATATTTAAGGTATCTTTCATAGTTAATAATTTTATGAGTATATGTGATGAGTGGTATGTTAACTTATATAAACAAGGTGATAATCACCCCAAATATCATAGGAATTGTGACTCATGGACACAAATAGGCTGGTTGCTTTACTGCCTGATATTGCTGCGTTTGTAACGGTAGTTGAATCGGGTAGCTTTACGGTCGCGGCCCAAACAATGGGGATTACGCCTTCAGGAGTCAGTCGACAAGTGAGCAGACTTGAAGCTGCCTTGAACGTAGACTTGCTAGAGAGGACCACTCGGCGACAAGTCATGACTGAAGTGGGCAAGGCCGTTTACGAACTAAGCGTAAAAATGATGGCATCGGCCCATGAAATTGCCAGTATTACTGATCTAGAAAAAGCTGAGGCAATTGGTGAAATCCGCGTGGCAGCACCAAAAGCGTTTAGCAAGCAAGTCCTCGAGCCTTTGTTTGTCCCATTTCTCAAGCAATTTCCTAAAACCAAGCTGAAAGTTATGGTGACAGACAGCTACGTTGATCCAATTAGAGATGAAATTGATGTTTTTTTTGAGCTGACTCATTCACCTCGCGACAACTTGGTAGCAAAAAAACTCGGTCCTATTCAATCTGTGTTGTGTGCGAGTAAAGACTATTTACGAAGTCACGGTATTCCTTTTTCTCCCAGTGAACTGTCTGAACATCAATGTCTTTATCTAGGTGAGCATGTCGACGATAATTTGTGGACTTTCATGAAAGCGAATACCGTAGTGAAAGTTAGGGTTGACGGGCGTTACAGCGTCAATCATTCGGAAATGCGCCTCGATGCGGTTAAACAAGGGATGGGTATCGGAGTATTTCCTGATTTTGTCGCAAAAGACGCTCTGTTGAATGCCGAAGTGATAGAGGTATTGCCAGAGTGGCAACTGAAAGCGGCCTATCAAGGTGAGGTGGTTATGCAATTCCCTCAGACAAAATACATGCCTGCGCGCAGGCGAGTATTCATCGACTATATGGTGAAGGCCTTTAGCGAGCAGTGAATTTCTCTGGGTAGTCGGTAAATATTCCATCAACGTCTTTGAGATACTTAAATGATTTTGGGTTGTTAACGGTAAAGCACCAAATCTGAACACCTTTTTCTCGTAGTGCTTTGATGGTTCTTGCGCTTAGCCAGCGAAAGTTTGCGTGGCAGCTAAATGCGTTGACCTTGTCGATTGTACGCAGTGTTTTTCTTGTTACCCGAGAGGTGAGCACACCAAGCTTTGTATCAAGGCTCTTTTTTGATAATGCTAGCGTCATTTCCTGGCTGAAACTGGATAAGATAATCTTCTGTTTGTTGATCGGGTGTTGGCGTAGTGCGTCTGCCAATAAATCGGCGACAAAATCGGCGTTATGGTACTTGTCGATCTTGACCTCAATATTAAGAGAAAGATCAGCGATTAGCGCGAAGTCTAGCAAGTCCGTTAGGGTAATAATACGCTCCCCTTTGAACTCAATGCCTTTCCAGCGACCAAAATCAAGTAGCTTTAACTCAGACAGGGTGAGCTGATCGACTCGTCCTTTGCCATTACTACAGCGCTCAACAGTGTGATCGTGGCAAACGACCAAGACACCATCTTTAGTGGGTTGTACGTCTAACTCAACCCATTTCAAACCAATGTCCTTTGCTTTAAGAAAGCTGCTCATGGTGTTTTCTGGGCAATGGCCCGCGACGCCTCTGTGGCCGACAATTTGTAAATTCATCAAACTTTTCACCATTAAATGAGTTAATAACAGTGTTGCAATTTTGTTAACGTGTCGCTATGTTAGTACCAAATACACGTCTGACCAGTGAAATGAAACTTCATAATATACAAGGATATATACAACAAATATATCTTGTCGAATATAGCGACAAATTACTTTTGTTAGATGGCGCAAGCCGCGCCGATGTAGGAGTGATTCTGCGATTCATCCGTAACGAGCTTGGGCGTCCTATTACTGACCTCAAAACGGTTGTAGTGACGCACATGCACCCTGATCATGCGGGGGCTGCCCATCGACTGAGAAGTATCACAGGCTGCAATGTCGTGGCTTCTCACAGTGATACAGCTTGGTATTCGGGATTGGACGGGCTTTTAATGCATCTAGCCGATGTGATGCTTGCATTATGGATGGCAATGCGTATGGGAAAAGCGAAGAAAAACCTCTGGTACAGCAAGGTTCTCAAGCCAGATCTCATGTTGACGGATGAGCAAACGATTCCAAATTTTGATGATTGGCGCGTAATAGAAACACCTGGCCACACAGACAGAGACATTTCAGTTTACAACGCCAAAGAATCTATTGTGTATGTGGCGGACTTAATGGTTGAAGTAAAAAAGCGCCTTGTCGCGCCTTTCCCGGTGTTTTATCCCAATCAATACAGGAAATCAGTGGAACGGATTTATGATTTGAATGTGGATACGTTGCTGCTCGCTCACAAAGGGCAGGCGAACTTCACTTATGAAGCGAAAACCCACTTGCTCAATACGGCACCAAGAAGGCCCGTGACTCACTGGCGTGTTGTTAAAATCAAACTTAAGAAACTCACACGCTCAATATTTTTGCGTCATTGACTTCGCTACTGTGTCGGAAATATCAGTTTACTGGTGTTGAAACCCGCATCGTTAGCGATGGCAATGTACTCGTTTAGTTGTTGCGTGGGGATGCTTTTGCTGCGTGACAAGATCCAAAAGTACTCCTTGTTCGGGCCACTCACCAATGCCGATGAATAGTCATCTTCTAGGTAGAAAACAATGTAGCTGCCGTAAAAGGGACCAAAAAAAGACACTTTCAAGTGCGCTGTACTCGGTTCGCCGACAAATTTGGCTTTGCCTATTGCTTCTTGCCATTGTTGTGTGTCTTGATCCCTGCCTCGATTTATCACTTTGACGCTTCCATCGTCATTCATCGAATATTGTGCTGACACCTGCACAAGACCACGTTCAAAGCTATGGTCTAGCCGCGCGATTTCGTACCAGGTGCCAAGATAGCGATCTAAGGCAAAATTATTTATTGGTTTGACACCGTCTGGTATGCCAGTGCAGCCAATCAATATCAGTGGTAAACAGAGTAGGTAGGCGAGCTTCTTCATTGTGTATCCTTTTTATTGGGAAGCTTTCTTTTCGCTAAAGCGTAGCTTTAATGAGAGATAAGCTTGGCAACCATTGACTGTACTTCTTGCGTCATCACGATTTAAGGAATAAGCTTTTGATAATTAGTATAAATACTCGCAGCTTAATATGATCGAAATCTTCATTATCGTTATCGCGTTGATTGGTTTGTTCTACGTTTCTCAAAGGTACTTGTTTACACAAGAAAATACGAGAAATTATGAGTTTAAGATCAAAGGCCCGATACTTAATTCTCCTCAAACCGCTTTTTTTAATGCTTTAAAGGAAGCGGTGTCCGATCAGGGCATTATTCTGTGTCGTGTGAATATGTCGAGCGTGATTACTCCTGAGAAAATCACCAATAAGAAGCAACGGTTTATCGCCAATAACCTAATAGCGAAAAGCTATTTCGACTTTGTTGTGTGTGATCCTCGTACGCTTCAGCCTCGCGTTGTGATTGAGTACGACGACGGAAAGCCATTGCACAAAGGAAAAGTAGAGCGTCAAAAACTCATCATGCAAGTGTGCAAATCAGCCGGACTTCCTCTTATTGGCGCGTCAGTAAAAATGAGCTACCAAGTTGGTAAGTTGCGCCGTCTTCTTGCCACACACATTGATCTTATTGAGCCGGCAAAAGAAGTGCGTTTTTGTAAAAAATGCGGAAGCCCCATGATCATTAAAGTCGCTAATCAAGGTGAGTTTAAAGGTGTACGTTTCTTCACCTGCAGTCGTTTACCTGCATGTCAATATACCGAAAACTACAACGTGGTATTTGATGAGGAAGAGCAAGAAAGCCACCGCGCTATATAGCCTTCGGGTAACCCAATGTGCTTTTGATGTTGTTTCTACCCCTGTCTTTAGCTTGATAAAGTTGCGCGTCCGCGCATTTAAGAATGTCGTTTAATGAGGTGTCGCAATGAAAACTGCAGGCACCGATACTGGCAGTGATTTTTACCTCTTCCCCCATTTCTAAGAAAGAGAGCTTTTCGATCTTTAGACGAATATTTTCTGCAATGTCGACGGCTCGAAACAATTGCGTGCCAAACAACACCACACAAAACTCTTCACCGCCAACTCGAAAGACGTTGTCTTCACCAACCTCAGACTGAAGCAACTTGGCGACTTCAACAAGCAGTGCATCGCCAATCGAATGACCAAATTCATCGTTGATGTGCTTAAAAAAGTCCAAATCCAACAGCATAAGGCTCGAGGTATAGTGAGTAGGGGTAGAATTGTGTTGGTTAAAGCTGCGAATCAACGCCAAACGGTTGTAGCAGTTAGTCAGCGTGTCTTTGGAAGCGAGAATTTGCAGAGAGTTCTCAGTATTTTCTCGGTGGAACTCATACAGGTGCGAAGCGATCCACACACTTATAAAGCACGCGATGAAGTTGATGGTCAGAGGCTCGAGAAATTCAGAATATTTTTCTTCGACAGAGAAAATAGCCGTCAACTGCAACAGAAAGGTAATGCCGGTCGCTATCGATCCTTGTTTTGTACCGACTAACAGATAAAAAATGATAGGCAATAGGAATGACCAGAAGAGGATACCGTCATAAATGGGATTGGTGCGAGTACTATAGGCAACAATGAAAATCAAAAAATACACATAACTTAGGGTCTGTATATTCGTTTGTTGGTAACGAGAGGCGCGTCTGTAGAGGTAAAACGAATAAGCACTGTAAGCGACCTCAAGCGTCGCTAAGGTGTAGGCATGTTGTATGTGTATACTGTAGAGCGCAAGCGTAAGAGAAATCATCCCTAGTGGCATGGTTAGCCCAGCGAGTAGACGAGTTTTAATTCTCATGGAACAGTCAAATGCGCGGATATCGATGCTAATAAGGAGCCACCTTTATTTTATAAACAATTTATTGTTATTCTTTTGGGTGCATACATCAATCCACATAGGCAGGATAATCTTTGTAGTGGAACGCAAAAATGGTCAAAGTTTCCGTTAACTAGCCGACGGCCAAATTTGTATTGAACTATGCGAGGAATGGAAATGTGAGTTGCTTCAAATTGATAGCTTCTTTAAGAATAAAAAAACGTCAAATTGTCGAGATATAGAGCAAACGATATCAAAAGCATAAATTTCTACTTGCACCGTGTACTAACTCTCGTTAATATCCCTCTCGTTCCAAGACGATGGGTCCGTAGCTCAGTTGGTTAGAGTACCGCCTTGACATGGCGGGGGTCGGCGATTCGAGTTCGCCCGGACCCACCATCGTCACTTGAATAAATATTCATTGGAACAAAAATTTGGGTCCGTAGCTCAGTTGGTTAGAGTACCGCCTTGACATGGCGGGGGTCGGCGATTCGAGTTCGCCCGGACCCACCAAATTTTCGATAAAGCCCGCTTTTTAGCGGGCTTTGTTGTATCTGGGGTTTTCCAGTTTTCCGAATTTCAAGCTCCACGTCATTTGGTAATGTACCACTTTCTAATTCTTCTAACTCCGTCAATGTTGCAATAAAAGTCACTCACCGAATTCAGTTGTGTTTCGAAAATCAGGCGTCTTCAGTTTCTTCATCTTGCTTTAGAGCGTGTCGTCTTGCGTCATAAAAGACAACACGCTTATTTCTAGTAATGGCTTTTTCAACGATGCCGTCTGACCAAAAAGAATAAATGAGCTCGCAGGACGACAGGTTTACAGTTTGCATTTCGATAATGTGTCTCATCCTGATCCTCGTACATCAACTGGTGCGCCTAGGTTAATTTACGGTCATTTTCGCTATACGATCAAGAAGAATCAAATAAATCATGTTGTAAAATAGAGAATGATTGTCTTAGCGACAAGGTTCTATTTATATTTCATCAGCTTATTGTACTTATGTTGTTATAGCTTACTAGTTAATAGTTCTGAGGAGGTGAGGGCGAAGTTGAGTATTGCCTTGTACTCATTCGTGACGCGCAAGCCGTGGATTTATAGTCTTCGTGCAGGATGGGTTGATTGCTTCATAAGCAAAGTACAGCTAATCGTTCATCGTAACTTTGTGCTAAACGTTCTCAACCTATGTTCAGAAGGATGAATAAAATGGTACTTCATGCTGGTGTAGTGCCAATGTTAGAAATTGGGAATTACGTTTTTATCGCCTCTTTAAATATCCAGTCTACCTATAAACTTAGCCGATACTTTTGTTGATAAAAATACTCCTAAAGGTAATACTTAATAAAAATAGTATAAAGGCAAATATTTCAATGGGCTCCTCTAAAAATCAGCACCAATTACCCCCTCCAATTGTTTGTGTCGGTGCTTCTGCAGGGGGGTTAGAGGCTATAGAGCGATTTTTCCAAAGTTGCCCCAACGATTTGGGCGCGAGTTACGTAGTCATCCAGCATTTGTCTTCGCATTACAAAAGTATGATGGATGACCTCATCAATCGTTACTCTAATATGAAAGTGAAGATTATTAAAACCGGGGATATTCCGCTTAAAAATCAAATCTACCTCATAGAAGCGGGTACCGTAATTCGACTTATCAACGGTGCTTTTCATGTCGACAAAAAAATAGAGGGTGAGCTTACTCTACCTATAGATATCTTTTTACAATCATTAGCGGATGACAAAAGAGGGCAATCGACAGCTGTAATATTGTCGGGTACTGGGTGTGACGGTTCTCGAGGAGTTGTAGCACTAAACGCGGTTGGGGGCTTCGTCATTGTTCAATCACCCGCACAATCAGGGTTTGATGGTATGCCAAAGAGTGCAATCAGTACTGGTGTAGTCGATAGTGTTCTAGGTGCTGAAGCCATTCCATTGCAAATCAAAAAGTACTTAAGCGCAGATTTCATTCGCTCTTCTTCGAAAGAGAGCTTCTTCCCCGAACTGGCAGTCGGAAACCCTCAAGAGCACTACGCAAGGATCATCGACAAACTGTATGTGGAGTTTGGGATTAATTTTGCTCTCTACAAGGACGCCACTGTAATAAGAAGAATTGAACGTCGTATGCAGGTTAAACACATAACGGATTACAAAAAATATGCCGAGGTTATCGAAAAGGACCCAACAGAAGCTTTATCTTTAAGAAAAGAACTCCTAATCCCTGTGACAAACTTCTTCCGTGACCCAGAGATTTTCAATACTATAAAATCTCAAGTCATCGAAAATCTAATTGATTCACATTGCGGATCTGGAGACATTCGGGTTTGGGTCGCAGGTTGTGCTACAGGAGAGGAGGCGTACTCCTATGCCATGCTTCTTGAGTCTGCGCTTAGAAAGCGAAAGTCGCAATTGAATTTCAAAGTATTTGCTACGGACGTTAACCCTTCCATCATCGATATCGCGTCTAAGGGGATCTACCCTGAGAGCATTAAGCGAGAAGTCCATAAGGACATTGCTGAACTGTATTTTGTAGCGCATGATGGTCAGCTGAAAGTAAATCAAAATATTCGTCAACGTGTTGTATTCGCGGTCCATAATTTACTAACAGATGCTCCCTTTACTAAAATGAACCTCGTTAGTTGTCGCAATACGCTCATCTATTTCAAAAATGATGCACAAAAAGAAGCACTGAAAAAGCTTGCTTTTTCAGTGCAACCCAATGGTTTTTTGGTCTTGGGTAAAAGTGAGTCTCTCATTGCTTATGATGATTACTTTGAAGTGACGGACAGGAAACATAAGATCTTCAAATGTACCAAAAGGGCGCCTGCGTCGTTAAGCTCTGGCTACATCCAGCACCATAAAAACAATGTGACCACCTCGGCTGATTATAGTATAGCTACCAAGCAAAACTCCGAAATCGAATTGATAGCTGACGCCCAAATTAAAAAATGCTTTATTCCTCTTACCTTGCTCGTAGATCATTCTCAAGAAGTTATCCACATATATGGTGAAGATACAAGCTTGTTAGAGTTGAAGCCAGGCAGCGTTAACTATCAGCTGGCAAATCTCTTGCCAGGTAAAATAGCTTCAGTTGCTGTCGCATTGTTGTATAGATTGAATAAAAAAGGTGGTGTCATTACGTCTGATACCGTCAAATGGAAAGATGAAAATACCCAGTTACACGATATTCAAATAAAGGGTTGGATGATTCATCACGGAGATATGCCGTCACACTATGTGCTCGCAATTGTTAAAATAGCGCAGCCTTCTGACGCAAAGAGTGAAACCAGTCATTCTGAATTAAATCAATCGGCTTTAGATAAAATCACTCAACTTCAGCTCGAACTTACAGCTACCCGAGAAAGTTTACAATCAACAATCGAAGAGTTTGAAACAACAAACGAAGAGCTACAAGCTACAAACGAAGAGCTTATGGCGTCTAACGAAGAACTTCAAGGTTCCAACGAAGAGCTTCAGTCTGTTAATGAAGACCTCAATGCTGTAAATGCCGAGTACCATGAGAAAGTGAGTATCTTGAACAGGATAAACGCTGATCTTGATGCGATGTCTTTGTCTACAGGTATAGCAACCATTTTCGTTGATGACGCCCTGCGACTAACTCGTTTTACTCCTGACGCGAGCTTAATATTTAAAGTAAGAGACCAAGACTTAGGTCGTCCATTAGATGAAATCGTTAATACGCTTAACTACGACTCTTTTTTTGAAGACATCAATGAAACATTGACTTCAGAAACAACTAAAGAGGTTGAAGTTATTAACAATGTAGGCCAAGGGTATTTGATGAGAATAGTCAAGTACCGTATACCATCTTCAGAGAAACTTGGAGTAGCGATTTCGCTTATTGAGTCATATGGATATAGAACCAACCAGAAAATCATTGATGCTTTACCGCACCATATCGTAGTTTTAGATAAACAAGGTGACATACAGATGGTGAATGAGGCGTGGAAGAAATTCGTAAGAACAAACCAACATGACGCAATCCAACGAAACTCCTGGCTGGGTGAACGCTATACTGATTACTGTGATCATGAACTAAGCCTTGACATTAACAGCGTACTAAATGGGAAGTGTGCTAGGCTTAAAAAGGTATACCCTTGCCACAGTTCGAATGAAAAAAGATGGTTCGTCATGGAAGTACAAGCATTAGACCATGATGGCTATAGCGCTGTGATATCCCATACGAACATTACTGATTTCAAAGAGCGCCAATAGATGAGACATAAACTAGATGAAAATCGGCTTAGCCAGGATGCTCTCGATATTGAAGTAAAACGTGTCGAAAAAATACTCGAGGAAAATATTAGTGAAGGTGGTGTCCGTAGCATTAAGAAATTAGTGCATTCGTTACAAGTCTACCAAGAAGAGCTGACACTTCAGAACATAGAACTTGAGCGACACCAGCAAGAAAGCGATATACTCAGAGAATACTACTATACGCTATTTAACCTTCTTCCTCTTCCGGCAGTATATGTTGATGAACGGTTACATGTTGTTGATTCCAATCAAGCGGCAAAAAACACATTTAGAAGTGAAAATATATCTCTTGGAATAACGAATTCTCTGATGAAAAGTTTAAGTCGAGATAGCATTCAGTTGTTATACAATTCGATAAGAAGTAATACTTACCCTATATATCTTGAAGTGCAAGGGAATAATCAGGATGTTCAGATTTTTTATGATTTGGTTTTAACTAAACTTAATGATTGTGAAGATGAGGGTAAGTTTTTAATTGTCTTTAAAGATACAACAATAGAACAGAAGCTTAAAGAAAAAAATGCAATTTTTCTGAGTGTATTAAATAGCTCTTCAGATTCCATTATTTCGCTTGACATGAAAGGAGCGGTTAAAGAATATTCAAGGAATCTCTGTCAATACACAGTAGAAACCAATAATGAAAATATAATAGAATCGCTTCCATTACCCATCAAAAAAGAAATAGATAATTATATAGAGCACAAAGTAAAACTCAATGTAAGACATGAGAAAACCATTGAAGTTATAGTTAAAAATGTTAGGCATCCACTATGGTTAAGAATTCAACTCTTTCCGGTTGAAGAAAGTGGTATTATAGTTGGCACTGGCTGTATAATATCAAACCATACGGAATCTATTAAGCAAGAAAAAGAAATTTCCAATTTGGCTTATTATGACCACCTCACCAATTGCGGGAATAGAAGGTTACTAAGGTTGAGAGTTAGTAAACTAATCAGCCAAGTTGACAATCCATCTTTTACAATGTTCTTTGTGGATTTAGACCACTTTAAAGACATTAATGACATTTATGGCCATAACGTTGGTGATGAAATGTTGGTTCAAGTAGCGTCTCGTTTGAAGAAAGCTATCAGACCGTTTGATGAATTATTTAGGGTTGGCGGTGATGAGTTTTTAATTCTATTTCATCAGTTACCAACTGAAATGAGTAGTGACCGTGCATATCGAATTATCGAAATACTTTCTACCCCATTCATTATAGACGAGAAGGAACTGGTAAGTTCGGCCTCTATCGGTATCTCACGTTTTCCAGAAGATGGCATTGATTTTATCTCACTCTACAAAAAAGCGGATACTGCTTTGTACAAGGCAAAAAAAAATGGAAGAAAGCGTTTTCGTTTCTTTTCAGAGACAATGCTACTGCAGATAAAAAAGAACTTTGAATTAGAAGAAAATCTCAGAAAAGCTATGGCTAAAAATGAGTTTTCAACAGAATTGATGCCTCAGATAAGGTGTAGTGATTCCACATGTCAAAATGTAGAATTGTTGTTGCGATGGAATAATGAAGTTATTGGGTTAGTGCCACCAAATGATTTTATTCCAGTGGCAGAGCGCAGCGAACTCATCCACACCATTACTGAATTTGTGATAGAAGATGCGATTAATAAAATTAAAGCTTTAAATAAGTTTTCTCCAAAAAAAGTGTATATTTCAATCAATATATCAAAGTTAGATATATTGAATACTCACTTTTTTGAAATAATGAAAGCACGATTGGATAAAGATAAAAAGATCGCGAAGCAGTTAACTTTTGAGTTAACTGAAAGTGTTTTCTCTGATAGTTATACATTGATTGTTGATCGCCTCAACCAATTAAAATTACTAGGTGTTTCCATTTCGATTGATGATTTTGGCACTGGTTACTCCTCGCTTTCTCAGCTTTCTGAGCTTCCAATTGATGAACTTAAAATAGATAAAAGTTTTATCTCGAAGCTAGGATCCGATGAGTCGGACAAAAAAATTTGCTTAGCCATATTAAGCATGGCAAAAAGTTTAGGTTATCGATGTGTAGCCGAGGGAGTTGAATCTGAAGAACAGTTCAATTGGCTAGCTTCCATTTTCTGTGATTATTCACAGGGCTATTTTCACTCTAAGCCCATTACATTTAAAGATTTCATATCTCGCTATGTCTGAATGAACATAGCTCCAAAACCTTCCCTAATACCAATGAATATAATTGACTGTCATCAACGATGATGATCACGCTACGACCGATAGATGTGATCTTAACCAAAATCCAAAAACAAGAGTTCGATAATGAGCTAGTCACTACTTTATCTATGTGAGCAGTGACGATTAAGTGACTGTATGGAAAACCTGTAACAGGCAATTGGGTAAACAAAACAGAATGCTATAACCTTTAGTAAAGTACTCCGAAGTTTACTAGAACAAAGAGGTCAGCGACCAAACAGTAAAAACGTATACTATGCTTAACTCTTAGGAGGCCTAGCTTATTTCGTGACAGTATCTCTTATTACTTGAAATGCACAGTTTTCGGCATTCAAAAACTGCTATAGGATGTGTTTAACGCAAGTAACCATAAGAACTAACCATGCTTAACTACATCGAACCCGTCTTTCGTCCTCCTTCAGAATGGAAATCACTGATCCTACAAGTGACCAACGGCTGCAGTCACAATCGTTGTACTTTCTGTGACATGTATACTCAACCACAGAAAAAATTCCGACCTAAAAAAATCGAAGAAATAGAGCGTGAACTTCAAATTATCGCGCAATCAGGTGCGCCAGTGCACCGTGTGTTTCTTGCTGATGGTGATGCGATGACATTGCCTTTTCGTCGCCTACAGGAGATATGTGAACTCATCAATAAATACCTGCCTCAAGTACAGCGTATTTCCAGTTACTGTTTGCCGCGCAATTTAACGAATAAAACCACAGAGCAACTAACAGAGCTAAAACAGTTAGGTTTGAGCTTAATGTATATCGGTTGTGAAAGCGGTGATGATGAAGTGTTGGCCAAAGTCGAGAAGGGCGAAACCTTCGATTCATCGCTCACTGCATTAAACAAGATAAAAGCCGCCGGAATGAAAAGCTCAGTGATGATCTTAAATGGTCTCGGGGGGCCTGTTTACAGTAAACAGCATGCGTTGAACTCAGCAAAGCTGATGAATGCGGCTCAACCTGATTACCTTTCCACACTGGTTGTCTCGTTTCCACTGGGTGAAGAGCGATTGGCAGCAGGCTTTAACGGTGATTTTCGTCAACTAACTCAGCCAGAGTTGTTTAAGGAAATTCAGTGTCTGATTCAGCATCTAGATCTAGAAAAGACGATTTTCCGCTCTGATCATGCGTCGAATTATCTGGTATTAAAAGGCATCCTTGGCCGAGACAAAGACAAATTATTGCAACAGGTCGAGCTTGCTATTGAGCAGCCAGGAGCGATCCCCTTGCGTCAGGAATGGCAGCGAGGTTTGTAAAAAATAAAGCCGTTTTTCTCGCTTTTGACAAAATTACACAAAACTCGCTTGAAGCGAGCTTTGTTGTTTTTGGTTTGGATTTTGGTTGTAACATCATGATAAATATCTAATATTTTTGGTTTTATTAAATGTAGATACACCGATTTTTACCCAACTATTTTGTAAAATTGACACTGTGAAAATTTCGTTGTGAAATTGTTACTAAAAACGCGCTATTCTACTTTACAAGCAATAAGGAACACCAAACAACATGACCGTTTAGGGTATTTGCTTAAAGCTTTTATTAAATAGCCGTTGAGGAAAAGACTATGAACATGCAAACATTCGATAAAACAGAACAAAACAATCCATCAAATTTTATCGCCGAAGCTGTGTTTGCCGTGGAAATGGTCAACGCTGACGAGCAGATGCAAAAACAGAAAATGGCAAAACAACTACTGGATACATTATTTCCACTAGAAAATGGCTCTCACGAAGATGTTGTTAGTTACGAGATTGATTACAGACACGTACAAGCCTACTTTAAAAATGGTCAGCACTGTGGTCTGAAGCACGCTAGACACTTTATTGCGTACCTTGGTGATAAGAGCTCTCCTGACTCTATCCTGTTTAGAGATGAAAGCGGTACGCACGTTGAGGTGACAATGGGCCGCCGTAAAGGAACTGGCGCTCTTGAATTGGTTGAGATCGAAGATATTCAACTGGAAACTTGCACTACATTTGGACAAGGACAAGAGGGTCAGGCAACAGGACTTCGTCATTGGGTAAGTTTGGTGAAGGGGGATGAAAAATGTCGCCCAACAGCAAGCAACGAAGACAAAGAGTTTACAGCGAAAAATGGTGAAGATTACAACTTAGGGTTCTGTTTCGCCTTTTAGTCTGTGCAGCGCAGGCGCCAATGTCGCGCGGTAAAATGAATAGTTATAGCCCCACGGTGTGAAGTGGGGCTTTTTATAGTATGTGGGCGAGAAAACCCAGTGTTCAGCTCTGCTGTTGCTGAGTAGTTCACAGCCTGATCTTTTGGGATTTGGTTGTTTGGGGCGAGTTGATACTCATCTAAACATTAACGCTACGCAAAAAGAATTTTTCAATTTCGACCAGTAACAAAACGCTGGAAGAAACAAGAAAGATACGAAACCATACATCGGCATCAAGGGCCGTCGTGCCAAACAATGTTTGCATAATGGGCAGGTAGGTGAAGCAAGCCTGAAAAACGATCAGTACGCCGATGGCAACAATGACATAGACATTGCCAAACAACCCTTGCCAACAAAATACAGAACTCACAATATACCGAGAATTAAATAGGTAAAAAATTTCAAACATCACCAATGTGTTAACCGCAATCGTTCTTGCCATGATGATATCGTCGTGCTGTCCTAACTCCCAAATAAACATGCCAAGTGTGCCTCCCATAAGAATCAGTGACACAAATAGGATACGCCAGATAAGGTGGCGAGTTAATAAAGGAGAGCCTGGAGCGCGGGGCGCACGCTGCATAATATCAGGTTCTTTAGGTTCAAAAGCCAGTGATAATGCCAGCGTTACAGCGGTGATCATATTAACCCATAATATCTGGATAGGTGTCAGCGGCAGCTCTCTAAAACCGAAGATGACAGCCGCTAAGATAATCAATGCTTCTCTTCCGTTTGTCGGCAAGATAAAAAGAATGGCTTTTTTAAGATTGTCGTAGACAGCTCGCCCTTCTTCCACAGCAGCAGTGATAGAAGCAAAGTTATCGTCGGTAAGTACCATTTCGGCAGCCTCTTTTGCCGAGGCCGTGCCATTTATACCCATAGCCGTGCCAATGTCAGAGCGCTTTAATGCAGGGGCATCATTTACGCCGTCCCCTGTCATTGCCACGATTTGATTGTGCTTTTGTAATGTGTCGACTAATCGCATTTTGTGCTCAGGGCTGACGCGGGCATAAACATCAATATGTTTTGCAAGAGTAAACAGCTCTTCGTCACTTAGTGTATCAATTTGATGACCAGTGAGCGTGTCATGGTCGTTGATGAGTCCGAGTTGGTTAGCAATCGCTTTTGCTGTTGATACGTGATCACCGGTCATCATTTTGACTCGAATACCGGCAGAATTGCATTCTGTGACCGCCTGGATAGCCTCTATTCTTGGCGGATCGATGAAACCAAAAAGCCCAAGCATGATCAGGTTGTCATGAACATCATCAAAGGCAAGTTCTATATGTTCATATGCGGTAGGGCGATAAGCGATAGCCAATACTCTCATACCTCGCTGCGCCATTAACTCTACTTGTTGTTGCCAATACTCTTGATTGACTGCATCCGTCGCTTCGTGTGAGTTCTGCTGTTGGTTACACATACTAAGCAGTTGCTCTGGCGCACCTTTTACAAAGATGAAAGCTTTACCTTCATGGCTATGATGAAGTGTTGCCATAAAGCGATGCTCTGACTCAAAAGGAATGAGGTCGGTTGGAGGAAAGCGCTTGTTTTCTGTGTCAGCATCAAAACCAGCTTTTATACCGGCCACAAGCAACGCTCCTTCCATGGGGTCGCCCAGTACTTGCCATTGGTTATCTTGTTGCTTGAGTACAGCATCATTACACAATACGGCAGCGCGAATAGTCTGACTTAGTAGAGGCTGTTGCTCGGGGTAGGTGGCATGTTGACCAGTACTTAGCACTCCATGAGGATCGTAACCCGTGCCCCCAAATTCAAATTGGCAGTCTGCAGTGACGGTGTTTCTCACGGTCATTTCGTTACGTGTGAGTGTTCCGGTCTTATCTGTGCAGATCACGGTAACCGCGCCTAGGGTTTCCACTGCAGGGAGCTTGCGAATGATGGTATTGCGTTTCGCCATTCGCTCTACGCCAATGGCGAGTGTAATCGTCATAATAGCGGGTAGACCTTCAGGAATAGCGGCTACAGCTAAACTTACCGCCGCGAGGAACATATCGGTGATTGGATAGTCACGAACGAATAAGCCGAATACAAAGGTTATAATGGCAATGATGAGGATCGAAGCCGTTAACCAGCGACTAAATTGAGCTACCTGTTTGAGTAATGGTGTAGTGGCGGGCTCTATTTTAGACACCAAAGAGCTTATTTTGCCGAGCTCAGTGTCAAGCCCTGTCGCAACGACGATGCCCGTTCCCTGGCCTTGGGTAATCATAGTACCTGAGTACGCCATGCAGTAACGATCCGCTAATTCGCTGTCAGCGGATACTGCTGTGATTTTCTTTTCTATCGCCAGAGATTCGCCAGTGAGTGCGGCTTCAGCTATGTGGAAATTTTTGGCTCGAAACAAGCGTAGGTCAGCGGGAACTTTGTCTCCGGATTGAAGAATGACGATATCACCTATGACTAACTGCTCGGCGTTGATATTGACCTGATGCCCTTCACGCAAGACAAGAGCGCTGGGAGCTAGCATGGCTTTGATGGCATTAAGTGCATTTTCAGCACGCCCTTCCTGGATGAAGCCGATCATGGCGTTGATCATTACAACGCCACCAACAACAGCAGCATCCATCCAATGCCCCAGAGTCACAGTGACCAGTATGACTATCAGTAACACATAAATAAGTACGTTATGAAATTGACTGATCAAGCGCTGAACTACCGAGCGCCCAGGTGAAGTAGGGAGCTTGTTTTTACCATATTCAGAGAGTCGCTGAAAGGCTTCTTGTGAGGCTAACCCTTCTGGCTGTGTTGAGAGTAGGTTAAACGTTTCTTCGGTCGATTTATGGTGCCAAAGGTGTTTGTGTTCTTCCATTTGGAAGCCTCCTTTGAATAGGCACTTAATAGCATCCTTCTTCATTGCTAATTATAAGATATGAACTAGCTTAAGGGTAAATGGCAACTGAAAATCAGGAGACACATTGTGGCTGATCTTTATGGTTTTGACGCGTTCTCGCCAAGGCAAATAGCAGAGAAGGTCGATACGATAGGCGTTACCAAGGCACGACTGCCTTTACTGTCTATGATCATGCTCGGAATATTGGCGGGAGCGTTTATTGGCTTAGGCGGCTTGTATTTCACCATAGTTAAATCAGATGCTTCTCTTGGTTTTGCTGCACAACAAGTGCTTGGAGGTTTGACTTTTTCGTTAGGTTTGATTCTGGTCATTGTTGCCGGTGCAGAGCTCTTTACTGGCAATAATCTACTCGCAATGGCTTGGGCTGACGGAAAAATCACCACAATCGAACTGGTTCGAAATTGGGTCGTTGTATGCGCTGCCAATTTTGTTGGTGCTATAGGGGTAGCTGCACTTGTTTATTTATCTGGCCATGCAGATATGAATCAGGGAGCGATAGCTGAGACATACGCTAAGATTGCAGCGGCAAAATGTGAGATGTCATTTTGGAACGCGTTTTTTCGTGGTGTACTGTGCAATATATTGGTGTGTATGGCGGTGTGGATGGCGTTAGCAGGCCGCAGTGTTGTAGATAAAGCGGTAGCGATAATCTTCCCTATTTCAGCGTTTGTCGCTGCGGGCTTTGAGCACAGCATTGCCAATATGTACTTTATACCATTAGCCATGATGCTAGAGGCTTCTGGAACGGTTGAAGCGGCAGGCGGTGTGAGTATTATTGGTTTCGCTGGAAATTTGTTTCCGGTAATTTTAGGCAATCTGGTGGGTGGAAGTGTCTTTGTTGGTTTGGTCTATCACATCATATACTTGCGCGGTAGTAACAAAGGTTGTTAACAAAACCGCATCTGTGTAGTCATTGGTATTGTTCATGTTGATTGGCTATCAGCTGAATTTTTGAATGCGTTTCCTTTGATACATGTTGTGATCAGCGTGAGTCATCAAAGCTTCCTTATCTTTACCGTCTTTAGGGAAAATGGCTATGCCTATACTCATATCTAAAAATTCGAGGTCGTATTCCTCTTCTTGCAAGCGAAGCTTGTTACGCTCCCGGATCTCTTGGGTGAGTTTTTCCCTATCCATTTCATTAGATATATTGGTGAGTATGATTGCAAATTCATCACCACCGACTCTAAATACTTCTCCTCTATTACCAATGACCTCTTGTAATGCGGAACTGATGATTGAAAGAACAGTGTCACCTACGACGTGACCATAGGTATCATTCACACTCTTAAAGCAATCGACATCGACAAACAGTAAGGCGAAGTTTTGCTTTTCTTTATAGTGGTTATGAATCACTTCTGGAAACTTAATATCGAAGCAAGTTCGATTGGGGACTTTCGTCAGAGGGTCTAAAATGGCCATTTCCTTAAAGTCATCTCGAGATGATTTTAATTTATCAATATTATGTTTGATATTGTGTGAAGCGAATAGAATGGCATTTGCGAGGGTACCAATTTCATCTTTCCTGATAAGGTATTTATTGGGTATGGTGGGATGTTTATCAATATTGTTGCTAATTTTGGACAGCTCAATTATCGGTGAGATGATCCATTGTGATATGTAACCAGAACACCATAATAGGGCAATGAAGGTCACACCCACGGCAATAGAAAATGTGTACGTGAATATAGAAGCCAAAGAATTGAGAAGAACTGAGGGTTTACTGGTGGCAATAAAGTAGCTGTGCTCTTGTTCATGAAAATGAAAAATTGCTTTTGATATGTAGGTCAGGTTGTTCTCTTTACTCCAGGGTAATGATGACTGTATTGAATAGTGATGAAGATCAGAATTGAGAAGCGACGTTACACCAGGGAAGTCATCGACTATGTTATGACCCGCGTTTCGAGTAAATGAAAACATGTATTCCGTTAGAGGGTGAATCAGGTAGAACCCTTTCGAATTGGCAGCAATTACAGACAATGAAGGGTCTAAACTTTCTTGTAATGTTTTCATTATTTTGTCGATTTGAACCACAGTTAGCAATCCCATTCTATCTTTATTTTGACTGGAAATGGGAATAACAGAATAGATAACGGGGGTTGGCATGCCATTACCTAACGTTCTGATAAAATTGCTGCTTATTTCAGATAACCGTGGGAATGGACTGTTTAAATCGAGTTGCTTAAGCGCCTTAATATGCCCAAGGGAACGTAGTTGAGACCGCTCAATAACGACAAGACCATCTCCTTTTCTTTCTACACGGGCTATTTCTGAGAGTTTATTGTCAAGTGATATCAATGAAATATTGAGGTAACTATGGTCTAACTTAATTAAGGAAAGTAGGGCATCCTCAATGTAATCATCACTAATGGAACTATTAATCCAGTGTTCAATTTGCTTTGCAGAGGCGTTATTAATTCTCGAAATTTCGTTCAGTCGAAATTCTAGACGCTCAACAATGAGTTGATTAAGGCTCTCTATTTCATTTCGCTGTGTCTGTTCTACCATCGACAACGTTAAGTAATAGAGGATAGTTGCAAAGACGATACAACTCGCTAGCGATACAGTAATGACAATGAGTTGGAGCTTTGATTTTATTCTCACAATTACTCAAACTCGATTAACTCTATGATTGTATCGGCGCTATAACCTTGATAAACTAAGTTCCAGATTTTAGCTCGTAGCTCGGGTTTATCCGGTGTGGATACCCAATGCAGTTTTTCGTCTTGTCTTAATTTGTGCTTAGCAAAAATTGTTGTAACCCCTAAGCCTTCAGTGTCTTCCAAATATTCAGCGGTCTCGGGCTCTAAAAGTGTATTTATCCACTGGTGAGCTAAAACAACTTGCGAAGCATCTGATGGTATTGCCCATGAATCTAGCCAAGCAAGAGCGCCTTCTTTAGGGATAGCATAACTAACATTCACGCCAAGTTTTTTGATATCGTGTAATTGTTGTGTTCCAAAATTGGCAAACATATAGTTTATATCTTTGTTTAAAAAAAGCTCACTCGCTTCTTCAATGCTTTGATAAACAGAATAAGAGTTCATGCGAAGATTGACAAGATGCTTGATAACATCTTTGTAGTTGGTGTGTGTGAGCTTAAGTGTTGGTGCTGAATTTGCGTAAAGTGTTGCTAAACTAATGTTATGAGAACTACCATCGTAGATTAACGTACTATTTAAGTTTTGTTTTTCCCAAAAAACAGACCAACTGGTTGGCGGAGGATTATAGGGCTGGGGTTTGTAGATTATCCCCATAGAAGAATAGGCAAAAGGAATACCAAAATTATAATGCTCAGATAAAGGAGAATCGCTTTCTTGAGTGGAGAATCGCTTTTGTAACTTCGTTGAGTTAGGTATTAATTTTAGATCAATCGGTTGTAGTCGACCTTTTATAACAAGCTTATTTAGTTCAGCCGTGTTCATGGCCACTACATCATATTTGGCCTTACTATTTAGGTGGTTATAGAGTTGATCGTCATTATTTACATAGGTAATGCTGACGCTAGCATTATAATTGTTTTCGAAAGTACTTATTGCTTCATCATTACAATACCCAGGCCAAGCAAGCACCTTTAATTCTGCGGCGTAAGATATAGCATTGAAAAAAAGGCTAATTGATAGCACAAACAGTCTAACAGTGTAATCCATTACTAAGCTCTTGTGATGATGATTATTAAACGATAATATTATCGCGTTTAATAGAATTATTAAAAACTTATAATTTATAGACTATATTATCAATTAATGCAAATTGTGGGCTGGAATTGAGATGCTTAGATGTATCCACATGACTTGTGTGAGTTACGTTTAAAAAGCGGTCATTAGATACGCCCGTATGTCATAAATTCACATTGTACAATTCTTTAAGCTTTGCATTTCCCTTTTCAACTCCCCTTACACGCGAGTGTAAATATATCAGTACTTTAATAAAACACCTGTACACATCAACATTAAGGATGCTTCGAACAGGTTTATAAACCGATTACGCACACTATCAATGGGTTACATCAATTTTTCAGGAATTAGAAGCGGAGAATAAATTAATGTAACTAAATTGTTACATGTTTGTAGGGTTGGCGTGGGTTGGTAAATGTTGGTCAACAGGTTTCTTTTTCCTATTCGATCTTTCAAATTTAAGCAATGAAAGACATCCTGATTGACCATGAAAGGAACAGCGCATGACTACATTGTACAATCCACTAGGCACGGACGGATTCGAATTTGTTGAATATACAGCGGCAAGTGAGCAGGGCGTTAACGATCTAAAGAACTTGTTTGGCTCATTGGGATTTGCCGAGGTAGCAAAGCACCGTTCCAAGGAAGCGTGGTTGTACCGTCAGGGGGATATAAGCTTTATCATCAATGGGCAACCTCATAGTCAGGCTGAAGAGTTTGCGAAAATGCACGGTCCTTCTGTTTGCGGAATGGCCTTTCGGGTTCATGATGCGGCGATTGCCATGAAGCACGCACTCGAAAATGGCGCGCAAGAGTACAAAACAGAGATAGGCCCTATGGAACTCAGCATTCCCGCTATCTATGGTATTGGTGAAAGCTTGCTGTATTTCGTGGATCGTTATGGCAGTGCCAGTATTTATGATGTGGATTTTAATTTCTACCCAGATGCCGAGCAGCGATTAACCGAAAAACAAGTGGGTCTTTATGAGATTGATCACCTTACTCACAATGTAAAGCAGGGGCATATGGACGTTTGGTCTGGATTTTACGAGAGAATCGGCAATTTCAGAGAAATTCGTTATTTTGATATCGAAGGCAAATTGACAGGGTTAGTGAGCCGAGCAATGACGGCCCCGTGTGGAAAGATTCGCATCCCAATCAATGAGTCATCTGATGATAAATCGCAAATTGAAGAGTTTATCCGAGAATACAACGGTGAAGGCATTCAACATATTGCTTTGACGACTGATGATATCTACGAGACGGTGAAAACCTTGCGATCACGTGGCATGGACTTTATGCCTACCCCAGATACCTATTATGAAAAAGTGGACCAGCGTGTCAAAGGTCATGGTGAGGATGTTGCTAAGCTTAAAGAGTTAAGAGTGCTCATAGATGGTGCGCCGCTCAAAGACGGAATTTTATTGCAGATATTCACACAAACAGTGATTGGCCCAGTGTTTTTTGAAATCATTCAAAGAAAGGGCAACGAGGGTTTTGGTGAAGGAAATTTCAAAGCTTTGTTTGAATCTATCGAAGAAGATCAGATCCGAAGAGGAGTGCTGAGTGATGAATAAATGGCTGAACTTTCCCCACCGGGAAGGCACATGCTCTAAACAAGCACACGCAGATCTACCCGAAGAAGCGATCTACGAAAGAGAAGCGGGGCGCGAGGGCTTCTTCGGCCCTGCAGCACACTTTCATCATCAACATGCTCCTACAGGTTGGTCTGACTGGCAGGGCGAACTGCGACCCAGAGCGTTTGACTTTAATTTGGTTGAGGCAGCGCAGCAACAGTCGCCATGGTCAGTCCCCAAATTATTACACAACGCTGATGTGAAAATTCGCATGTGGCGAGTAGATGACAAAATGGACTTTCTGGTACGCAACGCTGATGGCGATGAGTTGCTGTTTGTACATCAGGGAAAAGCGCACCTGTTTTGTGACTATGGCCACTTAGAGATCATGGAAGGGGACTATGTCATGATCCCTCGCTCGACAAATTGGCGTCTTGAGCCCGTTGAACCTCTATCTATTCTGATGATTGAAAATACAGATTCAGCGTACTCACTGCCAGAAAAAGGACTTGTTGGACAGCATGCAATATTCGACCCTGCTGTTTTGGATGTTCCTACCATAGATGAGTTATTCGTTTCACAATACTCAGAACAAGCAACGCAAGTTCATATGAAGCGCCATGATACAGTCAATGTGATCAGCTACCCATTCAATCCCCTTGATGCCATAGGGTGGCACGGTGACCTTGCTGTTGTGAGGGTTAACTGGCGTGACATAAGGCCACTGATGTCACATCGTTACCATTTACCACCTTCAGCTCATACCACTTTTGTTGGTGGCGGATTTGTGGTTTGTACATTTGTACCAAGACCGATTGAAAGTGATCCCGGCGCATTAAAAGTCCCTTTCTACCATAATAATGATGACTATGATGAAGTGTTGTTTTATCACGCAGGTGACTTCTTTAGTCGTGACAACATCGAAGCCGGTATGGTGACTTTTCATCCGGCGGGCTTTACTCACGGCCCCCATCCGAACGCCTTTTTGGCAGGCAGAGAGCATAAGAAGAAATTTACTGATGAAGTAGCCGTGATGATAGATACTCGCCACGCACTGACATTTAGCAGACACGCTGAGCAGGTTGAAAACCAGAAGTATGTTTATAGCTGGAAGCAAATCCTGAAAAGCGATGACGACAAGCCTCAACCAATAGCTGATAGGGATAGAACATGAAATTAGCGACATTAAAGAATTCAACAAGAGACGGCTTATTGGTTGTGGTTAGTCGGGACTTATCGAAATGTGTGGCTGTGGATGACATTGCAGCAACGATGCAACAAGCGTTAGATCAATGGGAGCACGTTTCCCCTCTACTCGACGAAGTGTATCTTGGCTTGAATGAAGGCATCTTATTACAAGCCGTGCCCTTTAACCCTATTCAGTGCGAGTCGCCTTTACCCAGAGCCTATCAATGGGCTGATGGTTCTGCGTATGTAAATCATGTTGAATTAGTTCGTAAGGCTCGTGGCGCTGAAATGCCAGACAGTTTTTGGAGCGAACCTTTGATGTACCAGGGAGGTTCGGATTCGTTTATTGGGCCGTGTGATGACATCCCGTTAGCCAGTGAAGATTGGGGGATAGACTTCGAAGGAGAAGTGGCGGTTGTGACCGGTGATGTGGCAATGGGGTGCTCTGCGTCGCAAGCAGCGCAAAGTATTAAGCTATTGATGCTCGTTAATGACGTTTCTCTACGTGGATTGATCCCTGGTGAACTGGCAAAAGGGTTTGGTTTTTTTCAATCTAAGCCCTCGTCGGCTTTCTCACCGGTTGCGGTAACACCTGACGAACTCGGTGATGCATGGCACAACAACAAAGTGAATTTGCCTTTACTTACAACGTATAACGGCAGGGCATTTGGCTGCCCTAATGCAGGCGTCGATATGACGTTTGATTTCTCCCAGTTGATTGCACATGCGGCCAAAACCAGACCCTTATCGGCTGGTGCAATCATAGGTTCTGGTACTGTATCGAACAAGCAAGGAACTGAATACGGAACGGCTATTTCAGAGGGCGGTGTAGGCTATTCCTGTATCGCTGAAGTGCGTATGATTGAAACAATTCGTGATGGTCAGCCGCATACTCAATTCATGAGTTTTAACGATACGATTAAAATGGACATGCTTGATGGGCGGGGCAACAGCATTTTTGGCTCTATCGAACAGAAAATCGTTCAGTATTGAAAGGGTAACCACTTCAATGAAAGAGCTCATTCTCTATAGTTATTGGCGATCTTCGGCGGCCTACCGTGTGCGTATCGCACTTAGCTTAAAAAAGCTCGCGTATAAAACGATACCTGTTCACCTTGTAAAAGAGGGGGGACAGCAGCACACTTTAGAGTTTGCTAGCATTAATGCGAGCGAGCTTGTTCCTGTGCTAGTGGATGGTGAAATTGCTATCAACCAATCTCTCGCCATTATTGACTACTTAGACGAGATATCCCCTGAAGTATTATTAACACCTACAGATAGGCATCTTCGCTATCAAGTGAAATCGTTGGCTCAAGATATTGCGATTGATATTCATCCAATAAACAATTTGCGTGTGATGCAGTATCTAACGTCCACCATAGGGACTGATCAAATGCAAAACACAGATTGGATTCGCCATTGGATTACATTAGGGTTCACTGCATTAGAAATGAAGTTGAAGAATACGGCAGGGGCTTGTTGTGTGGGGGATGATGTCACTTTGGTTGATGCATGTCTTATCCCACAGGTATACAATGCGCTTCGATTTGGAGTGACAATGTCACCATTTCCGACTATTACTCGTTTATATTCCTCGTTAATTAAACACCCAGATTTTATTGCGGCAGCTCCAGAAAATCAATTAGACGCACAATCATAGCGATTCAATTTCTGGGTTAAATAAGTTGTATTACCTACACATTTTCAATGTCATGATAAGGAGCGTAATGCAATCGCTCACCACGATGAACTATCGAATTTTTTGATTGTTTAAACAACCAATAAAAAATCTCCCAAACGCTCTGTCAGCGAAAATTTACGTTTGTTACCGTCTAAATTGTGTCAAATACAACGGGCAAAATTTAGTAAAATAAATCCGTTGACACTCGCTCAGTCCAGTTGTGTCAATGCTGTGCGAATTCTATCCACAAAAATTGTGCATAAAATACACAGCGTGACCTTGTTAACATATTTAATCCAGTATGTGGTGCGCTAAAACAATGAGTTAAAATTGTGAACGAAGTTGTAGCTCTGTGGGTAACTGTGTTACTAGTTATTGGAACCCCATAGGAATAAAGCTATTTTTTAATCAAGCTTGGTATAATTTGCAATCAACTTATACTTTGCCGCGATGAAGGAAATTTACAATACAAACGAGCAAGCCTGACTTATCTGTTAATTAAGATGTTGTCACGCCTTACTCTTCGCTTTTCGAATTGGTCGAGAGTCCAAAATGTAAATTTACGTTGCAAATTTGTTAGAAAAAAATGAAGCTATAAATATAACTAAATTTGCTTTCACTGCCATAGGCAAAGCAGTGTTCTTTAATCCCAAACGTGTTTGAGAAATGGAGTTTTAGATGAAACAACGTGAAGTCGTCGTATTGAGTGGTGTGCGAACCGCTATTGCAGATTTTGGCGGTGCGCTTAAAGATATGGCACCAACAGAACTGGCTGGAAAAGTGGTAGCTGAAGCGGTAAAGCGCTCCGGAGCAAAACCTGAAGATATTGGTCACTGCGTGATTGGATCCGTGACGCACAGCGATCGCAAGGATATGTATATTAGCCGCGTGGCAGCGTTGAAAGGTGGACTGCCAATTGAAACTCCAGCTTTAACAGTAAATCGTTTATGTGGATCAGGCCTTCAAGCGGTAGTTTCAGCAGCTCAAATGATTCTACTTGGTGATTGTGACGCGGCGGTCGCGGGTGGAGCAGAGTCGATGACTCGTGTTCCATATTGGTCACCAGGCACAAGGTTTGGAGCAAAAATGGGGGACAGCCAATTGATCGACCCTATGGTTGGCGCTCTGACTTGCCCAATTAACGATACCCACATGGGGATCACTGCAGAAAATCTAGCTGAACAATACGATATCACCCGAGAGCAACAAGACGAGCTAGCAGCAGAAAGCCATCGCAGAGCCCAGTGTGCGCTGCAAGAGAATCGTTTTGAAGGACAAATACTGCCTATAGAATTGAAAACTCGACGTGGTATTAAGGTATTTGATACCGACGAACACGTTAGATTTGATTGTACAAGTGAAGATATGGCTAAGTTAAGGCCAGCATTCAAAAAGGAAGGTACGGTAACGGCTGGTAACGCGTCGGGTATTAACGATGGTGCTGCAGCTTTAGTCCTCATGGAAAAAGAAGCTGCCTTAGCGAAAGGCTTAAAGCCGATGGCTAAAATGTTGGGTTATGCAGTCGCGGCGGTTGACCCTGCTATTATGGGGATTGGTCCGGCACCAGCGGTGCGACAGCTTCTCGACAAAACAGGCGTTGCCAAAGAAGATATTGATATCTGGGAAGCGAACGAAGCGTTTGCAGCTCAGGCTTTGTCAGTGACTAAAGAGTTGGAGCTCGACCCTGAGAAAGTCAATCCAAACGGCTCAGGAATCAGCTTGGGACACCCTATCGGTGCAACCGGTGCTCTCATTTCAGTGAAGGCATTGTATGAACTGCAGCGTACTGGTGGTCGTTATGCGGTTGTAACCATGTGTATTGGTGGTGGACAGGGGATTGCGGCCTTATTTGAGCGCTACAGTGCCGAGTAGAATCCTCCCCAAGTAAGCTATTACACGACTTAAAAATCCAGCCTTTGGCTGGATTTTTTTATTGCTGTTTTCAAACTACCTTTTATGACGGTGGTATTCGTTCTAGTGCTAATCAAAAAAGTTACCACCCCTTAAAGTAGATAAAAACAGCTTTTGTCAGTAAGGGGAAAAGAAGAATATTAAATGCGATTTTTAAAGCAAATCAATAACTGCAGTTTTTCTGTCTCTATCATGTTCTATGGCTAGTGGTCTATTTGAAAATTTCGTCAGCAATAATTTTTGTCGATGGTTTATGGTAAATAAGCTCCTTTTTGTATGAATTCGATTATTAAACACAGGCTTAATCTAAAAGGATATTTTTATTATTCCACCGATCTATTTGATTGTTTAAAGTAAATCCCCTCATCTATTAATGCTTTCGATACATTGAGTTTTACTAGCTGAATAGTGAGATTGGATTAATACCCTTTAAAAACAAAGAGTTAAATTATTTCATTGAAATCAATAAATTGTTAATATTAAAACTTTGATGTTAATCACTTGTTGTAAGTATGGTCTATGGATATATTGAAACCATTGTTTAATACGGTTGTTTGAAACTTTTATGAGCAAAGCCAATACGAAAGAAAAAGTGCTGGATATAGCTGAGCTTCTTTTTATCTCTAATGGTTATAAAAATACGTCCTTAAGAAAAATCACCAGTAAGGCTAATGTGAATCTTGCTGCGGTGAATTATCATTTTGGTGATAAGAAAACACTTATAGAACAAGTGTTGGACAAGTACCTTTCTCAATTAATGCCTTTGATTAGCAAACAATTACTCGTATTAAATAAACAGGAATCCATTAGCGTAAGAGAAGTATTGATTGCTGTTCAACAGCCGCTTTTTGAATTAGAAAACGTGAGAGAAAACGGCACGTTTCGATTTCTTTCGTTAATTGCTAGTGGCTACAAAGATGTCCAAGGGCACTTGAAGCGCTTTATCGTCAAACACTATCAAGAAACACTGGCTTTGTTTATGGATTCTATCTCTAGGGCAAATCCCAAGGTAAACAAAGAAACACTCTTTTGGCAGCTTCACTTTTCGTTAGGCGCATTTGTGTTTGCCGTGAGTTCAAAGGAAGCACTGTCTAGCTTGTCATTGAATAATTTAAATAAAAAAGTCGACTCGGCGGGAATTGTCGAGCAATTAATCCCTTATTTAGAGGCTGCCATTCAGGCCGAAAAATAGAATAACGTACCAAACAAAAGGAATCGTGGACATGAGTTTCGTGAGTAGAAAGATAATCAGTGAACCAGCGTTTAAAGTATTCAAAAAAGTACTGCCGCCATTGTCAATTACCGAAAGAGAAGCGATGGAAGCCGGTGGCGTGTGGTGGGATGGCGAATTGTTTTCCGGTCGTCCGGATTTTGAAAAGCTTCATCAATACCCAAAGCCAACGTTAACAGAGGAAGAGCAATCGTTTATCGACAACCAACTTGAGACTCTACTTTCAATGTTGGATGAGCATAAATTTGTGAAAGAGTATCGCGATCTTTCACCAGAAGTCTGGGACTACTTACGAAAAGAGCGTTTTTTCTCGCTGATTATTTCTAAAGAGTATGGTGGACGAGAATTCTCATCACACGCTAACTCAACCATCGTAGCGAAAATCGCAACGCGCAGTATGAGTGCGGCTATAACGGTCATGGTTCCAAACTCCTTGGGCCCGGGTGAACTGCTTTCCCATTATGGTACACAAGAACAGCGTGATTACTGGTTACCTAGACTCGCAAACGGTACAGATACGCCGTGTTTTGCTTTGACTGGCCCTGAAGCCGGTTCTGATGCTGGCGGTATTCCGGACACTGGTGTCGTTTGTTATGGAGAACATGAAGGTAAAGAAGTGCTTGGTATCCGCGTTAGTTGGAACAAGCGCTATATCACTCTTGCACCTATCGCGACCGTTATGGGACTGGCATTCAAGTTACAAGATCCAGATGGTTTGTTAGGGGATAAGAAGAACGTCGGTATCACTTGTGCGTTAATCCCAACGGATCACCCAGGCGTGGTCATTGGCGAACGACATGACCCACTGCACCTAGCCTTTATGAACGGCATCATTCAAGGCGAAGAAGTGTTTATCCCAATGGATTGGCTAATTGGCGGCGCTGACTATGCGGGTAAAGGCTGGAGAATGCTGGTTGAATGTCTGTCGGCTGGCCGTGGAATATCACTCCCCGCTTTGGGCACCGCGATTGGCCACTTAACGGCTAGAACCACTGGCGCTTACGCTTATGTGCGCAAGCAATTTGGTATGTCTATTGGTAAGTTTGAAGGTGTGGCAGAAGCATTGGGCCGTATCGGAGGTCTAAATTATTTGCTTGAAGCGACACGTACGCTGACAACCACTGCACTTGATCAGGGTCAGAAGCCAGGTATTGTGACTGCGATTGCTAAGTATCACATGACTGAAATTGCACGCACACTCATCAATGATTCATTTGATGTTCATGGCGGTCGTGCCATTCAATGTGGCCCAATGAACTATTTGTCTTCATCGTATTTAGGTGTGCCAGTGGCGATTACGGTAGAAGGTGCGAATATCTTGACGCGTAACTTAATGATCTTCGGCCAAGGCGCAACGCGATGCCACCCATATGTATTCCAGGAAATGGAAGCAGCAGCGAATCCAGATCAGGCAGAAGGTGCAAAAGCATTTGACAACCTACTGTTTAAACATATAGGTCATGCAACGGCTAACTCTATTAGTGGTCTGTTTGCTGCGCTAACCGGCTCAACGTTTACCAGCTCTCCAGTTAGCGGGCCAACCAAGCGCCACTACAAAAACTTGAAGCGTCTGAGTCGTGCTTTGGCTGTGAGTGCAGACTTTGCCATGCTAACCCTAGGTGGTGAGCTAAAGCGCAAAGAGTTGATTTCGGCTCGACTGGGTGACGGGTTGTCTTATCTTTATATGGCATCAGCTGTTCTTAAAAAGTATCAGGATGAAGGGTGTTTAGAAGCCGATCTGGATCATGTGCATTATGCGGTAGATTACTGTTTCCACCATGCGGCTAAGTCGCTTAATGAAGCATATCGTAATTTCCCAAGTGGCATTGCTGGAAAAACACTGAAGGTATTGTTGTTCCCACTGGGTAACCACTTTAAATTGCCTGATGACAAGGTCACGATGCGTATTGCTAATAAGCTAATGGTACCAGGAGAAGCGAGAGACCGTTTAACGCATCTATGTCATGTGGGAGAAGACGAAAACGATGCCATTGGTATTATGGAGCGCGCTTTTATTGCTATGCATGGGATTAAAGACCTTGAGAAAAAGCTGCAAAAAGGTGTCAAGGCTGGCAAGGTGGCGAGAAAAGGTCTTCTCTCTGAGCGACTTGCACAAGCGTTAGAAGCAGGTGTGTTGACGAAAGAAGAGGTAGCGGAAGTTGAAGCCGCTGATGCGCAGCGTTACCGCGCAATTCAAGTTGACCATTTCAGTCACGATATGAAGACGACGCTAACAGAAACGAGTGAAAAGTCGACTTTAACCTCTGCTGCGTAGGCTTAACTTGACGAAAAAAACGCCTTTCATTTGAAAGGCGTTTTTGTATGTCAAAGTGAGCAAAAGTTCATTATCAACGATTAACTGTGTATCACTGTTTTAAACACTATGTGATAGGAAATATACAACTCCTCCTATCATTTTTCAGGCGCTTGTCCCTTATCTAACCCGCTTAAAAACCCTACAAAACTTAAGGTCAAAATCGATATTTTAAAGCCTACATCAGCCGAATTGACGTTACTTAGCCAACTGATAAGACCAGTTTAAAATTGTGAGTTCCGCCAACTTCTCAAGAGGCGTCTTATATGATGAAACGGAAAAAGTGAAAGTTAAGTTGTTGTATTTGTAATGGTATCTGTGCATACACTTAATTAACGTTTGCGGTTAGCTCTAAGCAATAGGGCTTAGCAAATGTCACTCTAATACAACAATAATGTGCTTTAGCGGCTGAGCAATTCAAACAAAACGGTACAGCCACTAAATACAAATAATTGAAATTATTTGACGAAATGATTTTCGTTTTGTCTCACATAGAAATCATGTAAGGATTATAGATATGGATATTAAAGGCAGTGTAGTCGTTATCACCGGTGGAGCTCGTGGGCTTGGATTTGCGATGGCGAAGCGGTTTTCCGAACAAGGTGCTGATATTGCCTTGATTGATGCGAATCAGGACCAACTCGATACGGCGGTAAATGAACTCAGGCAAAGTGAAGGAAAGGTGTGTGGATACCATGCGAATATTACCGATGAAGCGGCTGTAAAAACCGTTTTCAAGGGTATTCTAGGTGATTTTGGTAAAGTAAATGTTCTGGTCAATAATGCAGGTATTTTGCGTGATGGTCTAATGGTGAAAGCGAAAGATGGTGAAATCCTTGATGAGATGTCATTGGAACAATTTAACGCTGTTATCAATGTAAATCTATCTGGTACGTTCGTGTGTGGTAAAGAAGCGGCCAAAGCGATGATTACGTCTAAGCAGAAAGGCGTGATCATCAATATTTCTTCTGTGGCTAAAGATGGCAACATGGGGCAAAGTAATTACAGTGCTGCTAAAGCCGGTGTAGCGTCTCTTGCTATGGTCTGGGCGAAAGAGTTGGCTCGCTACAATATCAGGGCAGCAGCGATCGCTCCGGGTGCTTGCTATAGCGCGATGACGGCGTCAATGAAACCGGAGGCTCTCGAAAGACTGGAACAAATGGCGCCAGTAAGACGTCTGGGCCAAGACTACGAGATCGCGCAAACAGCACAATTTATTATCGAGAATGAGTTTTATAACGGTAAGGTCATTGCTGTTGATGGAGGCTTAGTTCTGTAGTTACAGCTCATGCCATAATTGATCTGCCTAATGGTATAGTCGGTATAAGGAGTAGTTATCTTAGGTAGACTATTTATGGTAAATGATGGAAAGAAAGTACCCACCCACAGGTTAAGCCGTTTTGGAAAAATGGCGTCTTTGGCGACGAGAGTCACAGGGGCAATGGTTACTGAAGGAGCCAAGCAAATCGTAAAGGGTAAAAGACCTCGTACGCGAGATCTGTTACTTACACCTGCTAACGCCAAGCGATTAGCCGATCAGCTTGCTCATCTTCGCGGAGCCGCGATGAAAATGGGGCAACTGTTATCTATGGATGCCGGTGATATGATCAGCCCTGAGCTCGCTGACATTCTCGCACGTCTTCGTTCAGACGCGTCACCCATGCCTGCAAAACAGTTAGCGGGAGTATTGGTTAAAGAGCTAGGTTCAGACTGGAAACAGAATTTTGTCGAATTTAACTTCAAGCCAATCGCCAGTGCGTCGATAGGGCAGGTGCATCAGGCTCATGCTGATGATGGTACTAAGCTAGCAATAAAGGTGCAGTACCCAGGGATCAAGAATAGCATCGATAGCGACGTTGATAATGTTGGTACCTTGTTGAACGTCATAGGCCTCATTCCCAAAGTGGTTGATTATCGAGGTTTACTAGACGAAGCCAAGCGCCAACTGCACGATGAAGCTAATTACATCCATGAAGCCGATTTGTTGACTCGCTATCGTCGTCTTCTATCAGATGATTCGCGTTTTATCATTCCTGAGGTGCGACATGAGATAACTACCGACAGTGTCTTGGCAATGACCTACGTGTCTGGTGTTGCAATTGAATCACTCATCAGTGCCGATCAAAATACTCGTAACCGCGCCATGTCATTACTACTTGAGCTGCTTTTCAAAGAGATATTTGAATTCAGACTGGTTCAAACGGATCCAAACTTCGCCAACTATCTCTATGATGAGTCACTAGGGAATATAGTATTGCTGGATTTTGGAGCCACACGCTCATACAGCAAGAGGATTAGTGAAGGTTATCGACAAGCATTTCGTGCTGTACTGAAATCAGATAATTGCCAGCTAAATGAGGGGCTTGAACAAATCGGATTTTTTAGTGAGGCGATCATTGCCGAACAAAAGCAAGCCATCTTTGATTTGGTGACGTTGGCATGTGAACCCTTACTTCATAAAGGGCGCTATGATTTCGGCCAGAGCAATCTATCGCAGCGACTCAGTGAGGCGGGAACAATACTCAGTATGGACAAAGGGTATTGGCACACGCCTCCTGCGGATGCGTTATTTCTGCATCGTAAAATCGGAGGGATGTACCTGTTAGCAGCAAGGCTTAAAGCACAGGTAGATGTTGGAAGGCTTTTTGAGCGATATGTTCACCATTAAAAAAGCCGCATTCTAAAGCAGATATCATGTGCTTTAGAATGCGGCAGTAGAGTCGGATTAACCTTTGCTAATGAGCCGTTTTAGCGCGGAGTTAATTCCGATTAGATCTTCCCAGGATGAAGCGGTTTTCAATGCATCGAGCATTGATTCTTTGCTGCAATAGGGGATCCGATCTAGATTTTTTACTTTCCCTTCAAGAGTGTTCTTTAAAAGTAAGAAGGTTTGTTCTTGTGACATGGTTAATACTCTAGCCAAGTTTTTTTTTATCTTCTCGTTTAAGCCTTAGCTTGCTTTGCAACAAGCCCGAGAGCTGAACAAAAAACCGTTAGTCGGTGAGATACCCAATTGAGCTCTCCCGCATTATTTTTCACAGTTTCAGTGGGTTTTCCGTACCGCAAAAGACATTCTATAGATCGTCGACTTATGCTTCAAATACAATAAAAACATGGACCTTCGTGAACGAATTACCTTACTGGATAAATGAGGTGTTTGATAAGTTAAATCATTGTATTTAAGTTCTTTTTAATTCATTCGTCACGTAAGGAAGCGATTGTAAAAAGTCATTTCAAACATTTACTATTTTCAAAAAGCGTTCATCAATACTGACAAGCCTCTTTGGTATGTCTCCAAGTTATCAATATGCACTCGGTTTATTATTCGTGGCGTTTATCCCTTGAAATGGAAGTGTGCGCTTGATAGGACAATAAGTTGATTAACTAAGACGTGTGAGTGTAGCTTTGATTCAGCTCAGTTTTTGGGACTCATCGGTTGCGGGTTCAAAACGTTGACAATGGTGAATACTGGGGTGCTCGGATCGTCATAATGAGAGCTTTGTACTATTAACGCTAGCCTTACGTACTAGTTGTTGGTGACAGAGGTTATCACTGTAGTGGTGGATAAGGAGAATTGATGCAACACAGCAAAAATGTACTCATCGTTGGTGGCGCTGGTGGAATAGGAAGGGAAGTGGTAATTAGAATGTTAGAGGACCCCAAAGTTGATAAGGTTTACGCGACGTATCACAATGCGCCTCCCAAGTTACAACATGAAAAACTGACTTGGTACCGACTAGACTGCACCAAAGAGTCTGAGTTTCATGAGCTATCGATGTCGATAGCGTCACATAACAACACGTTAGACTGGGTAGTTAATTGCGTTGGTGTATTACATGGTGAAGGCTTTAGCCCCGAAAAAAATGTTATGAATATCAATGGTGAAGGTTTTCTCAAGATTATGTCTGTCAATGCATTGGCAACATTGTTGCTAGCAAAATACTTGCAACCATTGATACGCCGATCGCTAGAACCACGCTTCGTCGCGATTTCAGCGAAGGTTGGAAGTATTTCAGATAATCGTCTTGGTGGATGGTACAGCTATCGGTGCTCGAAAGCGGCTCTAAATATGGCCGTAAAAAATCTGAGTATTGAATGGCAGAGAATCATGCCAAACGTGGCCGTAGTGGCCTTTCATCCGGGCACAACAAACACGTCATTGTCAGCGCCTTTTCAAGCGAGAGTTGCCCCGGAAAAGTTGTTTGAACCTGAATATGTGGCTAAGGTAATCGGTACGCTGCTGCATCGGTTATCGCCAAACGATAATGGTCGCTTCATTGCCTATAATCAAGATACACTGCCTTGGTGATAACTTTACCCCTGTGTATCGACGGGATCAGGAAGAGTATCATACTGTAAATCTGGTGACTGAACCTCAAACCACGACTGCCAGTTGCTCGGCAGTTTTAATGTTTTTAAATCTTCTTTTAGCGTTTGGTACAGCGCGTCGTGCTGTTTACCTTGAATTGATAATACCTGAAATAAGCCTAATTGAGCTTCAGTACAGTTTGGGAAGTGCTCCAAAATAGCTTTGAATTGCTGTTCTGCTTTGGTTGTATCCTGTTCACTGATGATTTTTGCTTCGTAGAGTTGCTCGGACAGTCGTGATATGACTTCTTTGCGCGTCGTGTCACTTTGAACAGATTCAACGGCTTTTTTAATTTCTGTATCAAATCGATCGCGAAGCGCCAAAATCTTGATTAGGTCGTTAGATAGCCAGGTTTCTCCAAAATAGTCCCCAAGAGAAATTATCTCGATAACAAGGGAGCTAGGGAGTGTATCTAGTTTGTCTTGGAAGGGAACAACAGCTTCGTATAAGTGCTTTTTAGCCTCACTTTCTTTTTTGTCAGCAAGTAGAAACTGAGCGCTGTATAGATGTTGGTAGCTTAAGAGAAATGGTTGGCGAGCGGGTGTTATATGATCACTCACCAGTTGGAAAAAATTCGCGGTGTTCGAGACCAGCTTGTTTTTATTTTCATCATCGGTGAGTTTGCTATAACACTCCTGAACGCAGTGGCAGTACTGAATAACATTTGTGATCCAGGATACATCGATAACAGACAAGTTAGAGGCGAGTGAGTGACCGATTTTAGTCAGTGTGGCGACTTTACCCAGTTTTGCTGCGAGTTGAGCCGCGGTGATTTCCCGATATCCAATACTGGGGGTAAGATCTGCAACACGGACTGCTAGGATAAGCGCGTCGTGAAATTTTGACTCTTTAACCAAAAAGCTGGTTAATCTATCCATTATCTTAGGAGCCAAAGGGTGTTCGGCTAAGTACTCTTCAAGGGTGTCTATCGCTTTTTGCTTGTTGCCCTGAACGAAGTCGCAAGTGGCTTGAGCGCACACTTTCCCCATATGGGGTGGGGTCTGTGAACGGTTGACGGCGTAATGCAGTTGAGGCCAGAGTTTGTGCTGCTCAAGTATGTTAAAGAGTGTATTCTCAACCAGATTTTTAGATGTCGCTTGCTGAGTGAAGCTGAGCAATTGGTTCATTTCACTTTCTGTTGCTAGCGCTCGCTTAGTTATCAATGTTTCGATCTGTCGAGTACACCAGTTATCTTTCTGAACATTAAGTATTTTTTTTCCTAGATCTTCGGTTTTGATTGGCTTTTTGATGAAGTGTTGAACCTCGCCAGAGATAACGGTCAGAACAGTTTGCTGGCTTGAATCACTTGATACAAGAATGACACTGGACTTTGATGTAAGGAGCTTTCTGCGCATCAACAAAATAGCCAATTCATTGCCGTTAATTCTTTGCTCTAGATGATAGTCAATAAGTAACACATCATAGAAACAAACTTCGACTTTCTTGATGGCATCTTGAAATGAATTAACAGTGTCGACACGTTCATGAGGCGCGCCAAGAGCAATCAATTGATGCTTAATCAATGTTGCAGCCGTTTTGGAGTCGTCGACGATTAAAAATCTCAAGCGAGAAAAAGACTTTTGGGTAGTGTTAAATCTGTCTACCATCATGAATCATCCTAGGACTCTGCGTTTAGTTTGTTGCCTCTAAGTGAGGTAACTCATTGTCTTATAGCTAAATATTAGAATGCTGTACGGAGATTGCAACAAGTGAAGGGTAATTTGTAGAAAATAAGTAATTTTAATCAATGAACGGGATATCAGAAAGTCGTTTTCCATTGGGTAGGTGTGCCCGTCGGTAGTGCGTCTGACCTGATAATCTATACCCGTTACTCCATTCCATCACTGCAACATTTTAATCGTAGTGTTTTCAAAAACGGTGTACAAATAAGCTGACTAGATTTAAATAGTGAGGAGAGAGGGGAACATTAGGAATTCATTTATTGGGTGAGGAAAAAGTGCAATCCCTGCACTGGAAGACTAGCGTTAAAACTGATAATCAACGCTCAAGAATACACCTGAAAGGTCGTAGTCGCGTTTAGTCGAGATCGCATTGTATTCTGCACTGATACCGATATTGTCTGTTGCAGAGTAACGAGCACCGATGCCAAAACTAGGGCTGGTAACGTTTAATGTTGAGTCATCACCTGAGACAGTATCGCCACCAATTTTGCTGATCGTCTGACCAACCATTCCGTATAGTTCAAAGTTTTCGTCTAGTGGATAACTTCCTCGAAGGTATAAACTGTTATACGAGCTAAGATCCAAATCACTTGTGTTTTTATCGACAACACCAAAACGGTATTCAGCGGCAATAAAGTCATTCAAGCGATAACCTACTTTTAGGTATCCGCCATGCGTGTCTGTTCTAACAAATTCATTTTCCTGAGTGCTAGTACCAATAGCGCTACCAAGATAGACTCCTTGAGCCATCGCAGGCACGGTCGTTATCGCAGAGATGATTAGCGCGGTTTTTTGTAGTGTTTTCAAATTTACATTCCTCTATTTTTTGAAGTAGCCTCAACTGAGCCTTGATTTATTATGGAGAATTTACTTTCCGTAATATGAACGAATATAGGGTGCAGTTTTCGAATTGTGGTGTTCAAGGAGGCATATAATGGTATTACCGCAGAACATGAAAAATCTTTAGCGAAGAGAGGGCGAGGAAACTATTTCATTTAAAATCAATGCATTATGGTGGATATGCTGATTTTGCCTATCAGAGTGTAGAGGGCTTACTAGGCATTGCCGGACAGACATAAAATCAGGGAGAGAGCACTTTCGTACGGCAAATTGAAAAGTATTGTAAACTCTCTAAGCTTGAAAGTGTTACTTTGAATGTTAGGTGTGTTTATGAAATACGTAGTTGCTTTATCGATAAATGTACTTCTTCTTGGCTGCTCAACGCAGCAGGCAAAACCGCAATCAACCAGTCAGGCAAATCCAGCCGCCGTCTATTGTGTTGAGAGCGGTGGTGAGTACATGCTCGAAAACAGTGAATGCAAATTACCTGATGGTAGCGTGGTCAATGCATGGGACTATTATCGGGAAAACCATCCTCAGAATTAATGGGTGGCAAGTGAGGAGATCTATCGTTGTCGTTTTTTAAGTTTTTGTTCTTAGCTTTATTGATGAGCTTAGCGGGTTGTACTCACCCCATCGTTGCGGAAAATCCAGAGATGTATAGCAATTCTGGAAGTATCGCACCGTACTCTCAAGAAACTTTCGAGGAATATGTCTCTGAAACGACCGTTTGGTTAAATCAAAACCGAGTATTTCACGGAGCTGGTGAGGGGAAAGAGCTTGATGCGGTTGCGCCTTACCAAATCATCCCATCAAATCCTAATGGTCATGGTATTTTATTGGTACATGGTTTGGGTGACTCTCCGTATTCGTTTATCGATATTGCACCAGTACTGGCTGATCATGGGTATTTAGTACGAGTCATGCTGTTGCCAGGCCATGGCTCACGCCCGGCGGATTTAGAAAACCCTGATGTTGAAGATTGGTATGAAAGCGTTGCCCACCAAGTTTCGTTGTTAGAGGGGGAGGTCGATAACCTTTGGTTGGGTGGCTTTTCAACGGGTACAAATCTAGTGACGAAATACGCGGCTGAATCATCGGGCATTACGGGGTTGGTGCTATTTTCTCCGGCATTTACTTCGAAAGATCCGTTAGTGAAATACTCGTCCTTTGCGAGTCGTTTTGTTGACTGGGTTTCACTAGAGAAAGAAGAAAATTATACCCGGTACGATTCATTATCCATGAGCGGCGCTGCGCTCTACTACAAAACAACGGTTTCTGTTAATCAAGCTCTTCAAGACAACACACTCCCTATTCCAGCACTTTTACTGGTCACAGAGCAAGACGAGCTAATCGATACTCTTGATATTTATCAGACATTTGCCACGCTATTCCATCATCCAAGAAGTGAACTCATGTGGTTTGGTGATACCACGATTGATGATTCACGCGTGGTTAAGTACCCAATGACGATACCCGATCTTTACATTCAAAACGGTTCCCACATTTCTGTACTATTTAGCCCCGAAAACGACTTATACGGTCGAAGGGGGATCATGCGTCAATGTGGTGGTAGTAATGAAGGGGAAATTTACGTTATCGATTGTCCACGACTGCCTACTTTGTCGTACACGGCATGGGGGCTTTTTGAGAAGGACGCCATTATGGCTCGCCTCAGCTGGAATCCTTACTTTGAACCAACAATGACCCGAGTTTTAGAATTTATGCAAAAAACAGATGCTGATTTATAAGATTAAATACTGACCGTCATGGCATTTTGTTTTAGTCGACTAGTACGTGATGGTGACGGGTATCATATTTAATTTTATTCAATCCTTTTTAATAGTATCAAAATCTGTTTTTTTGTTATCGGCTTCTCAATTTATCTCCTATAATGGTGACTATGCAGATAATACTATAGATAATTGGCTCAGTGAGTTTGGAATAGATAGTTTCAAATAGGTAGCAAAATGGATAAATTAAATATGAGTTGTTATTGGTTTACTCAAGACTATAAAATCGCTTTTTTCTTCCCTTCAAAATAGTTCCTCCTTTTTTGCACATATATCTGTGCGCCATCAAAAAATATTTGCAGTATTGAATTTATATAATATTTATATAAATTATATTTTGCTGTGCATAAATCAAAGAATATTGTTCCCTCTATTATTCAAGAGGAAACTCTATTGAATAATATTTAACAAATAACAAAGTTGAATATTTTCAATGAATAGGAAGAAAATTATGGAAAACTTCAAGCATTTACCAGAACCATTTCGTATTCGTGTCATTGAGCCTGTAAAGCGTACCACGAGAGAATATCGTGAAGAGGCGATCGTCAAATCAGGCATGAATCCATTTCTGTTAGACAGTGAAGATGTCTTTATTGATCTACTAACTGATAGTGGCACAGGCGCGATTACTCAAGAAATGCAAGCGGCCATGTTACGAGGGGATGAAGCTTATAGTGGAAGCCGAAGCTACTATGCGCTGGCCAACGCCGTGAAAGACATTTTTGGTTATGAGTTAACGATACCGACCCACCAGGGGCGTGGTGCAGAGCAAATATATATTCCGGTTCTCATTAAGAAAAGAGAGCAGGAAAAAGGCTTGGATCGCAGCAAAATGGTGGCGCTGTCTAATTACTTCTTCGATACCACTCAGGGGCATACTCAAGTGAATTGCTGCGTAGCCAAAAATGTCTACGTTGATGAAGCTTTCGATACGTCCGTTAATGCTGATTTTAAAGGTAACTTTGATCTTGCAAAACTAGAGGCCGCCATTTTAGAGGCAGGGGCAGCGAACGTACCTTATATTGTTAGCACGATTACCTGTAACTCAGCTGGGGGGCAACCCGTTTCAATTGCCAACTTGAAAGCTGTGTATGAGATTGCTCAAAAATACGATATTCCAGTCATTATGGATTCTGCCCGTTATGCTGAGAATGCGTATTTTATTCAGCAGCGCGAAGAAGGGTACCAAGATTGGACGATCGAAGAGATCACTCGTGAGAGTTACAAATACGCCGACGGTTTGGCAATGTCAGCTAAGAAAGATGCCATGGTGCTGATGGGTGGCTTATTGTGCTTCAAAGACGAGTCAATGATGGATGCTTACACTGAATGTCGAACCTTGTGCGTTGTACAAGAAGGTTTCCCAACATACGGTGGTTTAGAAGGCGGGGCAATGGAACGTCTTGCCGTTGGTCTATACGATGGAATGCGTCAAGATTGGCTCGCTTATCGTATTGGTCAGGTGCAATACCTGGTTGATGGATTGGAGTCGATTGGCATTGTTTGCCAGCAGGCGGGTGGCCATGCAGCATTTGTGGACGCTGGTAAGCTATTGCCACATATTCCAGCAGAACAATTCCCTGCGCACGCACTTGCCTGTGAGCTGTACAAGGTTGCAGGAATTCGCGCGGTAGAGATCGGTTCACTACTATTAGGAAGAGATCCAGCGACAGGAAAGCAACACCCATGTCCAGCAGAGCTTCTAAGACTGACTATCCCTCGTGCTACTTATACTCAAACGCACATGGATTTCATTATTGAAGCGTTTGAAAAAGTAAAACAGAACGCACACAAAGTAAAAGGGCTCGATTTTACCTATGAGCCTGCTGTATTGCGTCACTTTACCGCTCGTCTGAAAGAGGTAGAATCTCCGGTAAAGCTCGACACTCCAAATAAAGTTTTGGAAGAAGCATAACATTTATTTAGGCGCAGTAATCTGCGCCTTATTTTTTCCCAAATAAAATAATTAATACAATAAATAATAATCTGAGGATATTCTGATCCTTAGTCCAATATCGTGAAATAAGAGTAATAATATGATGAAAAAGAATCCGTCTCTCGTCGGTGGTTCTTGCATTATTGCCAGTGTCTGTGTGGGTGCTGGAATGCTCGGACTACCAAGTGCAGGCGCAGGTGCATGGACAACCTGGTCTATCATCGCAATAGCTATCACAATGATTGTAATGACAATATCTGGTTGGATGTTATTAGAAGCATTTAAGCATTACGACTTAAAGGTGTCATTTAATACAGTAACAAAAGACATGTTAGGAGATAAAGTAAATGTATTTAACAATATAACCGTCTATTTTGTTGGTGGCATATTACTCTATGCCTATATTACGTCATCAGGTTTAATTCTTCAGGATGTCATTGGTGTGAGTAGTAATATAGCTTCCGTGCTTTTTGTATTGGTATTTTCTGCGTTTGTATGGCACTCGACCCGTGCGGTAGATAGGATATCAGTTGTGTTGATTGCTTTCATGATCTTAAGCTTTGTGTTTGGGGTCTCTGGGCTTGCTATCAACGTTGATATGGGCGTTTTATTTGACACAATCAGCGAAGAAGCAAGTTATGCTCCTTACGCGATGGCTATGCTTCCTGTCGCTTTAACCTCTTTTGGTTATCACCACTCTGTGTCTTCGATGAGAGCTTATTACGGTGATGAGCATAAAGCGAAGTACGCTATTTTAGGCGGTACAGCGATTGCACTCGGCCTCTACTTTTTATGGCTATTTAGCATTTTTGGCAATTTACCAAGAAGCAACTTTGGTCCCGTCATCGAGCAGGGCGGTAATGTAGACGCTTTGCTTACCGCGCTAGGTTCTGTTATTGAGTCTGAAAAAGTGGCCAATGCCATTAACACATTTTCTATGGCGGCGATCTTATCTTCCTTTATAGGTGTGGGACTTGGTGTGTTTGATTTCCTAGCGGATCTATTTAAATTTGAAGACACCAGGCAAGGGCGTGCAAAAACCTGGCTAGTGACTTTTGTTCCGCCGTTAATCCTGTCACTGATGTTTCCTTTCGGCTTTGTTATCGCTATAGGCTATGCCGGTGCCGCAGCAACGGTGTGGGCGTGTATTATTCCTGCATTGTTAGCACGTAAATCTCGTACTCTTGAAACTGGCTACGAAGGATTTATGGCTCCTGGAGGTAGCAATATGGTGATATTGGTAATTGCTTTTGGTGTTCTTACTGCGACGTTCCACGTTATGTCAATGTTCAATATGTTACCGGCGTTTATTGGCTAGTTTTAATCGCCGAAGAATGACTAAAACGAAGGTTGGCAGTGGCCCAGTCATTGCTGACCTTTTTGCGGTTGTGTTGCGGTGAAATATCGAGGTAATTTGTCATTGAAGGGGGCGCCTATTCGACGCCTAGCATGTATTAAATAACGTTGCTCTAAATTCCCCAATAACTTCGAGTTAAGATCGAATAAAATATAGATGTGGTACTACTTACTCTGCCAAGTCTTACTAACCCAACCTCCTGCAGATTCATCAAAGAAATTACCACTAAATTCTTGTTTAAATTCAACAATATTATCGAGCTCTGGCTTTTCTTCTAGTAACGTGTGTATGTACTTAGCCATGGGATCGTTGATACGTTCTCTCTCTTTACGCGATGCCACTTCTTTTATCAGTTGCATTCGGTAGTTTTTGTTTACGCGTTTCATTATCCTGTCCGTTTTGTGGGCCGTTCAAAAAACATAGAAGCAGACTGGATGTGAGTCAAACTTTTAACGTAAATATGTTGAAAAGTTCAGATTGTGGTGGTAGGTAAGCTTGTTGGGTGTTTATAGACGTTGTTGTCTACACGGTCTGGCAAAGATGCTAAAGGAAGCATCCTAGGATGAAATGAATCGTTCAATTGGTGTGAGAAGGGACAACGCGTCCGCGATTTACACAGTATCCCTGAGTATCGTATCGTTTAAGCACATTGTTTTCGAGCACCAAACTCACTTCTCGGATATCGGCAAATTGCCAGCTCTTCCATTGATAGAACATTTTGTCCCCTTCGACCCACCAGTATCCTTCGTCTTCGTCGTGAGGTCTGTCTGAGAGCCCATGCATACGGCCATCAGGTTGAAACTCTATACGGTAAGGTATATTAAAGCAGTCGCTTGTCATAACGGTATGGTGATCAAATAGAGTACGAATTTCGCTGCCACTCAGCTTTTTCCCTTTAGCCTGTGAGATATGCTCTAATGGCAGGATCTTGCGGGCTACTTCAGATAGTCGTTTAATCCCTTCTCGGATGTTTGCTTCCTCAATCGAGCTAAAGCTCAATCTAAAACCGTTATTTTTTGTCCCTCCCAAATAGTATTGTTCTCCTGGGTTTATTAAAATCCCGATTTTTTCTGCCTGCCGATAAAGTGCCTTGGCATCGAAGTTGACATCATAGTTAATCCAAAAAGATGTGCCAGCGAGTGAAGGAACGACACCAGATTGAGGGAAATAGTAATTGAGCGCTTTTTCCATGGTGAGCCATTTACTGGTTAACTTTTTGAGAAGTCGCTGCATTAGTGCATCGTAATAACCCAAACTAATAAACAATGCGAGAGTTTGACAATTATTTTTGGGTGGGGATGTGTGACTTAGACGCTGTAGGTGCCGTGCTTTTTCAATAAATTCAGGAGCCGCAACGATAAAGCCAATTCTTAGACCAGGAGCAATGGTTGAGGAAAAACTTGATAAGTAGATAATTCGATCATTTCGAAACTCGCCCTTTAAAGCGAATGTATTTTCATCAATAAAGTTTACTTCGTGCTCAAAGTCATCTTCGACAATCAAAAAATCGTTTTTTTCGGCGCACTCAAGTAGTGCTTGTCGTCTTTCCTTTGGCATGCGCACTGTCGTCGGGAACTGGTTACTCGGTGTTGTATACACTAGGTTGCAACCATGCAGGTCTTCGTTGATGATTAATCCATTCTCATCGATACTGAGCGCCTTGAGTTTTGCTTTGCGAGACTCGAATTGAGCCCAGGCTTCAGGATAACCCGGGTTTTCGACGCCCACTGTTGATTCTTTATTGGTGAGTAAGCGTGCAATTAAGTTCAGGCTTTGCTGACTTCCCATCGTAATCATGATTTCGTTGGACTGGGCAAAAATGCCACGACGTGGTAATACTCGCGTTCGAATCTGCTCTATGAGATCTTCGTAATCATTATCTGTTGAAGTCCACTGTTTACTGTTGGCTTTATTTAAGGACTGAATACTGCATTTTCGCCACTCATTGACTGGAAATAGATTGTCATCAACCATTCCATGGACAAACAGATAAGGGTAATTTTTGAGTTCTTTAGGCGGTTCTTGATGCCACGACGGCTTGGGTTGAATGTAATTGCTCCAGTTTAGGTTTTTCGTCGCGACGCTTTTCAGTGGGACTTGATGGAATTTAATATCGGGATTTACAAAATAGCCTTTGCGTTCTTTCGATATAAAGAAGCCTTCTTCACTTAATTGGTCATAAACGCGCAACACCGTGTTCCTAGACACTTTAAGATCTTGAGCAAGTTTTCTTGACGAAGTAACAGGTATTGACTGCGAGATAAACCCATTCGCAATGGCCTGCGTTATGCCCGCTTTGATTTGATCTTGCAGCGTTAAGCCGTTGCTTGCATCAAGATGAATATATTGCTCTAGCATTTTTTGTTGCACCATTTATTTGGTAAATGTTATTTGCATTATTGTCCACATTAAGATTAATAGCTGAGAGGTTGCTCTCAAATACCATATAAAACAATAGGATAGGTACTCTCTGGAAGGTGACGTAACCAAACGCTGTATGGTTACATCAAAGCTACTATTTATCAGCTAGCAAGCAATCCTTTAGTATCGCTAGCCCTTGTTCTATTTGTGGGAACTCAATTGTTAACGGTGGCAAGAAGCGAATAACATTCCCTTTCACCCCACAAGAGAGAATGATGACGCCGTTAGCGGTGCATTGCTGTACTAAAGACTTAGTCAGTTCAGGCAAAGGCAGTCCAGATTTAGGATCGTTGAGCTCTATCGCTATCATTGCTCCAACTTGTCGGATATCACCAATTTTCGGGCATTGATTTTGAATGTCATAAAGTCTGTTTCTAAAAAAACTACCCACTTCTTCTGCGCGAGCGCAAAGCTGTTCTTTTTCGATAACATCCAGTACAGCAAGACCTGCCGCGCAGGCTAAAGGAGAGCCCGCGTATGTGCCTCCTAGACCTCCGGGAAGCGGTGCGTCCATGATGTCGGCTTTACCAACTACCGCCGAAATCGGGAAGCCGCCAGCAATGCCTTTTGCCATCGTCATAAGATCGGGTTCAATGTCGAGATACTCTGTGGCAAAGAGTTTTCCAGTTCTGGCAAAGCCAGTCTGAATTTCGTCACAAATTAGAACGATGCCATGCTGGTCGCAAATATCGCGTATGGCTTTTGCCCATGCTGGTGGTGCTGCGTAAAAGCCACCTTCGCCTTGAATAGGTTCGAAGATAATCGCGGCGACTCTTTCAGGTTCAATGTCGCATGAGAAGATGTCGTTTAGCGCCTGTAGGCTTTGCTGTTCACTAATACCATGATAGCCATTAGGAAACGGTGCATGAAATATGTCAGCCGGGAAGGGACCAAAGCCCGCTTTGTAGGGCGTAACTTTACCTGTCAGCCCCATACAAAGATTGGTTCTGCCGTGAAACCCACCACGAAAGGCAATTACCCCTGGTCTGCCAGTATGAGCTCTGGCGATTTTCACTGCGTTTTCGACAGCTTCGGCGCCCGTTGTAAGAAAGACAGCTTTCGTTTCTGAGGATATTGGCGCTTTTTGAGTGATTTTTTCCGCTAGTTCAACAAAACTAGAGTAGGGCGTAACCATGGCACAGGTGTGACTAAACTGCTCGAGCTGTTTTTGCACGGCTTGTTTGATTTTTGGGTGGCTATGGCCTGTGTTTGTTACAGCGATTCCAGACGCAAAGTCTATGTAACGGTTTCCTTCGATATCTGTGACCGTTGCATTTTCAGCAGACTCAACGTAGATAGGAGCGAGGTTTCCCATTCCCTTTGCGATGACTGCGTCTTTTCTTTGTTGCCATTGTTGATTTGTCATGTTGATTCCCTTGCTTTCCTATAGACCGCCCAAGCAAATATACTTGACGTTCATATACTCATCGATTCCCTGCTTGGCACCTTCACGACCAAAACCAGATTGTTTTATGCCACCAAAAGGCGCAACTTCCGTTGATATGATCCCTTCGTTAATACCAACCATCCCATACTCTAAAGCTTCGGCTACTCGGAACGCCCGACTCAGGTTTTGTGTATAGAAATAGCTGGCAAGTCCGTAAATAGTGTCATTGGCTTGAACAATGAGATCATCTTCACTATCGAAAGTGATTATTGGGGCTACGGGACCAAAAATTTCTTGCTGCACGATATCCATTTGTGCAGTAACCCCAGTCAAAATGGTTGGCTCTAGAAACTGACCTTCTAAAGCACGTCCACCATAGGCCAAACTGGCTCCTTGATTGACTGCGGTTTCAATCATTTTAAGCACACTTTGTTTGGCATTTTGATCAATCAGCGGGCCAATGGTTATGCCTGATTCCAGGCCATTTCCTACTTTTAACCCGCGAACAGCATCAGTGAATTTTTCGACAAACTGTTTGTGGATCCCCCGCTGAACATAGAGTCGATTCGCACACACACAAGTTTGGCCAGCATTTCTAAATTTAGACGCGAGCGCTCCCTGAACCGCTGCATCGAGATCAGCATCGTCAAAAACAATGAATGGCGCGTTACCACCCAGTTCCATAGAGGTGCGTTTGACTGTTTCAGCGGTATGTTTGATCAGGTGACGGCCAACTTCAGTTGACCCAGTAAACGACAATTTCTTGATGTCATTATGGCTACAAAGAATATCGCCAATCATTACTGAAGAGTGATTATTAACGACAACCAATAGATCTTTAGGTAAACCCGCCTGATGGGCTAGTTCGGCAACTGCGTATGCTGACAACGGCGTTTGGTTAGCTGGTTTGGTAATAAAGCTGCAGCCAGCCGCCAATGCAGGGGCAGCTTTTCTGGTGATCATCGCTATGGGAAAGTTCCAAGGAGTGATCGCAGCAGCCACACCGACAGGCTGTTTGATTGTCATAATTCGTTTATTGGCAGCTGGCGTTGGCGTGGTATCACCATAGGTGCGCTTTGCTTCTTCGGCAAACCATTGAACAAATGAAGCCCCATACATCACTTCACCTTTTGCTTCTGCTAGCGGCTTTCCTTGTTCAAGAGTCATAATTCTCGCCAAGTCATCACTGTTTTCGATGATTAGGTCATACCAACGCTTCAAAATGCTGCTTCGATTTGAGGCCGTTTGAGCGGCCCATTCTTTTTGCGCTTGTTTGGAACGTTCAATGATATCCAATAGTTCGTCAGACGATATAGATGGAATATGAGTCAGTAGTTCTTGATTTGCTGGGTTATAAACAGGTATTGCGTGATCGCTTGGCTCACAGCAAATTGAGATTAACGATTTGTTAACAATATGCTTCATTGATTGGCTCCATGTATCCATTTGCATGTAAAGATAATAGAAATAGATTGTTAAATATTTTAGAGCCAGATGCGAGTTTCCTATGGTACCAACGGTTTCATGCTGGTACCACACGAAGTTGCAATCTGGTTCTAACACGAAAATTTTCAACCTCCTATATTGAGTGATGAAACATTTATGCAACATTTCAAGTGGGCGTAAATACACTCAAGTACATGCAACGGGGAAGAAAAATGTCGAATAATAAAGGAAAGAAACTATTAAGTAGTTTGCTTGCAGCAGCGATTGGTGTGACCTCTTTAGCGGCTTCAGCAGCAAGTTACGCGGCAGAGTACAACTGGCGTTTCGCTAATCTTTATGGGCGTGGTACCGCCTACGGTGAGGTCTATGAAAATTTAGCAAACAATATTGAGAAAATGTCTAACGGTCGCATCGAAGTTCAAGTTCTGTATTCTGGCGAAGGTGTTGGCACTAGTGGCATTTTATCTTCCGTTAAATCAGGCCTGGTAACGATGGGGGCTCCATTCCAATCAATGCATGCGGGTGAATTACCGGCAGGTGTTGTAGAGATCGGCCTTCCTGGCGGCACGGCAGACGTAGGCAAACTAAGCACATTGTTCCATGAAAAAGGCTGGTCTGAGACACTAAAAGCGGCTTACGGCTCTCAAGGGATGACCTGGCTTGACCCTTATATTCAGCCTGCGGTTTATATCATCTCGAAAAAAGAGATCACCTCTATTGAAGACTTCAAAGGTATGAAAATCCGTGCTCCAGGCGCTTACGGTAAGTTCTTGCGTAATCTAGGCGCATCACCAGTGACACTATCTTGGAGCGAAATCTATACTTCGTTAGCAACGGGCGTGATTGATGCGTCAATCGGTTCTAATATGATTGACCATCGTGATGGTAACCATGTAGAAGTTGCTAAGTTCATGTACCCACTGCCATTGGCAGGTGCGCAAGTGTTGCCAATTGTTGTAAATACAAAAGAGTACAACAAGCTACCTGACGATCTTCAAGCTATCGTGAAAGCAGCAACGACGATTCATGCACAAGAGCAAATGACTAAATCAATCTTGTGGGAGTCTCAAGCAGTTGCACAAATGGAAGAGAAAGGTCTTCAGTGGAGCCCACAACCGTCGGCAGCTGACTTCACAGCATGGAAAAATGCAGGAAAATCTCTTGCGAAAGAATATGCAGATCAAGACAAATACTCTAAACAGTTAATCGAACAACTAGAAAGCCTATAACTTAGGCGCTTTAAAAGGTGAACCCAGGGTTCACCTTTTTCTTTTTTCCAGGAGGCAGTGATGTTGGAAAGAACCTTAGTAGTTTATTGCCGCAGCGTTCGTTATGTGGTTTGGGGGATTGGACGCTCTGTCTCCTTGTTAATGCCGTTACTCGCGAGTGTGGTTGCGTTCGAAGTATTTGCTCGATACGTAATGAATACCCCAACAATTTGGGCGTATGACACGTCATTATTTATTTTTGGTTATATATCGGCTTTGGGCGGCGCCTATGCCCAGCAAAAGCAATCCCACATTAACGTCGACATTCTTTATCTAAAAGTCCCTATCGTAATTCGTCGTTGTTTCAGCATATTGACCATCGTATTAGCGGTGGGATTTTTAATTGTTATGACCAAATTGTGTTTTGAAAAATTCCTAGAAACCTATGAATACGGTTTTAGACGCCAATCAGAATGGGCTCCTAGAGTTGACCATTTTTGGTTGATGATGGCCGTAGCGTCTTTAATCTTTATCGCTGAATACTCTGTTCAGTTTATTGGTCATGTATTTGCCTTGATCACAAAAAGAGAGTTGATTCCCGGCGCATACAAAGAGCATGAACATGCAGCGCAGCATCAACCAGACAATGCAGATACTAAGCAAGCCAATAAGAGCGACAATGAAGAAGCATTAACGGCCAAACACGCTGTTGCCACAGATAATATAGTAGTAGGGGGTTCACGTGGGAATTGAAGTACTAACTCTGGTTTTACTTGGCTGCATATTGGTCATGTTCGCATTGGGTGCGCAAGTTGGCCTGGCTTTAGCGGGAATCGCGATGGGAGTTGGGTACATGACATGGGGAGAAGCGCTCTTCAACATTATCCCTACGACAGTAGAAGCTACCTTCTTTAGTTTTATTCTGCTTGCGATACCACTTTATATCTATATGGGCCAATTGCTTACACGTTCGGGCATCGGTGATGCCATGTTTAACGCTAGCCAATTAATGATTGGGCGGGTAAGAGGCTCTCTTGCGATTAGTGTGATTGGCGTATGTTCTATGATTGGTGCGATGGTAGGTATCATCGGAGCTGGCATCATGACGTCGAGTAGCATTGCTCTCAAGCCAATGCTTGATCGTGGCTATGATAAAAAGCTCGCATTAGGCGTGATTATGGCTGGTGGATCGCTAGGCATTCTCATACCACCAAGTATTCCAATGATTATGTTTGCGTCTGCAACACAAAACTCTGTCGGTAGAATGTTTCTAGCGGCGATGATACCGGCACTAATTACTGTGACGCTTTTGATTGCATATGTCGTGATCAGCTGCAAACTCAATCCCAAACGCGCTCCTTTAGATGAAGAAAATGACATTGAAGTCCCTAAAGGTTTTGAGTTGTTTAAAACCATAAGAGACGGTTTATCTTCGCTGGTACTTATTGTTGCGGTTCTTGGTAGCATTATCATGGGGATAGCAACCCCTACTGAATCTGGGGCAATTGGTGTGGTTGGTGCCATTATTTTGGCAATATTGTTTAAGCGATTCAAACCACAAATGATGCATAAAGCTGGAGTACAAACTGCACTATTAGTCAGTGTGGCGATGTGGATTATTTTAGGTGCTTCCATTTTTAGTAACTTCCATTTATTAATGGGGGTGCAAAACATGGTGTCTAATTTTGCCACCAGTATCGACTTACCACCAATAATGATCATTATTATGTTTCAATTAATAATGCTTTTCCTTGGTTTTATCATTGATGAGTTTATTATTGTATTGATGTGTGCACCTATATTCACTCCGGTTGCGGTCACCCTTGGCTATGATCCAATTTGGTTTGGTGTTTTGATGATATTAAATATTGTTATCGCGGTACAAACACCTCCCTACGGCTTTGCACTGTTTTATCTAAAGGGCATAGCGCCAAAAGGCGTCACAATGATGGATATCTATCGTTCGGTCACCCCTTTTATTGTCGTTCAACTTGCTGTACTAATTATCTGTATGGTATTTCCAGAGCTTGTTTTATGGTTGCCTAACAAAGTAATGAATTAATACCTTTTATTTGGCCTCTAGCTTATTAGGGGCCTTTTTGATGGCTTATAGGAGGCTTATCAAACGAATCACCTGAAGTGCTAACCCAAAGAGCTGTTGGTTAACTGAGTTCTCAGGATATCTACACATATATATCTAAATGGAGAATAAAATGAAGCTGTCAACGCTCGTGCCAATAATTATTGGTAGCGCCATGTCTGCCTCTGTATATGCAGACGTAATATTTGAAGATAACTTTGATTCCGGGGTATCTAATTGGGATAGCTCTGGAAATGTACAAACAGATTCTAGTTACAGTCAAGCAGGGCTTTCTGCTTATTTAAAGGAAACTGGACAGATATCGAGAACCGTTGATATTTCCAGTGCTAATAATGTGTCTCTTTCATTTGCGATGGCATCAAGGCTATTGGAAGATAGTGACTATTGCTATGCCGAATACTCAACAAATGGTGGGGCGACGTATAGCATTATTGCCTCCCTTGGTAATGGGCAGGATAACGCGACGTTTTATCCTAGTGTGCAAGCAATCAGTGATTCGGCTGATAGCGTGACTATTCGATTCAGAGCCAGCGCAGGTACGGCGGATCACTGTTATATCGATGATGTTGTGCTTCAAGGCGACATGGGGCAGGTTGTAGAGCAGCCAGTCATTGACGTGGAGGACTCTTTGTCATTTGGTAGTATCACCATTGGTAACCAGGCTAATAAGACGCTGGTTGTCGCTAACGCTGGTCAGCAACCCCTTTTTATCTCTTCTATCTCAAATTTGAGCGGCGACTTTGCTGTTCTTAATGACCAATGCTCTAATACCAACGTAGCAGCATCGAGCGCTTGTAATATCGAACTGGCATTCAATCCACAAAGCCTTGGCACTCAAAGCACTTCTCTTGATGTAAACTCTAACGACCCGGCGAATCCGACTGCCACGGTCGCTATTTCAGGCTATGGCAGCCAGGATCAAAGCCAAGGTTACATCGAAAACTATCAACCGCTTTCTGGCAGTGGTGTAGTATCGAGAAGCGAGTTGACTTATCAGCAGTTGAATGGCGGGAATGTCACTCAGTTGGTGTCCAACCAGGCATTTGCTTTGCCGGAACAAGCCGCTCAGCCTGAACATCAATTCGAGGGGCGCATAACCTTAAATAATCCTGAAAGTGCAGGAGTCGGGCAGTTTACAGAGCATGAAGATACTTATAGATATACATCAAATGCCGATGACCCGCGTAAACATATCCCTCCATTTTCGTATGACTTCGTGCAAACGGGCACGCACCTTATTCCGGTACAACGTGGTATTCAGTTGAACTCCCATGAGTATTGGGAGTACATTTTGGAACCTGGCCGAGTTTGGAAAGAAACGAGTGATAATGGTAAATCAAGAGCCTCAATTCCATTCTCGCTAATGCAGAAAAACTCTAACTGTGTTCATAATGGGCTTATGACTTTCACCTTTGATAACTCGTCAATGAGTGATGTCGCTTATCAAATTGCTTCAGAAACATGCTTGTACTACAAGTTCGATATGTGGGGAAGTGTAGCTGCGACTTATCAGCCACAATCGGTCACAAATAGTTTAGACATCAAGCAAGCGCATCAAGCCTATGAAGCGAGTAAAATTCAAACAAAACCCATTGAAGAGCTGGTATCAGATTTTCCTTCATCAAATATCGATGTGGCGAACTTTGGTCATTCTTCTGAAGTCTCTCCAGAACATATGACACTCTATGGAGTCTTTGTAGACGATGTCCATTATGTTGGTGGCTGCGGAACCAGGCAAGGGCTTCACCCTTATTGTGAACGCTTAAGAGTGCCTTCTTATTCAACGGCTAAAACAGCGCTTGCTGGCACGGCTTCGATGAGGCTGGAGCTGCTTTATCCAGGTTATATGCAAAGTGACTTAACTGACTTAATTCCAGAAGCAGCGGCTGATCCTGAGGGAGACTGGTTAGACGTCACTCCTGATAATGCGATCGATATGGCCACGGGTAACTACAGATTATCGTCAGGCTATTTAAGTGACGAGTATTCGACAGCCAATGACACAGGTTTCTTTTTGGTACTTGATCACAATGGTAAACTTGACTACTCAGTCAGTCGTTATCCTAGAAAGGCGCAACCAGGGACTTTCTTTAATTACCATACAACCGATACCTATATCGCTACGGTTGCCGCGCAGAACTTTGTAAAAGCTGAGCGAGGGCAGTCTGCAGATGTTTTCGCTGACATTATCGTTAACGATATTTGGAAGCCACTCAATGTTGATCTTGGGACACAAGATACACGCAGAACCTATGACTCTGTGGCAATGCCTTTTGGTGGCTACGGATTGACTTACCTTCGTGATGACATCATTAAAATCACCAAGTTTACCAGTATCGATCGAGGTCAAATAAACGGCCAACAGATGCTTGATGCCGCTGAATTGGAAATCGCTCTATTTGCTGATCCGACATCACCTCCGTTGGACGTTAGATCAGATAGCAAATACTACAGTAATAGTGTTTGGTCTAAGCTGAAAACTTTACCGGGTGGTTGTGAGCAACACGTCCCTTATATGTCAGGTTATGGGGGCATACAGTTTGTTATGCTGCCAAACGATGTGATTTACTACTATGTTAGTGATAACAACGAGTTCGCATGGGACCTTGCACTGCAAGAAGGCGCAAAAATCAGCCCTTACTGTCAGTAGATTACTGGCGATGTAAACTGGAAGAGTGCGCTTACGCACTCTTTTTTTATGGTTATTTTCAGTGTGAATACTTAATTATCGAAAAGAATTAAGTAGATTGCATGGTTTATAAATTTGCGACTTTGGTCGAAATATTCAACAGTTATTTATGCTGGAGGATGGGGGTTTTGTGACTATTTTGGTGTGTTTATTTTTACTAGGAGAATAAGTCTCTCTTTGTTACACTCGCCATCATAAAAAGTAACAATAAGATTACATCCCCAGAAACTGCTCCTATCTCTAGTACCCTACATGCTGGAATGGCGAGCGCTCAACTTATTAGAGGTCCCTAACCGATCATGAGCACAATTGACATCTCGCATTCTGAAAAACATCAGAAACAATGGCAAGAAAATCAAACGACCGCTGAAACTATCTCCCCGATACTAGGTCGACTTTACAGAGACAAAGGGGTTGAAGTACTACTTTTCGGCAAGACTCTGGTGAACGCATCAATTATTGATATCATCAAAACTCACAGACTCTCTCGCCACTACACTGACCTTTCAATCCACTTGAACCAAACTGCCCCAATTATCGAAACCCTTGCTAGCCTAAATCTTTCGCCTTGTTGTATCGACGTCGGCCAACTTGCGGCACAGTATTGGGCATCAAATACGAATACTGACAATCTTGCTGATTTTTTGATGACGGCATTATGTCAAAGTATTGAAAGTAACCAATCTGTAGAACCTAGAGATGTCGTTCTTTATGGATTTGGCCGAATCGGACGTTTGCTAACGCGTATCTTGGTTGAAAAGAGTGGTTCCGGTTATCCATTGCGCTTACGTGCGATTGTCGTGCGCGGTGGTCGCGAGGGCGACTTACAAAAACGTGCGAGTCTACTTCGCCGTGATTCAGTTCATGGCCAGTTTAATGGCAGCATCCTTGTTGATGAAGAGTCTAAAGCACTGATTGTCAACGGTAATTATATCCAGATTATCTACGCAAATGGTCCAAGTGAAGTGGACTATAGCCAGTACGGAATCGAAAACGCTCTGGTCGTCGACAACACTGGCGTGTGGCGTGATGCTGAAGGTCTAGGGCAGCACTTAGGCTGTAATGGGGCGTCGAAAGTTCTGCTTACAGCGCCTGGTAAAGGTGAAATCAAGAATATCGTATTTGGTGTCAATCATTCGACAATCGAAGAGTCAGATTCAATTGTATCGGCAGCAAGCTGCACAACAAATGCAATTACACCAACGCTTAAAGCGATCAACGACAAATATGGCATCATATCTGGTCATATTGAAACGGTTCATTCATATACCAATGATCAAAACCTCATTGATAATTACCACTCTGGCGATCGTCGCGGACGTTCTGCTTCATTAAATATGGTATTAACATCGACCGGGGCAGCGAAAGCCGTGTCAAAAGCATTGCCTGAGCTCGAAGGGAAACTCAGTGGTAATGCCATCCGAGTTCCTACCCCGAACGTCTCTATGGCCGTTGCAAATTTAAACCTGGAAACGGAAACGGACAAAGAGTCACTCAATACCTATTTGCGTGAAGTTTCATTGAGCTCAGAGCTTTCTGCTCAGATCGACTATACCGATTCAACAGAAGTGGTATCAACTGATCTGGTTGGTGCTCGTCACCCTGGTGTGGTTGATGGTCAGGCAACAATTGCAGAAGGGAATCGCTGTGTTTTGTACATTTGGTATGACAATGAATTTGGTTATAGCTGCCAGGTTGTTCATTGTATGGAACAGATGATGGGCGTGAAATACGAAACGTATCCGGCGCTCTAACCCGATATTTTGGATTAGTTCAAATAGTAAAACGGCTCTGATTAGGAGCCGTTTTTTATAGAACGTTGGCGAGAAAACCCAATGTTCAGCTCTGCTGTCGCTAGGTAGTTCACTGAAATAAACTAATCTCTCGGCTTAATCATTACAGGCACTGGCGGTTACACTGACCGGGCTGGCATCGCTGTCAAATTTAAGGCTCCAAACATACTTTCCAGACTCCAAAAGCGTGATAGTGGTGTCTTGACCATAGCCACCTTTGGTTAACGCATTTTCCATTCCAGGCTTTAGACTTAATCCCTCAGCGGTATATTGAGGAGACCAGGTTGTTGAAGCGTATTGCATTCTATAGCTTCCTGGCTTTTCAGACGTTACTACTTGGTAGAGACCGTCACCTTTGTATTCAAATGCGCGCTCAGAGACATGTTTCCAGCCCGAATCGCTAAAATCACCCACAACGTAAAGCGTCTCACTAATTGGCCCTGACTCATTAACCGTTGGCACGTTACAAGAACCCGTTACACCGTGAGCTATCGCCATTGCAGCGCCTGCGCTTGCAGCGATAGGGGCACTATTAGCCGGAGAGTCCACATTTAAAAATCGACCTTCAAAAGGCCCTAACTCAATGGAGTAATAGCCGGATTTAAGCGCAAGAACCTCACCACTAAGTAGGTCTGTCAGAGTCTGCGAAGATGCGATGGTTTCAGCGGATATAGCAATGCTTTCTGGTTGGCCCGTTACATTGACAATGTACAGGATAGACTGTTCGTTGGTCTGTTTCAGATCGGCATAGGCCGCTTGATTGGCCAGCACATTGGTTCTCGTTCCTTGAGAGAGTGCGGGATTCGTTGCGCGAAGTTCCATTAGCTGCGAAACATAATTCTTGAGTGAACTCTGCTTTTCATTAAGAGTTGTATTAACACCTTCAATTTTTGCACTGGTTCGGGCGACATGGTCATCGCACAAACCATTTACTGCGCAGTCACTGCTGACTTTATCAGCAAATCCTTCGAGTTCATCTCCAATTTCATCGCCATAATAAAGGGTTATCGGGCCGCTATATGCCGCTTGAAACGAGAGTACTGCCTGATATCTTTGCCAGTACTCGTTGTCAGACGGTTCAGCGATAGAACCGCGCTGTAACAAGTCGCCAAACCGGACAAGATCGTGGTTACCCAACATGAGATTTGGTTTTACGTTGTCAGGATAGAGGCGATGCAAATCCATGCCTTCGGCGAGCCATTCGCTGCCTTTACCGCCCACGCCAGATTCATTGACGGCGAATGTTTCCACAAGTCGGTAGCGAACTGGGAAGTCAAAGGCAGAACAAAGCGCAGGGGCTTGATTTGAGCCGTAACCGGTTTCAATGATTCGATTTTCTCCTGCCCAAATCTCAGCAACCATATAGCCAAGCGGATTAACCTGATTGCCATCTTTATCGGTATAAGTCACACTTTGAGACGCTTTATCAACCGTTTTACGGATCTCTGTCCATGCTTCGGTAGGCACCTGGTAAGCCTGATCTAGACGCCAACCATCAATTTTGAGTTCTTTGATCCAGTACTCAGCGACCTCTTGATAAAAAGGCAGGCTTTCAGGATAAGTGACAGGGTTACTACTACCGACAGGCATTTTTCCTGTTGGTGAAGCGACTACATTGTTTTTGTGATGGCCGAATACGCCATCAAAAAAGACATAAAGCCCGCGGCTATGGGCTTCATTCACCAATCGTTTGGCATCTTCTAGTGTTCCAAATCGCGGATCTATCGAGAAATAGTCGGTAGTAAAATACCCCGTTGCATCTAGGCGGTCATCCCAGTGTGATTGCCCATCTACAGGAGCGGAGTAGAAAATAGGAGTGAGCCAAATACCATTCATACCCAGAGATTCGATGTAGTCGAGAGAGTCGATGATACCTTGAATATCGCCCATATGATGGCTGGTGCCATACCCCGTACCATGGCCAATGTCTGGGTTACCATTAACAAAACTTTCCACCATGACCTGATATATACGAAGGTCGTTAGCGGCTTCTATATTGGATAGTTGGCAGCTGTAGGCTGAGTTTGGAGCAGTCGATTCGACATCGTTGGACTCGCTTGCGCAGCTAGCGAGCGCGAGTGAGCCCAAGGCTATGGAGAGTGTTTTCGCTACTTGTTTCACAGAAGTGTCCTTTTTTTTAATTATGCATTCCGCGAAATCTATTATGTGAGCGTGTGGAAATAAAAAGCTCCTCCCCATTTAAAAAATATGAGGAGGAGCTTTTGGGGGTGAGAGATTCAGGTCACTATTTGTGCAGAAGTGTTAACGCAATACGTGACCGAAATCGATTGTTAAACGTTTTTTGGCGTAAACCAATCCAACTTTTGATGCAGATCCGTGACGCTTCCGACTACAATGAGGGCTGGGCTTTTCGCTTCAATGGCCATTTGTGGCAGACCACTTAACGCGCCTTGGAAAACACGTTGTTCTCTGCGTGTTCCATTTTCAATGATGGCGCAGGGTGTGTTTTCATCAAGACCATGACTAATGAGCTTATCGGTAATACGACCACTTTGCTTCAGACCCATATAGAACACCAGAGTGTTGTTTGTTTGGGCTAATGATCCCCATTCTATTTCACGACCGTCTTTTTGAATGTGACCCGTAATAAATTGAACGCTTTGTGCATAGTCACGGTGGGTTAGAGGAATACCTGCGTATGCGGTTGCCCCTGCTGCTGCGGTGATCCCCGGAACAACCTCAAAACGGATTCCGTTGTCTGCAAGTGTTTCTAATTCTTCTCCGCCACGGCCAAAGATGAATGAATCACCGCCTTTTAGCCGTACAACTTTACGTCCTAGCTGTGCTTGTTCAACTAAGATCTGGTTGATTTGCTCTTGAGGCACGCAGTGGTAATCGAGCTTTTTACCCACGTAAATCATCTCAGCATCGGGTTTGGCAAGTGCAAGGATTTCTTTTGAGACCAAACGGTCAAATACGACAACGTCAGCAGATTGAATGACGCGATATCCTTTCACTGTCAACAAATCAGGGTCTCCCGGCCCTGCACCGACTAGGGATACAAAGCCAGTGTTTAGAGATGTTTGATGAGTGGTCATAGTTATGCCTATCAATGTCAAATTTTGGATATAAAGAGTAAAACTCGGTTATTGGTAAAGTTAATACTGTTTATAGCCAAAAGGTTGGATAAGGTGGCCTCGCAACTAATGCGAGGCCGGATAGTGTTACTTGCTCAATGCAGGTTCAGCGTTTACTGCTACTTCCGCTTCGTCTTCTGCATCTAGAGAGGGCGCAGTTTTAGCGTGAGTTAGGTACAGAGGGATGCAGGTCATCACAAGACCGCCAACAATGTTACCTAGGATGGTAGGAATTAAGTTGAAGTTCAACCATGTCGCGATACCAAAATCAGCGCCAAGAATCATACCTAGTGGGAATAGGAACATGTTTACAACTGTGTGCTCAAATACCAAGGCAAAGAAGATGAAGATAGGGAACCACATCATCGCAACACGGCCAGCAACCGTGCGTGCAGTCATATTGCCGATTACGCCTAAACATACCATCAGGTTACAGAAGATACCGCGTACAAAACATGTGATCCATCCGTCCATTCCCATATTTTCGAAACCAAGGCTACGAGCAGTGGATACAGCGATGAACTTCTTAGCAACCGCGTTTAGCTCTAAAGAGAAGTTGCCAGTTAGCGATACTGCTACAAGGTAAGCAACCAGCAAAGAACCAATAAGGTTACCCAGACCAACTAGACCCCAACAACGGAAAATTCGGTTCCAGGTGATACCAGGACGGTTTTCAAATTTAGCCAGTGGCGCAAGACCGAATACACCAGTGACCAGATCGTAGCCCATTACGCTAAGAATGACGAAGCCAACAGGGAACACAAGTGCACCTACCACGCCCATTCCTGTTTGAACAATCGTTGTAATAGCAACGACAACAGCAAGAGATAGAATAATACCAGCCATCGTGCCACGAAGCAGTAGATCGCGAGTACTTGTTTTCGTTTTCGCTTCCCCCACATCGACCATGGTTTGTACAAATTGAGCCGGTTTAAAATCAGTAGACATCGTGTCTCTCCAAAAAGTGTGTATTTAAAAAGTTAAGATTGAATAGTGATAGAGGCTAGGGTGGCTAACCCCTATAGGCTATTCATTCTCATAAGTATTCTCGTCATCTCCTTGAAAAAGGAGATCTCTCACAGCGAATCACTTGTTTTATGAGATCCTCGTTTTCACGAGGATGACGGCAATTACTTTTATGCAGAAATCTCTACAGTACCTTTAGTCACGCGAGCTTTGTACGCTTTCACATTAAAGCGCTCATCTTCCATGCACACGCCTGTTGTCAGGCTAAAGCGCTGCTTTTTGAGCGGACTTGCAACCCAAAGTTCACCTTGGTGCTCAACAATCAAGCCACGTGAAAGTACGTTTGATTGGTAGAACGGATCCATGTTGCTGATGGCCATAATGTCTTCAGCCGCAGTTGGGCGGAAGATAGCAACCTGCTGACCATCAACCAGTGCGCATACCCCGGTACCAGGGGTGATCTCTTGGATATCACATACTTTTTGAAATGCCATGATTAGTTCTCCAGCTCAACGTGTAAGATGTCGCCTTTCGCTTCAGGGTGTTTTTCTGTGAATGTTGCAGGACGATGCTGCTCTCGTTCTTGAACGAATACCACGTTGTCATCACGCAGGTCACTGTTGATGAAGTGAGAGAAACGCGTTAGTTGAGATTCATCTTCAATGGTGTTTTTCCACTCACAACTGTAATCACCAACCAGGCGTTGAACGTCAGCCTCAAGCTGGTCGTTGATGCCAAGTTTATTGTCAACGATGACTTCACGTAGGTAGTCCACACCACCTTCCATGTTTTCCATCCAAACCGAAGTACGCTGTAGTGGCGCAGCAGTACGGATATAGAACATCATGAAGCGATCGATGTACTGGATTAATGTTGCTTCGTCCAGGTCAGAAGCCAGTAGATCTGCGTGGCGAGGTTTCATACCGCCGTTACCACACACATACATGTTCCAGCCAGCATCGGTGGCGATGATACCTAAGTCTTTACCTTGAGCTTCTGCACACTCACGAGTACACCCCGACACTCCGAACTTCATCTTATGAGGAGTACGGATGCCTTTGTAACGGTTTTCGATACGTGAACCTAGGCCAACAGAATCTTGTACGCCATAGCGACACCATGTTGAACCGACGCAAGTCTTTGCCATGCGAAGTGCTTTCGCGTATGCCTGACCTGTTTCGTAACCTGCTTCAATTAGCTTTTTCCAAATCGCAGGAAGGTCATCTTTTTGTGCACCAAATAGACCGATACGTTGTGCGCCTGTTACTTTGGTGTACAGGTTGTATTCTGCAGCAACTTCAGCCAGTACTTTTAGCGCTTCTGGTGTTACTTCGCCACCCGCCATACGTGGGATGACAGAGTAAGTCCCGTCTTTTTGAATGTTACCTAGGAAGTTGTCGTTGGTGTCGTGCAGTTTCACAAGTTCGGGCTTAAGAATATGCTCGCCCCAACAAGAGGCTAAGATAGAGCCTGCTAGTGGTTTACATACTTCACAGCCGTAACCTTTCCCATGTTTCTCAAGTAGCTCTTCGAATGTCTTGATTTCTTCGATGCGAATTAGGTGGAATAGCTCCTGGCGAGAGTAAGCGAAGTGTTCACATACATCGTTTTTTACTTCGATGCCCGATTTCGCAAGTTCTGCGTTGAGAACAGAGCTCACAAGTGGAATACAACCACCACAACCCGTACCTGCACCAGTTACCGCCTTGATATCACCAATCGTGTGGTGACCATCAGCAACAGCTTGAGCAATCTTGCCTTTAGTGACATCAAAACAAGAACAGATAACCGCTGACTCAGGAAGGGAATCCGCGCCTAGTGTTGGCTTTTCAGCTCCGGCGTGTGCTGGAAGAATCAGAGTATCAGGGTGCTTTGGTAGCTCGATGTCATTAAGTTTAAGCTGAAGTAGATCACCATAGTCAGACGTATCGCCAACCATGACAGCACCAAGTAACTTCTTACCGTCTTCTGATACGATAATACGCTTGTAAACTTCTTGCTCTTCATTTTGGTAGACGTAGCTCTTACACCCAGGTGTACGGCCATTTGCATCACCAATTGAGCCTACTTTAACACCAAGCAGTTTTAGCTTAGCGCTCATGTCTGCGCCTTCAAACTGGCTGTCATTGCCAACCAGGTGATCTACAGCAACGGTTGCCATCTTATAGCCAGGAGCAACCAGACCATAGAAAGTACGATTCCACGAAGCACACTCACCAATTGCGTAAATATCTTGGTCGGTAGTTTGAGCAAATTTGTTGATTTCGATACCACCACGAGGCGCAACACCAAGACCCATTTGACGGGCAAGTTTGTCTTGTGGGCGAATACCTGCAGAGAAAACGATGAAATCTACTTCAAGGTCTGTGCCATCAGCAAATACCATAGTATTACGAGCTTCTTTACCTTCAGGTTTGATTTCGAGAGTGTTCTTGCTGGTATGAACCTGAACGCCCATACGCTCGATTTTGTTGCGTAGTTGCAGTCCGCCCTGTAGATCAAGCTGTTCTGCCATGAGCACTGGAGCAAACTCAATCACGTGAGTTTCTACGCCTAGTGCTTTAAGTGCTCCAGCAGCTTCTAACCCTAACAGGCCGCCACCGACAACAACGCCACGCTTACTTTTCTTTGCGGTTGCTTCGATAGCTTTGAGATCTTCGATAGTACGGTAAACAAAACAGTCTTTGCTTTCGTTGCCTTTCATTGGTGGAACAAAGGGGTAAGAGCCCGTTGCCATAATGAGCTTATCGTACTGTATTTCACGACCAGTACTTGAATACACAACTTTCTTTTCACGGTTAACGTTAATCGCACGCTCACCAATCAACATATTGATGCCGTGTTTTTCGTAGAAACCTTCTTTAACTAAGGAAAGTTCATCGGCTGTATGATGAGAAAAGTAAGAGGAAAGGTGAACACGGTCATACGCGACGCGAGGTTCTTCACAGAAAACGGTAATGTCTAGGTTAGTCACATCACTTTTCTCGACTAAGTCTTCGAGGTAGCGATGTCCAACCATACCGTTTCCGATAACGACAAGCTTCATCTGGCTCATATTAATACCTAAGGGTTATTTCTTTAAGTCTCCGTGCATTGTTATTTTTGTTGGTAAATTAATACATGACGTAAATCAATTACGAAATAAAACTACCCTAAAGGGGTAGATTGAATGGTTACTTATTGAACGTACTTATGGTTGTGTGGGTGACTTGTTAAACAAGTACATACGTCAAGTGATGGTTTGTTAGGAATGCTACGCTTGCTTCAACCAATAAAATGTAACGATCTATGTCTTTTAGAGATGCCGACCAAATTACAAGTGTGAAAATAAATTACATATAAGAATGAGATCCGATTCTTGTCTAAGAATGTGGGTCAGGGTGAAAATCGATTTTAAAGAGGCAAAACGAAGGAAGCTGAATGGGAGCGTCGTAGGGCTTAAGAAAATGGGTAATACAGGGTCAGTATTACCCGCATACTTTACAAAACGGATGTTAGCCTAAGAAAAGCCATACACCAACGCCACACATTAAGCTACCTGCAATGCGATTCATTAGCTTAACGTTTTTTGAATGCCCTAATGTACGTTTTAGCCCTTTACCACCCGTAGCATAAATGGTCATGCAAACGAACTCGCTCATTAATATAATGCCCAGCATCATAGCAACCTGATAAGTCATCGGTTTTTCTTGATCGAGGAAAGGAGGGAGTAACGAAATCATAAACGCCCAACCTTTGGGGTTCGCGATGGCTGTAATAAATCCTTGTACGATCAAATCCCAATCGTTGGATTGCGAATCTGAAGGTAGATCGTTAGTAATGGCGAGCTTTCCACGAGATAACCACATTTGGACGCCCAAATAGAACAGGTAAGATGCACCAGCGGCTTTGAATACTGTGAATATCGTAGGGTATTTGAGCATGATGGCAGCAACGCCAAGTAAAGCGGCGAGTGACACGACGGCAACACCTAGGAGTTCACCGATCATCATCCATAATGTGCGGCGATAGCCAATGCTCATGCCCATGGTGAGTGCCAGAGTCATGCACATGCCAGGGGTTATCGACACGAAAAAGAAAGTTGGTATAAAAATAGTGAGTGTGGCCCAATCCATAATGCGGCTCGATCTGAATACGATTAAAGACGGTATTAAAACAAACTTGCTCTGATAGAACTATCAATTTATTGAAGTATCAGAAAATTAGACCACAGCATCGAGTTTAGGCGGTAAAGAGTGCAACGTTGAGTGGTGCATTCGCTTAATCGTTTCCAGTTTGTACTTATCAATAATGACACTTCGAGTGACCGCGTCACCTTTTGCTTCATACATAGCCAGGTCTGTATATACCAGTAGATCTTTAATAGTAAGGTCACTGACATCAGACAGGAAAACGCCCATTGATGCTGTGAGTTGCAGCGTTACATGCTGTTGTCGGACGACAAATTCAAAAGACTCTAACTTCGGTAAAATAAACTTTAAGCTGCCTTCATTGATGGGGCTGATAACAACAAACTCATCGCCACCAATTCGATAAATATTGCCGTCAATGACTTTATTTAGAAGTTTGGCATAGCATTTAAGAACTTGATCTCCCACGCTGTGTCCGTAGGTATCATTGACGTGTTTAAACTCGTTGAGATCGATATAGATTAGGCAGTTGCCTTTACCTAACGATTGTTTTGCGATGCGATTGAGGGAGTGCCGATTACGAAGCTTGGTTAACGCATCATGGTTTGCCCGATGATTGGTGACAAATCCAAAGAGAAGGGTGACAAGGGCCAATAGAACCAACAATAGATTGACGACAAATGAACGTTGTTGCTCTTGTTTTTGTTCGAACACTTCTTTCCAATTAGAAGGGGGTTGATAGCTCAGGGTAATCGATTCTGCGTCGACAAAGTCAAGGGTACGGCTAAATAGCTGAGATAACGCACGACCTCTTTGGGTATCAGCAAAACCAAATTGCAGCTCTGGGGTATAAAAATCGCTGAAGTAAGGATCTTCGACGATATCGAAGGTTTTCTTGTCGTAAAGAATCTTGTTAAGTGTCACTCGGTCAGTCACCGCATAGTCAATAGTGCGATTGCGCAGGCCATTTAGTAGGTTTTCTGAATCACTAAAATAGATGAATTCTTTATTGGGCAAGAGTTGCTCTGCGATCTTAGCGAAAATTCCGTTGGCGATAACACCAACCTTTTCAGAGAACAGCTCTGATACATGCTTGTGGACTTGATCTTTGTAACCCATCCGTTTGGCGATAACACCTTCTAAGTTTACGTAGGTTTTATGATTGACTGGTGGCAAGCCCCTTTTGAAATGGCTCAGTTTATAAGAACTTGAAACCGGAGTAATGACATCATACTCAATGTCATTTTCTGGCAGTGTTAGTTTTGAGAGTGGCTGAACAGAATGGTAAGTAAATTGGCATTTTAATGCATTAAGGGCACAAATTTGCTTAGCAAAATCAACCGATATACCAGCAACGTTACCAGCATCATTTAGAAAAACATAAGGCTTACTTTGAGTGAGGAGGATTCTGATCGGAAGAGAGCCATCTATATCCGAGTCATGCATTAATTGCCGTAGGTGTTTAACAGCAATACTGCTGATGTACTCGTCTAATTTCTCTCTCAGTTGTTTTTGCACCGTTTCTTGAGAAATGATGAGATTAAATCGTCTAAGTAGCGCTCTATTCTCCTCTTTATTAGTGATGATAGATACTGGAGGAATAGACACTTGATCGTTAATTTGAGTGGCCTTGAAACCGGCGTTTAAAAACTCCTCAAGCTGCAAAAAAGTACCAATATAGCCATCAATGTGTCCTTTTTTGATGGCGTAATAAGCTACGTCATTATTATTGAAATCAATGACACGTTTGTTGGGGTAATATTTTTGTATGATATCAGTGAACGCCGTATACATGCTTGTTCCTACGGTGTTCATCGATTCAAAGGATTGGCCTTTTTGGCTAAATAGGTAGGTTGGCTCGATGTTAGTGGGTTGGGAAAAAATAAACAGATTCGAACGAGCTCGGGTATAAGTTATGTTCGCAGCAAAATCGATTTGCCCTGTCTGAACCGCTTTAAGCCTCGCACCAAACTCGGGGTAGTGTACGTATTCGAAATTGATATTCGAGTGTTCAGAAATCGTTGAGAAAATAAAACGAGCGAGAAAATCTCTCTCGTTGGCTGAAACCAAATAGGTGTTTGATTGTGCTGTTTGAGAAGACGCTGGCACGGCTTGCGCTCGTACTGTTTCGATTGAAAACGAGTACACGACAGCAATTACTGCGCTCCAAATGTGTTTCATCCAAATATTTTTACGAGTCAATGCTAATGGTTCCTTCCATTGCTTGAGAATACCAATCGACGTTAATACTAGACTTTTATTGTTAAATTACAATATTTAACATTATGAAATGTAACACTTATCATGTTGTTGGTAGGCGCACTCCATTGTCATAGAAGTGAAATATTTTCCCTTATTAATGCCACTGTACTCGTTATTAGATGAAAGCTTTTACTTACTTAAGTGCAAGCCAGAGATTACACATAGATAATGTGCTGCGAGGGCTATTTTAATTAGAATTGGAGAAGAGGGCATTCCTGTGATGTTAGGTCACATTAACGGCAAAGATAGTAGGGTATAATCTGCAAAATTCAATATGTTGTGAAATGTTGTTATCGATATGTCCACTGTTTTTCTTTTCGTCAGCTTTTTATGTTGTGTATTTGTGGTGATTTTATTTAGCTTGCGGAAATTGAATACCCGAGCTCGCCTTACAACTTCTTTATTGATCAGTGTCTGTATTGTATCCGTTGCGACTTTAGTGTTTGAAGCGACAAAGCAACCTTTACCTCAAGCAGAACCTCCTCAAAATATCCACTCTGGCTCTGAGTTAATGGCCAAAGTTCAGCAAGCGTTAGAAGAGGATCCCAATGATTCTAAGAATTGGTTTACTCTGGGGCAGTTTTACATGCAGCTTGGTGATTTTGCATCAGCAGATACTTGCTTTGATTACTCTATTCGTTTGTCTAACACACCATACGCTGGACAGTTTGCGGCGCGTGCAACGGCGAAATATTATCTTGAGAAGCAAAATCTAACGCAAGATGTTCGTCATCTTTTAGATAGTGCACTTGCTATGGACCCGTTAAATGATACTGCGTTGCTTTTACTTGCGTCTGACTATCACTTAAATTCCGAGTACCAAAAAGCCATTGATATATGGATGCAATTGTTAGATTCGAATCGACAAGGCATAGATAGAGTGAGTTTGATCGATAAAATCAATCAAACCAAAGCCAGACTCTAGGTTGGTGGCAATACATTCGATGGCAATTGTATTGCCAATCAATGAGTATAAACAAACCCACCATACATGTACTTTGTTGCTTCAGCGCCGAGAATAGCAACGGTATCCCCTTGTTTAAGTTTGTCACTATTGATTAGGTGTGAAAAGCTACTCCAAATGGCGGCTGAACCTAGGTTACCTAACCATTTTGCATCGTTAATAACCCGTGAAGTCGGCACTCCCAGTAGCTTGGCAACCTGTTGGTCGATAAGCCCACTTGCCTGGTGAGGGATGATGTAATCAAACTCTTGAATATCGTACCCTTGACTGTTCAAGGCCGATACGCAAGCCTGAATTAGTTTTGCTCCGTTTTGTTTGACAGACACAGCGTCATGACGAAACAAATAGGGAGATAAGCTATCGTCGAGCTCCCGGCTGGGCAATGTCAGCCCGGGTTGGCTGTTTGTACCAATCTGGCCGAAATAACATCCGCTGATGACTCTTCTCTTACTTCCATTCCAAGGTGCTAACAGAACACCGGCAGCGCCATCTCCCATTTGCATGTAGTTCACTAACTGGGAGTTGTCGCGTTTTATATCGTCAAAGTTGAAGTGTAAAGAGCCAGTCTCGCTCCCCAAAATCACTAGGGGTTTGTTGGTCATGGAGATTCGAGGTAACGCGAATTGAAGGGCATTGGCGAACCCGGTACAAGCTTGCCTGAGTTCAATAAAGGGACCGTTATAGTTAAGCCTTTCTGCAACCCAGGCAATACCTGGTGGCAGCAATGTATCAGGTGTAGTGGTATGAGCAATGAGGTAGTCCAGTTGTTCAATGGACAAGTCAGACGTTCTCAGCAACTCTTCAATCACAGCGGCACAGAGTTCAGCATTAGTGACGATCGGTGTGGTTGCGTTGCACGTGATGGACCGAGAAAAAAAGCGAGAATGGACGCCAAGGCTTCTGGCGATAAACTTGGCTTTTCTGGCATATTTCGGACCACTAAATAGTGAGAGAGCCGTGAATAGAGAATCATTATCTAAGTGTTGATCCGGATAACAATTTGCCGCGGAAATAAGGCTTAGCTTAGTGTCCAAAATGGATGCATTCATTGTTAATTCGTCCTTGTGATAAACAAAGTATCGATATCCACACCGATAGTTAGAAAAGCCTTTTTCTCTGTTGATAAAAGCTTGTGAAGCTTTTGAGTGAGTTGATCAAATAAACGCAGGCGCTGCTCTTTTGTTAGCGCAGATTGTTTAGAGTGCTTTTTGGCGATTGAAACATGTTTTGCTTCATCTTGCTTGATACATCGACAAAGTGATACGAATGGGTGGGAGCAAGGCAAAGTACTTTTCTCAAGCGCTAACATTAGTTTACATACCCAACTGTCCAGACATGCAATCTGTGCGTAATGTTGCTCTATCGTCAGCTGCTTTCCTAACCCTGCGAAAAACAATTGGCTTCGGCGACGGATGGTATTGATATCGTCAGGAGTGGGGAGTTGCTCTAACACGTAAAGTAATGCCTTTTCATGATATACCTCATCTGAAACAATGCGCTCCAAATCGACAATATCGTTTTCTGACGCACTCGGGGATTGTCTAAATCGCTCTTTTTCGTTGTAAAAGACCCACTGCGAAGATTGCTCTCCGCAAATCAGTAAGGGAATAAGCCGGGATAAGGCGATTTGCTGCAAGGCTGTAAAAGTAAAGCGGCACTGCTTGTGTAGTTCAAGCCAGGATTTTACAGGGCTGTTAGACTGAGACAGCGACGCCTGTATAGGGATAGATGCAAAGCACGGTTTCATCAAGGTACTCATTGTTGAATTAAAATAATGCTAATTAAGCCAACGTATCAGTGACGTTATTAACATTAGACCGTTTCAACAAAGATTTCTTTCAAACTATGGACAAAGTTATTTATGGCGATAGGCGATAGGCGAGAGGTGTTCAATAGGTATATCCTAAACCAAAGTAGGCGGCTTCAATTCCAGTGTTATAGCCAACATCCGCGGTAAACCCAGTAATGTCGGTTTTGAAGAGCAGACCTAGGTTTCCGTTGAAGCCAAGCTCGGTTTCGTACTCTTTAATCGGCCCATCTGAGAGTATCAGGCGAGAGTTATTGCTAATGCCTGCACCCGCATAGCCAACAATGTTATTGCTTAATGACTTTGTAAGGCCCACATTCAAAGCAAAGTCGTCATTGTTGGGCCCCATCCCCCCTGCAAGGTTAGAGTAAAAACCATATTGGGTATTTCTATCGTGATAAAGCGCGACACCAAAACCACCTTCGCTTGTTGTACCCAGGGTAACGGTATTGAAAGTTCCGCAATAGGCCGTTGATGAAATAAGCATGGAAGTGATAATGAGTTTGTTCATTTGAAGACCCAGAAAGGTGACCTGTGTTCCTTATAGTATAGCGAATAGGACAGGGCAACAAGTACGGAGTTCCGAACAAAATATCACATAACCAGCTGATATTAAAAAGCCCTAACCATAAGGCTAGGGCTTTATTAAAACCATTAATTGGCCGTCTGAATAAGTGATGGCGTCATAAGTGGATTAGTACTTAGCTTCCCTCGCGTCAGCTTCTTTTTCCCATTCCGGAACAACTGTTTCAAGGAAGTGCTTCTTATCGGCGTTCATCTTATCCATGTTCATACCAAGAGCCGCTTGTGCTTTCTCTTTGGTTGAGATGTCTGGAATTTTCACTGGCTCTGTGATGCCTTTTTTAGCCAAGAGACGAATAAGCTTAGTTCGAGCATCTGCCGCTTTGTCGACAGAAGTACCCAGCACTTCCAATGCAACTTCAGGTGCATGCATATGAACGCCGTGCGACGCAATTGCGTAGTCCCAGCGCCACTGAGCATGACGAATATCCATAAGGATTGGTTTCATTTCTTCTTCTGTTGCCCCTGCATCCCATGCAGCTCCTGCTTCAAAGTGCGCCGCAACGATTTGCTTCTCAGCAGTAAGCTTCATATTAAGTACCTGAGCTTTACGCGTAGAAACAATACCTTGTAATTGATCTTTGCTTTGAGTGTGGCAATTAGCACAAGTATCTTCAAAGCGATCTAGCGGATTGCCAACCTTGTGGTCAGTGTATACGGTACCGTCTTCTTTCGTTACTTTTGGCATGTGACAGTCAACACAAACGACACCGTTTTTGCCGTGAATACCATCGCGCCATGTTTCATAACCAGGGTGCTGAGCTTTTAGCATTGGAGCTTTAGAGACAGCGTGTTGCCAGTCTTTAAAGTTAAGAGCATCGTAGTAGGTTTCCATTTCACCAACTTGCGTGCCCATGTCCCATGGGAATTTTACGGCCTTAGTTGGCCCTGTGAAGTAGTATTCAACGTGGCATTGTGCACAGACAGATGCTTGCTTGTCTAAACGTGACTGGTCCTCAAATTTTTTGCCAATGGCTTCGAAAGCGCGTTCAACATAAGGGCGAGTAAGCGCTAATGCAGGCTCACCGTTTTTGAAGTTTTCACTACGAGTATCATGACAGTCTGCACAGCCAATCGGATTGGCAATTTCAGCGCCTAAGCGTGCCCACTTGCCATCAAAATAGCCATCTTCACCGCGTTCGTCGATAATACGCGCGACATCTGGGCTTTTACAACTCCAACACGCCATAGGCATAGGTCCTGATTTAGCGTCAGTTGGACCACCAGTACGGAGTGTTTGTCGAACATCATCGAGGGCATAGAAGTGACCACGAGCTTTATTGTAGTCTTTGGCAAAACCATAGCCAGCCCACATGATGACCATATTTGGATCATGCTCTAACGCATCTTCGATCTCTGCGCTTTCGCTGGTTTGCTTCCACGATTTGTATTGATCAGGGTGATCTTGCTCGTAGGCTTGGTTTCTAGGGTCCATCAATCCGTCTTCTGAGGCAGCAAAGGCTGGCGCACTTGCGGCACCTAGTATCGCCATTGCAGCAACGGAACTTATAATCCAGTGCTTGTTCACGGTGTTATCTCCATATTCTAATTTTTGAATTGCGTTGTGGGGCAGTATTCCTAAACAAAAATTGGAGATTCTTACTAATTAAACTGAGATGCTAAGTGCTTGCCATATCAATTCAATCAGTCACTTGATATTAGCTCAAATTTAGACACATTTTATTACATGGTGTACCGAAACTGTTTTAGATCAATTTATGTACGTGATTAGTATCACGATTACCCCTCTATAACCCTAAAGGGGTAGAGGGGTGCGATGTGATGATGGCATCTATTGTTTTTTATTTCAGTTGGTTATGTAAATTTTCACAGTAGAATTATGGTGATACTGCTCACTAAAATGGCGATTAATTCTATTAAAGATATCTCTTAGGTAATATTATTTTCTGTGTAGCGTTGTGGCTCATCCTAAATAAGAATTGATTTTATTTAATCCAGTATCTGGATTAGAGAGGATTAATTACAACCAGAGTAACCTAAGGTTAATGTACTGGTTTAAGGAAAGGAAAGAATGGGCAATATAAAATTGACCATGGGCATGATGTTACAAGCACTTCTCTTATTATGCCTTTATGGTTTTTCAATAAATGCCTTTGCCGATGAAACAACGTCAGAAACCAGCGTTGAATCTGAACGGCATAAGGTGTCACTTATCCGTGACAAAGACTACAAGTGTGTTCAATGTCATAAGGACTCTAAAGAAACATTGCATGGCTCGCATGGGGACAATGCATTTGAGAACCTTGGTAAAGAGGTTAACTGTACCAATTGCCATAGCAACATAGGGCCAGATCACCGTGACGGAGGCTCAACGGTAATCAAGTACCATGATGCGCAATCTCAACCTGGAACCAACAAAGTATTGCTTTCGCAAGAGGCGATTTTGAAGGCGAACAGTCAGTGTACTGAATGCCACCAGCCTCAATACTTAAGAAAAGACAGTTGGACCCACGATGTGCACGCCAAAAACTTAACTTGTTCAAATTGCCACTCTGTACACGCCGAAAAAGCTAAGGTGTTGTCTTTCGATCACAAAGAAAAAATTAAAATGTGTGTCGACTGCCACAAAGACTTTAACGATAAGCGTGAAGAACAGGAGAGATGATATGAGTTGTTCTAGAAGAAATTTCTTAACTGGAGCAGGGGCAGTCATCTTTACTACTGGGGTTGCGACCACCTCAGTTTTGACCAGTCGAGACTCTAATGCCAGTGATGTAGCAGACCCTGCAAAAAACTACGGTATGTTACACGATGAGAATGCCTGTATAGGCTGTACTGCTTGTACTGAGGCGTGCCGAGAAGTCAACAAAGTACCAGAAGGTGTGTCGCGTTTAGAGATAAACCGCTCCGGGCCTATTGGCGAGTATCCTGATGTTGAATACCACTTCACTCGAAATTCTTGCCAGCATTGTGAAAATCCACCGTGTGTCTATGTGTGCCCAACGGGTGCGGCATACAAGGACGAAGAAACCGGCATTGTTGACGTTCATAAAGAGAAGTGTGTTGGGTGTGGCTATTGTTTAGCTGCGTGTCCGTATCAGGTGCGCTTCTTCCACCCCGAAGATAACTCTGCCGATAAGTGTAACTTCTGCCGTGATACCAATCTGGCTGAAGGCAAGCAACCGGCTTGTGTCGAAAGTTGTCCGACAAGCGCTTTGGTCTTCGGTGATCTTAACGATCCTCAAAGTGACATTAACAAAGCGATTGAAATTAACCTGGTGTACCGCGATAAGTCGCATTTAGGTACTAAGCCAAAATTGTTCAAAGTTCCGTTCAAAAAAGGGGAGGTGTAACATGAGTGCTTGGGAAACCGCGTTTCATTTTGACTCCCTGGTATGGGATTGGATTATTGCTATCTACCTGTTTTTAGCAGGTATGTCAGCAGGTGCTGTGATGATTGCCTTGTATTTGAAGCGCAAGGTTATCGAGGGCGACCCTGCTAAGAATGGCATAATGAAGGCGATGGCCTGGCTCGCACCATTTGGCATTATTGTTGGCTTGTTGATTCTGATCTTCCACCTTACTAAACCATTAGAGTTTTGGAAGATTATGATCTACTTCAACATTACTTCGGTAATGTCTATGGGCGTGATACTGTTCCAGGTCTATATGGCTGTGCTATTTATTTGGATAGGCATTATCTTTAGAAAGCCAATTATGGACTTCTTAGGGGGTAAATTTGATTTCGTTGAAACTATTTTGGTTAAATTCGAAAAGTTTGAAAACGGTATTGAATTGTTCCTTGGATTCTTGGCGATTGTATTGGCGGCTTATACAGGGTTCTTATTGTCTGCCTTAAAAACTTATCCAATGCTTAACAATCCTGTGCTTCCGATTTTATTCCTATTCTCTAGTTTATCATCGGGCGCTGCAGCAAGTTTGCTCTTTGGAATATTAGTGTTTAAGGAAGATGTTCATAGTTCAAGCGTCAGTTGGGTGCATAGCTTTGAACGTCCGGTCGTGATGTTTGAATTATTCGTCATTGTGACTTTCTTTACTGGATTGATTTTCAGCGGCGGGCAAAACGAAGTTGCAGCCTGGAATGCAATTGGTGGAGGTTTTTGGTCGGATTGGTTCTGGTATGGTGTCATCCTAATGGGGATGCTTGTGCCTCTGGCACTCAATTACTTTAGCCCTGCTAAGGTGAAACATACTCACGGCTTTGTACTTGTCGTCACCAGCTTAAGTTTGATTGGTGTTCTAATGCTGCGTACTTTCGTGTTGTATGCGGGACAAATGACCATCGTGTAATGTTAAAAAAGCACTTTTCTTCGAAACGAAGAGAGGTGCTTCTCTTTTTTTAAATGGGTCACAGACTGAAAAGCCACTTCATGAGAAAACACAGTCTGGCATTTGCCCCAACGTAATGAGGTTTCATGATCGGATATTTCGGCCTATTGTGTTTGTTGATAGTCGTTAGTTCAAGCTCGTTGATGGTGCTCTCTGGTGGGCTAAAGTTTGTTACAGGGCAGCATATTAGCAAACAACCCGAGTTTAGATTCTTGCAAGCTTCTGTCTCCTTAAGCTATGTGTCTTTTTTATTTTCTTTCGCCTCCATTGCATCTTTAGCGTATGCATTTGCAGTGGATGACTTTTCCCTTTCTTATGTCTCACAAAACTCAAATAGCTTGCTTGATGTACCCTATAAAATAGCGGCGACGTGGGGAGGACATGAGGGTTCCATGCTGTTTTGGGTTGTGACTCTCGCGCTTTGGGGCGCCGTCATCGCCAGAAAATCCTTTCAATCTATAGCGCTTAAACACGACACTTTGTGGATCATGCATCTTTTGGTGGCTATTTTTTCATGGTTTACTTTTCTGGCCTCAAACCCGTTTGAGTTTAATCAGATTCTGCCTTTAGAGGGGCGCGATCTTAATCCGATGTTACAAGATATCGGATTGATTATTCATCCACCAATGCTTTACCTTGGCTATGTAGGCTTTGCTTCTGTTCTTGCCCTCGCTGTAGGTTGTTTGCTGTCTAATACACTTACAGATGAATGGATTAAGGCTGCCAGAGTATATTGCCTTGTCGCATGGGGTTTTTTAACCGTTGGCATCGCCATTGGATCGTGGTGGGCCTATTACGAACTTGGCTGGGGCGGCTGGTGGTTTTGGGACCCAGTTGAGAACGCATCTTTACTGCCCTGGTTAACATCCACTGCTTTGTTACACGTTTTAGTTGTGGGCTCGAATCAAAACCAGATGCGTTACTGGTGTTACTCCCTGGCATTTATTACCTACTGTTTAAGCATTCTGGGTACGTTTATTGTTCGTTCAGGTGTGCTGACTTCTGTTCACGCATTTGCCATTGATCCTGGAAAAGGATTTAGCTTACTGGGAATATTAACGGTGATTTTTGTCAGTGCTTTTACGCTGCTGATTGCAAGAGCAGAATCTGTTGATTCGACAAACGTAAAAGGGATGCTGAGTAAAAACTTTCTGGTCGTTGTCTGCGCTAACTTGTTTGTACTGGCTATGGTTGTCGTGCTGTTTGGAACGTTCTACCCCATGGTCTACGAGATGATTGGTCTGGGTAATATTTCTGTTGGTGCCCCTTATTTTAATTTGCTGTTTGCTCCTTTGGCGGTACTGGCGCTCTTTATGAGTGGCTTTGCGCCGTTGCTGCAGTGGGAATCTACAACACAGTTAAAACCAACCAATCTCAAACGAGCACTTTTGCTGTTGTTGTCATGCTCACTAATACTGGCTGGCATTGTCATCTTTGTTTATTCGAAGTTCGAAGATGTAGCTGGTGCAGAACTTAAGCTATGGCCTTTAATAACCACATTTGTTGCTATCTTTGTTCTGTTGAGCCACTTCTACGGCTTAGTTACGGCGCGATTTAACCTTCGAAAATTGTGGGTTTCTATCGCTCATGTCGGTGTGGCTGTTGCCGCTTTCGGTATCTCAATGAACAGCTACTATTCTTATGAATTGACGAGAAAACTGGGCCCTAATTCTTCGATGGAATTTGGGCGCTATCAGGTCAGTTATTTGAAAACCGAATTGCTCATCGCAAACAATTACACTTCTGAGCAAGCCCATATTTTGATTGGTGCTGGGGAAAATGGCGTAACGTCGAGGCTCGCATTGCCTGAGAAACGGCATTACCAAGTTCGAGTAATGAATATGACAGAACCCTCAATGAGCGCATTTTGGAATGGCGACGTGTACATAACTTTGGGTGAGAAAGTGGATGCGACTCACTACGCAGTGAGGATGCAATTTAAAGCCTTTGTCAGGTGGATTTGGGCTGGCGCAGCATTGGTCGTTCTTGCTGTATTAGGTCTACTATGGCAAGCATTGCAACGACATAGAATCATTGAAATAAGAAACAAGGCTAAGCGAAGAACATTGGATTCTCATGTTGTTGGCAGTAAAAAGGTGGCAAATCATGATTAGATTGATAGCTTGCCCTGTTCAAGTCTTATTAAGGCTGCTATCTGCCGCGATAGTCAGTTTTGCATTATTGTCCTTTTCAATACCTGCCAGCGCTGAACAGGCGAAAATCGATACCGTTGAGTTGTTTGAGTTTGAATCATTGCAACAACAAAAACAGGCCATTGAGTTAGCGAAAACGTTAAGATGCCCAATGTGTCAAAACCAAAACCTGATTGAATCAAATTCTCCAGTGGCAAAGGATCTCAGGTTGCGTGTATTTGAGTTAATTAGGGAAGGGAAGTCTAATCAGCAGGTGAAAGACTATATGGTCGACCGCTATGGAGAGCATGTACTTTATCGTCCGTCTTTTAGTTTCAAGAACGGACTATTGTGGGGAGTCCCTATTCTTTGCTTGCTACTGGTGATTCTGAACTTGTTCATTACCTTTAAAAGAAAACAGAAACCGTCTTAGTCGATTTAACGCCACTCCGGCTATTGGTCGGTATCGTTTTTGAATTTATGTACTAAAGTAAACTTAGTCATAGAGGTATAAAAGGGAGTCGGTAGATGTCATTGATCCTGTTTCTTATTATTGGAGCGTTAGCAGGTTGGCTGGCTGGACAATTTATGAAAGGCTCCAGCTTTGGGCTACTCGGAAACATGGCGATAGGGGTTGTTGGGTCTTTTATCGGCGGATTTGCGATAGGACTTCTCGGATTCTCATCTTCCGGCCTTATTGCTTCGATCATTACCGCGACGCTAGGAGCGTGCATTCTCTTGTATTTGGCTCAGTATTTAAAATCTTGAGCGCTTTTAGAGTGAGGCTAGAACTGAAGTTAACATGCTAGTCTCACTCAAACCATTTTGAATAGATCATTGCCTATATTCAGTCCAGCTTTTTTCATCAAAGCTGTAGAATTGACGATCCTCTATACTCAACATCGTTGTTCCCGAATTTTGTGAAACAAACGGGGTCTCTGGCAAGTCTTTCACTAGTTCGTTTAAATCGACACTGTTCCCTTGGTACATTCCACTCTCTAGTACTTTTGATAATAGTTCGCTCAATGCTAGATAACTGGAAGGTGCGGTAATCTGTACCTGCTGTGACGATGAAACCTGAGCATTACCGAAGAACTTAATACCAACCGGAATATCAGTAATGGCTTTGGTCGGGATTTCTCTCATGCCTGAAATTTGCATTCTATCCCCTCGGATCGAAGCCCCATGTTCTGGTAAGAAAATCACGACGATGTTTCGTTCGCTGTTTTTCAATTGTTTAAAAAAACTATTGAGGTCATCGAGTAAAATTTTCTGCTGGCGCTTATAGGTAACGAGTCGAGTTCCTTTTTCACCAACAACTCTATTGCCATCATGAATACTTATGGTGTTGTATAAACTTACAGTAGGTTTTGATTTCGTTTGTTCAGACCATGTCGTCAATACTGAGCTATCTTGATAAATTTTTGTGCCGTCAAAAGCATATTGAGTGGGAGAAAGGGTTTCTATATCGACAGCTGGTGTAAAAGGTCCAATGTTATTGGCAATGTGTTTACTGAAGCCATCAAAGCGACCATCGTGATTCATGAGCACTTCTTTTTCAAAACCTAACTCAGCTAAATTATCAAAAAGTGAACATTTTTTCGTTAGTGAGTTCTCAAACAATTCTGAATGAGTCTGTTGACCACAATTTGCTCTTAGTATTCTTAATACGGCCGGTCCGCTGTAGGATGTCGCAGAATTAAATTGACGAAAAAGAATGTCAAATTCTGCCAACAGGGGGTGTTGCGTTTGACCTGTGAATTCAAGATCATCCCATGCCAAAGAACATATGTTTAAAAATAGTATGTCAAAGTTAGGTTCAATGTTATCTAAAGTACTAAGAGTAGAGGTGACCGTCGCTTGTTCTTTGAAAAAGGAATTGAGATAACGATTCAAGCCTTGAGGTGACGTTTCTATTACATCGTCAGTAGTGCTATCGTTTTGTGCGTTGTTATTGATGTTTTCCGTGGCAATCGCATTAGGGAAACTCGCATTAGGAGAACTAAGGTTTTTTAGCATGCCTTGAGGGATGGAAGACAACACCATAGCCAAAATAACGAATGTCGAGAGCCTAAATATTTGATTGAGGTAAAGGTAACCAACACAAAGCGTAGTAATCAGAAGGAGGAAATCTAGAGAGACAAAGTCGACCAACAGCTCGACTAAATAGCTCGTATCAAACTGGCTTATGAGATCCCACTGGCTTGTGAGGCGCTCCAAAGGGGGAAGGTAAGAATCGTAATGGAGCAAATAGATGGCGATTAATACTGCGAAAAAGTGCCTCAACCCGTTAGCTAAACGCCAACGGATAGGTAGAGTTACAAAAGCTAACAAGGAAAAATTGTATAACGGCGAAAACCCTAAGGTATCATTCCAGAAAAGAATGACTTTTAGTGCAAAATAAATAGTCCAGAGCCCTAGAGACCATGAGGAAGTGTCTTTTGTCTTCATTATTAGAATCGAGTCTTGTGTAAAAATTTAGGTCTGTTTTTAAGAAGAAGAATCAACTTTAAAATCATCCGATAAAAAGAAGGAAGAATGAACGCGCATGCTACACCCACTGTACTAAAAACCGCTGCTACTATTAGAAATTCATGAATGTTCACGATTTACTCCACTCAATACGTTTTGCATACTTTCTCAACGGCTTTGGCAAAGCGACTTTTTCATCTTTGCTGATAGATACGCTTTTTTCCAGAGAGAATTGAAAATTAAGGGAGGTGAGTAACTTTAAAATATTACTACCCTCAACCAACACCTTTTTTGATATAAACAGTTCATCAATAGCAACAGAGAAAACGTTGTTTAATGCTTGTTCTACTTCATAAATTCGTAATGTACTGAAAAATATAAGTATACGACCATCAACGCGACAGACAATATCGCCCGTCCTTTTTACTTGGCAAGACTTCATGCATTCCATTATCGAGAGAGATGAATACGGTGTCAGTTCAACCAGAGCAAATTCGATTTGTGAATACTGAACATGCTTAACGCACTCAACCACATTTTTTTTGAAGTCCTCTGGGTTTAACTCGCCACACAAGTGTAAAGGACTTTGATATTGAGCAAGTAATGCTTCAAAGGTATGCGTAGGGGATTGTATCTCGGTCTTATAAGCCAACACTATCTGATCGTTTAGGTAGCTTTCAGTGCGAGTTGCTTCGATGACACACTGAACCCCACAGGCAACGAGCATATGAAAGTCGTTATATCTAATGCAAGGGACCTTTTCTTTAATCAACACTTTTACATCCTTTCCATAGCGCTTTTTGATATCTAGTGCAGCACTAGAAGTGGACGGTATGTCACTAAAGCTATGACAGGTTAATACCACAACAGCTTTGGGCGTTGCGTCTAAGTGATCTAGTAGCTTACTTAGACTGTGTATGGGGTGGTACGCATGAGCTTCAACAAAAGCCTGTGATGCTGATTCGTCATCAATATAGGTTGGCAACACATGTACTTCATACTTTTGAGCATGTTCATTATGTGTGAGTTTAAATAGTTTATTTTGTAACTGAAGCGCACCTTTTTGATATGAACGCAGAAGGCAATGTAAGTCGTCATTTAGAAAAGTTAGGCACGCGATATAACTAACCGAAGTCATCGACTCTAATACATAGTTGGAAGTTTCATCAGTATGATCATTGCATATCAACACCAAGGAAATATCGCTGCGTAAGCGATCGACAATCTGCAAAAAGTGGCCAAGAGAATCATGGTGTAGTAGAGAAATATCTAAGACTACACAATTATGGATGTCAGGGTTGTCTGACAACCGTTTTAGATCAATTAAAAATTCACTCAATTCGAGCTTGTTCTTCGGCAGATAGATTTCCGAAAACATCGCGTTAATTCTCAACCTTATTGGGCAAGTTGTTTCTGAATTGCAATTGAGAAAATTAACTATGTCGTCCTTAGGGGCAGTTGACATAAGGCGAGAGAAGCTCTTGTCGAATAGAGGTAACTTGACGGAGTTCGCCAGAACCGTTTGTAAAACTCGCCATTCAGATAATAAGACAACTTGCCTAATCATACGCCTAATACTATGTGTTGTTGATAATTGATAAGTTTGATTGTATACTATACGCACAATTTCGAACAACGTTATATTGAACTAGGATGTGAAACACATTTAGTATGAGAAAAGACAAATCAGACATTGATCCTATATATAAGTCCTACAAAATATCTTCAAAGCAGTATAAAAATTTAGAAAAGAAAAATGAAACTAACGATGCTTATGAACGTTGGTCTATGCTAACTGTTAGAGTTACACATCAAACTCACACTCAAAGCCAAGTGGAATTACAAGAGATCAATTAATCAATGGCCATGCTAACGGTTCAAGGAGTTTGCACTGGAGTTGGTGCGACGACCGTTGCTGCCAATCTTGCAGTTGCTATCACTGCACAAGAACAAAGCACCCTAATCATAGAATGTGATTCAAAGAACCTAGTAAGTTCTTATTTAGGTAAATCAGAGTCTGATACTAAAGGGTGGGCAAGTTCTTTCAGCCAATCTGGTGACTGGAGAGAAGGGTTATTTGAAAGCCCTGAACAAGTTCATTTCTTGCCGTTTGGACAAGCCTTTCTTGAACCTGAAGTCGTGGAAAAGACGGTTGCCGATATTATTAGCCAGAGTATGAACCGTTATGAGCACATCATCGTTTTGCTAGATTCCAACTGTCACTACGATTCAATTGTCGATAAATCCGATCTAAATCTAAAAGTTGCGGTGCCAACGCCAAGTTGCATGACCTTACTGTTTCGACAATTAGACAATATTGATCCGGAGAATACACGAGTAATACTAAATCAATATCATCCCGAGTTTTCCATATCTAGAGATATCTCACTCGTGATGAAAGATGTACTAAAGGCTCGGCTGCTTTCTAGCAACGTGTATTTCGATATCGCGGTTCAGGAAGCGCAAGCAAACCTTAGCAACACTCTGCTATTAGCCTCTGAGTCGGCCGTAAACCGAGAATTCTCTCAACTGGTAGCAGTTATCTTATCTCAGATAGAACAGCGAAGCAGACAAAGGTAAACAATGGCTATAGTTCATTTGATTGTTTCAAGAGGGCTTTTTAGTTCTTTTTCTAATAGCATTCAAATTCCAGAGTTCGCGATTACTGGGCGTTTTGCTTTGCCTTTCTTTCTATTTCTCTGCGTAAAGTGTTTATCTCATCGCCCATTTGTACGAAAAGATTGGGAAAGACTATTTCCACAGATTGATTTCAATCACTTTCGGTTTACTGATAATTTTAAAATTATTATTCAGCTGATTTGGGTAATGTTTGTTGTTCAGTCTTTTCGATATAGTGACTGGCTCCTGGTACGGCAATGCCGATGGCTGTTCGATTTGTTTCGGTCTGTCTTTCTACGCTGCCGTCGACTTGTTCAGTTGGCGACTGACATAATTGATAATCACCTCAAAACAAAAGGCGATTCAGAAAAATTAATTCAAAACACCTTTGACATTGTTTTATACATAGTGCTTTTTTCGTTATGCATCTTATGTTTAACGGTGCCTTTTTCTATCGCTGCACAATTGGTATTTGTGTCCGTGCTTGCTCTTACTGCGACGTTGTTGCATGGCGTCAAGGGGCGCCTTCCAAATCTACTTCTAATCGTTTTATCTCTGATAGCGTCCTGTCGGTATATTTGGTGGCGTTATAGCTCGACGATCAATTGGGATAAGGATCTCGACCTCGTATTGGGCTTGATATTACTAACGGCTGAAACGTATTCTTGGATCGTTTTATTACTCAGTTACTTTCAAACGATTTGGCCTCTTAATAGACAACCAAAACAGCTGCCTAAAGATACTTCTAAGTGGCCTGAGATTGATCTTCTAATTCCTACCTATAATGAAGATTTAGACGTTGTTAGAGCAACCGTTTTTGCAGCAAAAACGGTTGATTGGCCTCAAGACAAGTTAAATATCTATATTCTCGACGATGGTAAGCGTGACGATTTCAAACATTTTGCGGAACAGGTAGGAGTCGGATATTTTCGACGCCCTACTAATGAACATGCAAAAGCGGGGAACCTGAATTACGCATTAGAGAGGACGTCAGGTGAGTTCGTAGCGATATTTGACTGTGACCATATTCCTACAAGAGCATTCTTTCAGGTCACTATGGGGGAATTTGTTTCAGATGACAAATTAGCGTTGGTGCAAACGCCTCATCATTTTTTCTCGCCAGATCCGTTTGAGAGAAATTTGTCCAAATTTCGAGAACTTCCCAATGAAGGAAATCTATTCTACGGATTGATCCAAGATGGTAATGATATGTGGGACGCAACTTTTTTCTGCGGGTCATGTGCAATCCTGCGTCGTCAGCCGTTAGAAGAGGTAGGCGGGGTGGCGGTGGAAACCGTCACCGAAGATGCCCACACGGCTCTTAAAATGCATCGCTTAGGATATCGAAGCGCATACTTAAAGGAGCCTATTTCAGCAGGCCTAGCCACTGATAGTTTGTCAGCACACATAGGACAAAGAATTCGTTGGGCGAGGGGAATGGCACAAATATTTCGCGTCGATAATCCTCTGTTTGGTTCGGGGCTAAAATGGCAACAAAGGCTTTGTTATTTGAATGGCATGATGCATTTTCTAAGTGGTATACCAAGGCTCATTTTTATGATCGCGCCTTTGGCCTTTTTGCTATTGGATGCCTACATAATATATGCCCCCGCTCTTGCGATTCTTATGTTCGTACTCCCTCATATTTTTCATGCTAATGTGGCCAACTCGAGAATACAGGGGAAATATCGACACTCTTTCTGGGGGGAGATCTATGAGACGGTTTTAGCCTGGTATATTGCGGTACCGACTACCATCGCATTATTTGCGCCTAACAAAGGAAATTTTAATGTGACTCAAAAAGGTGGGCTCATACAAAATGACTTTTTTGATTGGAATATAAGTAAGCCTATTATTATTTTACTTTGTCTTAATTTATTAGGCTTCGCGGTTGGAATACAACGCTTATTTGATACAGAATTTACTCAAACGACTACGGTATTGGTCAATATGGGCTGGACGATGTATAACCTCATTGTACTGGGTGTGGCCTTATCTGTTGCCGCAGAGGAAAAGCAAGTCAGGATTGCGCATCGTATTGATGTTGATTACCCCATCTCATTTACCACTCGGGATGGGCATCACTATACTGCAATACTAAAAGATTTTTCATTTTCAGGCTTAGGAATGAATATTTCGCCAAATATTGAACTTAATAATAATGAAACGATTAGAGTCGTGCTTGAGCGTTACGGTGTAGCAGAATCTTTTGAAGCGACAGTGATGTTCTCTTCACATGGGAAGGTCGGTGTGGCGTTGGAACCTATGACTATAGAAAAAGAAAAACGGTATATACAATGTACTTTTGCGCGCTCTGATACTTGGTCTAAGTGGCAAAAGAGTTATGCTGAAGATAAGCCTTTGGCTAGCTTGAAAAATTTGCTTATTGTAAGCGTTGAAGGATTTCGAAAGTTGGTCCAATTTGGACCTCGTCCTATCGAAATATTCTTCGACTCTTTCGTGAGTTCATTACGGTTAATCGTATCGTATCGTCCAAGGATGATAGGTTAGGAAATCATATTTATGCGAGTAAGAAAACTTATATCCCTCTGTGTTTTTAGCATTGTTAGCTTAGCGTGTGTGACAATGGCAATATCGGTACAGGCAGAAGAATCGATTATCGAATATAACTTTTCTCAATTGTCTGGAGATCGTTCCATTGCGATAAAAGGTAATGGGAGTTCTGCGTATATAGGTTTTGGTTCGAGACTTGATAAGGTGATTACTGATGGTACTCTGCATCTTGAATACCTACCATCACCATCTCTAGTGAATAACGTATCTCATATTCGAGTTTTTCTAAACGAAGAACTGATGGACGTTGTTTCACTAAAACGCGATACAATCTCTGAAGTTAAGACTAAAGATATCAAACTCGATGGCCGATTTTTTAAAAATTATAACCAGCTCAGATTTGAGTTAGCAGGAAAAATTGACGCTGAATGCAGCGATGCCTCTGACCCTGCACTTTGGTGGGAGCTACGATCTTCTAGCAAAATAATATTGAATGTTAAGTCTTTGGAAATTGCTAATGAGTTGAGCTTATTACCCTCACCATTTTTTGATAGTCGAGATTTTCGCAATGTATCTATACCTATCGTTATTCCGCATGGTCTCTCCCTAAAAGGCATGCATGCTGCTGGTACTGTCGCCTCATTTTTTTCAAGTGGAGCAGAGTGGAGAACGGTAGAATTTCAGGTATCTCGTGATGCATTGCCAAACAGCAGCAGCCTGGTACTAGCAACAAATGAGCATAGACCTCAATTTTTAAAAGACTTGCCTTATATTGATCAACCTACAGTGCAAATGGTGAGTCATCCGCTAGACAGTACGAAAAAGTTGCTGTTGATCATGGGCGAGGATGAAGAACAGTTAAAGCAAGCTGCTATTGGGTTGGCTGAAGGTTCGCAGCTTATGTCTGGTGAGATTGCCTACATAAAACAAGTTAAACGTCTTACCGAAAGAGAACCGTACGATGCACCAAACTGGCTGCCAACCAATCGTGCCGTCAGATTTTCGGAACTGATTGAAGGCCAATACCAACTTCAATCTGAGGGTGTTAGCTTGGTACCGATTGAGGTTAATTTTACACTACCACCAAGTTTGTTTACTTGGAACGCTAACAGCATTCCTATGAAGTTGAATTTCCGCCATTCGCCACCGGAAGAGGAGACTAATTCTTCTAGACTCAACGTATCCATTAATGACCAGTTTATTCGAGCGTTTCCCCTTGATTCGGAGACGGCAGCCTCAACACAAGATATCTGGCGACTTCCTTTTTGGGGGGCAGACTCATCTGGCCGCAGCGGTATGGTCGACATACCGGGCTTCAAGACATCGGTAGACAATAAACTGAGTTTTGAATTTCAAGTTGCAGAGTCGTCTACTGGTGTGTGTCGTGGTACGCAACCCATTAAAAAGTATGCAGTTATCGATGGAAACTCCCAAATCGATTTTACGGGTTACCCTCACTATATACGAATGCCTAATAACCAAGTATTTGCAACATCAGGCTTTCCATTTTCCAAAATGGCGGATCTTTCTGAAACAGCGATAATTGTTAATCCAAACACTTCGATTAAAGAGATCGAGCTATATTTAAGCACCGTGGGGTTTATCTCACGCAAAACTGGTCTTCCGGCTTATCAATTTACCTTGCACGATACATGGGATGAAACTGAGTTAACTAACAAAGACATCCTCGTATTAGGCAATAAAGTGGGTAATAAATATAGGGAACAAGACACCTCTCTAGGGGCGGTCTATTCATCACAAGATGGTAGAACACTTGAAGCTGGTGACCCATTTACTAAAACGGATACTAGTGGATTCGCAAAGTTGAAAGGAAATAGGCCAAGTATAGAGACGAGTATCGCCGCCCGAGGTCCGTTTGCTTTTATTGCTAGCTTTGAATCTCCAGTCTCAAGCCACAGGACCGTGACCGTTTTGTCTACTAGAGATGACTATTCAGTCCCTTTACTTCTCAATGCATTGAATGAACGAACACAATCTATTTTTGGAAGCCTTGCAATTGTTTCTGGAACAGAAGTCACGAGTTATCAATTTGGTGATTACTATTATTTAGGCGAGTTACCCGTATATGAATTGGTGTGGTACCACTTTGCGGAGCGACCAATGTTAATGGTGGCTATCGCGATTCTAATTGTGGTGGTATTGACGATGATAGCGTGGAGAACCTTATCTCGTTATGCGAAGAAACGCGTTTCACAAGGAAATTAGTATGAGAACTCTGATATTTTTTCTAACGTCGCTTTCTTTTTGTAGTCACGCTCAGGAAAAAGCATGCTCGTGGGAAGATTGGGAGCAGTTTAAATCGTCTTATGTGATTGATGATGGGCGCGTGGTTGATGGTTCAGATGAAAGATCGATCACTACGTCAGAAGGTCAATCCTATGCTTTGTTTTTTGCGCTTATAGCAAATGATAAAAATAGTTTTGATGAACTCTACGGTTGGACACAAAGCTATTTGGCAAAAGGTGACCTGACGGGTCACTTACCCGCCTGGTTGTGGGGGAATCACGATCAGAAAGCAATCGTTCTAGACGATAATTCAGCATCAGACTCTGATCTTTGGATCGCGTATACATTAATTGAAGCTGGCCGTCTTTGGGACGATACGTATTACAGTAACGTCGGCTATTTTCTTGCGATGCGGATTATGAGAGAAGAAACGATCTCTTATCCTGAGGGAAAGCGACAATTACTCCCTGCACCTTATGGATTCGTGTTTGAGGATGGTTCGTCCAAGTTGAATCCGAGTTACCTTCCGTTATTCATTTTACGTCGTTTCAGCACCGGATTTACCGATGTTCGTTGGACCGAATTGCAAAACAGTTCTGTTGAATTGTTATCAATGACCCAGAACAAAGGCTTTAGTCCAGATTGGGTCAAGTACGATGGGGAATCCGTAGACTATGACAAAACAGTCACGGCAATAGGTAGCTACAACGCTATTCGTACCTATCTTTGGGCTGGTATGCTTCACCCAGAAGACCCCAATTTTTCTATTTTAATTAAATCATTACAGCCAATGCTTGAGGCAACTAAAAACAATAGAAATATTGCACCATTAACCGTTGACACGAGTAATGGCGAATATTCAGGTAATGGTCCTATTGGTTTTTCGGCTTCACTAATTCCACTAGCTGTCGCTTCTGGTGAAAGAGAGCTTGCTGAGGCGTTGTATAAAAATGTACAAAGCGAGTTAAGAATCAACACACAAGATCACTATTATAATAATGTTCTTTCGTTGTTCGCTAAAGGGTGGTTTGAAGATAGGTATAAGTTTTCGCCAGATGGAAAACTTGTTCCGAAATGGAAGCAAGAGCAATGCCAGTAATAAAGTGGAATAAACGGGCGTTATTACTAAGCGTCATGAGTTCTATTTTAGTAATATCATTTCAATCGATTGCGTATGATGATGCACCCATTTATGTGTCTGCTGAGTCTTGGTTTGACACTCAAATAGTCATTGGCGAGCTGAAAAAAGACGAAACATTAGTGCTTTCAGCGATCGAGCGATGGTTGGCGATCGATCCCACAAGTGCTCATGCAAAAGCAGCGCTTGGGCGCCTTTCTATTCGTAATAACGATAATGAAGAAGTCGATGAAATTATTGCAGAGTTAACGGCTTCAGGAAATGCTCGGGAAGCTAAAAAACTTTCCCTTTATCGAGCCATACGAACCAGTAAAATTGAGCAATATAATCAGGTCCGATTATTGCACTTGGGAGGGCAATCCCAAAAAGCCCTCAATCTATATTCCAAGTTGTTTGATAATGTTTTACCTAGTATTGAATATCAGCTTGAATATTTGAAACTCAAATCAGCGATAAGTGAGTTGCAAAGCGAAACATTGAATGAGTACCGACAACTCGATAGGCAATATCCCAATGTCGCATATATACGAATTGAATTGGCGAAGCACCTCGGTCGATATGGGAATACCGAGGAAGCTATTGATATTTACAAATCGCTGTCGAACGATAGAGATTTTGGCGTTTACGCGAGTACTTCGTGGCTAAACGAGCTTTTCAGTTCACCAATGTCTGATGATTGGCTCGCTACTTTTAAAAGCGTGGCCGATCAACACCCCGAAAACTTGGGAATTCAGCAGCAATATGAAACGGCCAAACGCAATTGGGAGAGAGAGAAGACTCTTAGAAAAGATCCTTTGTATCGCCAAAAACTACGTGTTTTTGAAGGTATTCGTGCTGGGGTATATACTGATTCGGGTTACTTGACTCTAAAACGAGCGAATAAAAAATGGAGAGATGACCCCGAAATATTAACGGCAATGTCACGCTATGAGTACCAATACAAAAATTACAACGAATCCCTTGCTCTACTATATCAAGCTCAGAAATTGGATGATAATCCCGATCTTGATTCTTATTATTCATCGTTAATTCGGTCAGTAGAGTTTTGGCAACTGCTCGACAAAGCAAGATTTTATCAATCTAACCAACAATATAAGCAAGCAAGTACAGCGGCTAAAGCAGCAATAAACATTGATCCATCGATTGCGCTCTCTTATGTCATCTTAGGTCAAAATGAATTAAGCCGTGGCCTGAAAGCAGTTGCTCATCGCTATGCCAAGCAAGCTATAGAATTAGAACCATTGAATCGTTCCGCTATTCTAGTTTGGGTTGATTCTCACCCGTCAAATGTCAGTAATCAATCACTACTTGCGGCAATGAACTTACTCAATAGTGAGCAAAAAAAAGTAATTAAAGTTGAGTTAAATCGTTTACGTCATCAAGTGGTGATCGATACGCTAACAAGCAAGAGCAGATTGTCGGAACAATCTTTACAAAACAATAGTTCTAAAAACCAACTTTTAAGGGTGGTTGTAGCGAGTAATGATGACTTCCCTTGGCTTAAAAAAGAACTGGCTGAGCAATTTCAGCGTCTCAATTTGCCATTAATAGGCGATGACATTATGGCTCGATCCTATCAAGAGCACCCTACCGGAGAAACATTGCATGCGTATCTTCTATATCTATCAGGACTGAAACGATGGAGCGAAGCATATTCGTTATTACCAGACACCTACAGCAATGACGTTCTATCTAGTTCAGAAATAGCGACTTATGGCCGAGTGGAGTTGGGTTATCACAAGCAGCACATTGACTCAAAGAGCATGTCGAAAAACGAGCTTAGCTCATACATAACACAAGTAGAAAACCGAAATAGAGCCGTTGCGATAGTGTTGTGGGAAGAATACGGTTTTTCCAAGGAAGCAAAAGCCTTAATCGAAAGTGTTAAACCTCGACTCTTGACTACTTCAGAACTCAGCGCCTTTTCAATTGTTGCCTATGAGCTTAATGAAGCTAATTTACACCATGGCATTTATGAAGAGGCTCAAAGAAGACAGAGTGTAAGCATTGAGATGGAAGGTCAGCATCGACTCTTCCTTGCCGAAAATAATATGGCTGAGGGACGCATCGGATCTGCCGGAGATATCTATTTAGACTTGTTGTCACGATCCTATACCGTACCACATGACAATCTATTGGAATTGGTTGACAAAGAACCTGCGTATGCGGCTCAAATTCTTGACACTATGTCAGCTCGTATCAACGAAGCGAGTGACCAGGAATTTGTGAGTGCTTTGCTATTGGCAATCGATACTAAACAGCAAGAGTACATAAATATATATAATAATCACTTGCTAATGAGACCAAATTTAACGTCATTTGATTATTGGCTACTGCAAGATCAGGCAAAAGAGAGCGATGATATTGGATTGGTAAAACAGTACGCAGAGCGTAGTCTTTTGCTCGATGATAAAGAGCGAAACGCTTTATCATCGACGAGGTCTCTGCAACAAGCTTATAGAAATGCCGATGACCACTGGATGACGAATAGTTTGGTATCAACGTTGGATTCGTTAAGAGATCGTCAGCAGTCGCATTTCCTTGTCGGTTCGGAGTTCAATAATGTCCCAGGCGGTTCCAAATACCTTACCATCCCTGTTGAACTGAAATTAGCAATGCCTGACTATGACGGACATTTAACACTTCGTGCTGATACTGTTTATTTAGATGGGGGGAATCAAACGTATTATGGAACTGATGATGAGATACCTCAGACCAGACTTGGTCAAGCATTCTCAGTAGGTTGGGAGGCTTATAATTGGAAAGTTGATTTAGGGACTACTCCAGTAGGCTTTGTGTATACTGATTGGGTTGGAGGGGTAGAGGGAACCGTTGAATTTGGTGATATATCCATGCGAGGTAATATATCAAAGCGGCCTCTTACTTCGAGCCTAGTGTCATATTCCGGGGTGGAACATTATTCTGAGAGTGATCAAAGCATAGACTTTGGTGGTGTGATGAAAACGGGTGGTACAGTTAGCGCATCATGGAACGATGGACGTCCATTCGGTGTATGGGGGTATTTAGAGCATCATCTATTGGAAGGTACTAATGTTGAAGACAATACAAGAACCTCCTTTATGACGGGCAGTTACTACAATTTTGTGAGCAACAATGATGAATCCTTTTCTGTTGGGGGTTCGCTGTTTTATATGGGATATGAAAAGAATTTGAGCGAAGTGGTTATTGGCCATGGTAACTACTATAGCCCACAGTCCTACTACTCAATTACTGCGCCCGTAACGTATTTTAAACGAATGGATTACGATTGGACTGTTGGTGTTAGGGGAACCTTATCCTTTTCAAGCGCAAAACTTGATGCGCCATATCTGATTAACGGGGCAAATTCGTCACAAACCAGAGGTTTTAGTTCTGGTTTACAAGCTTACACAGAATACAATCTGAATGAACACTGGACTGTCGTGGGTTATCTATCTCAACAATTTTCAAGCGAGTACAAACCAAGTGTTCTTAGTGTATTTCTAAAGTACAACTTTGATGCGAATTGGCAAAGGGCTAGGCTGCAACCCGATCCACTGAGGCTTTATTCAGACTATTACTAGATGATAGACCGATACAATATAGTGATTTAATTACCGATAAATGAGCAAGTTGTCATTTTTCCTCCATTATCTCACCCAGAGAGGACGGGAAAGAAATAAGTATTTTGAGAGCGCTCAAAACATACAAAGTAATACCACCTATTCGTGCAAAATTTTGGGGTTAAATTACCCTTAAAAATTCGCTAAATTCCTATTTATATCCTTAACTTATACCAGTGTAATTGGTTAGCAAGGTAGATGGGATGACGGATAAAAAATCGCCAGTTGGTAAGATCAAAAAGTTTGCCGTAAAAGAAACAGCGAAACCAACGAGCAAGAAGCAGGAACAAAAGAACAAAAGAAAATCCCGTCGCCTATATTCAAGCCTCAAGTACGAGGTGGGTATACCAGCCTCGCTGATGTTGATATTGCCAAGCTTGTCTACGCCAAGCCATGCTACATCTTCCTATGAGGGGGATATTAGTCAAAGTAAAAACGTTAACGATGATGTGAATGCCGTAGATAAATCGACGCAAGAGGCTTTAGCTCAACAAGTTGTCAGTGCGACGAATGCCAATAATGAACAAGGCTCATCCAAAGCTCAGCAAGAACCACATCATCATGCTCTACCGAGTCATCGATTGGAATTGCACCATTACCCGTTATCGACGCATATTAATCCACATTTGGTCGATCAAACTGAGCAACATAACACTCAATTTTCAGTGGCAACAAAAGAGTTATCAGCGTCTATTCGTGATATTCAACATAAAGCAGACATTTCCAATTCTTTAATAAAACAACCCGTCGATTACGCACCTCAAATGGCTGCCAGAACCATTTCTGCGGTTGAGGATGATGGCGTTTTAAATGGACAGTTACATGCGACAGATCGCAACGTAAACGAAACTCTGCACTATACAGCTAGTAAAAATGTTGAAGGTTTTATTCTCCATGATGATGGACACTATTCCTTTGACGCTTCAAACCCGCATTATCAGCATTTACAAGAAGGGCAACACGAAAAGCTCATCATTCCAATTGTGGTTACTGATGAGCTAGGCAATCAAATCAACAGCCAACTTAGTATTGATATTACAGGTACTAATGATATTCCAAACGTATCAGGGGGTGTCATTGGTAGTGTGACGGAAGACAAAAACGTAGCAAGCTCGGGGTTACTTACTGTTGTCGGGCTGGTAAAGGTTTCTGACATTGACAGTGGCGAATCTCACATCATTTCGGAGACACTACAGGGCCAGTTTGGTCAGTTAACGATAGATGAACAGGGCCATTGGCAATTTAATGTTAATAACGCGCTCCCTTCTGTTCAGCAGTTACTGTCTGGGGAGTCATTAACAGAAACGTTTACCATTCACACCGCCGATCATACGCCACAACAGATAGTGATTGCTATTAATGGCGATAATGACAACGCCATGATTTCTGGTGTGGATTCAGGCCAAGTGATAGAAAATGTGCCCGCTTCGAAAGTCGCATCAGGTCAATTGACGGTAGTCGACGCTGACTTAAATCAAGCTCACTTTCTCAGTGGCGATATTATTGGGGCTTTTGGCACGCTGCATATTGAACAGGATGGTCGCTGGGCTTATGAACTTGATAATGCAAATTCTACCGTGCAGGCTCTTGGGGATAAGTCGACGGCAAATGAAACACTCATGGTTCAATCGGCCGATGGCAGTACCCATCAAATCCAAATTACTATAGTAGGGACCAACGATGTGCCAACATTCGGTGGCACTTCTACCGCGAGCCTGGTGGAAGATAAAAATATTCACTCAGGACAGATGCGGGTTGATGGTGCGTTAACGATTAGCGATGCAGATAGTGGGCAGTCTCAGTTCAATGCACAATCTCTGCAAGGTCAATTTGGCACCTTAACGATAAATAATCTAGGCCATTGGACTTATGTCGCAGATAACTCACAAGCTGCAATCCAATCGCTAAAATCGGGTGAAACCGTGACTGAAACTCTGTTGGTACACAGTGTTGACGGTACAGAGAAAACAATCACAGTCGACATACATGGTACTGATGATCAGGCTGTAATTTCGGGTGTATCGACTGCCAGCCTTACCGAAGACAATAACGTGCACAGCCGATTTATGTTTTTTAGCGCTCAACCAAGCCCATCACAAGTACAACATGGTGACTTACGCGTTGATGGTTCCCTTAGTATTTCCGATTCCGACAGTGGTCAGGCACGGTTCAACGCGGAATCACTTCAAGGTCAGTATGGTGTTCTAACCATTAATGATCATGGCCATTGGTCATATATTACCAATAATGCACAGCCCACTATCCAGGGATTGAAATCTGGAGAATCAGTGACCGATACGATGTTGGTGCATAGTATCGATGGTACCGAGCAGAAAATTTCCGTCACAATTAATGGCACTGACGACAAAGCGATCATTTCAGGCACTGCAACCGCCAGGTTAACCGAGGATAAAGACTTATACTCGGGCCAATTGCGAGCAGACGGGCAACTGACAGTGAACGATCTTGATACTGGAGAGAGCCAGTTTCGCGCTGAAAATATTCACGGGCAGTATGGGTTGTTGAGTATTAACAATCAGGGGCACTGGACTTATACCGCAGATAATCAACAAGCTGCAGTGCAGGCGCTGCTTCCAGGTGCAGAGTTACATGAAAAGATCCTAGTACACAGCGCAGATGGCACGGAGCAGGCGATAGATATCACTATTCAAGGTGCAACTGATGCAGCGGTGATCGCGGGGGTAGATAAAGGCGATGTGACAGAGGATCGTGATACTTATTCGCCGGTGTCATATTTAGCCAATATGATTCATACCACCGGGAAATTAACTATTACCGATCCAGATGCTGGCGAGGGCCAGTTTGGTTTCAGAAGCTTTATTTCTGTTGCGCCTCACCCTGAGTGGGCACCTTACCATAGCCAGTTAGGTGGTAAATTAAGTATCGATAAAAGCGGTGGGTGGGAATACGTCATAGACACCACCAAACCGAATATCCAAGCTCTGGGCGACGGTGAAACCTTAGTTGACCGTGTGGTGATTCATTCAACTGACGGTACAGAGCATACCATTGAGGTTACGATTCATGGCACAAATGACGCGCCATTGATCAGTCAGGCTGTGTTACTTGCTCCTGGCGTTGAAGACACGCGAATGACGATTACGACCGCACAGTTGCTGGCAAATGCAACGGATGTGGATACCAACGATAGCGGACAATTGAGCGTTGCAAATTTATCGGTAGATCATGGGGCAGTCCATATTAACCCGGATGGCACCTTTTCTTTTACACCAGAAAAAGACTACAACGGGCAAGTTCATTTTAACTACGACGTCACAGATGCGCATGGCGGGAGCACACATACCGGAGCTTCTATCACTCTCACTGCTACCCCAGACGGCGCCATTATTTCAGAAGTGACAACTGACCACGTCACTGAAGATGGGTCACATAGTAGACACAATGCAGGCGTTATAACTGAACTCGCAAATGGAAGACTACAAGTTGTGGATCCTGATAGTGGTGAGGACAAATTCCAATACAGCCAGTTTGGTGAAACGGCTGTTCACGACCCGTTTGGTGGTATGCTACGAATTGATAGCATGGGCAATTGGGGATACAGCGTTAATAACGCCAATTTGCAACACCTTGCCGAGGGGCAAACTGAAACCGTTGTCTACCGTGTGCATAGCTATGATGGAACGGCACACGAGTTACACATTGACGTTATCGGTACCAATGACACACCTACAGTGACCCAAGTAGCACTGAGCAACGGTACTGAGGATACCCTTTACCAAATGCAAGCCAGTCTATTTGGGTTCCATGATATCGACACTGGCGACACACTGCATTCAATAGCCATCACAGGCCTACCACCAGCAACACAAGGGAAGTTTGTCTTCGATGGACACGATATTGCAGCGGGGCAGCGCATTCTAGCCTCAGACATTAGTAAGCTTCAGTTTGTCCCAGCACCAGACTTTAATGGCGATGTTCAATTTAAGTTTACTGTGAATGATGGACATACAGACTCTCAAGAGGCTATCAATACACTTCATTTTGATGCAGTTGGAGATGCGGCAGTTATAACAGGTGTTGATACTGGCGATGTACATGAAGGACATGGCTATACCGCACCAGACGGCAGTATGTCTGTTGGCAGTGTTGATGATCGTTCACCTGACCATATGCACGGCAACATTGGGAAATTGTGGAACGATGAAATCCATACCGATGGCCACCTATCGATAGTTGATGCTGATACTGGTGAAAGCCATGCCCAAACCGGCGTTTATTACGGCACTCATGGTCGTGTCATACTTCAAAGTAACGGAGACTGGAGTTACTTTGCTTCCATTGGACAAGACCCTACCGGCAGACTAATTGATCACCTAGGTAAAGGGGAATCATTGACCGATACTGTCACCGTTAAATCGCTAGATGGCACCACACACGATATTGTTGTCACCATTCATGGCGATAACGACCGCCCGTATTGTTCTGGTGAGGTGCAACTCAACAGCGGTAAAGAAGATCTTGCTCAAACCATCACTGCAACTGAGCTATTGGCAAACACAATAGATGTAGATACCAATGACATAGGCAAACTGACGATTACGAATCTTTATGCCGATCATGGGTCTGTTCTAGATAACCATGACGGCACCTACATCTTTACACCAGATGCGGATTACAACGGTCAGGTTTACTTCACTTATGATGTACAAGATGCACATGGTGGTGTTACGCATACTGGGGCAACAACAACACTAGCAGCGGTTAACGATGCGGCAACACTTACTTCTCCTAGCACTGGCTCGGTGACTGAAGACCATACTCGAGCTGCCAATAGCTCAGAGTTATGGACGGGCTGGCTCAACCTAGATATACAAGATAGCGATTCAGCTGCAGAAGCAAAAGTTATACAAACTCAGGTGAACGGTGTCACTCATACTGTTCCTTCAGACTTTGCTATGGACCTAATCAGTAGCCACGGTACGTTCCATCTTACCCAAAGTACCGATGGTCACGTTAAATGGGCCTATACCGCTGACAATTCACAGTCTGAAATTCAAGGCTTAAGTCATGGGGAATCTTTAACTGATACCATCATATTAGTTACCGCTGATGGGACCAAGCTTCCGTTGACCGCAAACATTCAAGGTACCGATGACCGGGTTATTATCGATACTCCGAATGCCCAAACTGCACCACTAGGCAGCGTAACCGAAGATGTCAAAAATTCGGTGTCAGGAATGTTGTTAGCTCATGATGCTGACAGTAAAGACTCGGTCACCTTTGCTGCTGGAGACAGTGCTGGTAAATACGGGTCTTTACATGTCGATGCAGATGGCCACTGGCACTATGACCTTGATCCTGCCAAAGCAAATGTACTTGGTCAGGGTCAACGTTTCGTTGAAGGGTTTAACATCACGGCGACCTCGACCGATGGCTCAACGTCAACTCAGCGAGTGGAAGTATGGGTTGATGGCACTGATGATCACACGATAATTTCAGGTGTTAACCATGGTGTCGCGACTGAAGATGTCGGCACACATATGTCTACGCATGTAAACATAATGGATGCTGTTGATTGGCAAGCTCTGCAAATAACCGATGTTGATAGTTCTAATAACCAATTAACAGTTGAATTTTCTGGTCATCAGTACACTTGGAACTTAGGGAGCGATCTTGATGTTACGACACCGTATGGCAAATTTCAGTTCCACACCATTACCAGTGGGCCGCATCAAGGCGAACATTCTTGGAGTTACATAGGCGATAACAAAAATAGTGATGTTCAGGGGCTCAAAGCAGGCGAGTCCTTACAAGAAACCATTAAGCTGATAGCAAATGATGGCACAGAATTTCCTATTCATGTTGAGGTTAAAGGCACCGAAGATGGCGTGGTGATTGATTCAACAAGCGAACTAGGGCATGTGACTGAAAATGCTAAGACGAGCGCCACTGTTAGTGGTCAGTTAAATGCTCATGATACCGACATTCACGATCAGGTGCATTGGACCGCAACACCGACATCTGGAGTCTCGGGCAGTTATGGTACGTTCCATGTCGATACGGCTGGGCAATGGCATTATGACGTTGATCAAAGCAAAGCGACTGAGCTAGGAGCGGGCGACGAGAAGTGGGAATATTTTAATGTTGAGGCCGTGTCCAGCGATGGAAGCCAGGTAACGAAAAGAGTGGCGGTGGTAGTGCATGGTCACAATGACAACCCTACAGTGACCGCAGATGTCACATTAACTGCAGGAACGGAAGACACGCCGATTCGTTTAACACCAGCTGACTTGTTAGCGAACGCGACGCATGTTGACAACAACGACCGTGGTTGGCTGCGCGTTGCGAACCTGAGCGCCGATCATGGCACGGTGACCACCAATCAAGATGGATCGTTCACCTTTACACCGAATCAAGATTACAACGGCGTTGTTCAGTTTAGCTATGACGTTATTGATCGTCATGGCGGGAGCACTTCAGCACATGCCTCCGTCTCACTTCAAGCGGTCAACGATCTCCCAACCATTCATGGTGACAGTACTGGCAACGTGATAGAACAGGGGATCGACACACATGGAAGCGCCGTGGGCCAAGCCAGTGTACAAGGTGACTTAGCCACAATTGATCCTGATGTTGGTGACAGCATAACCTGGCGTGTTGGTTCGCAAACGGGTGCTTATGGGCATTTGACAGTCGATCAAAACGGTCATTGGGTTTATCAACTTAATGATGGCGATCCAGTTGTTGACCGCCTTGTCCAAGGGGCTGTTGTAAAAGATACCTTCGTTATTTCAGCGCTAGACAGTTCTGGTACTCCAGTGTCTCAAACAGTAATTATTGATGTTCACGGTAGTAATGACGGCGCAATTATTGATGGACAAAAAACGTCCTCAATTGTAGGTACGCTTACTGAAGACGCAGTACAATCGACGTTGTCAGGTCATTTGCAATTAAGCGATGCTGATAGCGGGGAGAGCCTCTTCACGTCGCTTAGTTCTTTGTCTGGTACTTATGGGAATTTGTCTCTTGATGCGAATGGTGACTGGACCTATTCACTGGACAATCAACTTGCTTCAACCAATGCATTGCAAGCAGGGCAAATCGTAACAGAGCGTTTTACGATTCAATCTCCTGACGGCACCGCTACCAAAACAATTGAGGTGAGAGTTCACGGTCACGATGACCTTGCGACGTTAACGGTTCATGAAGGAGATAGACAGCAGGATCTTGATCTGTTTGCAGGTATCCAAGGAAGCGCAATTAATGATTTGCAGTATTCATTAGACGGTGTTCATTACAGCCAAACATTACCAGCAGGCTTTGTTTTAGCTTCCGATGGTCATACCATGCAAGTTGATGCTTCCAATCCCAACTACAATCATTTAGCCAATGGTGTGAAGCAAAGTATTTACGTGAAATATCAGCTCCAGGAAGGGAGCGGGGCGAATATTCACACTTCAAATCAACATGCATTGATTGAGATTATTGGAACCAGTGACAAACCTAGCGTAAATAGCTTTAGCCCCAGAGGAGTTCAATACGGTGGGCCTGTCACAGGCAATTTGTTGGTTGGAGCGAGCGATCCCGATGACAACGCGCATCTTGTTCTCAGTGATATTCAATATCAGCAAGGCGGCGGTTATCACACGCTAAATGCGGGTCAATCTCATACTATCGCAAATGTCGGTACGCTATCGATTAGCGCCAATGGTGACTATAGTTTTGATCCTGTACCGGGCTTTACCGGTCAAGCTCCAGCGATGCTCTATCGTGTAATTGATACCACTGACAGTCGCGCACACAGTGCCCAGCAATGGCTGACGATTACTGTCGATGCCAACCACCGTCCTCAGGTTAATACACTAAGTGCCACTTTCGATGAGGATACAGATCTCGTAATTTCCCAAACTGACTTCGGCTATCAGGATACCGATTCGGATCCATTAAACTCTATTACCATTACGCATACTCCTGAAGCGCAGCATGGCCATCTGATACTTAACGGTCATGTTGTTGTTGACGGCCAAGTCATAGGTAAAACAGAAATTAGTAACCTTATCTTTAGGCCTCTAGCGAACTACAATGGCTCTGCGACTTTCGCTTATACTGCCAATGATGGACACAGTGATTCGGCGGAACAACATGCACAGTTGACCATTACATCGATTAATGATGCACCGCAGATCCATGTTACACCTATTACACCCACCACAGGGACACTGTCGGAAACGGATGTAGATTTGGGAGATACTCATAGCTATCAGGCGACTATCTCAGGAGGACAATTTGGTCAATTGATGGTTGACCCCGATTCAGGCGCATATCGATACATTCTGAATGGCTCCATCCAGGGCATGAAGTATGACGCAAGTTCCGGTTCATATTCAGGTAAAGATATATTTGAAGTGTCGGTAACAGACGCACATGGCGCAAAGTCGAATCTGTTTATTACTTTCTCAGTCGATGGACAGGTCTCAGTGCCTAGTACTCATGGTGGAAGCCCTTTAGCGGCAACGACTGTAAATACAACGCCTCATGTTTCTTCGTCTTTACCTACTCAATTACAGTCAAGTGGACCACAAAACAGTGTGACCATCGATTTGCAAAGTTCGAGCGATACTGGGTTGTCTCAAACTGATGACGTTACCAGAGATCAGACACCGACGATCACCGGACATACTGTCGTTCCCTTCTCCCAAGTCGATATTTATGAAGGAAAACAAAAAATAGGTAGTGGCTTTTCCGATGCGTCAGGAGCATTTCATATTGATGTTAGTTCACTTGCTGACGGCGTACACAATTTGACCGCCATGGCATTAGCGCCGTCCGATGTGGCGCCTGTTGTGTCAGCGCTATTGCCCGTTACTGTAGATACTCAGGCTCCAGTTGCCAGCGTGTCAATTGATAGTGTTACAGCAGACGATGTTATTAATGCTCATGAATCACAAAGCATGCTAGCGGTAACCGGAGCGGTAACGGGAGATTTCCACGTTGGTGATGAGGTGACTGTTTCAGTAGGAGGTCGCCAGCACAGCGGTAAAGTAGACAGTCATGGGCATTTTTCGATCGATGTCCCAGGTAGCCAATTACAGTCTTTTTCATCGATAACGGCTACATTACACAGTTCAGATGCCGCGGGCAACACAGCGACAGCCTTTGCCGCTCATCACTATGGCGTTGATACTCATGTAGGTAGGCCCACCATTACATTTGAAGATGCTGGCAGTGACCATGCTTACAGTAAAGCGGAAATTGCCAGAGGTGCTCCCGGTACCATTACCGCCACAGTTCATGCTGCAGCCGACGCAACGGTAGGCGAGCACATAAATATAAATGGTGTTGATCATGTGCTTGATGCTAACTCGCTTAGTCACGGAATTGAGCTTGAAGTTGCCCCCAATACTATTGTCAGAGCGGTCATGACCGATGAACACGGCAATGTAAATTCTAACCTGAACATGGCAGCAGGAGCGAAGCCGGAGCCTATTGTTGTCACAGCACCTTCAGGAAGTCATCACATCAGCGCATCGCTTGGTATTCCGACAATGATGCCTTCGCAAACACCAGTTCCAGCTGCACAACAAGGCTGGAAGATCCATGTCAATGGTCATTACCAGACCTCGTACACCAGTCAATGGGGCACGTTGACCATAGATCCTCAAACTGGGCACCTAAGTTATCAAGAGCATGCTGACACACATACAGGACCACACGGCTCTGCGCAAAATGTCGGTGTGCATGAAGACCACTTTGAAATTGCCCTACAAGGTTCACATCAAGATGATGTGTTATTGCATGTCAGAGTCAGTATTCTTAGCCACGGACCAGGGCACAGTGGTAAGTTGACTCTAGGCTCTGAAGTGTTGGATATGACCGTCACACCCATTGCCTCTCATCCTGCATCACCACCGCCACCCCCTCCAGTCACGCAAGCTGATGACGTATTAAATGACGACGTACATGATATAGGTGAGCATTCTTTAACTATTTTGGCTGAACTGGGTATTTCTGCTGCAGAAGATTCACAACAGGTGGATGCTCAGTCCCATGAAAATCAAGGCGCTAGCAGTTATTTAGATAAACTCGGACTCGAAACAGAATCTGGTGTTCATTCTAGCAACGAGGCACTGCCAGATGACATCGATGTTGTGTTTAATCAAAGTGATGAAGAAGCAAGCGCATTGGCTTCAGGAGGTGACATCAGTCAAGGGGATGGTTTACTGACGGGAAGTGAACAGGATGAACTCAATACTGACAAAGAAGATAGCCATCATCACAACGATGATCCAACGCTACCAGATGATACCCAGACCTAGATACTATTGATAGTGAGAAAACGGCCAGTTGAAGATAACTGGCCGTTTTATTGTGTTGATTGAATTCGAATCTAAAACAATACAAACATGACGCTAACGCTCGCCGAAGGCCACACTGATATTGGTGAAAATCGGTTTCCAAAGGTATTGGAAAACTGTTTTCTCACCTGTGGTGATATCTGCCTCTCCAGTCATACCGGGCAAAATGGCAAACTTTTCTGGATTGTCACGAAAGTATGGCTTTTCAACTGAAATCGTAACCTCATAAAATATGTTGCCTTTCTCATCCTTGGTCGTGGTTGGAGAAATCGATTCAACTTTGCCAGTTAGAGCGCCGAAACGACTGTAATCATACGCATCAATTTTTACCCGAGCTGATTGACCTTCGTTAACAAAGCCAATGTCACGTGGTGACAGTTTTGCTTTAAAATCGGCTTTACCACCAATGGGGACGATCTCAACAATGGTGCCACCTGGTTGAATAACAGCACCTGCGACCGTACTGGGAATGCTCTGGATCAGGCCTTTAACCGGAGAGGTGATAACTGTATTGGATAGTTTGGCTTCACCTGAGCGAACGCGAGCTTTTAATGCCGACAATTCTGATGCTGCCTTTGAGCGCTGGTCGGCAACTTCTACTTTAGATTCAGCCAACAATTGGGAGATCTTTTCATTGTTAGAGTCTTCTTGTTTCAAAATCAATGCGCGTTTACCACGGGACTCTTCGATTTGTTGTTCAATCGAGGCGACTTTTTGTTGCATCTCTAATACTCGAATTCTTGAGATATTGCCCGTCTTTTGGCCTTTTTGGAGGATAGACAGTTCCTGACGAGAAGCCGCTAGTTGTCTTTCGGAAGCGGGTATTGAGTTGTCTAAACTTCGTAGTTGCTCTTTAAGCTGTTCTGCTTCTTTTTCTAAAACAATACGCTTTTGATAGTAAAGGGCGACTTGGGCACTACGCTGCGCTCGTTGCTGAGAAACCAGTTCGGGGTAGTCATTCTCATACTGTGTAAAGTCAGGTTCTCTTTCATCGATGAGTGATGAGAGTCTTTCAATACTCAGCTCAAGAGATGCGCGTTGTGCGTTGAGCTCATCTAGTGCAGTGGTTTGAAAAGTCGCATCAAACTCAACCAAAGTTTGTCCAGCTTCGACAAGTTCACCTTCTTCAACTGAAATACTCTTTATTTTTCCGCCAATATCACTTTGAATGATTTGTCGTTCTCCCTCAGGGATCACAGTCCCCTGAGTTTTTGCGATTTCGTCTACATTAGTTACAACAGACCAAACAAGAAAAGAGACAACACAGAGCGCAATAACCCAGGTGGTTATGTTTAACAGGCGCCTTGTACGTTGAGATTCGATGACTTCCCCATAAACAGTGTTACTCATTAGAAGGTACCTCCTGCTGTTGAAACTCTTTGCTTGCAGCTTGCGGCTCATCACCGAATGGACCAAAGTAAGCGACACTGCCCTGGTCTAACACCATTACTTTGTTTGCAAGCTTGATAATATTAGGATCTTGAGAGGTGTATATAATGGTCGATGCTCCTTTACGTGACAGCAAAAAATCAGAAAACCATTGAATGGATTCTGGTGATGAATCGTGCACAGGGCAGTCAAACAGGTAGAGAGGGTACTGGCACGCCACTGCCTTAGCTGAAATAAGCATTTTCGCCTCATAGTTGGACAATAAATCATAGCTGTTTTGAGGCCATAATTCGCTGAGCTTGCAGTCCAGCCCATTTTCTAGAGAGTCAAACCATGCACGTCCTCCGACTTTATCAATAGCTTTGACAATTTCTGCATCAGAAATGGAACTGTTATCTGAGAACCAACTACGAATATCAAATAGCAATACTTCTGGGTGTGCAGCTTGATAAAACAGCCAATTTCGGAATAGCACAGGAGCATACTGGCTAAGGTTGATACCATTGATATTTACCGTACCATTTTGAACAGGCTGCAAGCACGCAAGTGTTTGTATTAGGCTAGTCTTACCGCTATTTGAAGGGCCAGTAATCGCTATGATATCTCCAGCCTCGATGACAGCATTAATGGCACTTAGGGCCGGTTTGCTTTGATTTGGGTAACGTAACGTAATTTGGTCAAGTTCAATGGTTGGTGCATGCTCAGCCAGATCGTGATGCTGAAAGCGGAACGTTTCTTCGCTATTGATAGTCAATGTTCGGTTGATTTGCGATTGTGTCTGATTTAATTGTTGTAGTCTCAATGCACTGTTTGAGAGCGTTTGTGCAGGCCCTGTGACTCTGGATATGAGCATCATTGTGGCGATTAAGCCACCAGGGGTCATAACATTTTGGAAAATTAACTCAATACCTAAGCCAATGACAGCTAGGGTAGAAAGTACGCCAATCAAATAATAGACCGAAGTGAATTTAGCTTGATGTGACGCTTGAAGGAACCCATTTTTTGTAGCGAGTTGATTGGCTTTGTTAAAGCGTTCTTGCCAACCTGAATAGGCTTTGCTCGTCCTTAAGTAGCCCAAATTTGATGACAATTCTGCAATCATAGTTTGGCGGTTGGTGCCCGCGATTGTCGACTGGTTTGCTCGGATGACCGATTTTTTGATACTTCGGCTAGCAATTAGATAATACAGTGTTAACGAAATAATCGGCACTATTACAAGCCAGCCACCAAGAAAGCCTATGGCGATAAGAAACAACAATACGAAAGGAAGGTCGAAAAGCGTATTGCCAAGTGTCCCAGTCAAAACCCCACTGATGCGATCGCCAAAAGAGAGTTGATTAATCTGTAAAGAGCGGGGGGTATTTTTAGTGACGTGGTAACTGTTTGTCAGTAGTTTTTTAACAAGAGCATTCGAAATTTCGCGGCTGATTCGACTTGAAACACTGGTGAGCGTTTGATTGCGTACAACCCTTAAAATCCAAAGCATGGTAAAAAGCAATATCGCACCGATCGCAATGCCGTTCAATTCGTGACCGGCGTCGCCACCGATAACATGATCATAGATCGACATAGTGATGAACGGTATGGAAAGAGCAAATAGATTGGCAAAGAAAGAGGCGAGCAGTAGTTTTGGGATGACGGCTTTGAACGCAAATAATCGAGAACCAACCCAGTCAGGGTCAGGCCTTTCAGCCGGAACATTTTCTAATACAATTGCGACAGATTTGGCATCTATGTAGAAGGGTTCATCGCTTTGAACAAATCCAGAACCTGATTCGTATTTCTCAAAATAGTGTCCATTGTGCCGATAAATTGCGATGGTTTGGGGGCTAGCAACGACAATGACCCTGTGTTCGCTTTTGATTACCTGGTCTGGTAAGGTTTCGAGGTGGTAAGGAATGTTGAGCCTATCGAGCAAGGTAAAATAATCATCGAGGTCAGCAATACCATGCTGTTTAACCCATTGATGCGCAAAGATATCAACATTGCTGTTAACGTCTAGTGCTCTTAAAGAGTCGAGTGCTGAGACCGCTAACTTAGTCATGAGCATGTTCCTTATGTTCTTCAGCCTTTTCGATCGTCAATTGATGGGTACAGAGATCGACAAAAACGGGATTATGCGAGACGATAACCACTGTTTTTCCATTGCATGTTTGATTGATCAGTACCTCAGCAAGTTTCGGCCATGAATCTATATCCAAATCTAACTCAGGCTTATCTATGACTAATAGGTCATTATCTAGTGCAAGTGCGTGACACAATGTAATCATCCTTACGCTACTCTGGCTCAAAGGAATGGCTTGCATATCGCCTATTTTAGTCTCGAGGCCATCAGGGAGTTGCGTCAGTACCTGATAAAGACCTAACTTTTTTGCAAACGTTAGAGCATTCTGAGCAATGGAAGGCTGAAAACCACATAGGTTGTCGAGAATAGAGCCTTGCAATATCGTCGCTTTAGATGCGGTATAGGAGCCAAGAGCTCTAAGTTGATTATGATCCACAGTGATGCCATTGACCTTAATGTCTCCTGAGGTTGTTGGCGCGAGTCCCGATAAAATCGTTAAGAAATGACACGCGGACTCGTTAGGGACAGCAGTTATCAGGTTAAGCGACTGTGTAGCTAGACTTCCATTAACCTGGTAAGTGTTACCGAATCGTTCAAATTCTACATCGATGAGCTCAAAGCTAGTCAGCGGGGTCAGTTGGTTTATATCGGGTTGCTTTTCAGGTGTTAATTCCAGCAACTGATTAACTGCATGCAGCGAAGATTGCATAGATCCGTATCTTAATCGCAGCGACACTATTGCGCTAAGTGGTGCTACCGCGCGGCCAGCCAAAATAGAACACGCGGCTAATCCACCTGTGGTTAAATCGCCGTCCAGTACATACAGAGAACCAATAATAACGATAGCGACAGAAGTACCTAACGATGCGAGGTAAATACATTCCTGTGCAAAACTCTGCTTTGCCTCCTCGTCGGCCAGATTGAGCCGATGTTGTTGATTTAGCTTTTTAAACGCAGTGTATGTCTTGTATTCACCGGCTTGCCTCTTAATACCCAGTAGGTGTCGTGTCATACCTAAAAGGAAACCGATCCTATTGCTTTCAAGTTTTGCACTTTGCTCGGTTCTTTCTGTCGCTTTGGCCGAACTAAACCAGACAACTAGCGCTGTGACCACCCATACTGCAATCGGCACAAAGACCAGCTCACCACCTACGTAGTAAATAAGAAAAAGAAATAATAGTGCAAAAGGGAAATCTATAAGGCCTGACATTAAACTGCCGGAATAGATATCTTTCACCTTAGCCACCGCGTCCAATCCAGACTGAACACCCCCTACGCGTAACTTAGTTATTTGGCGAGAAGGTGCACTACTTAGTGTTGTAATGATTTGTTCATAACGCTGCTGCTCTATTTGGCTTGAACTAGCTGCGAGTAGCCAACTGCGAACATAACGTAAAAAAGAATCTAATAAGACGGCAACTGTCGCTCCAAAGAGAAGCAAAGTGGCGGTGCCGTAACTTTGATTGGGAATTATCCGATCGTATATCTGTAAAACGGTGAGCGGGACGGCCAGAGAGAGAACATTGATTAAAAGCGAAGGTAGTGCCACTTTTCTTATTGCCAGAGTAGCAGCTGTAAACATTGTGCTCATACTTATCTCATAGTCGTCTGGGTATCTGTAAATATTCGGACAAAAAACACGATTTTTCAAACAGTAACCGAAGAAATATCCTTATGGTGATGTTGGGTGTCAATTCATAATTGTGTTAACTATTTGTAACCATGCTGTCATGTGTATTTCGCATTATGTCGCTGTTGGCAAAAATGCTTGCCTTATTTAATTAGACTTAATTCGAATATGAGGATTTTACTGTGAAGCTATTTACTAAAAACAGCGATCAAAGACAGCTTGAACGAGAGCCAGAGTTTAACCAACTCATTGATATGGCAATTTCGCGTAGACGTTTTCTCAAAACGACCAGTGCAGCGGGTACAGTTGGCTTTTTTGCGGCGAATCCAATTGGTGATGCAATAGCCAAAACGATATCAGCTGACTCTACGTTAATGGGTTTCGAGCCAATCTCAGCGTCGACAACAGATTCCATTAAGGCACCACCAGGATATCAGGCAGAGGTACTTATCTCTTGGGGGGATCCTTTGTTTAAAGGTGCGCCAAAATTTGATCAAAGAAACGATTCAAAGGCACAAGAACTGCAATTCGGTGATAATAATGATGGAATGACCTTCTTCCAGTTATCTGATTCCAGAGCTGTTCTTGCTGTCAATAATGAATATACCAACAATGAGTATTTGTATGTGCATCAGGGCAAGCGTATCAATGCCGATGATGTTCGAAAGTCACAGGCTGCTCACGGTGTCTCTATCGTGGAATTAGTAAAGATCTCTGGCAATTGGCAAGTCAACTTAGACGGGCGATTAAATCGTCGTATTACCGCATATTCCAAAATGGAGATGACGGGAGTTGCATCAGGCCACGAGTTATTAAAAACCACAGCAGATCCTTCGGGTAAACAAATTCTAGGGACCTTTAATAATTGTGCAAATGGACTCACTCCATGGGGCACCTATTTGACATGTGAAGAAAATTTTAATGGTTACTTTGCCAACTCGTCTGATAAAGGATTGGGAGAGAGTTATGAACGCTATGGTCTAGGAGCGAAAGACCGAGGCTATGACTGGTTTAAATATGACAAGCGTTTCGACATGGCAGCAGAGCCAAATGAACCACACCGTCATGGTTGGGTGGTGGAAATTGATCCAATGAATCCGAATTCGACGCCTAAAAAGCGCAGCGCGCTGGGACGCTTTAAACATGAAAATGCCGCTCTAACGGTAAACAGTGATGGCCATGTTGTCGTCTACCTTGGTGATGATGAACGTGGCGAGCACCTATACAAATTTGTCTCTAAAAATAAATATGTAGTAGGGGCAGATTCCAATCGTGATCTACTGGAAGAGGGAACCTTATTCGTTGCCAAGTTTAATGGCGCTGAAGGTGAGCTAAAAGGTCAAGGTCATTGGTTGGAGTTGACATGGGGAAGAAATGGACTGACACCGGAGAATGGTTTCCCTGACCCTGCTTCAGTCGTGATTTTCGCTAGAATGGCGGCAACTCAGGTAGGAGCAACAACAATGGACCGTCCTGAATGGGTGGCCATACATCCAGATAATAAGTCGGTGTATTGCACGCTTACTAACAATAAATACCGTGGCGTTAAAGAGACACAACCCGTCAATGCTGTGAGCCCCCGTGAGAAAAACCCTTATGGACACATTTTACGCTGGAACCCTCTAAATGATGACCATACAGCGGATACCTTTGAGTGGGATATCTACGTTCTGGCGGGCAATCCGGAAGTTCATCAATCAGGTTTAATGGCCGGCAGTGAAAATATAAACAAAGACAATATGTTCAATAGCCCCGATGGTATCGGTTTCGATAAAGGTGGCAGGTTATGGATTCAGACCGACGGCAAATACACGAATAAAGGAAAGTTTGCGGGCATGGGCAATAATCAGATGCTTTGTGGTGATCCGCGCACGGGTGAGATCCATCGCTTTTTAACAGGCCCAATTGCTTGTGAAATTACAGGGCTGACATTCTCACCAGATCACAAAACGATGTTCATCGGTGTGCAGCATCCAGGAGAAGATCTGGCGCCTTCTCATTTCCCAGATGGTGGTAATAGTATTCCAAGATCATCAGTCATTATGATAACGCGAACCGATGGTGGTGAAATAGGCGCTTAGATAATGCTGGGCGCAGCATATTGTGATTCAACTAGGTCTCGTGTGCTGCGCATAAATGATGGTATTTAAGCAAATCAAAGACAAGCAAAGCAACTGTGGCGACGCTCAAGTGAATAAGGGCTGGTCAATAGTGAATTGTAAAAGTAACAAATAATGGCAGCCCCGCTCTAAAAAACGACACGTCATAATACGATCTTGCTCACATAAATTCTTTTGGCTCTTTTTGGTGCTTTTCATTTGATATGTGGAACCTTAAAAAGTAACAAATAATTAACATTACGTTAATGGTCATATTTAAAATCAAGTTGTTCGCTTTTCATACAGGTGGGTTACTGTAATAACTGAATGTAATAAATGTATTTGTTATGTTAATAAAACTATGATCGATTTACGTACATTAATCGCTCTACTTTAGTGATATCTAATGGAAAGGCTGTCAGCTAAAACGCAAAGTTCATTTAAAACAGTACGTTATATTGATAATGATTGGTTTTAGTAAGTGGAATATTTAAATGTAACAGTTTCACTAAAATCGTGCTCAAACTCAACTAAAGAGAAATTAAATGACCAATGGCTTTTGCTAAATGCGTAAAAATTATTAGCTTTATATTACGTTCGAAAAAATGTCATAAATGTTGAGTACAGTTAAGCTGTAAGAAATAAATATTAATAAATAAGCGTATTACTAATAATAGTCAGTGTTGGATAAGGGATTAATAATGAAAAAGCTCGCATTAATAACAGGTTCTAAAGGAGGGATTGGCTCAGCAATTTCTTCATGTTTAGTCGAAGAAGGCTATAGATTAATTGCAACATATTACACAGGGAAGTATGAATGCGCGAAAGAATGGTTCGATGAAAAAGGATTTTCAAGTGACCAGGTTCGTTTGTTCGAACTCGATGTTACTAATACACATGAGTGTAACGAGAAGCTTGAGAAGCTGCTAGAAGAAGAAGGAACAATTGACCTAATAGTTAACAATGCGGGCATAACACGAGATGGGCAGTTCAAAAAAATGGCTGCCGAAAACTGGTTTGAAGTAATAAATACAAATTTAAACAGTGTTTATAACGTTACTCAGCCTTTGTTTTCAGCAATGTGTGAAAAAGGAAATTGTAGAATAATCAATATATCCTCAGTAAATGGCCAAAAAGGGCAATTTGGTCAAACCAATTACGCAGCAGCAAAAGCAGGAATGATTGGATTTACTAAATCTTTGGCGCTCGAAGGCGCGAAATATGGTGTTACCGCCAACGTGATTGCACCTGGATATACCTTAACACCAATGGTGGCCGAAATAAGAGAAGAAATACTCGATAATATTAGAAGTGGTATTCCTTTAAAAAGACTGGCAACACCCGAAGAAATAGGGAAAGCAGTTAAATATCTTGCCAGTGATGACGCCGCATATATTACCGGCGAAACACTGTCAATTAACGGTGGCTTATACATGTCTTAAGGAGACCATCATGGAAAGAGTATTTATAGTTGCAGCTAAGAGAACTCCCATAGGCTCATTTTGCGGAAGTTTTTCAAATATATCGGCAGGTGAACTGGCAGGGATAGCGATAAAAGGTGCCATAGAAAGTGCCCAGTTAGACAGTCAATTAGTTGATGAGGTCATCGTAGGTAACGTAGTTAGTGCCGATCAAGGTATGGGTGTCGGCAGGCAAGCAGCTCTTTATGCTGGAATACCGGAAACAGTGCCTGCTTATTCTGTCAATATGGTTTGTGGAAGTGGTATGAAGTCCCTAACCGATGCTGCTTCACGAATAAAAGCAGGAGAGGCGAGCATCGTCATTGCGGCTGGTGTCGAAGTTATGTCTGCCATTCCATTTGCGATAGCTGGAAAAAATCGGCTAGGTCAAAAAATGGGAGACATTAACGCTAAAGACTTGCTGGTCTCTGATGGGCTCACTGATGCTTTCCACAAATACCATATGGGAATGACAGCAGAAAATGTTGCCAAGCGATTCAACATCACCCGTCAAGCACAAGATCTTTTCGCCTTTGAAAGCCAGACAAAGGCCGTTGCTGCCATTGAACAAGGGCGGTTTGAAAATGAGATTGTTCCGGTGGATGTTCAGGAAAGGCGCAATATTCGACGCGTATCAGATGACGAATACCCTAAGGCATCAACCACACTTGATGGGCTAGCTAAGTTACGACCAGCATTTGACAAGGAAGGCACCGTTACAGCCGGGAATGCGTCTGGAATTAATGATGGTGCCAGTGCACTGGTTGTTGTCTCTGAAACGGCTTTAAGACAGCTCAACTTAGAACCTATGTGTGAATTAGTGTCATCAGCGCAAACTGGACTTGCCCCCGAAATTATGGGGCTTGGTCCGGTAGAGTCAGTTACGCAAGCACTCGAAAAGATTCGACTTTCAATTCAGGATATTGATCTTTTTGAACTCAATGAAGCGTTTGCTGCACAAGCATTAGGGGTGATGCAAGGTTTAGCTGACAAGCACTCAGTATCGCTTGATTCGATTAAAGAAAAGTCGAATCTCAATGGCGGGGCAATCGCTCTGGGACACCCCCTCGGTGCTTCCGGCAACCGAATTGTAGTGACATTGATTCATGAGATGCAAAAACAAAAGTGTAAGTACGGTGTAGCTTCATTGTGCGTCGGTGGAGGAATGGGAACAGCTATTGTCTTGCGAGGTATCAATAAAACTTAGGGAAATAGAGAGCGCAACTTAAACAAAATAGATAACTGAAAATCATAAAATTTGGAGAGTAACTATGTATACCGATATATTCAAAGTATTTACCGAACAATCAGAAAAGACATTTGAACCCTATGCAAAGTTTAACAAGCTAATGACGAAAAACGTTGAGGTTTTGACTGAGCTCCAACTCAATGCAGTACGCTCTTATAGTGAGTTAGGATTAGCACAGATGAAAGCCGTGAGTGAAGTCAAAGATGTCACATCTTTAGCTTCTTATAGCAGCCAACAATTGCAAACTTTGACTCGCTTGTCTCAACAAATGATGGACGACAGTACCAAGTTGCAAAACATTACTAAAGAATTCAAAGACGATATCGAAGCCTTGACGACAGAAAACTTGAAGTCGACGACACCAGTTTAATGACTTTACGTTACCATACGGAGGGCTTTCGGACCGATATTGGTGCAAGGCCCTTTTCCTTTTTCCAAGAAGAGGGCTTCCAATGTTTCAGAATTTCTTTTCCGATTACTTAATTAAGTTACAAGAAACCAACCAGCAATGGTGGAAAGATCTTGAACAGGGTAAAGCGACCATCAGCACGCCATTGTCAGAGGCGATGCAAGAGTTAACAATAGAAGATGCGACACAGTTAATTGAAAGTGCGTCAAAACAACCCGCAGCCATGCTAGATGTACAAATGAAATGGTGGGCGCAGCAGTTAGAAATTTGGCAACGTGTTGCTTTGCATAATAATCGCGAACAGGTAGTTCCCAAAGAGAGTGGTGATCGTCGATTTGAAGACCAAGCTTGGCAAGACGAAGCTTTTTATAGTTTTATAAAACAATCTTATTTGCTGTTTAGTAAGACTTACCTAGATACAATAGAAAATGTTGAAGGACTTGATGCAAAAGCGAAAGAGAGACTGAGTTTTTTTTCGCGTCAGAAGTTAAATGCATTATCACCAAGCAATTTCATCGCGACCAACCCTGAACTACTTAAACTTACCCTAGAACAAAATGGTGAAAACCTACTCGCAGGTCTTACTCAATTCCAGCAAGATATTGAAGCCAGTTCCGATGTGCTCAAGATCCGAATGACCAATACCGAGGCATTCCAGATAGGAGACCATATCGCTAATACACCTGGCGATGTGGTGTATAAAAATGAACTGTTTGAGCTTATTCAATATCGGCCACTAACCGATAAAGTGAAATCGACGCCTTTACTTATCGTTCCTCCTTTTATCAACAAATACTACATTCTTGATCTACGAGATAAAAACTCTCTAGTAAGGTGGTTAGTGGAGCAAGGTCACACAGTATTTATGATGTCGTGGCGCAATCCTAGTGCGATGCAAAGTCATGTTGAATTCGGTGACTATGTGACAAGCGGTGTCGTGAAAGCAGTTACCGCGATCGAATCCATTACAGGAAAAGACCAAATCAACGCTGCCGGCTATTGCATAGGAGGTACGGTTTTAGCTTCGACAGTCGCTTACTATGCAGCTAAGAGGATGAAAAAGCGTATTAAGTCGGCTAGCTTCTTTACAACGTTGCTTGATTTTAGTCAACCGGGTGAGGTGGGGGCTTATATCAACGATACTATAATCAGGGCGATTGAGACTCAAAACAATGCGTTAGGGTACATGGATGGTCGCTCTTTGAGCGTAACGTTTAGTTTGCTTCGAGAAAATAGTCTTTATTGGAATTACTATATAGACAACTATCTCAAAGGGAAGGCGCCTGTTGATTTCGATTTGTTGTACTGGAATAGCGACAGTACCAATGTGGCAGCAGCCACCCACAATTTTTTGCTTCGCGAACTTTATCTTGAAAATAAATTGATAAAAGACAAAGGTGTGAAGATTGGTGGGGTTTGGATTGATCTAAATAAAATCCGTATACCGAGTTACTTTATCTCTACTAAAGAGGACCACATTGCACTTTGGCAAGGTACTTATAGAGGGGCAATGCAAACGGGAGGAAACAAAACCTTTGTACTAGGCGAATCAGGGCATATAGCAGGTATCGTCAATCATCCAGACAAAGAAAAATATGGTTATTGGACTAATTCATCACTTGAAGAGTCTGCCGAAGAGTGGCTTGCTACGTCAGAGCACAATAATGGCTCTTGGTGGTTACATTGGAATGAGTGGCTTGAGCAGTTCCGTGATGATGAATTACAAGAGCCTTTCCCTACGGGGAATCAAGACTACCAAACCTTGGGCCCCGCGCCTGGTCAGTATGTTTTGCAAACACTTCCTATTAATGAGGATCAAGAAACAGCTAAAACTCGCGATAAGGAACAAACAGAATAGCAAGTGATGATCGGTTTGTTGGTTCCGATGGAATCAACAAACGATCCCTTCCTTATACTTAAAGGTCGAAAAATGTTAGGTATCAATGCTTACGTATCGGTAACATACTTATATATCTTCTAGAAGCCACTATTATTAAAGGAAATTGTATGGTTCGGAGATTACGATGGAATTTGAAACACTAGAGCAAAAAGTAAGCTACATCTTTGGTAGAGAGATAGGTAGTGAGCTCGCTAAAAAATCGTTCCCAAAAATGAATATTAAAATCATTCAAGAAGCCATAATGGATACCTTTACGCAAAAAGAGTGGCCATTTGATCCTAGTGATGCAGAAGCACTAAAAAAAGAAATGGAAACTAAGCGCGAAGCAGACAAAGCTGATGTCGCTCAGCAAAAGCTTCAGTTCGAGCAAGCTTTCTTTGAAAGAAATGCTCAACGTGAAGAGGTAACCGTCCATAGTTCTGGTATTCAATACGAGACATTAAGCCAGGCTGATGAACAGGGCGTGATGCCGCAAGGTTCGGAATATTTACTCAGGCATAAAACATGGCTACTTAATGGCAAGCTCATAGACACTTCGACTCATTTGCCAGAACCTTTGTCTTTGACTCTCTCTCAAATGCCATTGTCATGGCTGGTCGCGGTCAAACAAATGACAGCGGGTGCAGTTTGGCGTTTATATGTACCGGCGCACCTGGCAATGGGTGATGACGAAGCGGGCGCGATACCACCAGAAACTGCCATCATATTTGATCTCCACTTGATCGGTGCAAAATAAAAGAGTCTCTAATACCCTAGTTGATAATCCTAAATATCAACAAACACCAGCGCTTGAAGTTGGTGTTTTATTTTGTAGAAACATCTTATGTTAGTCTAATGGCCCGCATTTGTGGGAAATTATAGCTGTTAATTATGCGTGGTGAGTTGGTTATTAATTTTACTAATATCAAGATTAAGAGTTTCTAATGTCGCAATTCCTTACTATTGTTGAATTTTATGCTAATAAATGTTTAATTTTTGGTTTTTGTGTATATTTTCTGTAAGAAGCTCTTAGATTTTGCGTGATCTATGTCACATCTTTCTGTTTGAAGAGATAAATTCGTTTCTGTTTTTGACCTACCTACTGCTAACCTGCTCCGCGCTTCCGATGAGAACATCAGGAAAGTGATTATAAAAATAAGGAGTAAACATGACTAACACCAAGAAACCGTTGTCACTCACAGCAAGAGTGCTAATCGGTATGGTTGCAGGTATTCTGACAGGCTTCGCGATTCGAGGTCTCTTTGCCGAAAATGGATTTGTAGATGCGTACATTGTAAATGGCCTTTTTGAGGTTGGCGGTCAAATCTTTATAGCCAGCTTGAAAATGCTAGTTGTTCCTCTTGTTTTCGTTTCACTAGTGTGCGGAACAAGTTCTCTTAAGGATGTAACCACTCTAGGCCGTTTAGGTGGTAAGACCGTTCTTTTCTACATTGCTACGACCGCTATTGCAATTACGCTCGCACTAACAATGGGTACAGTATTCCAGCCAGGCGCAGGTGCAGATTTAACTGCAGCGAGTTCATTTGCCTCGGCTGAAGCACCTTCTTTAGGACAAGTTATTATTAACATGTTCCCGACAAACCCTATTAGTGCAATGGCAGAAGGTAAAACGCTTCAAGTAATCGTATTTGCCGTTCTGTTTGGTATTGCCATTAGTGCTTCCGGTAAGCCTGGTGAGCGAATTGCTGCCATCTTCCGTGATCTAAATGACGTGATAATGAAACTGGTTGCGTTGCTAATGAACATCGCGCCATATGGTGTTTTCTTCCTAATGGCGAAGTTGTTTACTGGGCTGGGCTTAGGCGCTATTGTCAATTTGGCAGAGTACTTCCTAGTGTTGTCCGCTGCGTTGTTGCTCCACGGTTTAGTTACCTACAGTGTAATGCTTAAGTCCTTTACAGGTCTTAACCCAATTACATTCCTTAAGAAGATGGAAGACGCAATTATGTTCGCGTTTTCGACAGCATCTTCTAACGCAACAATTCCAGTAACCATGGAAACAGCGAAAAATCGTCTAGGTGTTGATAACAAAGTCTCTTCATTTACGATTCCTTTGGGGGCAACCATCAATATGGACGGCACCGCGATTATGCAAGGTGTCGCGACAGCGTTCATTGCTCAAGCCTTTAATATCGACCTGACCATGGGTGACTACCTAATGGTTATCGTTACTGCAACAATTGCTTCAATTGGTACCGCCGGTGTACCGGGTGTTGGCTTAATCATGCTAGCGATGGTTCTAAACCAAGTGGGTCTGCCATTAGAAGGTATTGCTCTTATCATGGGTGTTGACCGCCTACTTGATATGATTCGTACTGCAGTAAACATTACAGGTGACAGCGCGGTAACGTGTATTGTCGCTAAGTCTGAAGGCGCATTGGACGTCGAAAAATTCAATGACCCAGCGGCTGGTGAAAAAGAAGAAAAGGTAGAATTGGCTCGCGCATAATTCCACTGATATAAAAAAGCCAATGATGTTGAGTCATTGGCTTTTTTGTTTTTTAGGGTTATACGATGGGAGACCACCTTCTTTTTTTAAACGAGAAGTAGGCGATGACTCCCCAACACAGTGCCTGAATCCATAACTGAGACCACTGCGGAGCTATCTGCTGCCAACTGGCTCCCATTTGGTTGAGCTTTAAAGTTCCATTGATCGCAGCCTGAGTGGGCAAAGTCGCAGCAACCCAGTTAATTGGGGTTGGAATCATTTCTAGTGGCCAAATAAAACCTGCCGAGAAAATCAGTGGCATCGAACTAAGCAATACTATAACGGTAACGAGCTCGCGCCTTGGCGTTATCGCACCTAACCAGATGCCGATAAAGCAAGTTGTTAAGAAGAACGGTAACAAGAAAGTCAGCAACGAAAATGGGTTCGCTAACTTTGTTATACCGTACATATCAAAACTAGCGCCAAAGTAAAACATACTTAACACATAATAGATAATGAGCAGTACAAAGGTGCGTACGGCGATAACCGACAAAGGTGATCGCTTCGTCCAATAGCCTTTTCCGTGCTTTTGAGTGCCACCTATCAGCCCAGCAGCCATTGCCAGAGTTTGCTGAAGTATCAATACAAATACCGCAGGCACAACATAATCGACATAACCCATTCTTGGGTTAAATGTGGGTTTGCTGTTGAAATTCGAAGATGTGTACTGCTGTGAGGCTAACTCAAGTGGCACACCATCGATGAGGAGCTTGGCTACTTTCGTTTTTGCAGCCAATGTACCTCCTGCTTGTGCCAAACCTTCAACGACGGTTCCATACACTAGAAAAAGCGCAGCGTCTCCGGCGTAGGACAACACCGGACTGGTACCCAACATAAGATCTTTGTAGAAATGCTCAGGAATAACAAGAAAGCCGGTAATTTGACCATTTAAGAATGACTCCTTAGCCGCTTCGATACTGTATTCTCTCTTGATCACTTTTACGTTGGGGGTTGCATCAACCATACGCTCGAGTTGGTAACTGGTTTGACTTTGGTCGAGGTTTACTATCGCGATATGTTGTTCAGTAGGAGTTTGTTGGGTATAAGGAAGTGGGTACAAAAATGAATAGAATACTACGCCTCCAAACACCGTCAGAGTGACGACTGGGTTGGTCAGTATTGCCTTTAACTCGAGCTTAACGTGCTGAAATAGGGTCACGAGTCTAACTCCTTACTCATATGTTTTTGTATTAGCATTAGGGTAAGTGCCATTGGAATGACGTACACAAACATTGGCAATAGGTGTAAAAGAGAGCTAAGCGCGTTAACGCCATAGCTTGCCTGACTAACCTGAACTTCTATATAGTGGCTTATTGGTAGTAGTTCACGCCAAAATAACGCTACTTCACTCATATTAGTCGCAGGGAAAGTGATTCCCATAAAAGCGAAGCTTGGCGCGGTAAATGCACCCGCAAAGCTCATTGCTCTTGCCGCATCACAAGTTAGAAAGAAGAAGAAGCATCCCATAACCATACAAGCAACGGTTGTTATAAGCAGTGCAATCGAGAGTACTGTCCAGCTACCTTCCATTGGCCAGCCGATCAGATCATAGAACCAAATTAAAAACATAAAGCCCTGAGCAAGGAATAGCAGCCCATAGGGCAATAGCGTCTTAAAAAGGTGGGGGAGGATTGCTTGATCGCGAAACCAGCCTTTCAACCCACTGACTCGATAGTTTGCACTTAAAATAAGCACAGTGAACGAGACGACACCGATCTGCCAAATGGCAGGAATTATCGCAGTCACTAAAAACTGAGCGTAGTTGGTGTTTTTATTGAATAAAGGCGTAATTTGCGTACGAACAGCAACCGCTTTTCCTGCTGCTGCCAATGTAGTTGTGCTGCCTTTAGCCAGATTCTTAATGACATCGGCTTGTGCGTTAAAAGTTCCTTGAGCTTGTAGTGCTGCAGAGTTAATCAAGCGGCCGATCAAAATGTACTGACTGTTATAGAATAGCGTCACCTGTGGTGGGAACGACTTGATAACAGATTTGTCAAAATCGTAAGGGATCACAAGCATGGCATAGATATCGCCGCTCACCATTGCATCTTTAGCTTGTGCTACCGAATCGTATTGATGGCTTACACTCAGCATAGAAGTTGCATCGTAATTATTGATGAGCTTCTGCGATAGATAGCTTTTGTTTAAGTCAACTACACCGATTGGAAGATTGCTCGCAATGCCTTGAGAAAAAATGGCATAGATAGTTATCCAAATAAGCAGTGGAACCCATGTAAGGCAAGATAGTAGCCACTTATCGTGCCTTAGTATCTGCCATTGATTGTGAAGGCGACGCTTGAGCGTCACCTTGCGGGTGTATGCATAGGAGTCCTGGGTCATTAAAGGTATCCTACATTGCGACTGACAGGCTCATGCCCATGCGAAGCTTGCTGTTTTGTTGAACCGGACGAGCCTCTACTTCAAAAGTACGTAAATCGAAGCCTTGAGAAGCATCGGTCGAGCGCCATGTAGCAAAATTGCCCATTACCGAAATGTGAGTGACTCTAAATTGAAGATCTTCGCCAAGTGCCGGGACAAAAGCTGAGAAGGTTTTACCTTTTTCAAATTGGTTTAAATAGTCTTCACGAACATTAAATACGGCCCATGAATCTTGCGTGTCAACGACCGTTACCACAGGAAATCCTTGCGGCGCGAGCTCACCACTGTGCAGAAGCACTTGGGCCACTTCGCCGTTAAACCAGGAATGAATTTTTGTGTCTGCAGCGTAGGCTTCAACTTCAGCTACTGCACCTTCAGCCATACGCGCTTTTTCGGCCGCTGCTATTTTAGTCTCTGTACGAGCCCCTTCTTTTGCCATTTGAAACATTTGATAAGCTGCACTTTCGGTATATTTTGCTGCTTGCCATTGAGTTAGAGCTTCGTCGCGCTTTTGCTCAGCAACAACACCATCTTTGTACAGGTTATTGACTCTCAGGTAGGTCTTTTCCATAAGCTGAGAAGCCGATTTTGCTTTACGCCACTGGTCTTCAGCCGCTTGAATTTGTTGCTGACGGGCACCAATTTCAGCTTCTTTAGCGATTGCGCCAGCCGCTCTTTGCCCGGCTACAGCTTGTTCTAGCTTAGCCTCGATTTCTGGGCTGTGTATTGTGAAAATGAGCTCACCATCTTTAACCGTATCGCCTTTACGCACCATTACCTGATCAATTCGACCTGCCACTTTCGACGAGATACTGTACTGTTGTGATTCAATTTGGCCTTGAATATGAAAAGCAGGTGTTTGGTATGCTTGGAAAAACTTAAAGCCTACCCAACTAATAACTGCGACTGCTCCAACGGTTAGCAATGTTGGTTTGACTTTCTTCATGATGCTTCCTTAGTTCTTAGGTCACTGGGTAATACGGAGTTATTGCGATATTGCGGGAAACTATTCATTTCACTTGCTAATGCGAGAAGCTTATTGAGTGATACAAGATAGTGAAAAGTAGCAGCCGCTTGCTGCGTTTTTACATTGGCTAGGTACAACTCTGCGTCAACCACATCTAGTGAACGGCCAAGGCCTTGTGAGAATGCTTTTTGTCTAAGCTTCAAGTTCTCTTCCGCAAGGCTAATACTTGAATTTAGACCTTGTACTTCGTCGAGCGCTTGTTGCGCTTCCAAATAAGTTTTCTCTACAAGAACGCTAAGATCCTGTTTAGCTTGTCGCTTTAGGAAGTGAACTTGTGATACAGCACTGTTAGCAGCCTTCATTTGCTCACTGCGACCACTGTTTTCTAAAAGGGGAACACTAACGCCAATACCAACAAGCCAATTCGGTTTGAGTTGACTCGTTAACGATTCTCCATGGTAAAGACTGTAGTCACCGTATGCGTAAACTTCAGGGTAATATTTACCTTTCTCAGAATCCAATAGACTGCTTGCTTGCTTTTGTTTTGCATCTAATATGGCTAATCCAGGATAGGTATCAAGAGTCTGATCAATGAAAGCATCAAGTGGCGGCAGATTTTGGTTAATAAAAAGCGGATCTCTTGGTTCGACTGTTTCAGCTTGACCGAGGACTTGCGTTAGTGCCGCTTGCGCAATATTTAAATTGTGTTCGGCTTTTTTCCTTTCTACCATTGCTTTATCGAGAGATGCTTCAGATTGCAATCGTTCGACACGTGCAATTTGTCCTTGTTGTTCCAACTTAATGGAAAAGTCACGATGCTTTGTTAACCCCTTTTCAACGGCAAGACGCGTGTTTACAACCTCTTTAGCTAAGATGACGGTGAAGTAGTACTTGCTGAGATCTTCATATCGAGCTTGTATTTCCATAGCCAACTGGCTCTGGGCTTCTTCTTTTTTTCCTTCTGCAGCACTCTGAGCTGCAGTAATTCGGCCACCGGTAAAAAGAGGCCAAATTGCCCGTATAGACGAGCTGAAAATGTCTTTATTCTCGATGGTTGACGTAATACCACCCAAACTGTTAGCAATTGCACCTAACTCTGGGCTAGAGCCAATTATTGCACCCAGCTCAGGGGGAATTCCGCTTAAGCTTTCAGTAAATTGCGCGCCACTTAGAGTCACGTCTTGATCTAACCTTGTGTAATTAGCGCCAAGTGTCACAGAAGGTAGGTTGAGATTGCCGGTGGCACTTTGTAGATGACCGTATCGCTCAACGTTGGCTCTTTGAGCGGCTAAGGAGTTATTGTTTTCTTGTAACAACAGCCAAGCTTCATCAAACGACACAGCAGCGCTTAGGGCACTGAAACTGACTGTCCCCAGTAAAGCTCCCAGTGCTAAATGCAGGGACTTATGTTTCATATCATCTCTCATGTAGTGAGCTTGAATTTATTAGAGTATAAACTCTAATAAAATGGTGTGCAATATAATAACGTTCTGTTAAGCCTAGTTAAGTCATGGGAAACAGGTTATTTGTTTTTTCAATTATTTTAGAGTAATGGGGCAAATGACTGGGTCTGTCACGTGAAAAGGAAATGATAAAGGTTAAGTCAATGTAACTAGTGCAAAGCCCTCTATATAGTGATAGGGGCCTGATCGGATGACTAGATCATCGTGATGGATCGAAAGAAGTGCAATAGTAACCCGCACGCCATATGAGGTTACCTGTGTTTGTCATAACCTCGAGAACATCCTGCCCTGTCATCTGGGGGTGGGCATAAGATACAATAAAACGTTCTTCGCTCAGTACTGCGGACTTTTCGTAAGCCCGAACATGCGTAAAGGTTGTACTTTTGTGTTGGTGCAGCAGCGCCTTATCGAGGCAAATTCCAAAGCAGTCTCTTTCCATGGTGCGATCCTTAAAAATTACACGAGAAGCGTTTTTAGGTGGGCCCGTTACTTTTGTTTCTATTGTGTTTATTCGTTCATTTTGCGGTCGTTCTCTTTTCTTTCCAGAAGGAATTCACTCAAGCAATACGACTGCTTGGTTGGGGCGTTATTAAATATACGCCCACGCACATATAAAGTTATAAAAATAATATAAAAGTCGTGTGACAAATATCGTTCTTTCAGATAAATGTCTCGTTACATTTTCATTGGCAAATGATGTTGATGAGTTACAGCTTTTGTTGGATTCGCGTCAAATGTGGGTCATTTTTTGAAGTTATCAGATAGCTTCACAGTTCTTGCAACTGTCAGATGTTGTTATGTTAAGTCAGTGTTACAGTTGATATTGTGAGGAGAAAGAGATGAAGTGGACTCAAATTAGTTTTCGGCACCGAATGCTGATCATCATGACCCTATCTGGGTTAATCGAATTGTTAGTGCTAGCGCTCGCTGGCTTCATCTACATTAAGCACGAACAAGAACAAGAAATGGGTTTAAAAGCGCAAGGTGTTGCATCTTTTCTGGCTCAGTCTAGCGCTGTGGTTGAAATGATCGAACATGATACGGCCTCCAACATGCAAAATCGATATCAAGGTTTGACGGAACTGATAGGTGCTGCGTTCATTGTGGTTGGTGACAAAGACGGGATCCGCCTCGTTCACCCGGTAAAAGAGCGCATCGGGTTGCCAATGAAAGGTGGTGATAATGACCGAGCGTTAGTTCACGGCGAGTCTTATGTCTCTTTTGCAACGGGCTCACTAGGCCGTTCAGTCCGGGGAAAGGCCGCGGTATTTAATGAACGTGGGGAAATCATCGGTGTCGTTTCTGTCGGCTATCTACTCGAACGACTTCAGGACAGAATAGAACCTTTTTTGATGTTTCTTATTGGTATGGCTATCTTGGTGGTTGCAGCCAATGCCGTTGTTTCAAACTATGCATCAAGGCGTTTTCAACGCGCGATATTAGGCTTTGAGCCCGAAGAAATGGGCAGATTATACGGTGAACTTGATGTGACCATGAGTACTATAAAAGAGGGAGTCATTAGTATCGACTCCCAAGGTATACTTCGGTCAATCAATACCAGTGCTTGCCAGATATTGGCACTGGATAAGAACCATGTGGTGAACAAACCGCTCACCAAAGTGTTGCCTAATAGTGATTTAGCATCATTGTTGTCAACAGGGGAGCCAGACAATGACATTGAACTGTATCTCAATAACCAGAGATTGATTGCTAACCGGAGTCCTATTGAAGTTGAAGGTCAAGTTATCGGAGCGGTTTCAAGTTTTAGACGCAGAGATGAAATTAGTGAATTAACAAAGCAGCTTTCACAAACCAAAGAGTACGCTGAGCTTTTGCGTTCACAAACACACGAGCATAGAAATAAGCTCAATACGATTAGTGGATTGGTCCAGATGGGCGAATTGGACGCAGTGCAAAAACTCATAGGTCAGGAAACAGAACATTATCAGTCGCTTATCGAGTTTTTAAGGGAAACAATTAGAGATCCGCTGGTAGCGGGATTGCTACTCGGGAAAACGGAAAGAGCCAGAGAAATTGGATTGATACTGTCGGTGGAGCAAGATTCACGGTTACAACCCTTGCCCAGTGCAATCAACGCAGACGATATTGTAACGATATTGGGTAACTTAATCGATAATGCGTTTGAAGCGACTTTATCTGTGACGAAATTAACGAAAGGTCTGCCGATAAATAGGCGCACCATTGACGTTTCTATCAGTGATTTTGGTAACGAAATCATACTAGAAGTGAGTGACATGGGGTGTGGTCTGCCCAAAAACATTGATATTGAACAGTTAACAGAGCGTGGCGTATCAAGTAAGGCGCCCAATAACCGGGGAGTCGGTATGTTTCTTGTCAAACAACTCACTCAACGTTATCAAGGACAGTTGGAAATGATGGAGAATTCAGATTTTGGTACACGCGTTACAGTCTATATTCCAAAGGATGGGATGTTATGACTAACCTAACTCAAGTCATGATTGTAGAGGACGATGTCAAAATAGCGGAACTTCACAGACGATACCTTGAAAAAATGAACGATTTTGAAGTTGTTGGAATCGCGACCAGTTGTGCTGACGCACAGGTTCAGATCGACATCTTAAAGCCTGAGTTGGTGTTATTAGATGTTTACTTGCCTGATGGTACGGGGATTGAAATCTTAAATACTCTACGGGGCCAAAACCATCAGTGCGATGTGATTTTGATTACGGCAGCAAGAGATGTCGACACGTTGCAGCAGGCGATGCGTGGTGGTGTGATTGACTACTTGTTAAAACCCGTTATGTTTCCTCGACTTGAAAGTGCATTGCAAAAATATCGTGACCGCCGGGTTCAACTCGATAAAGCCAGTGGGTTAGATCAGCGTATGGTCGACGATATGTTACAAACGACTCGATCATCGACAAGCACAGAAGGGCACTTACCAAAAGGTATTGATGGAGTGACTCTTGAAAAAATACGAATATTATTTACGGACTCCTCTCAAGGGCTCACTGCTGATGAAGCTGGACTTCAGATTGGAGCGAGTCGCACGACAGCAAGGCGATATTTAGAGTATTTAATTAGTGTTGGCGAGCTGCAAGCTGATGTGAATTATGGCAGTGTTGGACGTCCAGAGCGGTGTTACAAGCGAGTCGACCGTTAAGCTACTTGTATCGATAAACCAAACAAAGGGGCCATGTAGGCCCCTTTTTTATTGAGAAATTCGATTAAGATTCAGCTTTTTTAGGGTTATAAAACCAACGTCGAACGATAGACAATATTGCGGGTCCAACCAGCACCAGTACAGCAATCGACGTAAAGGTTAATGTAATTGGACGTTCCCAAAGAAAGCTAAGTTCACCATCACTGATCATTAAAGCTCGTCGTAGGTTCTCTTCCATTAACCCGCCTAAGATAAAGCCAAGCAGTAGCGGGGCGAGCGGGAAATTGGCGAGTCGCAGTGCAATAGCTGCCATGGATATCATGATCATGATAAACACATCCATAGTATTGAACGAGACTAAATAGACTCCGGTAATTGAGAAGAAAATGATCATGGGTAGTAGCACTGTACGAGGAACGGCCAGTAGTCGTGCAATATAGGGAATTAACGGTAGGTTTAAAATGACCAGTACAATATTACCAAAATACATCGAAATGATTACGGACCAGAAAACATCAGGGTGCTCAACGAAAAGCCTAGGGCCAGGTTGAATACCATAAGCGATCAACGCGCCGAGCATGATAGCGGTAGTACCGGAACCAGGAATACCTAAAGTAAGTAGCGGTACAAATGACCCACTAGAAGCAGCATTGTTGGCTGATTCCGGTGCGACTAGACCACGGATGCTTCCTTTGCCAAACTCTTCTCTTTTCTCTTTAGGAGCCAGATTTCTCTCCATTCCATAAGAAAGAAATGCTGCAATAGTGGCACCTGCACCCGGTAAGACGCCTGTAAAGAAACCAAGAATCGAAGAGCGGATTGACACGGGTGCAACCTCTTTAAATTCTTCTTTGGTTACTTTCATGCTACCGATATCACTCATTTTCCTTTGCTCTTCACCTCGGGTATCTTTTTCTGGTTTTAAAATACCCATCAAGGTTTCGCCTAGCGCAAAGGTTGCCATAGCGAGCAATAAGAAACTAAAGCCATCCATTAGATCAGTCAGACCGAATGTAAATCGCTCGACACCAACACCTTTATCGATACCAACCGTTGATAACATCAGACCTAGTATTGTCATCATCCATGCTTTGATAACCTGACCTTTTCCAGCAAAACCTGCAACGGCAGACAATCCTAGCAACATAAGAGCAAAATAGTCAGACGACTGGAAACTCAGTGACACGCTGGCTAGAGCAGGCGCTGCGACGAGTAACATAATTGCCGACAAAGTACCGCCAGTAAATGATGAATAGGCTGCTAACGCAAGCGCTTTACCGGCCTGGCCTTTTTGCGCTAATGGGTAACCATCGAAGGCTGTAACAACCGTCGATGAACAACCTGGGGCGTTAATTAAAATGGAGGAAGTGGATCCGCCAAAGACGGCACCATAATAAACACCTGCCATAAGAATAAGACCTGAAGAGGGTTCTAGTCCGTAGGTAATTGGGATCATTAAAGCAATGGCCGATATAGGGCCTAGGCCTGGCAACATGCCGATAAAGGTACCGACAAAACAACCCACGATCACCATCATTAGGTTCATTGGCATCACTGCCGTAGATAACCCTTGTAAAATTCCATCTAACATAATGAGTGTCCTACCAAATCGTAAAAATTAAACCAGGCTCAAGATATATTTCCAGCCCTTGAGTCAACATCAGGTAAAAAGCGATCACGAAAGGAAATGAAGCGCCAAAGAGGATTGATTTACGTCTCTCTCCTAATAGATAAAAACCAAACATTAGGAAAAACCCAGTGGCCAGTACGAAACCAATATACGTTAGACCAATGCCATAGCCTGTCATTAGAACTACAAAACCAATCAATAATTTCCAATTGAAATCGATGACAGCACCGCTTTTTTTGTCTGGCTGCCCCGCGACTAGCAAGAGCAGGGAAAGGCCGATACCAATAAAGGTTAAAAGAGTGGGTAATGTTCTGGCTGTAAAAGGTTCGTATTCATCCCCTGGAAACAAAGGAATAAGGGATGTTTGGTATCCGTAACAGAGACACACAATAAGAAAGATCATTGCACCTACGCGATCGCGGCAAAGTAAATATTCTTTGCTGAACATTTTTGAGGTGAAATCCGACATAGCTAGCTCCATGAAAGGCTAAAAAGAAAAATCCGCAAACAGCCAGTTACCGAGCGAGTAACCAATGGGAAATCTCAGGACACAGACAACCCAATAACAAAGGAGTGTTGCAAATACTATTACCAATAAGAAGGTGACAGTCACTGAATGCGGTGGAGATTAAGAGGAGGGTTGCCCCTCCTTCATCTGTTTATTGATTGTTAACTAAAATTACTTTTTCAAAAAACCTAGTTCGGTCATTAATGTACCCATCTGTTTCTCCTGATCTTCTAGGAATGTGTAGAAGTCTTGGTCAGGCTTATAGTTATCAATCCATCCATTTCTGTCTCTAACTGTTGCCCATTCTTCTGTGGTGTACATTTTAGAGAGTGCAGCATTCCATTCCTTGACTTTTTCTTTGCTCACTCCTGGAGCTGCAAAGAAGCCACGCCAGTTAGCAAAAACTGTTTGGTTACCGTACTCGACAAGAGTTGGAATGTTTGGTGCAGCCTCAAGGCGTTTTGGAGCCGTTACGGCAATCACTTTAACTTGGCCAGATTTGGACATCTCTAGGACTTCACCTAGGCCAGTTGAAAGCAGTTGTGTTTCCCCTGAAAGTAGTGCCGCCATTGCTTTACCACCGGCATCATAAGCGATGTAACGAACTTTTTTAGCGTCAAATCCTTCACCTTTAAACGCCGCTGCGACCACAAGATGATCCATACTACCTCTTGCTGAACCACCAGCGATCTTCACTTTTTTAGGATTTTCTTTGAAGTCCGCAACGACATCATCCCAAGTGTTATATTTCGAATCAGCAGGGGCTACTATAGCGCCGTAATCTGCAATTGTGGCTGCGACGGGAGTAAGGTCTCGGAAGGATTGAGGGAATACGCCAGTGAGTGAACGAACAACAATAGGTGTGGAGTTCACCATCAGGGTATCTTCTTGACGTTTAGCGGTTTCGATAAGGTGCGCGATTGCTTTCCCGCCTCCACCACCAGAGAGGTTTTGGAACGAGACATTGTCGACAATGTCTGCTTTAACCAAAACATCACCAGTGCCACGTGCTGTCATATCCCAGCCACCACCCGCACCACCAGGGATGAGGAAATGGATTTTTTCTAAATCAGCGGCATAAGCACTAAATGAAAGTGATGCTGCGACAATTGATGCTGCAATAGTCGGTTTGAATGCCTTAAACATGTTCACGTTCCTTATGTTGTATCGTTTTTGTAAAACTTCGTACCTCTACGGGTAAGATAAAGTTAATGACTTGTTACATGATTATCAATAAAGTGGCGATATTGAGAATAAAGAGCGTATTGGTAATTTTGTTCATAAAGTTCACGAGCGAGAAAACTCCTTAGACATTAGTCTATATTGTCGACAATTTGTTTGATATTTAGACTTTATGGTGTTTAAATTACCATCATAAACTAGAAGTTGTAGACAATAGTGGGTTTGGTTAACGAGAAATGGAGGGTGTGATGAGTCAAGTCGAATTACTTTCTGAAGAGGCGTTACCACGCGAGTCAACTAAATCGGAAAACCTAACCGAACTGCTGGTTGAGGCCATCGTAGAAGGTAAAATTACGGCGGGTTCCAAGATCTCTGAACCGGAGCTTGCTAAGCAATACAGTGTGAGTCGAGGGCCGTTGCGTGAAGCGATAATGCGTTTGGAAGGACTAGGGCTTATAGAGCGAATTCCTCATGTTGGGGCTCGAGTGATTACTTTAACCCAACAAGGTTTAGTGGATCTGTATGCCGTACGTGAATCTTTAGAAGGAATGGCAGCCCGCCTTGCGGCACGTTCAATATCTGACAATGAGATCGAAGCTTTAGAGCAGTTACTTTCACAACACTCAGAACATATAAACAAAGTAGAGGGTGCTTCCTATTTTCATCAACAAGGGGATTTTGATTTTCATTATAGAATCATTAAAGCAAGTAGAAATAACAAGTTAATCAATCTGCTCTGTCATGAATTGTACCACCAGTTGAGGATGTATCGGTACCAATCGCCACGTTCACACTCACGGCCTGTCGCGGCGTTAAAAGAACATATGTTTATCCTTGAAGCCATTAAGAATAGAGACGAAGAATTGGCTGAAATGCTAATGAGAAGACATATTTCTCGAAGCCGAATACTAATAGAGCAACAAATCGACGACGAATAATCAAAAGGAGCGATTACCATGTCTAAGTCACCAGGAAGTCTATTTCGTGACGCTGTCACCAATAATGACCCGCTACAAATTGTCGGCACGGTTAACCCTTATTGCGCAATGATGGCCAAAAATGTCGGTCATCAAGCAATTTACTTATCTGGTGGTGGCATAGCCAATGCCTCTTATGGGCTTCCCGACCTTGGCATTACAACACTTAATGATGTGTTGGTAGATGTAGAGCGAATTACCAACGCGTGTAACTTACCATTGTTGGTGGACATCGATACCGGCTTTGGTGGTGCATTTAATATTGCTAGAACGATTCGCTCTATGGAAAAAGCGGGCGCTGCGGCGGTACACATGGAAGATCAGGTCGCGCAAAAAAGATGTGGTCACAGACCCAACAAAGCCATTGTTAGTCAAGTTGAGATGGTAGATAGAATTAAAGCTGCTGTCGATGCTCGAAATGACGCGAATTTTGTCATTATGGCAAGAACAGATGCTTTGGCTGTAGAAGGTTTCGATAGAGCGTTAGAGCGTTCTATCGCCTGCATCGATGCTGGAGCAGATATGGTTTTTCCAGAAGCTATGTCGACACTGGAGCAGTACATTGCATTCTCAGGTGGCCTAAAAGAAGCAACGGGAAAGCATGTCCCCATTTTGGCGAACATTACGGAGTTTGGACAAACGCCGCTGTTTGGCTGTAACGAACTTGCTCAGTCTGGCGTGGATATGGTTTTGTATCCATTGAGCGCCTTTAGAGCGATGAACAAAGCAGCAGAGAATGTTTATCAGCATTTGTTAGTTCAGGGCAATCAAGAGGCACTTATTGCTGAGATGCAAACTCGTGCCGAGTTATACCAACATCTGAATTACCACAGCTATGAAGACAAGCTAGACCAGTTATTTGCAACGAAGTCTGACGACTAGTCTGCCATTTTTTAGAGATACTATATTTTACCAAAATCGAAGCTCAAGAAAGCTAATCCAATAACGTGAAACCGCTTTTTCAATTAGATCGAAAAGACAATGAAAAAGGAAGAGAAGGAGTTCAACATGCCAAACACAGCAATAGGTGGTGCGGGTCTGCGAGGACAAAGTGCCGGAACCACATCTTTATGTACAGTAGGTCAGACTGGTACAGGTCTAACATATCGTGGCTACGATATTACCGACTTGGCGAATTATGCTGAATTTGAAGAAGTCGCACACCTGTTATTAGTTGGCCATTTACCCACCCAACAAGAATTGGATCAGTACAAAACTAAATTGGTAAGCTTAAGAGGTTTGCCAAAAGCTTTAAAAGCGGCACTTGAATTGATTCCGGCAGATGCTCACCCGATGGATGTCATGCGCACAGGTTGTTCTGTATTAGGAAATCTAGAGCAAGAAGAGGATTTTTCTCAACAGCAACAAGCAACAGAACGAATGCTAGCATTGTTTCCAGCCATTATTTGCTACTGGTATCGCTTTAGTCATGACGGTATTCGAATCGATACCGAAGATCAGTCTGAATCGTGTATTGGTGGTTACTTCTTAAAAATGCTGACTGACAAAGCGCCTAATGAATTGCATAAGAAAGTCATGCACTGTTCACTCATTCTGTATGCCGAACATGAATTTAACGCTTCGACGTTTGCTGCGAGAGTTTGTGCGTCGACCTTATCTGATCTCCACTCGGCTATCACTGCCGCTATAGGAACGTTGCGTGGGCCACTGCACGGTGGGGCCAATGAAGCTGCTATGGCGATGATTGAAAATTGGGCGACACCTGACGAAGCCGAGTCGCACATACTTTCGATGTTAGCCAATAAAGAAAAGATCATGGGGTTTGGCCATGCGGTGTACAGAGAGTCTGATCCGAGAAATGCATTAATCAAGCGCTGGTCAAAAGAGCTCGCCGCCGATGTGGGAGATACCCAACTGTATGCAGTTTCTGAAAGAGTTGAATCAGTGATGAAGCGTGAAAAGGGGCTTTTCTGTAACGCAGACTTTTTTCATGCATCAGCGTACCACTTTATGGACATACCAACCAAACTTTTCACGCCCATCTTTGTTATGAGTCGCTTGACTGGTTGGGCTGCGCATGTGTTTGAACAACGAGCCAACAATCGCATTATTAGACCGAGTGCCGATTATGATGGACCCGAAGCGCAACAGTGGCTACCCATTGAGCAGCGTGGCTAGTTATTCTTTATTTCAATGAGTTAGCCGTGTGAAAGTGCCTTTGACACGGCTCCCCCCTCGACTTTTGGATAGTGATTATGAGCGACCAGCAATATAATTCTAAATACCGCAAGGTGTTACCGGGTAACAGGGCTGTGTACTATGACACAGAAACTGCTGTGAATAACATCGCCGATGACGCCTATAGGACGTTACCTTATACCTCCCGTATTCTCGCAGAAAATCTGGTTAGACGCTGCCCCCCCCATGAGCTTAATAACTGCTTGAAACAGATTGTTGATAGAAAACGTGACCTTGATTTTCCATGGTATCCAGCCAGAGTGGTGTGCCATGATATTTTGGGTCAGACGGCCTTGGTTGATTTGGCTGGACTACGAGATGCGATTGCAAAGCAAGGTGGCGATCCAGCAAAAGTGAATCCTGTTGTCGAGACTCAACTCATTGTTGATCACTCTTTGGCGGTAGAGCATCCGGGATTTGATAAAGATGCATTTGAGAAAAATCGCGCTATTGAAGAGCGCAGAAATAAAGACCGTTTTCATTTCATTGAGTGGTGTAAAACAGCGTTCAAAAATGTCAACGTGATACCAGCCGGTAACGGTATTATGCACCAAATCAACCTGGAGAAAATGTCTCCTGTGGTGCAATTAAAAGATGGTGTTGCCTTTCCTGACACTTGCGTCGGGACGGACAGTCACACACCACATGTTGATGCACTTGGCGTTATTGCAATTGGAGTCGGTGGTTTAGAAGCTGAAACGGTTATGCTTGGTCGCCCTTCGATGATGCGTTTGCCAGATATTGTAGGTGTGCGATTGCTTGGCAATCGTTGTGAAGGCATCACTGCCACGGACATTGTATTGTCGATAACAGAGTTCTTACGAAACCAAGGGGTGGTCTCTTCTTATCTTGAGTTTTTTGGAGAAGGTGTCAAAGCGCTTACCATTGGTGATCGTGCAACCATTTCGAATATGACACCAGAATACGGCGCCACGGCAGGTCTGTTCTATATCGATGAACAAACCATTAACTATCTTCGACTGACAGGCAGAGATGAGCAGCAGATCGCGTTAGTTGAAGAGTACGCCAAGCAAACCGGATTGTGGGCAGATGCGTTAGAGACAGCGCAATATGAGCGAGTCCTTGAGTTTGATTTATCAACAGTAGAGCGGAACCTTGCAGGCCCTTCTAATCCTCATCGTCGATTACCTACCGCTGAACTTGCTCAACGTGGGGTTGCGAGCACATGGGAACAGAAAGAAGGTGAATTACCCGATGGCGCGGTGATCATTGCAGCGATAACCTCGTGTACTAATACCAGTAATCCGCGGAATGTTGTTGCTGCGGGGCTGCTTGCTAAAAAGGCGAATCAATTAGGCTTGGTGCGCAAACCTTGGGTTAAAACATCTTTCGCACCAGGGTCGAAGGTAGCGAAACTGTATCTTGATGAAGCTGGGCTCCTGTCCGAGCTTGAATCGCTAGGGTTTGGAATCGTTGGTTATGCATGCACCACTTGTAACGGCATGAGCGGCGCGTTAGATCCGGCAATTCAACAAGAAATTATTGAGCGTGACCTTTATTCGACGGCCGTGTTGTCGGGCAACCGAAACTTTGACGGGCGTATCCATCCTTATGCAAAACAGGCATTTTTGGCTTCACCTCCTTTAGTTGTAGCTTATGCGCTGGCCGGAACCATACGTTTTGATATTGAAAAAGATCCCCTTGGTATAGATGCAAGTGGAAATCCTATTTACCTCAATGACCTCTGGCCAAGCGATAGTGAAATAGATGATGTCGTTAACCATCACGTTAAACCGTCTCAGTTTAACCAAGTCTACATCGAGATGTTTAAGTTGCATGACCAATCAGCAAGCTCAACTCCTTTGTATGACTGGCGCGAAATGAGTACGTATATTCGCCGTCCACCATATTGGGAAGGCGCATTAGCAGGCAAAAGAAGCCTTTCAGGAATGAGACCGTTAGCGGTACTTGGTGACAACATTACCACCGACCACTTATCACCATCGAATGCAATCCTTGCTAGCAGTGCAGCAGGTGAGTACTTAGCAAAAATGGGTTTGCCTGAAGAAGATTTTAATTCTTACGCAACTCATAGAGGGGATCATTTGACTGCTCAAAGAGCCACATTTGCGAATCCTAAATTACTCAATGAAATGGTGACCGAAAACGGAGAAGTTCGACAAGGATCGCTAACGCGCCTTGAGCCCGAAGGTAAAGTCGTCCGTATGTGGGAAGCGATTGAAACGTATATGGATCGCAAACAGCCACTTATCATTGTGGCAGGTGCGGATTATGGTCAGGGTTCTTCTCGTGATTGGGCCGCCAAAGGCGTCCGGCTTGCTGGTGTTGAAGCAATCGTTGCCGAGGGTTTCGAGCGCATACACCGTACCAACTTAGTTGGGATGGGCGTGCTGCCATTACAACTAAAACAAGGTGTTAGTCGAAAAACACTCAAGCTCGATGGTTCAGAGTTGTATGACGTTATGGGTGATATCGCGCCTGGTGTAGATTTGGCTTTGGTCATTACTCGTCGTAATGGTGAAAAAATCGATGTTCCAGTGACTTGTCGCCTGGACACCGCAGATGAAGTGCACGTGTATAAAGCGGGTGGTGTATTACAACGCTTTGCTCAAGATTTCCTTGCTAATTAAAGGATTAACCAATGAACAACAATATGGTGATTCGCGAGGTCTGCTTATGAAGGGCCATGTGCAGAAACAACTCAAAGTCGCAGCGACTTATATGCGAGGTGGAACCAGCAAAGGTGTATTTTTTCGGCTTGAAGATTTACCAGAGAACGCCAAACAAGCAGGCCAAGCAAGAGACGCGTTGCTACTTAGGGTGATAGGCAGCCCGGATCCTTATGGCAAACAAATTGACGGTATGGGAGGGGCGACGTCAAGTACCAGTAAGACGGTCATCGTGTCTAAAAGTAGTCGTGATGATCATGACGTTGACTATCTATTTGGGCAGGTTGCAATTGATAAACCGTTTGTTGACTGGAGTGGTAACTGCGGCAATTTGACAGCAGCGGTCGGTGCCTTTGCGATTCATAGTGGGTATATTTCTCAGCAGAAGCTGGAAAATACAGATATCGTAACAGTGCGTATTTGGCAAGCCAATATTAAGAAAACCTTAGTCGTTCGCGTACCAATATGCAATGGTGAGGTACTGGAAACTGGGGACTTTGAACTTGATGGTGTCTCTTTTCCCGCCGCCGAAATCGAAGTCGATTTTATCGCTCCCGCCGAGGGTGATGGCTCGATGTTTCCCACGGGTAATTTAATAGACGATTTATGGGTACCAGAATTGGGTTCCTTTAATGCAACCTTAATCAATGCAGGTATACCCACCATCTTTATCGAGGCTCAAGCACTTGGTTATTCGGGAGCTGAACTGCAAGATGACATTAATAACAGCGAAGAAGCCTTGCATCGCCTCGAGTTAATTAGGGCTTATGGCGCGCTTAAAATGGGTCTGATTAACGATATATCGGAAGCTAAATCTCGCCAGCATACGCCTAAAGTGGCGTTTGTTTCCAAACCCAAACACTATTTGTCATCAAGTGGTAAGCCTGTCGAGGCAGAAAATGTGGATTTACTCGTGCGGGCTATGTCTATGGGGAAATTGCATCATGCAATGATGGGAACAGCCGCTGTAGCCATTGCCTCAGCTGCGGCCGTTCCAGGTACATTGGTTAACCTCGCAGCGGGTGGCGGACAAAGAAATGTCATTACCTTTGGGCACCCATCGGGAACACTCAAAGTGGGGGCGAAAGCCAGAAATACTAAACAGGGCTGGACGGTTGAGCAAGCTACGATGAGCCGTAGTGCACGGATTTTAATGGAAGGAGCGGTCAGCGTACCGTTCGATACTATCAAATAAAATGACTTGCATACCGAGTTTTTGAAGTTGAGGAAATGGCGTTATGGAGTATCGCGCCGTTGAAGCCGAGCTGTAGCTTCAAGCATGACAGGTATATTGGAGGATACGTTATGTCTGCATATCAACACGAATACCAATTGGCAGAAAAAGAGCCGGAACACTTTTGGAAAACCCAAGCTAAAAAACTCGATTGGTTTGAGGAGCCGAAAACTATACTGGCAAAAGATGAAAACGGAATAGAACGCTGGTTTCCTGATGGAGTTCTTAATACTTGTTGGCTTGCGCTTGATTATCATTGTGAACATGGTCGAGGTGAGAAAACAGCGCTGATTTACGACTCACCGGTGACCCAAGTCAAGCGCCAGTATACGTACAATGAACTGCGCGATAAAGTGGCGAAGCTCGCTGGTATGTTAGCCCAAGAGGGCGTCCGAAAAGGCGATCGTGTGGTCATTTATATGCCGATGATCCCTGAAGCTGCGATGGCAATGTTGGCGTGTGCTCGAATAGGGGCTATCCATTCAGTTGTGTTTGGAGGGTTTGCACCAAATGAGTTGGCGGTACGTATCGAAGATGCAGAGCCTAAGGTTGTAATGACCGCGTCTTGTGGGATTGAGGTGAACAAAGTACTACCTTATAAACCCCTCATCGACAAAGCGATTATGGACAGCCGTTGGAAACCTGAAAAAGTGTTCCTCTATCAAAGGCCCGAATGTGAAGCAGCACTGAACCAAACTCGAGATATTGATTGGCGAACAGCTTGTGAAGTGGCCAAACCGCACCCTTGCGTTCCCGTCATGGCCACAGACCCACTATATATTCTTTACACATCAGGCACCACGGGAAAACCAAAAGGCGTAGTACGGGATAACGGTGGTCACGCTGTTGCCATGAAATACTCGATGCAGGCTGTTTACAATATGCCGCAAGATGGGGTTTTCTGGGCAGCATCTGACGTAGGTTGGGTTGTGGGGCATTCGTATATTGTTTATGCGCCTCTCATTCACGGTTGCACTTCGGTATTGTTTGAAGGTAAGCCTGTAAGGACGCCAGATCCCGGTTCATTTTGGCGTGTATGTGAAGAGTATCATGTTGATGTGTTGTTTTCAGCGCCCACAGCATTTCGTGCGATTAAAAAAGAAGACCCCAATGGTCTCGAATTGCAAAAATATGACTTAACAAGCCTGACTTCGATTTTTATGGCTGGTGAGCGTCTTGACCCGCCAACTTTAACCTGGGTAACCGAGCATGCGAAAAAGCCTGTTATTGACCACTGGTGGCAAACAGAAACAGGATGGGCGATTGCAAGTAACCCTGTAGGGATAGAACCTATGACGGTTAAAGCGGGGTCTGCGACTATGCCTTGTCCCGGTTTCAAGGTGGAGATCCTTAATGAGATTGGGGAGCCTGTTGGCGCTAACCAACAAGGTTTTGTTTCTTTGAAACGCCCCCTGCCACCAAGCTGTCTACCCACAGTTTGGCGTAATCATGATAGGTTTGAATCAGGGTATTTGAGCCAGTTTGAAGGCTATTACGTCTCGGGCGATGGTGGATACTTAGACGAAGATGGCTACTTATTTATCATGGGTAGGGTTGATGATGTCATTAACGTTGCTGGTCACCGCCTATCAACAGGTGAAATGGAAGAAATTGTCGGTGGTCATCCAGCCATAGCGGAATGTGCGGTAGTTGGCGTGCATGACGATTTAAAAGGTCAGCTACCACTTGGACTTGTTGTACTCAAAGATGGTGTGAAAATTGATTCATTGGATCTCGAAAACGAGCTCGTAGGCAAAGTTAGAGATGAAATAGGAGCGGTTGCGTGTTTTAAACATGCAATGGTGGTGGAAAGGTTACCAAAAACGCGTTCAGGCAAGATTTTACGTCGCGTTATTCGTCAAATAGCCGATGGAGAAACTTATACGGTACCGTCAACAATAGATGACCCAACCAGTCTATCGGAAATTGAAAAAGCACTTGGTTCTAATTAAACATAATAATCAACCAGCAAAGCCTATAGTCGGTGCTTTGCTGGTTTTTGCTTCCATAGGATAATGACTAGTTGTTAATCATTTCTTCAACAGCCAATGCACACATTGGCAGCAAAGCTAACAACCAAACAATCGATTCAATTTTAACGATTTCTATCAGGAGATCGTTCATCATTTTTGCGCAGCCTTCTTATTTCAAAAGTTAGCGCTATCAGGACTCCACCTATCAAGTACGCCAATATCAAGTGCTGTTTGTCCATAATGCACTGTTCGAGTATCTGTATTTCGTTGAGCATTTCTTAACCCTTATGTGGACACGCTTATAATATCGTTAAAGAAGGGAGCTAGGAAAATAGGACGTATTGATAATGGTGATACTTGACCGGAAATGGTGAACGATAGAGCATACTGGCAAGCATCTTAGATGTTAGTGGTCGTACGGCGTTTTGCTCATTGTCCAAAACTCCAGCACGTGAGCGGCTTCCTCACAAGACCCAAGCAAAATTTGATATTTGGGGTCGTACGGCTCGCCAATATACGTAGTACGAATTAATTGATTGGTTATTAGATCAACCTGAGTAACTACACGGCCTTTAAAGTTCTGGAAGATAACAAATTGATTACTCTCGTAAACAAGTTGTTCTTGATAGAACCAGAAGTGGTCTGCACTTCCTGAAAGTGAGCACTTCATGGGGGTCGCGCTTACGACTATTGAGTAACTAGCTAAAACACTTATGATGATAATTCGCCAAATCATACTCTTGCGTTGTCCTTGGTCGGTGAAAAAGTCCGCATGTTTAATAGTAATATGAAAAAGTATAGCTCTAAGAATAAATTGTATGGCACATTTGGCTTGCTAGGTGAGTATACAGGGACTTTTATTTGCAGTTCTCTGACAAAACCATCACACTGTGTATCCAAGCATGCCTGACTCCAACTGTCGTTGTAATCAATAATATAGTGCCATTATTTATGATGAACTTTACTATCCGTTCAGCTACTGATGCAGATTTAGAAACTCTCAATCATTTTATGTATTGCTTACATCAGTTTCATTACCAACATGTTCCAGAAGACTTCAAAACACCGGAAGAAGTGCAAGTTGAAAAGAGTATTGCTCTGTACCTAGAGTCACCAGATTGTCTTGTTCTTGTCGCCGAGTTAAAGGGACAAGTCATTGGCTTTGTGACCGGGCAGTTTTGCGAATTAGTATCACCGATAAGTAAATCCGTGTTGATGGGAAATATCGATGAGCTATTTGTAGTCGAACAGTTTCAACATTGTTCAGTTGCAACGGCATTACTTCAAGAGATGGAAAAACGATTAACTGAATACGGCGTTGCACAGGTCATGGTCGAAGTTTGGGACTTTAACCATGCTGCCAGGGGCTTGTATAAGAAAATGGGGTTTCAGCCTCATATTCATTGTTTACGAAAAAATACATCAAATAATTAGGTAGAATATTTTGCAAAGGTATTTGCGCACTTTATTGTTAGGGTTGCTAACTCTTCTTTCATCTCTTTCCTTCGCCCAAGAAAGCGTTATTGAGGCTAAGTCGCCAGATGAGAAGGTTCTGCGTGGTGCGTTATGTTTAATAAAAGCTGATCAACGATTATTGCTTGTCGATGAAATTATCACAAATAAGTTATCCCTCCCAGGTGGAACCATTTCTACTGGAGAATTTCCACAGCTTGCAGCGCAAAGAGAAACTTGGGAAGAGGCTGGTTTAGTCGTCTCGGTAGGGAAGGAACTGGGACGAACAGACAGTGCCATTATTTATCACTGTTTTTCTGACTCTGAGATTATTGCCTATAACAACAGTGCTAATGGTCGTGGTAATGACTTACCGATTTGGTTTGCTCCTCATTATGGTGTTGAAGTAAGAGGCGCTACACTGGTCAATCCGTACTATATTTCCAAGGAAAGCTACCGCTATCCAGCACAGTGGCAAGTCATTCAAGAGTTGTTTGAACAAGCAACTGATCAACCGGTGCGCTATGTTGATCAGCTTATTGAGCAAGCACCGCCATTGCGCCAACTGGAACTCAATTGGATTCAGAGTATACAAGGTGTTGTATTAAACTCTCCTAATTGGCTGAATGACATATTAGTGATGACAGGCAAGGTCATTGAGGTGATTTGTCATCCAATCTTTTTGATAATGTGTATTTCTTTGATTTATTGGAGCTTTGGTAAGGCCGTAACCTTAAAATTGTTCTTTGCGGTTAATGCTACGTCCTTGTTTGTTGTGGTTGCACAACAAGGATTTTCGATGCCAGTCCCTCATGCTTATATGCCCATGTTGAGTTTCTCAAATGGACAAGGATTTAGTTTTCCAGACTTGTACATGGCAAATTGGATCTGTTTTTCATGCATTTTTATACGTACAGTATCACCAAGGCACTCAATAAGGTTTGCTGTTATTAGTAGTACAGCTGCCTTATTGCTATCCTTTTTTATGTTTGTTACCGGCTCAGCTTTTATTACTGATTTGATTGTTGGTGCCATTTTAGGGGCATTAGTATCTTGGCACTTTATTCGTTTAGATGTTAGCCCTCTGGTTGGTGGCGAAGATCTTTTTTCACGCAAAAGGGTTTGGCTTGGCGTTATTTTGGTGACGTTAGTGTTACTCATCGTTTGGCCGTTCCCGACGTTCTTGTATTGGCTAGTTGCAAGCGCAGCAATGCTCGTCAATAGTGTGGTTTGGCGTAATCATTCACCTAATAACCAAGGAAAAGCGAGGGTATTCTCGTTGGTTGTTGTAGCTCTAGTCGCTGCGCTTTATATTGCCATTAAATCTTGGCTTTCTTTTAGTGGTCTGGGATCCATAGCCGTTTCTGTGGTTGCAATTTTTTGTTTGCTTGTTTTGCCTGTATCACTTGCAGAGCGTTGGGAACTCAAGCGTTAGCGCTGTTCTAAGTCGAGTTTAAATATAAAAAAAGAGCGACGTAAGACGTCGCTCTTTTGGTATCTGCTCTGTGATCATTGATCTTTTTGGCCGACGCCTCGATTTTCTTTTTGAGCCAGAGTGATTTTTCCAAACCCTAACTTTCTAAAGTGATTATCGCGATAATTTCTAACCGCTTTTGTATCGGAAATGGCTTCGATCTGTTGTTCCATACGAAGGAATTCGGTTAAGTCGATACCCTCTGCCTCAGCAACAGCTTCATGAATATTTCTGTGCTGCTGGTAGGAAAAAGTTAGCGTCTTTTCTTCTTCTTTGTATGTGTAAATGATAGTGCGAGCCATGTTAAATCTACCTATTTTAAATTTTGTCTAGATTCTGCCTTGAAGTGGGATGATTGTCACGTATTCTCCCTGTTTCACCGTATCAATATTGGGTGAGATTTCGATAAGGCAATTTGCTTCACTCATTGAGCGTAATATTCCAGAACCTTGTTTGCCCGTTAGCCTGACTTCAAGTTGCCCTGTGTTGTTATTCATCGAATAGACACCACGGCTAAATTCAGTTCGCCCTTGTCTTGAGCGAAGGTTTTCACTTGCTATCGCCGTTGCCTTAAAAGGCATAAAGTCAGTGACGCCTTGCATTTTTCGAATAGCAGGTTCAACGAAGTTGATAAATGAAACCATCACGGCGACAGGATTGCCAGGGAGGCCAAAAAACGGTTTATTGTTGATACTGCCGAAGGCGAGAGGTCGACCCGGTCTCATATTGATTCGCCAAAAATTGACATTCCCAGAGCGCTCTAACACATTCTTGATAAAATCAGCATCGCCAACAGACACACCGCCAGAGGTGATAATCAAATCAGCCGCATGGCTAGCCTGTTCGATAGCTTTTTCCATAACCATTTCGTCGTCTTCCAGTATACCTAAGTCGATGATCTCACAATCGAGTTTTTGTAAAATGGCTTTAATGGTAAAACGGTTAGAATCGAATATTGAATTGGCTTTAAGTTCGCTACCAGGGGCTTGTACTTCGTCTCCGGTAGAAAATACAGCGACTTTGAGTTTGCGTCTGACATTAACAGAGCCAAAGCCGAGTGAGGCTATCATTCCTAGCTCAGGTGCTTCAACAAGACACCCCTGTTCAAAGACTGTTTGCCCAACTTCAAGATCTTCGCCTGCTTGACGAACATTTTGTCCTTTGCTCGCTTTGGCCGAAAAAGAGACAGTGTCACCTTTAACTGTAGATTGCTCGCGCATAATAACCGTATCAGCACCTAAAGGAATTGGCGCGCCAGTCATTATCTGCACTGTTTCACCAGCACCAAGTTCTCCTTGGTAACTGTAACCTGCCATGACTGAGCCAACCAGTTTGAAATCATCGTGGTCAAGATCATCGCTACGCAGTGCGTAACCGTCCATTGCAGAGTTGGTGTACGCTGGTACGTTGATAGGAGAATGGATTGATTTAGCCAATACCCGACCATAAGCGTTATCAAGAGTGATTTCTTCACTGCTCGTTAGAGCATCAACACTTCGCAATATCTTTTGTTGCCCTTGCTCTACGGAAAGAAAAGCGGGCGATAGAGTATCGCAACAGACCGCAGGAGATGAGTTAACAATCGTAGATTGTTGCTGGACAACATATTGTTGAATAAATTGGCAAATAGCGTCTAAGTCGTTAATTTCAAGTGTAGGAATCTGAAGTTCAAGCTCACTGTCAGAAGCGACTGCAATGATGTTGTCATCACTAGGATACAGCCATGGTTTACCGACTTGTTGGCGATTGAGTTCAATTTTTGGAAAGGCGATGTTTTTACATCCTTCGACGAGAATCAAATCGAGAAGTTGATGATCAAACCGATTAATCAAATATTCAAAGTTTGCTTCTTCGTCTGGTGTTTCTGTCATTAGAGCATGGCGGTATCGAGAGGAGATAAGCATTTGACTCGCACCTGCTTTACGCAAACGGTAGCTGTCTTTGCCCGGCTTATCGACATCGAAATTATGGTGAGCATGTTTGAGAACACCAATTCGCAGTCCAGTGTCGGTTAACAAGGGGAGCAAGGCTTCTAACAATGTAGTTTTACCTGTACCACTGTACGCAGCAAACCCCAGGACAGGAATGTTTTTTACTTTAGTGATGGCCATAAACGGTCTTCTTTGTAGTTCTAGTTAGAGTGATTTTGTTGATACGACTGAAGCTCTTCCGGAGTATTCAAGTTAAGAAAACACTGTGGAAAATCTGAGAAATCGACGTATTTAGTGTTGCATTCGTTGTATAGGAGAATGATTTTCCGATCACCCCGGTCGAGAAAGGCTTCTAGCTTTGGCAATACCCGTTTGTGCATCATCGTAAATACTGGTTGATGAAAATCACCATCATGTGCAACCAAAATATCGCTGTCACTTTGTATTTGTGCGCAAAAGCGTCTCACTAGATCTGGATCTATATTTGGACAATCGCAAGGGACAAACCCAACCCAATCAGTCTGTGAGTGGATTAGGCCCGCGTGCATACCACCTAATGGACCAACATAATCTGGGTAGGTATCTTTAATCACAGGCGCATACTGGGAATATTGCTCAAAGTTTCTATTGGCATTAATAGAAATACGATCTGTCTGTGGTTTCATTATGGACAATACATGCTCAATAAGCGGCTTTGAATTAAGCTCTATTAGTCCTTTATCACTGCCACCCATGCGGGAGGCTTGCCCTCCAGCTAAAATGACCCAACTAGTCTGAGTAGGAAGCAACATATGTACTCTCTTGGTTTATTTCATTTTTATTAATGACTTGCAATAGGGTTGATTCTACCAAGGTACAATCTTTGATCCACCACTGTTTGTGGCAAAGTTGTGTCAGGGCATTAGATTGGTGACTTGTAACGACAATACTGGATCCCAAACTCAATAGGTTTTGAGCCAAAACGACCAATCTATCGATAGATTCTTGATCGAGTGATGCACTAGGTTCATCCATCAGAAGAATGGATGGTTTCATAATCCATGCTCTTGCCATAGCGACTCGTTGCTTTTCACCTCCAGACAACACAGATACGTGCTCATGAGCTAACGTTTCTAAGCCAACCATCCGTAGCGAATTTATGACCGAAGCACGTCTTTTCTGTTCACAAAGCTTATTAAAACGGATCCCGTAGACCACGTTTTGGTATACGGTTGCGTCAAATAGGTAAGGGGATTGATGCAGATAAATCACATCTTTTCTACCGCTGTTTTTTAGCCAACCAAGGCGTTGCTTGGGCAGTTTAGGTGAAACGTCCCCTGACGTGGGTATTATAAGGCCGGCGAGTATTTTGAGTAATGTGGTTTTACCAACACCGTTATCACCTTTAAGATACACAGCTTCATTGGGACCAATGCAAAGGTTAGGGATATGAAAGAGCACTTTCTCTCGAAAGCGCATTGAAATCTGATTGGCTTGCAGTTGTATTGTCATAGATGGAAGGTCTTCCTTACGCACAACTCTAATTAATGATTATATCTGAGAAATCTCGACTTGCAGGTTTGCAATGTTTATCTGGGGAACCGAATTATTGTCACTTAACAGCCATTAACTTCTTAAAACGCCTTTCCCTCGGATCGAAGACAGTGTGAAGTTTAAAAATAGTGCGAGGACCAATAAAACAATCCCAAGAGCTACGCCTTGTGAAAACGCTCCTTTATGGCTTTCCATTGCGATGGCGGTCGGGATATTTCGGGTTAGCCCCATAATGTTTCCGCCAACCATCATCGAGCAACCAACTTCGGTAATGATCCTTGAAAACCCCGCAATCACTGCTGCTGTAAGTGGAAATCGCGATTCCCAGACCAAGGTGCAAAAAACCCGAGTTTTCGAGACGCCAAGAGTGACCGCTGTTTCAAGTGCTCTTTTATCGGAACTTTGTAATGCCCCGTGCATCATCGATACCAATACTGGAAAACAAATCAGCATTTGACCGATGATCATTGCCTTTTGGGTAAAAAGCATCTGCCAATCCCCAAGAGGACCGGATCTTGAAAGCATCATGTAAAGCAAAAGCCCAATAACAACGGTAGGGATGGCTTGTAGAGTGTTCACTAAAGACAGTAGCGCCCACTTGCCCCAGAAGTCTGTGTATGCCAGAAAAAAAGAAGCTATGACCGCGGGGATCGTGACGATAGAAATCGAAGAAACAGAAACACTAAATGAAACCGCGACTATTCTCCAAAGGTCGGGGTCAAAACTAAATAGCAGGCTCAATGCCTCTATGGTTGTCTCAGTGATGCTCATTTATTTACCTGCTCACTCAGCATTGGCGACAAAGAGTTGCTGATCCATTTTGCGATAGCTATTTATCATCTTCTGCCCCTTTTTTGAGACCAACCAATTACTGAGCGCCTGAGCACCCTCAACATTAATATCTGAATAACGCTTAGGGCTAACCAAAATTACTTGATAAGGATTAAAAAGATGTTCATCGCCTTCGAATAAAATCGCGAGATCTAACTTTGCCTGATAGGCGAGCCATGTGCCTCGGTCTGTCATAGTATAGCCCTGTATTTCAGAGGCCATGTTTAGAGTTGGGCCCATACCTTGGCCTACGGAGCGATAACCCGGAAATTCAGGCGCTATCTGGGTCTGATCCCAGATTTGTAATTCTTTAATATTTGTTCCAGAGTCGTCCCCTCGAGATACAAAAAGCGCGTTTTTATTGGCAATTCTAGAAAACACATCTTTTATCGATGACGACTGACTTACGTTTGCAGGGTCATTTTTGGGGCCGACGATGACAAAGTCGTTGTACATGACTTTTCGTGGTTGAATACCATAACCCGCTTCCACAAAGCGAGCTTCAGCTTCTGGAGCATGGGTCATAACGATATCCACATCGCCATTTTGTCCCATTTTTAATGACTTTCCAGTACCCGCAGCAATAACGTCTATTTGATAGCCAGTGTCTATAGTGAAGCTTGGTAACAGGTAATCTAGCAACCCAGAATGATAAGTACTGGTTGTAGTCGCAAGTCGCACTCGTTCTACGGTGTGCTCATTAGCCACGACAGGTGCAGTAATAATGCTGGCGGTTAACAGTAATAGCTGGGGAAGTTTCATCTTAAGTATCCGTATTTTCTAATTATTTATACAGTGTAACGATACACTTGGAACTAGATAAGCAAAGACAATGCCACATTTTTAGTTAAAAAACGTCCTAATTAGCAGCAATTCTTCAATTATTTAACTATAACAAAGTATAAATAGTTGAAGTGAGACAAAATGTCGCACTATAAATAAGGATATTTTAATTAAGATTGGTACACTCTGTCCCATATTACAAAAGCTTAGAAAGGAATGACGTTTATGGATCCTAAAAGCGGCACTTCAGCACTCCCGGCGAGTTCGGCTTACCTTGCATTTTCTGTTTTGATCGTTGATGACGAAGTCGGCATGCAAACCATTTTAAAAAAAGCGCTGAGTAAGAGCTTTGGTCATGTCGAGACAGCTGGAAGTGTCGAGCAAGCTGAGCTGCTGAGACAAAGTACCCATTTTGACTTGATTATTTTAGACATCAACCTTCCAGGCCGTTCTGGTATTGAGTGGGAAGAAGCCTTTAATGATATAGAGCGTAAAGTTGACGTCATATTTATGACCGGTTACGCCGATCTTGAGGTTGCGATCAGCGCCCTTAAATTAGGAGCGTCCGATTTTATTCTAAAGCCCTTTAACCTCGAACAAATGCTCCGCGCAGTAAAACGTTGTATGGACAAACGGGTGGCAGAGCGGGTAAATACGGCGCTTAATCACGACATTAGCAGACATATTAATAAAGAGATGATCGGGACATCAGAAAAGACGAAGCAATTGAAACAGCTGATGGCTCAGTTTGCCCCCTCAAGAGCCTCTGTTTTGATCGAAGGTGAATCAGGCACTGGTAAAGAGTTAGTCGCAAGGGGGATTCATAAGCTCAGCGAACGTGAGGGACCTTTTGTCGCGATCAATTGTGCCGCTTTATCTCCAGAGTTATTGGAAAGCGAGTTATTTGGGCACGCCGCTGGTTCATTTACTGGCGCAAAGAAAAGTCGTGAAGGGCTGTTTCGTGTCGCTAGTGGTGGAACCTTGTTTCTCGACGAAATCGGCGAAATGCCTATGTCTATGCAATCATCTCTACTACGCGTATTAGAGCAGCGTACTGTACGCCCTGTAGGTAGCGAGAAGGAGGTTAGTGTCGACGTTAGAGTCGTCGCTGCAACAAACCGAAATCTGCAAGAGGAGGTTAACGTAGGGTGCTTTCGCCAAGATTTATTCTATCGCCTCAATGTACTAAAGATTGATGTTACTCCACTTAGAGAACGTAAGGCTGATATTAATGATTTACTGCCGTATTTCACGCGAATTTTATCCAAAGACCTGGCGATTGAAGAACCAAAGTGGGCACACGAAGATATTCAAGCTGTACAAGACTATGACTGGCCAGGAAACATCCGCGAACTAAAGAACATGATTGAACGTTGCTTGCTTCTTGGTTCGACACTTGCTCGACATTTCAACGAGTTGTCAGGTAGTCATCGAAACACTACGATAAACTTAAGTGTTAATGATATTGCTTCGATGCCAGCGGTAGAGTCATCTCAAGAAGCAAAGTTTGGTTACCCAAACTCCTGGTCATTGAAGGACGTTGAGAAAAATCACATTCAACAGGTTGTGAGTTATTACGATGGGAATAAATCGGCGGCTTCGAGAGAGTTAGGTGTCGCTCGAAAAACACTCGAACGAAAATACAAAGAGTGGCAAGAGGAAACCATCTTGGATGAATAGCCAATTTCGACAAAAATGGCACTATCGAGCAAAATCGATGGTGCGTTACCGATTATTGTTACTGACCTCAGCCCCGATACTAATGACGCTCATTGCGCTGTTTGGCATCACAGCGTATTGGTCTGTCCACTATACCTGGCAAAGTGCATTGGTTAATCTGAACGACCGCCTTAATATCGTTGCCGATAAAATTGATACACTCCAGTTGAGCCAGTTTCGACAAGTTCAAGCATTTTCAGATTCTTACGAATTTAGGACTCGCTTCCAGTATATTCAATCTGATCAGGAGTTCGATGACTGGGTCACCTCGCAGCGTCATCGATATAATCTCGATTATTTAAGGTGGATTCCTGCAAGTTCTAAAAGGATTAGAGAAACTTATAGCAACATGGCAGTAACTCATTCATTTTTTGATGTGTTATCGCCAAAGGACGTCAGTGACATAGACAGAGTATTAGCGGATCAAGCAGAAGTCACAGTCCAACAAACTCATCGAAAAGAGCTGCGAGCCTTTATCAGTCGTTCGGTTGTTGCCATTTACGATGAAAATAGTCACTTGGTCGGTTATTTAGATGGCGGTGTCTTGCTTAATAATAACATGACACTGGTGGATGACATTCGAGACACCATCTACCCATCAAATGGACAGGGAAACCATCTAAAGGGTACTGTCACTATATTCTTAGATGATCTACGCATTGCGACGAATGTACCCATTAATAACAATAATTCTGAGTTACGTGCGCTCGGTACGACGGTCTCTGATGAAGTCAAACACGATGTATTAACACAAGGAAATACATGGGTCGATAAAGCCTATGTTTACGATAGTTGGTACATTGCCGGTTACAAACCTATTGTCGATCTCAATCATAATGTCATTGGTATTTTTTATACTGGGTATTTGGTGTGGCCACTAATAAAAACCTACTTAACTAACATTGTTGAGGTAAGCATCATTATTATCGGTGTGCTGTTTATCTCCGGCGTATTAGCTTATCGAGGCGCTCGCGATCTATTTAGACCCATAGAGAGAATCCATCGTGTGGTTAAAATGGTTCAACTTGGAAAAGACGACGAGCGTATTGGCGACTTGGGCCTCGATGATAAGCATGAGCTCAGCCAATTGGCGCTGCAGTTTGATAATATGCTGAATAAATTACAGTATAGGAACCACCAGATCCAACAAGCTGCAAATGAGCTTGAAGAGAAAGTAAGTTCGCGTACTGCCAGTCTAAAAGACAAAACTGCGCAGTTAGAACACCACATTAAGCTTCTTAACCAAACAAGGGATAAGCTTGTCGTCCATGAAAAACTCGCTGCCTTGGGTGAGCTAACCGCAGGTATTGCCCATGAAATTAATAACCCAACAGCGGTAATATTGGGTAATGTTGAGTTGATTAAGTTTGAACTCAATAACGATCTTGATTGCGTTCAAGAAGAAATAGATACGATTTTGGAACAAATCGATCGGATCAGAAATATCACTCGAAGCCTATTGCAATACAGTCGGCATGGTGGTGTTCAAGATCAGGTTACATGGCAACATGTTAACCCTATCGTTGATGAGAGCGTCACACTTGTCAGAACAGGTTCAAAGAAAAAGAAAATAGACTATGTCATTGATCTACATGCTACGACACCCGTAGAAATCAACCGAAATCAGTTACTGCAAATTCTGGTTAACTTACAAATGAACGCAATACACGCGATGCAAGGTGAAGGTCGACTAACGGTATTGAGTGAAGATTGGATAGAAGAGGGTGAATCTATCGGGGTACTGATCCACGTTATCGATGAAGGTTGTGGGATTTCTCCAGAGAACTTAAAGCGTATTTTTGACCCATTTTTTACGACCAGAAGAGAGGGAACAGGATTAGGTCTCTCGGTTTCTCAAAGTATTCTGAGCCAAACAGGCGGAGAAATTACGGTTTCATCTGAACTTGGTAAAGGAAGCCAGTTCACCATACGTTTGCCCCACAAAGCAGAGCACCAGACATTAGTGATGTGCCATTAGCGAGCCTTGGGCATAGCACTACGAGTTTGATATGGCGATCTGAGGCGGTTTGATCCCGTTGGTTTTGAACTGCTCCATAACGCGCAGTGTAATGTCGGTTTCAAATAGCTTCTCGTAGCCTGTATCCACAACATACGCTTTGCAGGTAAGTTGGATGGCGAGGTAATTATCGGTGATTACCTGCTTAACCAATACAACGACGGGTTTAGGCAGGTGAATATAACGACTTGATGAAGCAGCCTCTTGAATTAGATTTCGAGCCAGTACGATATCCTCATTCAATCCAATGTAAAAAGGTATCACGACCTGCATATCAAGAGCCCCGTAATTGCCACTCACAGTCACTTCATTGAGAAACTTATTGTTGGGGATAGTAATGATGTCATCTGAGAGCGTCCTCATTCTAACCGACCTTAGCCCAATTGTAATAATATCGCCGTAATTACCCTCAAACGTGACGCGGTCACCTACCTGAAAGGGGCGATCTATCATGACCGTCATACCAGCGATAAAGGAAGCGGCTAAATCTTTAAGAGCAAAGCCTACTGAAACGGCCAGGGTGCCCCCAATGAGGGCCAGGATGTGGTCGTTGATTCGAAAGCTCAGCATGAACACAATGAGACCGGCTGTCATGTAGATGAAAAACTGAAGGAATGACTGCATTTTTTGCATTAGCATTCGATACTGAGCGAATTGGCTACCAAAACTTTCAACCATCGAGCTGATAAATTTTATTAATAACCAGGTTCCGGCCATAATAAAGACACTGAAGAATACGCCTGACCAACGAATCAAATTGGTAAATTGCGTGATATTCTCTACGGTCGAAGATCCTTCTTCTGCGTGAACGTTTAGAGGTATTAACAGTACAACCAATAGGTAAAGAGTGTATTTCATCATCATGTTATTTCACCAGTAAATGTTGACGGTCGAGTACGTTGGTAATATGCCTAAACCAATGGTCGGAAATCCGCGCTTTCTCCTCTGCCCACTCAATAAACCCCCGGCTTTGAAAGTAACGCAATACACCGATGACCTCGGCAATACTCAGCTGAGTACATTCTGACAAATCCTCAGGAGAAGCGATTTCTAATTGCACGATTGACCTAAGAACAGCAAGCATTGGCTTTGGCATTTTTTCCAGCTCTTCAGATACCGGAGCGTTGAACAGGCGCACGACTACTTTGCCATTTTCTTTGTGCTTTCTAATCGAAAGCCTAAAAAAGCGTAACGCGACAGTAGGGTTACCATCTGAGTAGTGCCATAAGATTCGATAAAAACCTTGCTTGGCACGCTCTTCCTCCGTTTCGCTATCATTATCCCATTGCTTGGGGACGACGAGACCGTCGAAGCTGACAGGGTATTTAACGTTTTGATTTATTCTTGAATCGAATAATTGCCGGATCTGTTGTTCATTCCAACGAGGCATGAAAGTCACCCAATCGAACAGCAGTCGTTCTCCACGCGAGCGATCAACAAAGCGCCAACTTGATTTTTCTATGGATAGTATGGCGCGGTGATTTTTCTTGGAGCGGCGCAGTAAGTTGGTTAGTTTGATCAAATCTGCCAGCCCTCCCACTTTGGGTTTGACTAACCTTTGGCAATTATCCAGAGCAATCAAATAAGTCGTTTCACTTTTCCTTAGATGATTTAGTATTTTGATATCACTAGTGTCTTCTTCAAGACCTATACTCACAGCAAGATGAACGAGAAGAGCGTTGTAACCGGAGTAGGGGCAATTGAGGTAAACGGGCTCAGCATTTTTGGCTTTGTGGAGGATCTGTTTAAGTAAACGTGTAGTACCAACACCGCGTTCGCCACTAACGACACAAATTGCCGGACTGTCGGTTAATAAATAGTGGCATAACTGATTTAGTTCATCCTTAGCGTAATCAACGATTGGACTGAAATCATTACCAGGCAGAATGTAATCAAAAGCTTCGTTTCCTTTGATCCGGACAAGGTTCTTTTGTTCGTCTTGAGAGCTCGATTGCTTTGCAACTTCAATTTTAAATAAGTAAGTAAGTGCTTGATTGAAAGCGGGAATGGCGGAAAGAAAACCAATAAGTCTATGTTGGGTGTGATGGATGACTAGCCATAGCATAGCGATGGCGCTCGCAACAATGCCGAGTAACCAACTGTCTTTGTTACCTTCCGCCCAAGTGACATAAACGGGCTTGTCGGTAATACGACTTAGTGAAGCAAAAACGGTAGATTTCCAAAGTAGCAGTATCGAAAGGGTTATCAATGCAAACCAAAAGGTCACAAAACTGGAAATCCAAAAATAAATAGTGCCTTTACCGAGCGTTTGCGCCGAGATTTGTAGTACTAAACCAGCAACCATAAAGCTCCATACATAACGGCGAACTGTAGATAGGCGTAACTGCACAATTTGTTTGGTCACACTGCGGCTATTTCGGTGAATAAACTCCAAAATGAAGCTGATAGCAATAGCACCACCTAACACCCACCAGGTAATGATCTCCAAAAAGATGAGTTGCGACAAGGCATCAAGTTCGGCCAAAATTCGCAAAGACAGGGTGAGGGCGATTAACCACGCGATGGCACGACCGGCACGGCCGATATACCATATCACCTTCATCCAAAGTGGTGGCGCGGTTGTGCGATTCTTAACAAGCTCTCGATATTGATCATAAAGGCGTGAGTGATTAGCTAACCACCACATCAAAGCCAAATAAATAGCGAATACCTTTAGTCCCGCCCATATGACAGGTATAGGCGAGATAAACAGATCGGTAATGAGTGCCTTTAGGCTACGAACCTGAAGGTAAATAAAATATTCAACATTCAGACGGCTAATGCGCCACTCTTGTGTAAATTGCTGAACACCGCGAGGACCAAAACCAGTTAGCTCATCCCTAAAGCGCGAAGGCGCCAGTTCAAGCAAGCGTTGCTTACTTTGACTTAGGCTAGTTAGCGTTAGATACTCAATACGCACAAGGTGCCATTGTTCATCCGTCATCTCCTTTCTGTAGCGCTCAAGAGCCAAACCATAATTGTCTATTTCCCGATTTTGAGCAGCCAAAGTCGCATTGAGCAGTTGTTCTACCTTGCGACTATCGGTCTCTGTAAAAAATAGTCGAGAGGGTAGCGATTCAATCGCATCACTAATTTTTATTGCCGTATCACCAACTTTTGGGCCTGAATCTTCCTCATACTGCCAATCAGCAACAGCGAATGATGGGTAAATCCCAAATAGTACGACAAGAAAGCACAAGAAATATCTCATATGAGTCAACTAACTTATTGATAACTTGAGGTAAGTGTAGCCGTGTGTTCCATAAAGTGCGTAATAACAGATAAATTGACCGTCAGCTAACGAAGTCGGTATCCGTGAGGGCAAGATTTATTTATATTTTTCATGGTGATAGCTAGGAAACCCTTTAGCTTCAAGTTCTCAAAACTACTAAGCGCACAATTTTGCCGCAAAGAAGTGGATAATTAATGTGCATATGATTGGCTTTAAAGCTTGCAACTGAGGCTTGTAGACTGTAGGGTGACGCCGTTTTCATCATCCATATAAAGGTGCTCTAAGTGCTCTCTACAGCAAACATTACTCAACAATTTGGTGCTAAACCGTTATTCGAAAATATCTCTATTAAATTTGGCGAAGGCAATCGCTATGGTTTAATTGGAGCGAACGGTTGTGGTAAGTCAACTTTTATGAAAATTCTAGGTGGCGAACTTGAGCAAACAAGTGGAACGGTATCTTATGACCCTAATGAGCGCGTCGCTAAGCTTAGTCAGGATCAGTTTGCTTACGAAGAATTTACTGTAGTAGACACCGTTATTATGGGGCATAAAGAGCTATGGGAAGTTAAAAAAGAGCGCGATCGCATATATTCATTACCAGAAATGAGCGAAGACGATGGCATGAAAGTAGCGGACCTTGAAGTACAGTTTGCTGAGATGGATGGGTACATGGCCGAATCTAAAGCAGGCGAATTATTGCTTGCGGTTGGTATCCCTGTTGAACAGCATTTTGGCTTGATGAGTGAAGTGGCACCGGGTTGGAAACTTCGTGTTCTACTAGCGCAAGTTCTATTTGCTGACCCGCATATTATGTTGCTTGATGAACCTACGAACAACTTGGATATGGACACTATTCGTTGGCTTGAAGAAACACTGAATCAGCGTAACTGCACAATGATCATCATTTCTCACGACCGTCACTTCTTAAATAGTGTTTGTACTCACATGGCTGATTTGGATTATGGCGAGCTGCGTGTTTATCCAGGCAACTATGATGAATACATGTTTGCGGCGACTCAAGTTCGCGAACGTCTACTCGCGGATAATGCGAAGAAGAAAGCGCAAATAGCTGAGCTTCAAACGTTTGTTTCTCGATTCTCGGCTAACGCATCTAAAGCTAAGCAAGCGACTTCTCGTGCTAAGCAAATGGATAAAATCCAATTAGAAGAAGTAAAAGCGTCGAGCCGTCAAAACCCGTTTATTCGTTTTGAGCAAGAAAAAGAACTGTTCCGTAATGCTCTTGTCGTTGAGAACTTAGAGAAAGGCTTTGAAGCGACTCTTTGGTCAGACTTTAATGCAATTTTTGAAGTTGGCGAACGTGTGGCCATTATCGGTGAAAACGGTGCGGGTAAAACCACTTTGTTAAACGTTCTTGCTGGCGCATTAGAGCCAACAAAAGGTGAATTCAAATGGTCTGAAAATTCAAATATTGGTTACTACGCGCAAGATCATGCGTATGAATTTGCAGAAGATATGAACCTAATGGATTGGATGAGTCAATGGCGAAACGAGGGTGAAGACGAGCAAGTTGTTCGTAGTTTCCTTGGTCGAATGCTGTTCTCACAAGATGACATCAAAAAGTCTGTGAAGGTACTGTCGGGTGGTGAGCAGGGTCGTATGTTACTTGGTAAACTGATGATGCATAAGCCAAACATGCTACTTATGGATGAACCAACTAACCACATGGACATGGAATCGATAGAGTCATTAAACCTAGCATTAGAGAACTACAAAGGGACACTGTTTTTCGTGTCTCACGACAGACAATTTGTAGACTCGTTAGCTACACGCATTCTTGAAATCAAGGACAATAAGATCCACGATTTCCGCGGTACCTATGCTGAGTTTCTTAAAACGCGTGGTATTGAAGGTTAATACCGACTAATTGATTGTTCAAAAAACGATTTAGTAAACGGGAGCTGATTGGCTCCCGTTTTTCGTTTCCGTAATCTTACTCACTAAGTGTCGTTAGCCAATGAACTATGCTGAAAAGTGAATGCAGTTGGCATTTTAGGGAAGAAAAACAAGACAATAATTACATCACTACGTTGAATACTTCAAACTAACACGTAACTTGGGTCATAGAATACTTGGTATGAGCAAAATCTACTTTATTTGCGGTTTTATCGGTTCCGGTAAAACAACATATTCCACACAACTAGCTAAATCACAACGGGCTTTTCGTTTTTCCATCGACGAGTGGATGATCCCATTGTACGGTGAGCATATGGAACGAGAAGTCTTTAATGCAAGGCTTGCGACCTTACAAGAACTCTTCAAAGACAGCGCAATACAACTCGCAAAAATTGGAGTTTCGGTTATTTTTGATTTTGGTTTTTGGACTAAAGCCGATCGCGAAGCGTTCGCGTCATGGGCAAACGCTAACGAACTCGATTGTGAGTTTCATTATCTAGATGTTGATTATGATGAATGTAAGCAGCGAGCTTTAGAACGTAATAAGAATTTAAAAGGACACTCGTATGAGATGACCCCTGAAATGTTAGAAATGTTTTGGTCGTGGTTTGAGGTGCCAAGTCAGCACGAGAAAGTGAAAAGATTGTCTGGTGAGCTATGAGCCAATTGGTTCTTAGTCGTTGGAGTCAGCGATATGCTGAAACTAAAGGGGTCGTTTAATGTCCGGTATTTCAGATCTTGATGAGCTACTTCGCTCCATGAGCCCAAAGCTCATGGAAGATGTTTTTGTATTTTGTACTGTAACTGGGACATTAGAGGAATATGTCTCATTAGAGCCTGTGGCCACCTTTATGGAGGCAGAAGGCTTAACCTTAGTACTCAGTAAAGAAAAAGCTCAGCGAGCTGGTCTTGTGTACGAAGGCGAGTTTAGCCAGATAACGTTGACGGTCCATTCTAGTCTAGATGCTGTGGGGCTGACATCGGCTGTCTCGTCAAAACTTGCGTTAAAAGGCATTAGTGCTAATGTCATTGCCGCTTACTATCATGATCATGTCTTTGTTCAGGTGAATAGAGCTCAGGATGCAATGGCGGCATTACAAGAGTTTGCTTGAAGATAATCAGACCATGGCTACGTAAACTAAGAGATTAGTAGTGCAAACATGGTCGATAGGTTTATCAGCCCTTTACGTCAAAGTTGATTTTGTCAGCGCCAGTAAACACCTGAAAGCGTAAACCTTTTGCGCGGGCTACTGTGGTAATACCAAACTGCTTTGCTAGATCGAGCCCCATTTGTGTCACACCAGAGCGCGATAACAATACAGGGATCCCCATCTGCGCGACTTTAATGACCATTTCCGAGGTCAATCGCCCTGTGGTGTAAAAGATTTTGTCTGCTCCGCTATCACCGTTGAGCCACATTTCACCCGCCAGTGTGTCCACGGCATTGTGGCGACCAACGTCTTCTACAAACGAAAGCACTTCATTATTGCGGCATATAGCACAACCATGCACGGCTCCGGCTTTCTTATAAGTATCGTTAAAATGCGTAAGGGCTTCCAAGGAAGAGTATACTTGAGATTGCTTTAACTCGATTTGGGGTACTTGATAGTTTTCAAGCTGCTTCATGACATTGCCATACATGGTGCCCTGGCCGCAGCCAGACGTGACGGTCTTCTTCTTCAGCGCTTCATCTAAATGATCCGTGTTTTCATTTGTGACCACCGCTGCAGAGTTAGTTTCCCAGTCTATAATCAAAGACTCTACAGCTTCAGGGTCACTCAAAAAACCTTGGTTTTTGAGATAGCCAAGTACTAAAGCGTCGGGACGTGAGCCTAATGTCATGAGCGTAACGATTTCTTTCCAATTTAGCATGACAGTGAGAGGGCGCTCACAAGCGATTTGCTTAGTCAATCGTTCTCCATATTCATCGAAAACATCGACCTCGATGGTTTGGAAGGGATTCTCAGTTGTTTTTATGATCGTTGGTTTTGCCACGCATCTATCCTTTTGCTAAATCTTTATTGGCTTAAATTTTGCTTTGTTAAGTGTTACTTAAAGAGAGTAAAGCCGCAACAAAGTTACTTTGCAGAACACTCATATTTTGCAAATAATTAAAAGAGACCTAATCACACGGAGATAATTTCATCTATGACAAAGTCTAACTGTGTTTACCAAGAATTGAACGGTCTACACAAGAGTGAAACGTTATGGCCAATTCAACTTGATGTGAAACTTGTCGAAAAATCGAATGGCCGTTGGAGCCTATTACAAAGAGAGCTACAAGGCATTCGATTATCAGTAGATGATACCAGCAAGCCTCATGCCATATTGGAATTGCATCGTGATGAGCGCACCGATTATCGCTTTAATCTGAGCTCTCACGATCCTAAATTATTCGCTGTATTTGAGAATAATGAGCAAGTCGATTTACAACCATTGGTAGTGACGGCGTCACAAAGTGTCGCTGCACAATACTTAGATGGTGACTATGTCGTGTTGTCTAAGCCTATGCCTTTACCAGTACAAGCTTGGATGGAAGCTTTTATCGGGCGCAATGGTGAATTGCTTGAACAGCGACGTAAGAAGCGTAAAGGAGCGGGGCGAGCGAGTGGCAAATAACTTTATTCATCGTTGGTCAAAGCGAAAGTTAGACTCTGATGCAGATTCGGCGGTAGACAGTTCAATTGTTGAGAAAAACCAACAAGCATCAACGTTATCGGAATTGACAGCGGCCAGTTCTTCAAGCACGCCTGATACAGGTGAAGAAGCTTTGACTAATGTAGCTAGTACAGGAACTGACAACGAAACTTGCCAGAATAACGAACAAGAAAAAGAGGAGCTTTCTGTCGCACAATTGCTTGTCTCTGAAGCCGACAAGAGTGTAAAAAAAGCAGCGTTGAGAAAGCTGTTCATGTCTCCGGAATTCAATGTAGTGGATGGGCTAAATGATTATGATCACGACTATGCGTCGGTGAAAAGCCTTTCTAGTGATGTAGCAGCGACACTACGTAATTGGGTCAAAGATGTTACAGATGAGCCAGAACCTAGCGATGAGATCGAGACCGTTCAAAGTCGCGAGGTAGAAGAGTCAAGTGTTGCAGCAGTTAATGAACCAACCGAGTTAGTCGATGAAAAAGACGACCTACAAGAAAGCTCTAGTGATACATTATCTACAGAAGATGATAGTGAGAGCTCAAATCGGTTGGCCTGAATAACCAAAGGTTGCTCTGCAACAGTGGGACAAAATATACCATATAAAAAGTAGGTACATTTTGTCCCTAAGCCTCATAACGAGCAGTGGGACAAATTGTCGCATATTCTCAATAGCCGTTTCTTCCACGGCTAGTTTCAACCATCGTTGACGTTTTTTATCTCATTTTCCAATTGTTTAGCTCGATACTCTAATTGGAACAATTATTGCTATTCCTACACATTAGCCATAGATGTGGCGATTGAATAAGTTATTATTCTCATACTAGGACATGCAATGATAAAGCAATTATTACAAGAGTCTGATTCTAGCAACGGAAAAGCACGACTTTACGCGATAGAAAACACTGTCGAACTTTCTAACCTGATCCCGCCAACAGTAAGTTATGAGAGCCAGGGTGATACCTTAGTTATTGGTCCAACATCCATCATTACTAGTATTGCTGAGCAACTGGCTTCGATGAAGTCAATCACGCTGCTTTCCACTGATGGTGAATCTTCCCCGCAAGCAAATCTATATTTTGCAGACAGTATTGAGGTGTCAGGTTTTCTAGGCACGTTTACTGTCGAGCTGAAAAGCAATATGCAAACATTAAATCTATCTGAGATTGCCATTAGCCGAGATTGCTTTGACATCGTCCTTGATCATTCCCTTAATGGGTGTATGTCAGAAGAGGTTCCTGTCCCTGGTTATTATCCGGTTGGTAGGGGTTACCCAAGCTTAACTGAGGCTTTAGAAGAGATCCCGACCTTGATGGGAACGTTCGATAAGCCAAAATACTTTCGATTGAATACTGATTTATGTGCTCATAGTTCTAGGGGAATCAAAGGTTGTGAACGCTGCGTTGATGCTTGCCCTGCAGGTGCATTATCGAGTGAAGGTAACGATAAGATTGGCCATAAGATCCAGATCAACCCTTATCTATGCCAAGGTGTCGGAACCTGCGCAACAGCCTGCCCAACAGAAGCCATTCATTATGCGTTGCCATCACCGCAAGATACTCAAAAGTTCATTGAAAGAACTCTCGAAAATTACCTAAAAGCAGGTGGTGAGCAGGCAACTATTCTTATTTGCAGTTCGCGTCATGAAACCTATAACGTGATGGCATTGCGAGCTTTACCAGACAGTGTCATTCCCATTGTGGTCGAAGAATTGCCCTCTGTAGGTATGGATACCTGGTTTGCTGCTCTGGTAAACGGCGCCCATCAAGTCTTGTTTGCAGCAAGTCAGCACATGCCTAAGACCATTATCAACGTGCTGAGCTCTGAGGTTGCAATGGCGCAGCTTATTTTAGAGAACCTAGGTATGCCACGTGAATCTATTGACATTTTGTATTTGGAAACGCTTCGAGAAGGGATGCCAGAACTAACCACACAATCGTTTGAACTGCGAAAAGGTGATTTACCAGGTAATAAACGTCAAAGACTTTTTAGCGCGTTAGATGAACTTAACAATGTATGTAACGTGACAGAATCAATTCAAAAAATGCCATCTACCGCGCCTTTTGGACAAGTTCATTGCGAAACGGATAAATGTACCCTTTGCATGGGGTGTGTAGCAGTGTGTCCTACAAAAGCGCTTTATAACGATGGTCATAAACCCGCTTTGGAGTTTATTGAGCAAGATTGCGTCCAATGTGGGATGTGCGAGAAAGCTTGCCCGGAAAAAGCCCTTTCGCTTACTCCTCGGCTAAATTGGGATCAGTCTACCAGACAAGCTTCTTTGGTTATTCATGAAGACAAAGCGGCAGAGTGTACTCGCTGTGGAAAAGCATTTGCTCCGCAGTCATTGATCGACATGCTACAAGGCAAACTCCGAGGGCATTCTCAATTTAATGATGAGGCTGCGATAAACCGTATCGCGATGTGTGAAGACTGCCGAGTCATTGATGTCTTTGAGTCCATGGCTGAAGACCCACAACAACAGCTTAAATACTAAAAGGTGATTTAGGTGATTGAAGAACAAAATCAATTAAGAAGTGACATTTATCTATTGTTAGCGGCTCTGTGTCGTCAAGCGCCTGATGCCAGCATTCTGGAGTTTCTAGCCAATCTTGAGGCTGAAGCCGGTAATAGTGATATGGCGATTGCATGGGGAGAGTTATCTACCATGGCGCGACAAAACCTTAATAACGTCGAATCTTTAGAGCAAGAGTATCAAGACTTGTTTATTGGGATAGGCAAAGGGCAAGTGGTTCCGTTTGCATCCTGGCATTTGACTGGTTCGTTGATGGAAAAACCTCTCGCTGAGATTCGTCAAGATCTAAACACTCTCGGTTTTGAGCGTTCAGACAGTGTTAAAGAGCCCGAAGATCATGTTTCTGCCATTTGTGAAGTTATTGCGATGCTGATTGCTCAAGGTGATGAGTTAAAAGCAAAAAGCTTCTTCAATAAGCATTTAAGCCCTTGGTACCAGCGATTTTATGAACAACTAAATAATGCGTCGAGTGCGCAATTTTATAAACCCGTTTCTACACTTATGAAAAGATTTTTCGATGTGGAACAGGTTAAGTACGCAGAAAATCCTTATTCCACACAAACCAAACTGAAGATTGATGTAAAGAATCTTACTAGCGGTATATCGAAGTAAGCATCAATGAGTTAAAGGTACAAAAGCATCCACTCAGGGAGCCATGTATGAGTAAACAAATAGCAAGCAGCAAAGATACATCGATCAATGAAGATCGTCGTAAATTGCTTAAAGGAATTACAACTGCCGCAGTAGCGAGTGCAGTCGTGTCAGGTGCCGCACAAGCAACGTCAACAGATGTCGTAGATATTAAGCCGGAAGATAAGAAAACAACAGGATATCGCGAAACGCAACATATTCGCGATTATTACGACACACTGTAGGAGTACATACAATGAAATTGACCAAACGCTCCGATAGCGTGAAACAAGAATCAAACCAACTGGGTGTAAGTCGACGTGCTTTTATGCGCAATTCAACATTGGCTGCTGGTGGTATCGCTGCAGGAGCCTGTGTATTTGCACCTAGCATGATAAAAAAAGCTCAAGCTGAAACAGTAGCTGCTGACGCTGATGTCGAAATTAAACGCACGATTTGTTCTCACTGTTCTGTGGGTTGTGGTATCTACGCCGAAGTACAAAATGGTGTATGGACAGGACAAGAGCCTGCTTTTGATCACCCATTTAATGCTGGTGGCCATTGCGCAAAAGGCGCTGCACTTCGTGAACATGGCCATGGTGAGCGTCGTTTGAAATACCCAATGAAGCTAGAAGATGGTAAATGGAAAAAGCTGTCATGGGATGAAGCTATTGAAGAAATAGGCAATAAAGCACTCGATATACGCAAAGAGTCGGGACCAGATTCAGTCTATTGGCTAGGTAGTGCAAAACATAGTAACGAGCAAGCCTATATGTTCCGCAAAATGGCGAGCTTATGGGGAACAAATAACGTCGATCACCAAGCGAGGATCTGTCATTCAACAACAGTTGCGGGTGTTGCCAACACCTGGGGCTATGGGGCTATGACGAATTCGTTTAATGATATGCATAATTGTAAGTCAATACTCTTTATCGGCTCGAACCCAGCCGAAGCACACCCTGTAGCGATGCAACATATATTGATCGCCAAAGAAAAAAATAATTGCAAGATTGTCGTAGCCGATCCACGACGTACTCGTACTGCAGCAAAATCAGACCACTATGTGTCACTGCGTCCAGGTACCGATGTCGCGTTTATTTGGGGACTGTTATGGCACGTATTCGCCAATAAATGGGAAGATAAAGAGTTTATTCGTCAGCGCGTCTTTGGTATGGACGAAATTCGAGAAGAAGTTAAAAAGTGGAATCCACAAGAAGTGGAGCGCGTTACCGGTGTTAATGAGCAGGACGTGTATCATACAGCAAAGCTGCTCTCTGAGAACCGTCCAGGGTGTGTCGTTTGGTGTATGGGCGGAACACAGCATACAACAGGCAACAATAATACTCGCGCTTACTGTGTCCTTGAGTTAGCTCTAGGGAATATTGGACGCTCTGGCGGCGGCGCTAATATATTCCGTGGTCATGATAACGTTCAAGGTGCGACCGACCTTGGTGTCTTGTCTCATACTTTACCGGGATACTACGGTCTTGCTGAAGGTTCATGGAAACATTGGGCAAAAGTCTGGGACCTGGATTTTGAGTGGATTAAAGAACGCTTCGATGCCAATGAATACCGTGGTAAGAAACCAATGAATAACATGGGCATTCCCGTATCTCGTTGGATAGATGGTGTACTGGAAAATAAAGATAACATCGAGCAAAACGACAACATTCGTGCGATGTTCTATTGGGGCCATGCGGTAAACTCTCAAACTCGTGGCGTAGAAATGCGTAAAGCAATGAAAAAGCTCGATATGATGGTCATTGTTGATCCGTATCCGACTCACGCTGCGGTTATGAATGATCGTACCGACGGTGTCTATTTGCTTCCTGCAACCACTCAATTTGAAACTTATGGTTCGGTAACCGCTTCAAACCGTTCGCTCCAATGGCGAGATAAGGTTATAGACCCGTTATTCGAGTCTAAGCCAGACCATGAAATCATGTATCTGCTCAGCAAAAAATTGGGTTTTTCAGAGCAACTATTTAAAAACATCAAAGTTGAAAATAATGAACCCTCTATCGAAGACATCACTCGAGAATTTAATCGGGGGATGTGGACGATTGGTTACACAGGGCAAAGCCCTGAGCGTCTGAAATCCCACCAACAAAACTGGCATATCTTCCATAAAACCACTTTGGTTGGTGAGGGTGGCGTAGCAAATGGAGAAACCTACGGATTACCATGGCCCTGTTGGGGGACTCCAGAGATGAAACACCCGGGTACCCATATTCTCTACGACACTTCTAAACCTGTGGCACAAGGTGGCGGTAATTTCCGTGCTCGTTTTGGCGTAGAATTTGAAGGCACCAACTTGTTAGCGGAAGACAGCTACCCAGTAGGGTGTGATTTGGAAGACGGCTTCCCTGAATTCACCGATAAACTTATGAAGCAGTTAGGTTGGTGGGATGAACTCACCGCAGAAGAGAAAGCCGCTGCAGAGGGCAAAAACTGGAAAACAGATTTATCTGGCGGTATTCAAAGAGTCGCGGTTAAACATGGTTGTATGCCATTTGGTAATGCTAAAGCGCGTGCAGTTGTATGGACCTTCCCAGACCGAGTCCCTCTTCACCGAGAACCTTTGTACACACCTCGTCGCGATTTGGTTGCCGATTATCCGACATGGGATGACAGTGAATCTATTTATCGTCTTCCCACAATGTATAAGTCAATACAAGATCAAGATAAGTCAGGTGAATACCCAATCGTACTGACGTCTGGTCGTTTGGTTGAATACGAAGGTGGTGGTGAAGAAACTCGTTCAAACCCTTGGCTTGCTGAACTACAAAGAGAGATGTTTGTGGAGGTTAACCCTAAAGACGCCAATGACATCGGTTTTAAGGATGGCGATATGGTGTGGGTTGAAGGTGCTGAAAAAGGAAGGATTAAGGTTAAGGCGATGGTGACTAGGCGGGTTAAACCTGGTCTTGCGTTTATTCCTTTCCACTTTGGTGGGAAATTCCAAGGTGAAGACTTGCGCTCGAAATACCCAGAAGGGAGTGACCCATATGTCATTGGTGAAGCGGCAAACACTGCCACCACCTATGGCTATGATCCTGTGACCCAGATGCAGGAAACGAAAGTCACCCTTTGTAATATTTCTAAAGCGTAAGGAGTCATATCATGGCTAGAATGAAATTTCTTTGTGACACCAAACGTTGTATTGAATGTAATGGTTGTGTCACGGCGTGTAAAAACGAAAACGATGACGCCTTAGAATGGGGCATACAACGTCGACGCGTTGTTACCCTAAACGATGGTGAACCTGGAGAAAACTCCATCTCGGTAGCCTGTATGCATTGTACAGATGCGCCTTGTATGGCGGTGTGCCCTACAGATTGTTTCGAGCACACTGAAGATGGCATTGTCCTCCACAATAAAGACTTATGTATTGGTTGTGGCTATTGCTTGTTCGCTTGTCCATTTGGGGCTCCGCAATTTCCTAAGCAGTCTGCTTTTGGAGAGCGTGGCAAAATGGATAAATGTACTTTCTGCGCTGGAGGTCCTGAAACGGAAGCTGGTTCAGAAGAAGAACGAGCAAAATACGGCGCTAACCGTATAGCTGAAGGTAAGTTACCGATGTGTGCTTCTCTTTGTTCTACTAAAGCACTTTTGGCAGGGGATGCAGAAAAAGTTTCTGACATATTCCGTCAACGTGTAGTGAGCCGAGGGGCAAAAAATGCGGGTTGGACAGATGGTAATGACCTTTCTTACGATGCAACGAAAAGCTAACGGAGAGCCTTATGCTATGTATGCTTAATCAACAAGGTATGCTTAGAACTCAAGCTCTTACACTGCTGTCCGTGTTGGCAGCAGTGTTACTTATGCTTTCTTTCGGTGTTAGAGCCGAAGAGAGTAAGAGTGGGCAGGTAGTAAGAGGTGAAATGACACAGTTGGCAGGCGCCGACTACTGGAGACAGGTGAGGGAAGGTGTTTCAGGCACAACAACGTCAGCATCGCCAGAACATGGTGTGTTGATCAGTACTCCCGGTGAGACGTGGTTTGTCTTGAAAGAAAAATGGATGTCTCCCGCAGGAGCTGTCGCTATTTTTGGAAGCATAACGCTTGTCGTTCTAATGTACATCTTGGTAGGCCCACTCGTTTTGAGTGCGCCAAGAACGGGTAAAAAAATTCGTCGCTGGTCTCGAATGGATAGAGCTTTGCATTGGTCTATGGCTTTTACGTTTTTGACGTTGGCCTTTAGTGGCTTGATGTTGGTCTACGGCAAGTATTTTATGAAACCTTATGTCCCATTAGAGTTATGGGGATTTACCATTTCACTCGCTAAGCAGTATCATAATTATGTGGGGCCGCTGTTTTTCATACTTCTTGTCTTTGTACTGCTTAAGTGGTGGCGAAAATCCATTTTTAATAAAACCGATGTTACCTGGTTTAAGAAAATGGGTGGCATGATGGGGAAACATAAAGGTTCCCACCCATCGGCTGGCTTCTCAAATGGTGGTGAGAAGATGATTTACTGGTTATTGATCGTCTTTGGTGCAATCGCAGCGGTTAGTGGCTTAGTATTAGACTTCCCAATATTTGGACAAACGCGTAGGGACATGGAGATTTCAAACCTTATACATATGTTCTCAGCGTTGATACTTATTTGTGGTTTTGTATTCCATATCTATATTGGCTTGTTTGGGATGGAAGGCGCACTGGAAGGAATGGTAACCGGTGATGTCGATGAGACTTGGGCTAAGGAGCATCATGATCTCTGGTACGAAGAAGTTAAGAACACCCCCGACAATGATCAAGCCACCGTGACGAGTAAGGCCAGTGATTCACCTGATCAGTCGTCACAGAAATTGACTTAATAAGGAGTGATGAAGATTATGCAACAACATCACAAAGGGATCTGGATAACGTATCTATTGAGCCTATTTACGCCTTTTACTTTGCTTATTTCGGGCGTAGTTGCAATTGTGTACGCAGGCTATCGGTTAGATAAGGGTGAAGACAGTGATGTCGTAAACTCTCATTACTATGGTTTGATACGAACGTTCTTTCTTAATCTGACGTTTTTCGTTGTATTGATTGTTACTGTCGCAACATCGAATGGCTTACTCAAGGGTGTGACAAACTACTGGTATCAAGCAAGTTGGATTGATCAAGTTGCCAATATCATTCCGTACATAGGCATGCTGTTTGCCGCCGTAGCCATTGTGGTTTGGATTATTCGTATGTTCTTAGGTATGAATAAACTAAAACAGAACATTCCAATGACCTTCGGCAGCGAACCTCAACCAATTAGTACGCTTCCCTAACAAGCGGAAAACAGCGCTAACCAACTAGAAGGCTCCTATATGGAGCCTTTTCTATGACTAAAAGACGCTGTCGCGCTACTTTCAGAACAGGACAATAAGTGTATTTTGCCGGCTCGATGCACAATGTGTCCGTGCTACATGATAGTGCGCTCGGTTCTGGTGCTTCCTACCCATTATGGTGCAATTCTATAGCATTAATAAGGGCTACATCTTACAGATGGTTAATTATTCATATATTAAACAGATAGTTATATTAGTGAAGAGGGTTTCTTTGTTTTTGGCTTATATATTGCAGCGCAACCTCGGAATTAATGCACTCCCCATATTGGTGTGCGCATGCCAAGTCAGCACAGGATTTGTGCAAAGGCAAAACCATTAAATTGAATTCAATTGTATTAAAGGAGTAATCGATTCATGGCCACTTCGGTAGAGCAAGTACATGGCGCCGTACAAACACTAACACAAAGCTCTGATACGCTTTTTTTACTTTTGGGTGCCATTATGGTGTTCCTCATGCACGCAGGCTTTGCTTTTCTAGAAGTAGGGACAGTTAGGCAAAAAAACCAAGTTAATGCACTGGTGAAAATTCTCGCTGACTTTGGCGTCTCTGCAATCGCCTATTTCTTTATTGGTTACTGGGTTGCATATGGTGGCACATTCTTTGCGGATGCCGAGACTTTGTCACAAGGAAACGGTTATGAATTAGTTAAGTTTTTCTTTTTAATGACATTTGCAGCTGCAATCCCAGCAATTGTTTCGGGGGGGATTGCTGAACGTGCTCGCTTTTACCCAATTTTGATTGCCACTTTTTTCACCGTAGGCGCTGTATATCCACTATTTGAAGGTATGATTTGGAATGGCAATTTTGGCTTTCAGTCATGGCTAGAATCTACATTTGGCTACGGCTTTCATGATTTTGCAGGCTCGGTGGTCGTGCATGGTGTTGGTGGCTGGATAGCATTGGTTGCTGTTGTCTTCCTTGGAATGCGCCGTGGTCGTATCCGTGCGGGTAAGCATACTAACTTCGCGCCTTCTAACATCCCATTTCTTGCATTAGGAGCGTGGATACTTAGTGTTGGTTGGTTTGGTTTTAACGTAATGTCAGCGCAAGCAATAAATGGCATAAGTGGTTTGGTAGCCATGAACTCGCTTATGGCGATGGTCGGTGGGATTTTAGCCTCTCTTGTTGCGGGAAAAAATGACCCTGGTTTCATTCACAATGGTCCTTTGGCTGGCCTTGTTGCTGTCTGTGCTGGTTCAGATTTAATGCATCCAATTGGCTCACTTATTACCGGTGCGGTAGCTGGAGTTATGTTTGTATGGGCGTTTACTTTTTTACAAAACAAAACCAAAATTGATGATGTACTGGGTGTCTGGCCTTTGCACGGTTTGTGCGGAGCTTGGGGAGGTGTCGCTGCGGGGATTTTTGGACAACAAGCACTAGGTGGTCTTGGTGGTGTAAGTTTTGCGTCTCAACTGATAGGCACGGTGGCTGGTATTGCTGTCGCTTTGGCTGGCGCAGGAATTGTTTATGGTATCTTACATAAGGCAATGGGACTACGCTTGTCAGATGAAGATGAGTTCAATGGTGCTGATTTAGCAATACATAAAATCTCAGCTGTTAGTGATGATTGATTAAAGACAGACGACATAAACAAATAGACAGGGGCCAATAGGCCCCTTTTAACTAACTGAATATACTAAAATTAGACTATGGTCTAACCCTCAAAACTACTGTTGTTTTTACATCCATGTTAAGCTAAAACTATTAACAGCTATGGAAGGTAGAAGGGGAATATATGAAGTTTCCGTATCGAAATGTTGTGATTCTTACAGGAGCAGGGATATCAGCAGAATCGGGTATTCAGACGTTTAGAGCTCAAGATGGGCTTTGGGAAAATCACCGCATCGAGGACGTCGCAACACCCGAAGGATTCGAACGTAATCCTGATCTTGTTCAACACTTTTATAATCAAAGACGTAAAAAGCTTCAGTCCGATACCATTCACCCAAATGCCGCCCATACGGCTCTTGGTCGATTAGAGAAAGAGCTAAAAGGCCGAGTTACTGTGATTACCCAAAATATTGACAATCTCCATGAACGCGGGGGCAGTGAAAGCGTCATTCATATGCATGGCGAACTGCTTAAATCACGTTGCTCTGAATCAGGGCAGGTAATCGAAAGCAAAAACGATATATTGACGGGCGACTTATGCCACTGTTGCCAGATCCCCTCTCAAATGCGTCCTCATATTGTATGGTTTGGTGAAATGCCGCTTAGAATGGGCGATATATATTCAGCATTAGAGGAGGCCGATCTTTTTGTATCAATAGGAACATCTGGTGTTGTTTATCCCGCTGCCGGGTTTGTTCACGATGCAAAGATGCATGGCGCCCACACCATTGAAATCAACTTAGAACCAAGTGCTGTAGAGAGTGAGTTTGAAGAAAAACGCTATGGTAAAGCGAGCGTAGAAGTTCCCAAGCTCGTTGACGAAATTCTCAGGGAAGATGACGCAGAACGGTTAGCGTAATCCAAATAAAAGACGACCACTAATTAGTGGCCGTCTTTTGTATTACTGTGTACGAGACACTCAGTTGTCTACTTTAAGTCTTTGGAAATACTCATCGTATAATGCCGAAGCCTCACCAACTTCGTCTTGCCAGACCCCTGAGTCCATAACGGATTGCGGAGGGAATACATTTGGATCTTCTGCAAATTCTTTTGGTAAAAGCGGGTAAGCGGTTTTTACTGGCGTTGGATAACCGATTTCTACAGCAATTTTCGCCGCATTCTCAGGACGCAACAAGAAGTCGATCATTTTATGCGCAGCTTCAACGTTCTTAGCGCCCGACGGGATCGCTAGGCTGTCCATCCAGAATACCGCTCCTTTTTCTGGCCATACGATATCGATAGATGCGCCTTCTTGGCGTGCCATATAAGCAGAACCATTCCAAAGCATACCAAGAGACACTTCACCAGCAAGGTAAGGGTTAGCTGGAAAATCAGAATTGAAGACCAGTACATTAGGAACTAACTTTTTGAGTTCCAGGTAGGCAGCCTCGATCTCTTTTGGGTCAGTTGTATTTGGCGAATATCTAAGTTTGGTGAGCGCAATGTGAAATACTTCGCGAGAGTCATCCATCATCATAAGTTGACCAGCCCATTGCGGATCCCATAAGTCAGCCCATTTTGTGACTGCTGATTTATCCAGCATGTCGGTATTAATACCAATACCAGTAGCACCCCAGATATAAGGGATCGAAAAACTGTTCTTAGGGTCAAAAGGTTTATCGAGATAATTAGGGTCTAGGTCACTAAAGTGGGCCAATTTACTTTTATCAATCTCTTGCAGCATACCTTCTTTGCGCATTTTAGACACAAAGTACGTCGAAGGAACAACAAGGTCATAACCTGAGCCTTGAGTTTTTAACTTCGCATACATGCTTTCATTAGATTCATAGGTTGAATAGAATACTTTGATACCGGTTTCTTTAGTGAAATCCTGCAGAACTTCGTTAGGTATATATTCAGACCAGTTGTAAAAGTAGAGTTCTTGGTTGGCCGCAGTTGCGGAGGTAGTGAATAGAGTTGCAGCGCACAAAGCACCGGCATACAGTTTGCTTTTCATTACTTTTCCGTTTTTGTATTTATGACAAAGAGCCCAAAGGCATGACAATCTAAACTAGATACACATCCATATTTTGGCATCAGTAAAAAGATTACTTTGAACGACATCTTTATTTGATGCTCGTCACACGATTATATCAGTTGTTTCATTAATTCTCTATTTTAGAGCTTACTTATTTTGCTTAAATTCCAATAAAATAGGGGGGACAATTAGCTCCCCCCTTTAATCATAACTTACTGGGCAGCTTTCAATTTCATGAAATGCTCTTCATAAATAACGGTTTTATCCCCAACTGAATCTTGCCACTCTACTCGGTCAAGATCCTGCTGTGATGGAAATAACGCCGGAATATCTTTAAATTTTTCATTTGATTCGGCAACAGCAGTTAAATAGCCAGTATCACGTGAAATCTGCTCTGCTATATCTGGCCTTAAAAGAAAATCTATCATCTTATGAGCGGCTTCTACGTTCTTCGCCCCAGAGCTAATGGCGAAATTATCTACCCAACCGATACCGCCTTCCTTTGGAAAGACCAGCTTCAGTGGGACGCCTTCTGATTGCGTCGCAGCAGCTGAACCATTCCATAACATACCGACACCAACTTCACCTGACATATAGGGTGCGCCGGGATTATCGGAATTAAAGACCAGCACATTAGGCATCAGCTTTTTCAACTCGGCATAGGCCTGTGCAATCTGTGTTTCATCCGTTGTATTACCGGAATAACCCAATTTACGCAGAGCTATATGAAAGACCTCTCGAGTGTCATCCATTAGCATAATTTGACCTTCAAGTTCAGGTTTCCATAGATCGGCCCAACTAGTGAAATCCTCTGCATTGTACATATCAGTGTTCACGGCTAATCCAGTGATAGCGACTACATGTGGGATTGAATAGCCATTACCCGGGTCGAATGGTTTATCCAGATAATTGGTGTCTAACTTGTCAAAGTTGCTAAGTTTTGACTTGTCAATTTTTTGCAACATTCCTTCATCGCGCATTTTCGCAACGAAATAGGTTGAAGGGACAACGAGATCATAGCCTTGATTATGGGTCTTTAACTTCGCATAGAGAGTTTCATTCGACTCGTAGGTAGAATAGATAACCTTAATGCCAGTTTCGTTGGTAAATTGCTCGAGAACGCTACTGTTGATGTATGGCCCCCAGTTCATAAATACTAAGGTTTTGTTCTCACTTGCCGTTGTCGTTCCTGATAGAAGTGACAAAGCACATGCACTACCAGTTAGTAAAGTAGCCCATTTTTTCATTACATTAGCTCCAAACCAAATTCACCTATTAGGCGGTTAGATACCAGAACAGGGCGGTCAACGCCGCCCTGTTCTTAGACAAAAGCGTTGTTACTTGATCTTTTCGCGTGCAAGGATTTGCGAAGTAATTACCAAAGCAAGCGAGATGATTAACATTATTGTAGCCAATGCATTCACTTCCGGCGAGATACCGACCTTTACCATTGAATAAATTTTTAATGGCAAGATCTCGTAGGTAGGCCCAGTAACAAATGAGCTTACAATGACATCATCTAGTGATAGGGTGAAACTCAATAGCCATCCTGCCGCAATCGCTGGCTTTGCCAAAGGGAAAATTATCTTACTAAGAATAGTCCATTCGCCAGCACCCAAATCTTTAGCAGCTTCAAGCATTTTTACATCAAAGCCCTTTAACCGGCTGTATACCGTAATAACCACAAAGGGTAGACAAAATGTAATGTGCGCAATAAGAAGGGTAAGGAAACCAAGCTGAGCCCCCATAACCAAGAAAATCGCTAGTAATGAGATGGCCATAACAATGTCTGGTGACATCATCACAATAAACAACATTCCGCTAACCGCACCTTTGCCTTTAAACTGATAGCGAAAAAGCGCCACAGCTGTAAGGCTACCAATTATGGTTGCGGCAGTAGCTGAAAATACCGCTACATTAAGCGAGTGCCATGCTGCTTGCATTAAACTGTCGTTATTGAGCAGAGCGTCATACCACTTGGTCGTGATACCACCCCATTTCATCCCAAACTTATTCGCATTAAATGAGTTAGCAATAAGCACTATTATGGGTAAGTACAAAAACGCATACACCAACGAAATAAAACTAAATTTGAAAGCGCGTCCCATTATTCCAACTCCACTTTACGGTTAAGCAATTTCCCGGCTCGGTAATACGCGTACAGCATAATGGCCATTGCTAGGGTCAACGCTATGCTCGTCGCGGCGCCAAAGGGCCAATCGCGGGCATTAAGGACTTGGCTTTTGATTACATTGCCGATCAGTAGGTTTTTTGCACCACCTAATAGATCGGCGATGTAGAACATTCCTAATGCTGGTAGAAGCACCAATAAGCAACCACCTATAATACCAGGCATGGTTAATGGTAAAATTACCTTAGTCAATGTTTGCAACTTGTTGGCGCCAAGATCGCGTGCCGCTTCTATGTAGGTATGATCCAGCTTCTCGATGGCTGAATACAGTGGCAAAATCATAAACGGCAACAGGATATACACCAGACCAATCATTACCGCGTTCTCGGTGTACATAATTCGTATCGGTTTATCGATAATATCAAGCGCTATTAAACTCTTGTTCAGTATGCCTTGCGTTCCTAACACGATTTTCAAGCCATAAGTACGGATCAAAGAGTTGGTCCAAAAGGGGACAATAACTAAGAACAACATGATTGGACGCCATCTATGTGGCATCTTTGCGACAATGTATGCGAATGGATAACCGATGATTAAGCATATAACCGTCGCAATTATCGCCATATAGAAAGAGTGAAATAGGACCTTTGCATAAAGCGGGTCCATAAGGCGAGCATAATTATCGAGAGTGAATGTCATCTCGATTAGATTTGCTTCGTCTCTGGTGAGAAAGCTTGTGCCTATAATCATCACGTTGGGGATCAATACAAATAGGACCAACCAACTAACGATAAGTGTGACGATGGCGTTTTGGAGGTTAAACTTCGTTTTCATCTTTTAACACCACCTCCCAACTTTCTACCCAAGTTATCGCGACTTTCTGACCTAATGAATGATCTACGTCTGGATCGTCTTCGTTGAAAAACTCACTGACCATGACGCGCATTCCAGATTCTAACTCAACGACGGAATCAAGAGTCATGCCCTTATAGGTTCTTTCAACAATATGGCCAACGATGCCTCTATTTTCGGTTTCCTTGATTTCTTCTAAGCGCAGATCTTCAGGCCGAAGTAACACTTGTAGCCTTTCACCAGGTTCAAATTGTTGGTCGTAATAGACAACAGAATCTTTGCCTTCGATGTGTGCACGAATGGTTTTGTCGTCGAGGCGCTTGATCGCTATCGCATCGAACACGTTGATTTCACCAATAAAGCGAGCAACAAATAAGTTCTTTGGTTCTTCGTATATTTCTCGGGGAGTACCATCTTGCTCTACGACCCCATCACGCATCACGATGATGCGATCAGACATTGACAAAGCCTCTTCTTGATCATGAGTAACGAAGATAAACGTGATCCCAAGTTGACGTTGCAGTTGTTTAAGTTCGATTTGCATCTGCTTACGAAGTTTATAGTCCAGAGCGGATAGAGACTCATCAAGTAACAAAACTTTTGGCTTGTTGACCACCGCGCGTGCGATCGCAATTCGTTGTTGTTGCCCACCTGAGAGCTGATGTGGTTTTCTCTGCGCCATACTGTCTAACCGAACCATTTTAAGTGCCTCATGAACACGTGGCTCGATTTGTTGCGGATCTACTTTTTGCATGCGAAGACCAAATGCGACATTTTCGAATACTGTCATGTGAGGGAATAGCGCATAGCTCTGAAAGACAGTATTTACATGGCGCTGTTCAGCAGGGACGTCAGTAACGTCTTGGTTATCTAGGGTAATTCTACCTACATCTACGGACTCGAAACCGGCTATCATCCTCAATACGGTCGTTTTACCACAACCTGAAGGGCCAAGAATAGTGAGGAATTCACCATGGTTAACGTTTAAATTTAGGTTTGCAATGATCTCTTTACCATCGAAACTCTTACTGACACCAGAAAGCTGAATGACTGGCGCTCCTACTGATTGTTTAGCGTTCAACGTCTGTTTATCTCCACCTTGACCAGAAATAACATACTGGCCGATTGCGATACATAATTTAGCCGCGCATCATAATCACCAATTGAGTGAATTCAAAGCACTTTCTTATCTGCTAACAGAAAAAAATGTAGGTGAAACTAAACTTTGTTTACCATACTTGTTAGAAGAGCGACTTTGATGAAAATTGCGACATATCAATTGGTTAATTATCAGCCAATTAGACAATAAAGCAAGCCAAGTGCCTCGATATAGTTTAATCTTAGCCGTTATACTTAGAACAGCCATTAATTTACGTTTATTAGGCATTCATACCATTGATGCCAACTGGTAATACTATGAAAAATGATTTCGAAAAAGACATAAATATAGGCGGAAACATCGAAACCGCCTTGTCTGGGCAATACGAATTAAAAGCCTCGGCAGTATTTCAAGAAGCATGGAAGCACACAACTAGACACTTTCTCTCATTTTCACCTGCGATCATCGCTCTAATAGCGGTTCAGGTTGGTATTTTTTATATTGCGCTGCAGCTTCAGCTCGGTGATCCCTCCGTTATCCTCCAAGCTGTACAAAATCCTGAACTGCTAGATTCTAGAATTTTCCAGGCCATCTTTGTTGCAAATTTCAGTTACGAAGTGGTGAGTGCGCCAATTTTTGCGGGTATTAGTCTAATGGCGATGAGCCATTCAGTTGGGTTAATAACCAAAACGCGACATATTGCTAAAGGTCTGCAATTTACGATACCAGTCATCATAGCCACACTGTTTAGTTTGGTCTTTCAAGGTATCGCGGGTACCATCTTACCGTTGTTATCCTTATACCTATCTCTGGCCTTTAGCCAATCGATCCTGTTGATCTGCGAAAAGCAGGTCCCACCTTTGAAGTCTTTACTGCTCTCACTTCGTGCAGTGAATAAGAAAATATTTGTTCTCGCAGGTATTTACCTCGCGGTTATGGTTATGTTTGTTATTGCAGCACTATTTTATGGTATTGGTCTTATTTTCGTTCTGCCTTTCTTCTTTCATGTTAAAGGTATTGTGTACCGTGAAATGTTTGGTATTCGTTTGAAAATTGTCGCAAACCAAAGTAGTCACGAAGGGCACGACGATTCTAGTGATGATTCAGATAACGATTCTAGCGATGATTCAGATGACCAATCAAATGATGATCAACATCGAAGTGGTAAGAATAAGAACCCTGAGGTATTTGATGCTTAAACGATATATGGCTATCTCAGCGGTCGTCGCAGCTGTTGGTGGTTCTGCTTTTTTTTTCATTAATAAATCCAATGATAAAGATGAGCAATTAGTAGTAGAAAAGACAACGACATCTGTGAAGGTTGAAGTAAAGCCCGCTCATGTTGATGTCAACGAAAAGAAACGCGCGTTTTTTGATACGTTGCGTTCAGGTGTTGAATTAGAAAATCAACGAATTACCAATGAGCGTGAACGACTTCTTTCAATGAAAGAAGTCGTCAAAGAAGGGCATTCACTAAGCGCAGAACAGCAGCAGACCGCTAAACGCCTTGGGAAATTGTACAGTGCTCCATTAAGTGACAAGGTAACACAGGAGTGGCTTGATACTATGTTAAGTCGCGTTAATGTTTTACCAGAGGCATTGGTGTTAACGCAAGCCGCGAATGAGTCAGCATGGGGAACATCAAGATTCGCTATTGAAGCAAATAATTATTTTGGCCAATGGTGTTATAAAGAAGGGTGTGGACTCGTACCACTAAAACGCACACCTGGTATGACTCATGAGGTTGCTACGTTTCCTTCTGCTCAAGGTTCTATTCATGGTTACTTTATGAATGTGAATAGGAATCGAGCGTACGCCGAACTTAGACAAATACGGGACACCTTTTCAGAACAACAAATTGATGCCACATCTCCCCAAGCTGCAACTTTATTGACTAGTGGGTTGATACGGTATTCTGAGAGGGGTGAGGCATACGTCAAAGACTTACAGGCTATGATTCGTCATAATCAAGCGTTCTGGACACACAACAATTAAAACAACAATTCGAATTATGAAAGCAGTTAAAGTCGCCTTATTAGGTTTATCATTGGCCGCAACGAGTATCGCAGTCAATGCCCAGGAATATCGCTTCACCTATTCAAAACTCTATTCTCAAATGAAAAACAACGCTAAGGAAGGACATGAAGAAGTCAAGGTCGGCTTCTTCTTTGTTGATGCTCTTTCTCAACAGTTGTGTCCAATTGAGAAAGCTTGGATGGAGAAAGAAGAGCACTATGAAAAGCTCAAGTCATCACAATATAACGAACTTTTGATCCCTTTGGATAAAAATCTCAAAAGCGCGAATCCATTGGTGTTTGTGCATACACCTAAAGATAGGCAATGTGATTTCTCTATGGTTGTTATGACGAAAAAACCGCTACAAGGTGAAGTTAATTTTGAAGATGTTGAACGCTTACTTCCTCAAATGCAGGTTATGCTTGAGGATCTAGGGGGCATGTTTGCCTCTTGGTTTACTCCAACGGTTGAAGGACTTACATTGGAGTTCGATGGGCTAAAAGAAGGTTCGATCAATTTATCAAATGGAAAAGTAATTGATATTTATGGCGGTAAAGCACAGGTACTGCTTAGCGAAATCGGTGAGGGGGGCTCAATGACGCTTCCTAGGAAGACTTCTAGAGTACTACCGTACATACCGGCAGAATAAAAAAAGGGGCTTAAAGCCCCTTTTCTAAAAATTGCTGTTTATTCGACATTCGCAACGTCGAGTTTCAAGCTTGGGTCAAACTCCATCACAGTCTCTGCCGATGGCTGAGAGTCAAACTCTTCTTTATCAAAGCCGATATCTCCGCCATTAATAACACCGGAGTCTTTATCGATTGATTTGAAATCAAACAATTCGTAGTCAGCAAGGTGACTCGGTACCACATTCTGCATTGCACGAAACATTGATTCGATACGACCTGGAAATTGCTTATCCCAAGTGTTGAGCATTTGCTTAATGTTTTGTCTTTGTAGGTTAGGCTGAGAACCGCAAAGGTTACAAGGAATAATTGGATACTCTTTCATATCGGCATATTTAATGATGTCTTTTTCTCGACAATAGGCCAACGGACGAATTACAACATGCTCCCCGTTATCTGAAACCAGTTTTGGTGGCATTGCTTTGAGCTTACCACCGTGGAACATGTTTAAGAACAAAGTTTCAATGATGTCATCACGGTGGTGGCCCAATGCAATCTTAGTGGCACCAATTTCTTTAGCATGACGATATAGAATACCGCGACGAAGTCGAGAACAAAGGGAACAGGTTGTTTTGCCTTCTGGTATCTTGTCCTGAACAATAGAGTAAGTATCTTCTTCGATGATGGTGTACTCAACGCCAAGGCTTTTAAGGTACTCTGGTAGAATATGTTCGGGAAAACCAGGTTGTTTTTGGTCTAGGTTAACCGCTACAAGTTGAAATGAGACAGGAGCACTTTTTTGCAGACTCATCAATATGTCCAACATCGTAAAGCTGTCTTTACCACCGGATAAACAAACCATGATTTTATCGCCGTCTTCAATCATATTGAAGTCAGCAATCGCTTGTCCGGTATTACGACGGATACGTTTTTGTAGCTTGTTGAAGTTATATTGTTGCGCCTTAGTGCGCTCTTGAGTTTGCTCAGTCATCGTAGCTTAGCTCTATCTCGTGCATCGAATCAAAATGAATTGCGTATGATACGTATAAATCGCCAAGATGCTAGATAAAATTAAGTCGTGTGATGTTTTCAATAAGTTAGCTCCGCGAAATGCGGAGCTATTGGGTAGAGTCGGTTGGCTTAGTTATTTTCTGGATCTAATGGGCTAATGTAACCCTGAGGTTTAAGAGCGAGAACATCACAATTAATTTTATCGATGACATTTTCAGCAGTATTACCTATGAACACAGCAGAGAGTCCCGTACGTCCGGTTGTGCCCAAGATAACCATTGCCACATCAAGTTTACTGGCGATCTCAGGGATAATGTCTTCGGGTAGACCTTGCTCAACAATAGTATGCTCTTCATCATAACCATGCTTCTGTCTGAGCGCTTTCATTGCGGTTAGATGATGGCCCCTAACCGCATCAGTATAGGTGGCAGGATCAAACTCAGGCAATTCAATTGTGATATTGGCGGGCGTCACTGGATAAGCGTTGACTAGGTAACCCGTTGCTCCTAAACGGTCGGTCAGACTATCTAGTTGTCTTACCATACAATCATTAAGATCTATATGGGTAGGGTTTTCAGATCCAACATGTACAGATGCCACAATATTGGCATTTTTTGGCCAATCTGAGTTTTTAACCAACAAAACAGGAACCGGACACTTTCGAAGAAGGTGCCAATCGGTTGGAGTAAATATGACCGACTCTAGAATGTCATGCTTTCTGGTTCCCTTGATAACAATATCGTGGCTGCCACCGAATACTTCTTCGACGATCGCAGCATAGGGTCGATTGTGCCACACGACTTTCACATCAAATTCAAAGCTATCGTCAATAAAGGGCTGTGCGATACTGCGCATCCACTCTTCGCGCTGTGAAATAACGCCTTTGCGCATCGCATCACGTTCATCATGCGATAGCATAGAGGTCATATCGTAAGAGAAATCATAAATAGATAAGAAAAACGTAATATGACTTTTCGATACACTTTTTTTCGCAAGTTGAACAGCTCGTGCAAGTGCTGGCTGTTCATCGCTGTTCAAGTTGGCAACGACGAGGATCTTGCTGTAAATACTCATAAAAACTCCCTACCTAACGGGCTGTTACCTTATTTCTACTTTAGCGCAGTTTTATGAATATGATTAGAAAAATGGGAAGTTCGAGGGGAGGAGTTTGAAGTGGCTCATTAAACGAGCCACTTTATGGTGACAGGTTAATCGCGAGACACACCAGCTAAATCCATAAGAGCATCGTGATCGATGATTGTTATGTACTTGCCTTTAACACCTAAGATCTCAGATTTTTGGAAACGGCCTAGCAAACGACTGATTGTTTCAACGGTCAAGCCCAGGTAGTTACCGATATCGCCACGGGTCATTGTCAGGCGAAATTCTCTCGGACTAAAGCCACGTTGTGAGAACCGTGTGGAAAGGTTATATAAAAATGCCGCCAGTCTTTCCTCTGCGTTCTTTTTAGATAGCAAAAGAATCATTTCCTGGTCACCTTTAATCTCATTTGACATCAAACGCATGATTTGTTGACGAAGTTTAGGCATCTTTCCTGAAAGGTCATCGAGAATCTCATAAGGTATTTCGCATACCATAGAGGTTTCGAGCGCTTGAGCAAAACTCGGGTGGCTATCATCAGTAATTGCGTCAAAGCCAACAAGATCACCCGCTAGGTGAAAAGCTGTGATCTGTTCGTCACCTTGTTCGGTAATGGTATAGCTCTTGATCGTCCCAGATCGAATAGCGTACAGAGACTTAAGATCGTCTCCAGCTTTGAACAATTCTTGTCCTTTTTGGATCGGTTTTTTACGTTCGATAATCTGATCTAATTGATCAAGTTCCGACTCATTAAGAGTAAACGGAATACAAAGCTGACTAATACTACAATCTTGGCAATGGATAGCACATCCGCCTGATTGGATTCTCTTTGTAGTAGGTTTTTCAGAAATCATAACAACCTTTCACTATTTGATATACATCAATATTTTACCACCCATTACCTCTAAAGGGTAGTTAAAAAATCAATGATAAAACAATCAGCTATTAGTTTGATGATAGAATTATTACCGAACCATAACCTGTATATAGCCCAAAAAGTAGTATTGAAAGTGCAGCAATGTTACGAAAGATCAGGGAATTTTGTAACTGTTTTAACTTGTTAGCCTGACTTCCAACTAGAAGCATTGCAGGGAGAGTACCTAAACCAAAAAATAACATAGTTAATGCGCCACCTAATGCACTTCCAGAAACAGCGGCCCAAGTGAGTATCGAGTAGACTAACCCACAAGGGAGCCAGCCCCAAATGAAACCAAAAGGAATGGCATGAGCGGGCGTTTTTAGAGGTAGACACTTTTGACCAAGAGGTGAGACTACTCGCCAAACATTTTTTCCCAGTTTTTCGACCATAAGCAGGCCGTTCCACCATTTACCAACGTAACAAGCGAGGAGGATCATAAATAGTGCCGCAATCAACCTTAGTACAACCAACACATGGTTAAACTCGGAGAGCGCAACAATGGAAGCAATAGCGCCACCGACCAATGCGCCAATGAGGCTATAGCTAACTAATCTACCAAGGTTGTAATTTAACGAGACTAACAGTGCCGGTGGCGTTGCTTGGGCTTTAGCCGAAGGGAGAGTCAATAGTGATGCGATACCACCACACATTCCCATACAATGACCTGCGCCTAATAGCCCGATAGTAAATGCACCGACTAGGTCAATGGTCACTGTGTATCGGCCTTTTCATTTTTAGGAGAGGTTGATGTGTTGACATCCTCGTCGAACAAGATGTTGTGTCCTTGCCTCTCTAAATCTTCGAATTGCTCGTTTTTTACGGCCCAAAGGAAAATACCCACGGCAATACAGACAAGCACAATGGCGATAGGGATTAAGAGATAAAGGCTTTCCATATGATTACTTTTCCTCTTTGAGCAAACGTAGAGAGTTCGATACTACAATAATTGAGCTTGCAGACATACCAACAACTGCAATATAGGGAGCAACAAGTCCTGCAACAGCCAATGGCAAAATTAAGACATTGTAACCCAAGGACCACGCTAGGTTCTCCCGAATGATCTTCCGCGTTTTAATTGCAAGTTCCCTCGCTTTAAGTAACTTATCTAAACGGTCACCAAGTAATACGAGATCAGCGGACGCTTTAGCGACATCAGTGCCACCCCCCATAGCAACAGACAAATGTGCCCCGGCTAGGGTAGGTGCATCATTGATACCATCACCGACCATCATTGTTATGTCACTGTCACTTAAGCTTTTAAGGAAATTGAGCTTATCTTCAGGAGAGGCATTCGAAACAACGTCTTGAATACCAACTTCATTGGCGACAAGGCTGGCATTTATGTCACTGTCACCGGTAAGCAGGGTCACTTTGATATTGGCTGCTCTAATTTGCGCAATAAAATCTGCGGTTTCTTTTCGTATAGGATCACGATAATAGAAACTGGCTGCATGCACTCCGTCGATAGCCATATAAACACAATTACTTTGGCGAGCAGACTTACCTAAAACGTATCGAGCATTACCAATTTTGACTTGCTTTCCTTCAATAACCCCTTCGAGTCCAGAGCCAATAATATTCCGAACCTCTGATACTTGCATAGATGGATCAAAATAAGACCTAAAGGCCTTGGCTATAGGATGGTTAGCATTTGCTTCAAGGCCTGCGGCCATTTTAAGGCATTGAGTTTCGTTATAGTTGGTGTAAGTTTCTGTACTGGCTATCTCTATATCACCGTGCGTCAAAGTACCCGTTTTATCAATTACTAGGTGATTAATTTTGCACAAAGTTTCAAAGACATGACCGCGACGAGAGAGTATACCAAAGCCTCCCATACGAGAACTGGAGCAGGTTATGGCTGTAGGTGTTGCTAAAGAAAGAGCGCAAGGGCAGGTGGCAACAAGAACGGAAAGCATGATCCAGAAAGCATCATCGGGTTTACTTTGGTGCCAATAAGCCCATGTTGCCGCGGCAATAATCAGAATGATAGCAACAAAGTAACGAGCGACGATATCAGCAATTTCAGCAATTTTTGGTTTACTTAGCTGAGCTTCGTCCTGGAGCCGAACGATCTTAGAAATCATAGAGTCAGCTTTACTAGAAACCACTTCAAGTTCAAACGCCTCTTCACCATTTAAAGTGCCAGCAAATACGGTGTCCGATAATTTTTTAACGACTGGGAGCGATTCACCGGTTAACATTGACTCGTCAATATAAACACGTCCAGAAAGTAACATACCATCGGCCGGTATGTGCTCGCCCGGCAATACCTTGATTCGGTCTCCAAGCTTAAGGGTTTTAACAGGGACCTGAGTACCGTCTACTTTCGTTGCAATTGCTGGTATTAGCTTTAATAGGTTACCACTTGCCGCTGCAGCCTTGCGGCGAGCTCTCATTTCCAAGAACCGTCCAAGCAGCAAGAAGAAGGTGAACATGGAAATCGACTCAAAGAACACTTCACCTTGTTCAGTAACTGTTGCAACTAAGCTAGCGATGTAAGCAAAAATTAAGGCAATTGAAACTGGAACATCCATACCTAGAGTTCTGCCTCTTAGACTTCTCCATGCATTGATATAAAATGGTAGTGCTGAGTAAAGCAATACTGGTGTCGCAAAAATCAAGCTAACCCAACGAAAGTAGCTTTTAAATTCAGGTTCAAGATTTCCAAAGACTTCCAAGTAGAGAGCAACAGCAAGCATCATCACTTGCATCGTGGCAAGACCTGCGATACCAAGTCGATACAGGTATTGCTTCATAGTCTGGTGATAACTGGCTTCTTGCTTATCTGCTTCAAAGGGTGCGGCTTTATAGCCAAGAGCGTGGATCGATGAAAGTAGATCACTTAATTTGACCTTACTATCATCCCAACGCATCAAGGCGCGGTTTGTTGTAGTATTGACGCGCATCGAAATCAGCCCGTCTTTATTCGACATCTTTCGTTCAATAAGCCACGCACATGCCGCACAAGAAATACCATCAAGTGACAATGTCACTTCTTTGGAATCAGCGCTGCTTCTAACAAATTCTGCCTGTACGTCTTCGTTGTCATAATGGATAAGTGAACGTAGCTGTTCAGGAACAAGTTCTGCTTTTTCTGCAGGTGCAGTACGATATTGGTAATAAGAGACAAGACCCGACTCTACGATAGTTTGTGCCACACTTTCACAACCAGGGCAGCACATTTGACGAATTTCACCGAGAATTTCAACGTTGAAGTCCGTGTTTACTGGTACATCTTCACCGCAGTGATAACACGATTCACACATAGTATTAATCTAATAAAATTGTTTCTGTAGTGGATGGGAAAGTCACGCGTCCTTGCACAAGCCAGGCTTCGTCATGAGGCTGAAGCTCTACAAACCATGGACCTTGCACTTCATGACCTAAGTTTAGTCGATAGTTACCAGACGCATCCGCTGTCACAAGCTGTTGAAAATCCCTATCCGGTAATGTTCTATGTGTAAACGTTGCGGTTATCGCAGGGAAATGAACCAAACTGCCTTTAACAAAGCGAATCACAATTTCATTGTCTTGAGATGAGACAGCGGCATTGAGTCCAAGATCACGTGCAACGGTGATTTTCGACAAATCAATGTTAATCCCTTTGCCTTTTTTATAGTAATCCTCAGCAACCAAATTAACCGAGTTTTGCGAAAAAATCGCGACCGTGTACAACGTACCCACAACAACAGAAAGAGGAAGGGCAATGAGGAACCACGGCCAAAATTGTTTATACCAAGGCTTTACCATAAAAAAGTTCTCTACAACTGACTAAGAATATGTAATTTATCGAGGAAAGACAGCCCCTTGCAAGGGGCTGTTATTGAAATGTTACTTATTTTTCAGAATTGCTTAGGCTCCAGACATAAGCGGCAACAAGTTGAACTTTGTCTTCACCTAAAATGTCTTTCCATGCCGGCATGACACCAGAACGGCCATTCATAACCGTTTCAGTAACGTCAGCACGAGAATCGCCGAACAACCAAACTTGGTCTGTCAGATCTGGTGCACCAACTGCTGGGTTACCTTTGCCGTCTGTACCGTGACAAGCTGCACACACAACAAAGCGAGATTTACCCGCTTCCGCCTCACGTGCATTCACTTTACGACCAGAAAGGCTAAGCGTGTAGCTAACAACTTCACGCACGCCATCTTCACCCAAAGCATCTTTCCATGCTGGCATTTGACCAACGCGACCGTGCAGCAATGTTGTGACGATGGCTTCAGGCTCGCCGCCGTACAGCCATGCATCGTCAGTTAGGTTAGGGAAACCTTTCTGACCACGAGCATCAGAGCCGTGACATTGAGAACAGTTTTGTAGATACAAACGTTGACCAACTTTAAGTGCTTCATTGTCTGCTGCAATTTCAGGAATAGGGCGGAAGCCATTTCCATCATCATTGTAAGCAAGCTTTCTGAAAGCTTCGCCGAAGTATGTATCAGCATCATCTAACTCTTTTGCATATTGCACGAGTTGTTTGTTTTGCTGAGACGCTTCAATCGATGCTTTTGATTCTGCGATAGAACGAACGGTTTGATCCGAACTTTGCCAACCAAGAACACCTTTGAAGTTACCTAGGCCAGGGTAAAGCGTTAAATAAATAGCGGCAAAAATAAACGTGCCGATAAACAGATAGCTCCACCATTTTGGTAACGGGTTGTTGAGTTCACGAATACCATCGTATTCGTGTCCCATATCCTCACCTTCTTCTACGCCCACTTTGTCGCTAATGCACCAATATAAAATGGCTGCACAACCGACCAGCGTACCGACAGTGATGACAATAATCCAAAGACTCCAGAATGTAGTCATTACTTAGTCACTCCTTTTTCCTTGGAGGTTGGTGCTTGTTCGTCAGCAAATACTAGATTTGCATCTTCGTCGAAGCGAGCTTTACGGTTTTTTCCGTACGCCCACCAAACAACGCCGATGAAGCTAACGAATAACACTATGGTCCAAATACTGTGAATCGTACCGATATCCATAATTCCTCCTTACTTCATCGCGTGGCCCAAAGACTGAAGGTAAGCAATGATGGCATCCATCTCTGTTTTACCTTCTACATCTTTAGACGCATTCGCGATTTGCTCGTCAGTGTATGGAACACCGAATTGATTACGGAAAATCTCTAGTTTTTTCTGCGTTAGCTTTCCATCGAGAATATTTTCCTCAAGCCAAGGGAAGCCAGGCATGTTTGATTCAGGAACCAATTCACGAGGGTCGATAAGGTGTACACGATGCCATTCATCAGAATAACGTCCACCAACACGCGCTAGATCAGGACCTGTACGTTTTGAACCCCACAAGAATGGGTGCTCCCAAACGTGTTCACCAGCAACAGAGTAGTGACCGTAACGCTCAGTCTCTGAACGGAAAGGACGAATCATCTGACTGTGGCAGACATTACAACCTTCACGGATGTAGATATCACGACCTTCCATTTCAAGAGCGCTGTAGGCACGTAAGTTTTCTACAGGTTCTGTCGTTTGCTTTTGGAAAATCAGTGGCGTGATTTCTACCAACGCACCTAAGCTGATTGCGAAAACAATCAAAATAGCCAGTAAGCCAACATTACGTTCAACGATTTCGTGGCGATTGTTCGAATTTGAGCTCATTCTTAAATCCCCTTATGCCGGTTGAGAAATAGCTTTGAGGCTATTCTTTGGCGCTGTGATTGTCTTATAAGCGTTGTATGCCATTAAGAACATACCAGCTAGGAAGATGAAACCACCAATGAAACGAACGGTATAGTACGGGTAAGATGCTTGTACTGACTCAACAAAGCTGTATGTCAATGTACCGTCTGAATTAACAGCGCGCCACATCAGACCTTGCATCACACCAGAAATCCACATCGCGACGATATAAAGAACAGTACCAATTGTCGCCAACCAGAAGTGAGCGTTGATCAGGCTAACAGAGTACATACGTTCTTGATTAAATAGGCGAGGGATCAAGTGGTAAACCGAACCAATAGAAACCATAGCAACCCAACCTAACGCACCAGAGTGAACGTGACCAATAGTCCAGTCTGTGTAGTGAGACAATGCGTTAACCGTCTTAATTGACATCATCGGGCCTTCGAAGGTAGACATACCATAGAAAGATAGAGATACAATCAAGAAACGAAGAATCGGGTCATAGCGAAGTTTGTGCCACGCACCAGACAGGGTCATGATACCGTTGATCATACCACCCCAAGAAGGAGCGAATAACACCAATGACATTACCATACCCAGAGACTGAGTCCAGTCAGGTAGAGCTGTGTAATGTAGGTGGTGTGGACCAGCCCAAATATACAGTGAAACTAGTGCCCAAAAGTGTACGATTGACAAACGATAGGAATATACCGGGCGTTCTGCTTGTTTTGGTACAAAGTAATACATCATACCAAGGAAACCAGCTGTGAGTAGGAAACCTACAGCGTTGTGTCCATACCACCACTGTACCATCGCATCGACAGCACCTGAGTAGACGGAGTACGATTTACCCGCAGAGACAGGGATTGCCATACTATTGACAATGTGAAGAACGGCAACGGTGATAATAAATGCACCGAAGAACCAGTTGGCAACGTAAATATGCGAAGTGTTACGTTTAATTAGTGTTCCAAAGAACACAACGGCGTAACTCACCCATACAACAGCGATCGCAATATCGATCGGCCATTCTAATTCAGCATACTCTTTACCTGAAGTGAAACCCAAAGGTAAGGTGATTGCTGCTGCTAAAATAATTGCCTGCCATCCCCAGAACGTGAACGCGACGAGAGGGCCCCCAAATAGTCTGGTTTGACAAGTACGCTGTACAACATAATAAGATGTTGCAAACAGAGCACTCGTACCAAACGCAAAAATTACCGCATTAGTATGCAATGGACGTAATCTACTGTACGTCAACCACGGCGTATCAAAGTTTAGCTGTGGCCAAACTAATTGAGCGGCAATCAAAACACCAACAGCCATGCCAACAATACCCCATAGAATGGTCACAAGGGTAAACTGACGAACGACTGTATAGTTGTAGTTTTGTTCAAGCTGCTTTTCTTGGCTCATTAACATGCTTCCAATTTCTAATTAACTACACTTTACTTCCAACACGACACATGTCGTAATGCTACCCAAACTCACATTAGAGTTAACGACTAAATCAATACGTTATTTCTCTTGCAGGTTTTAACAAAAAAGGTGCATTTTCAAGAAGCAATGATACTGCAATTAACAAATCAAAAACAGAGTAGTAACCTTACAGGTGATTGGGTTTTTAACCATTTATTTCAAAACTTTGAAGTTTGTTACACGGAGAATACGTAGAATGGCAGCCGAGAGGTTAACAAAAGCGCGTTTAGCACAAATTTTAGCCATGCTAACGCTATTAGTGATAGCGTTTACCTGGCGGACTTTTAACCACAATGTGGAACCAAAAGTAGAATGCCAGGTTAATGAGCAATGCATCATATCAATATCGGATAACAAAATTGATGTGAGAGCTGAATTCGATGGAAAGTCGTTTAGCATTCCAAAAGTGAAAGGGATCAGATTACAACCGTCATCTACTAACAATGTGTTAATAAATAATAACCAAAAATGGACCATAGAGTTTAACGCTCTACCGGTAAACGTGGTTTTTATATCTGATATTGATAACCAACAAAAATTAGTTAGCTACACCGATTGAATTAGTCAGTTCATTTTGAATATTAATGGTGTTTTAAAGTATAACTATTCTTAACTAGGGTATGTTAGCGAAAGGAGTGTATGAGTAATAGTGCGATTGAATGTACTTAAGTAAAGAGTACTTCTATATCGCATTTTGGGGCGTACATCCATGTACTCACTATCTTCCATGTAAGCTAAATAAGAGCCTTATATTTAGCCTAGAGAAAGTATCAAACCGACAATAGATGCACTCATCAAGTTAGCGAGGACGCCGGCAGCAATCGCTCTAAAACCGTAAGTCGAAATGAATTTTTTTCGTTCTGGTACAAGGCTTCCAAGTCCGCCTATCAGCATGGCCATGCTCGAAATGTTTGCGAAACCACAAAGCGCAAAAGTCACAATAGCAAGAGAGTGGGGCGATAGCTGATCTTGCGCATCCATCATTTGAATAAACGCTACGAACTCGTTTACAACGATCTTGTTTCCAATCAGGGAACCTGCCGTCATAGCCTCATTCCAAGGCACACCAATCATCCAGGCAACAGGCGCAAAAACGTATCCTAGGATCAATTCAAAGCTCAACTCGACACCAATAACGTTGCCGACATTACCGAGTAGACCATTTAGAAGCGCAATGATTCCAACGAACGCAAGAAGCGTAACACCCACTGAAATCGCGATTTGAGCGCCAGACAACGCTCCATCAGCAATCGCTTCAACAACATTATTGGCTTTTGGGATAACAATATCATCTTCATGATCAGTAGATGCAGACTCCTCAACACACGGTGGAACGAGGATCTTAGACATCAGCAAACCCGCAGGGGCAGACATAAAGGCGGCTGCGACTAAGTAGTTAATATCAACACCAACAGAAGCATAACCAACGAGGGTTCCACCGGCTACGGAAGCCAAACCACATGTCATAACAGCAAAGAATTGAGAATCTCCCATTTTTGTTAGATATGGCTTAACAACCAAAGGGGCCTCAACTAGACCAACAAAAATATTCGCAGTTGCTGACAGTGACTCTGCTTTTTTTGTGCCCAGCAATCGTTGAAGAGTTCCACCGATCACCTGGATCACTTTAGGCATCACGCCAAGATAATAAAGCGCTGAAATCAGTGCGGAAAAGAAAATGATGATACCGAGTACATTGATAGCAAATACAAAGCCAACACTACCTGTCGCGATATCACCAAATAGGAACTGTATCCCTTGCTGACCGTATTCAATGACACCACTAATAAGCGATGAAAAGGAAAATAGGGCATCTTTGCCTGCTGGAATGTAAAGCACCAGGACAGCAAATAAAACCTGAAGCAGTAAAGCTAATGAAACCGTTCTAAACGGAATTTGTTTTCTATTAGTTGAAAGTGCGTATGCGGCGCCAAGAATAACGCACATGCCTAAAAGAGAAATCATAGTCGACAGAATGTTGTTAGTTAAAGGAGGCGCGTATTGTATTCAAGTCGCTTTCGCTTACAAGTGATGCGTGTAGTGGTTTTGTTAAGAAAAACTGACGATTACAAAGCCCATACTTTTAAAACAGCAAGTTAGCACGGTATGTTTTCCAAATGGAAAACATGCTATTCGCATAAACTGTAATTTGGTTATTATATTGGCTCCTAGAGCTTAATGTTGGCGCGCCGAAGTTTGGTATTCCAAACAGGAATTCCTGAAAAAGTGTCTCTCAAGTGCTCAACGATGACTCGTACTTTATTTGGGAGATGTTCCCGTCTTGGGTATACGACAAACAAGGGCATAGGTTGACTCAGCGTCCAATCAGGCAACAATTGTATAAGTTTGCCAGAAGAAAACTCATCTCTTATCAGGTAGGTGGCGAGATAGCCAATACCCCAATCAGCCACTACGGCATCTCTTACTGCTTCGGCCAGACCTACCTTGTAATTACCATTTGCAGGTATAGACACTTCCTCTTTACCTTGTTTAAACAACCACAAATTGTATTCTTTGTGCCTATTTCGATACGTAATGCAATTGTGACTGAGTAAATCTTCAGGCTTAATAGGGGGGCGACTATTTGCTAAATAGGAGGGTGAGGCAGCAAGTACAAATTTGGTCTCGACTAATCGCTGCGCTATGTAACCTTCGGGTAAATGCTCAAAATGAGTGATCCATAAATCGACATTCTCTTTAACCATATCGACTTTGTAATCGGTAAGTAACACCTCTATATTGAGAAGAGGAAACTGCAGTTTTAGCTTATCAAGCAAAGGGATAATGTGCATTGTCCCAAAGGATTGAGAAATGGCGATGCGGACAGTTCCAGATACTTCCTGTGATAACATTTCAAAATCATGCTCGGCTTGTTCCAACGCTTCAACAATAGTAGTGGCATGTTTAAGAAGTGTGTGTCCATCATCAGTCACTTTGATTTGTCTACTGGTTCGTAGAACTAGCTGAGGGCCAAGCTCATCTTCCAATTTATTGAGTTGTTTACTCACATGGGATGTAGAACAGCCAAGTTTTTTGGCCGCTACACTGAAACTTCCATGAGTACACAGTGAGTGAAACACGACAAGTTGGTTGGCTCTGTTGAGCATAAGGTGGCATCTCGAATTTAATGACGGTAGTTGTTAACTATAACTTAGCTTATTGCACACTTTGAGCCTAATAATGGATTTCTTAATCTCAGATTAAGTAAATATGATTATTAGGTATTTTATGGTAAATAACGATTATGGTTAAATTAATAAGCTAATAGACCGGATTGAGCGAAATACGACAAAGAAAGAGAGTAACAACCAGCATAAATCAACGTAGCGCAAAACCTTATTTAACATAAGATAGATAATACGCACCTTGAGTGTAAGAGCAATATAGTAACTTCTGGTTTTAGCAACTAACATTGCATAGCTTCGAGGACCTAAACTGATGTTAATTGCTATGAGTGGTCACGAGATTAATCGATTCAAAGTCCTAAAAGATGTGCGAGAAAAACGTTTACGACAAATCGACGCTGCTGATATTTTAAATATCTCTACTGGACATGTCAGACACTTGCTAAATCAACTTTCAACTTATGGTGCTCAAAGCTTGGCACACGCAGTTCGTGGTCGTCCAAGCAACCGCCGCTATGATGATTGTTTTCGATCTGAAGTATTAAGGATTCTACGTGAGCAAAACTTCGACTTTTCACCAACATTTTCCCTGGAAAAACTCTCTGAGGATCACAACCTGACTGTTTCTAAAGAAACGCTCCGTCTCAGCGACAAGTGCTGCCTACTGGTCTTCATCGATGATGCGACTGGTCGCTTGATGAACTTAAGATTCAGTGAAACCGAATCGGCTTTTGATTACATGTTAGCAGCCCAGAATACCTGAATGAGCACGGTAAGCCGGTCGCGTTCTATAGCGATAGACACTCGATTTTCGAGTTAATCAAGAAAAACACAAGCACGTTGGCCGGACGCAATATGGCCGAGTATAGAATGAACTTGGCATTGAGCTCATCTTCGCCAACAGCTCTCAGGCTAAAGGTCGTGTAGAACGAGCAAATTTTACGCTGCAACACCGCCTGGTAAAAGAAATGCGCTTACAAGGCATCAACACCATCGAAGACACCAATGCATGGCTTCCCTACTTCATCGCCGACTTTAACCGCCGTTTTGCCAAGCCAGTGAAATTCGCTAAAGACATGCACTGAAAAGTGCGCGAATCCGATCAGGAACTGGACGATATCTTTAGTTGGCAAGAAACTCGCAAGCTCTCAAAGTCACTAACATTTCAATACGATAAAGTGGTTTATCTTATTGAACCGACGGAAGAAAATAGCCGCCTAGTAAACGAACACGTGAAGATATTAAATTTCCCAAGTGAAGAAAGTCAGTTGAAGAACCCAACTGTTTAACGAAATACTGTTGGTTTATTTTCTTTGCAGAAAGTCACTGTAAACCTAACGCAGACCCAACCGTAATTTTGAATCCATTAATCAAATTAGTATCTTAAAATCTTTGCACTACGTAAAAAAAAGACCACTCTTTGAGTGGCCGAAACGCTTTTTATCTATATGAAATATAAATAATTCCGGCAAAGATATAGTGCTGCCGGTATAAAATCTAGGCTCATTTGTGCAATCTTAGGTTTCAGTTTTCACAGGGCTGAAAAAGGGAACTATTTTTGAACACAATGGCGTCATTCGCCCAATTTATAGTATCTCGTAATTTATAGCCTCGTCGGGTTATGTGGCTATATAAATAGGTGTGGTTATATTTATATGCTGCATAGTTTGTGATTTTAGGTATTTAATTTTGTAAGTTTTGATGTTTTCCCTTTACAGAATTCCATGTTCTGTGTTCTATTGAGTATAAGTAATATGTTTAATACAGTTAATTTTTTAGTTCTCGCATAGAAAAGGAGTCTTCTATGACACTACCTCACGACTGGTTTGAAGAAAGCTACTCACGCATTGAAAGATGGGATGTTAACGGTCTTTCATTGTTAGAAGTCGAAATCGCACTTGAAACCTATCTTACTGATAATAATCCCATCTCATTAGAAATCGCAGACTATGTGGCAGAAAACTGGACGTGCAGACGGATCCGGATGCTTAATGCCGAATCAAGAAGAACGCTACTTAAAATTTGGGATGAAAGAGATGTTGTGACTGAAGCTTCACCAGAGGTAGCATTGGTTTAAGAAAAGTGGCCCACAGAGTGTGGGCCATCATTACCCTTTTCTTTTTTTCCCTTTAGGCTTGATACTTTGATGTGGGAAAATATTTCTAATTTTTTGTTGGCATGATTTAGGAACGCTCGAGGAGAATTTGAGCTTCATGTTATTGCGAGTCTGGTACACCTTTAAGGTACCCGTTACCTCTTCCCTCTCAATTATCTCTTTTAAGTTGTGTTTAAACGAAGGAGATAAATGCCCTTTTACTTTATCTAGTTTTCCAGATACAAACTTCACACTTAGAATTGGTCTATCAATCGCAACCAGCCAAAACACAACGACTGCACCGACAAGTATCACATATAACATTTGCACCTCCAGTTTAATCAGAAGACAGAAGTTTACTGAGATCTTCTTTAATACTGCTTACCTTTTTTGTCGCTTTTTCACTTCGAGACGCTTCTGACACTAAGTACTCGATTGCCTCTGATAAAGTACAACCTAATTCGCCGGCGCGTTGAGAAAGCTTTTCCCAAACTCGGTAATCTAAATCAATGGATTTCTTTTTAGTATGGACTTGCTCGGCATTATAGTGGCGTTTCCGTTTAGCTCGAATCGCTTGCTTGAGCTTAACATCGAGCTCTAAAGACATGTGCTCGTCAATCCACTCTAGTACCAACGTAGGTTCGTGTTCAATTGTTCGAAGTTTATGAACCGCATGATCTATTTCACTGGTATCTATGTATCGAGTAACGTTGGTGCCTTCACGCCACTTCTTAGTCAAATAATGCCATTTCCAACCACATTCAAGGTTTTCTAATTGTTGGTATTTCATCGAATCCTATCCCTACTCTTGCCACAGTGACAGCGTAACCCACTAATGACGAAACAACAATAACTTACTGTATGTTATGAGACCTTTCTCTAATGAGAAATCAAAACTTGATATAGGCGTAAATGAAAAGGAACAAGTTGATGTAACGGTTTACGCCCTTTTCGGTGTATACTTCAGCCAATTTTAAAAATAGATGTTGGTATAATGCAAAAAGTTGATTGGCAATTAGTTTGTCCCCAATACGAAGAGTTTCAAACTCTGTTTGAACAAGGCGCGACATTAGATCACCGCTCATACATGGATTTACAAACACGAGTGACAAAAACGCTCAATTACTTTTTCTCTGATCACTGTTCAGCATCAATTTTAGTTATCAAGTCATCTGATAATAAAGCCTATCGCCAGCTCATCGCCAATTATGTTGATGAATATGTAGAGAGCATCAAAAAACCGAGTATAATCAGTGAGTCACTCGACGCCAACACGTTGTACGATACCTACTCTTACAGAGAAAAACTCAGTTATGCTCCTGGCCTGATCTCTAAGGCAAATAAAAGCTGCCTAATTATCCCACTTAACTTAGCATTGGCTAGTGCTAAGAGCTGGGCAGACCTCAAATCGGCGGCGCTAGGAGGAAATATACCTTCTCTTCCTGTTTCAGCCAATCACGCGAACGTGGATGCCAAAGCTTTTCAGTCCGAATTTAAGTTAATTTTGGTCGGAGACAGAGAACAAACCGCAGAGCTAGACTATTTTGATGAAGATTTCCGCTCTGGTGCCATGCTGTATTCTGAATTTGAGATGGACTTAAAGTTAACTAAACACAGTGCAGCGGACTATATCGGTTTTATCAATAGTCTAAATCAGCAGTGGAACTTAAAACCTCTTTCACAAGATGGATTTGTTAAGCTGTTTCAGGTAGGAGCTCGTGAAGCCGAAGATAAGCAATATATGCCCCTCTCTCTTCAGTGGCATTCAGCGATTCTCAATGCAGCAAACAATCATGCATCAGGAGAAGCCGTAACTGCATCAAACATAGAACAAGCCAGAGCCGATAAGCAATTTAGAGAGTCTTATCTACCACAACGAGCCATAGAGGATATTCTCGAAGGGCAAGTTCATATTGAAACTCAGGGTGAACAAGTTGGACAAGTCAATGGCCTAACGGTCATCGATATGCCCGGGCATCCTCAATCGTATGGTGAACCCGCTCGTATTTCGTGTGTCATCCATTTTGGCGATGGCGATATTTCTGATGTAGAAAGAAAAGCAGAACTCGGTGGTAATATTCATGCCAAAGGCATGATGATAATGCAGGCGTTTGTTAGCTCTGAGCTAGATCTAGATATGCCGCTACCCTATTCTGCATCCATCGTGTTTGAACAATCTTACTGCGAAGTCGATGGCGATAGTGCTTCTCTTGCTGAGCTTTGCTCATTAGTTAGTGCATTATCTGGCTATCCTATTAACCAACAGATTGCGGTAACAGGCGCTGTTGACCAATTTGGACGAGTACAAGCTGTAGGTGGGTTAAACGAAAAAATCGAAGGTTTTTACGAGGTTTGTCGTCACCAAGGTTTTACTGGTAAACAAGGCGTAGTACTACCAAAAACAAACCTTCAACACCTTGCGTTAGACAACAATGTTGTAAATAGTATTAAAAATGGTGAATTTCACATTTGGGCAGTAACGACTGTAGATGAAGTCATCCCATTATTGATGAACAAGCCCTTTCGTGGCGAAGATGAGAACAGCGTACTCAATAAAATTGCTGAACGTATTGAAAACTTTGAAAAACACGAACATCCAGAAACATTGTTAGAAAGAGTAAAAAACTGGTTTGTCTAGTGGTGGTCGGACTTGTACAGCTTACACCTGTTCACTAAGATGCTCTTACCAAAATTTGGAGTAAATAAAGAATGCAAAACAGACGTGAATCTTATAACCGCGAAGATCTATTAGCTTCTAGTCGTGGTGAATTGTTTGGCCCTGGTTACCCACAGCTGCCTGCACCGAATATGTTAATGATGGATCGAGTAACAAAAATGTCGGAAACTGAAGGCGACTTTGGCAAAGGCCTAGTTGTAGCAGAACTCGATATTACTCCTGATCTATGGTTCTTCGATTGTCACTTCATTGGCGACCCGGTAATGCCAGGCTGTCTTGGTCTTGACGCTATGTGGCAGCTTGTTGGTTTCTACCTAGGCTGGATCGGTGGTGAAGGTAAAGGTCGTGCACTCGGTGTTGGTGAATTAAAATTCACTGGTCAGGTTCTGCCAACCGCGAAGAAAGTGACTTATGAACTTCACCTGAAGCGTGTGGTTAACCGTAAGCTAGTTATGGGTATCGCTGACGGACGCGTACTTGTAGACGGCAAGGAAATTTACGTAGCAAAAGATTTAAAAGTAGGCCTATTCAAGGACACGTCTACTTTCTAAGCTTTGATATTTTAGTAGCGGCTTAATTGGCCGCTATTATTTGAATAGATATTATTAGTTATAGTGCGCTAGCATGTGCTTGTGTGTTTTATTTGACAAAGAAAAAGCTCCCATTGGGAGCCTTTTCCTTTACGCTATATTTTCCTACTACTTGAAGAGTCCTGTTTGCTTGTCGTCTCTTGCTTCACGCCAACCACCCAACCAATACGATTTTGCGTCCATCTGTTGGTATGGACATGCTTCCATTGACCTTCCATTAAGACCAGCTTTATACCCTTGAGATTGTGCTCTTTCTAGGCGATCTCGCTTCTGTCTCTTCATAGTGGAACCTCTCTAAACAGTAAAATCACTTAACGCATGTTCGTTAAATCTACGTGGAGTTTTTATGACTCCTCAATAATAATTGCGCATTTTTCACGGTTTAACAAGGTGTAAAAAAGCGCAGTATTGTTCTTCAATACTGCGCTTTTTTATTAATCAGCCCTACTTGTTACGACGTAACCCGATAAAGCCAAGAAAAATCAGAGCCATCCAACCAAGACTACCACCTTTTCGTTCAACCGGTGGTGCTTCTAAACCGCGCGTCTGAATTGAACGTGCTGCAGGATCTGAGATCGGGATCAACTTAATCGCGACAAGTTTCTCTTTCTGACTGCCATTACCGCAGTATGAGTTGTGCCCAGTCGTATCGTAACCGCCCTCACATTTAAGCGCCGTCGCAGCAATGATACCATCGTCGTTAATATCAGCGGCATCGATAATGCGATATTGGTTATTAACATCAGCACCCTTTGCAACACCGTCGTTGGTTAGGTCATCAAGAAGCCAAGGTTGGTTTTGGAAAATCGCCATACGTTCAGTATTAGAGCCAACTGCACTGTATGGGTAGATAAATCCACGTTGACGACGCTTTTTACCAAAGAACTCGGTTGATTGCTCTGCGTCTACAGCACCGACAATTTCGTTAAAATTGTTGATTGCACCCGTTTCACCGCCAACACCTCTAAAGAAGATACCAGAGTTACCGTTAAGCGCATCAAAGTACTGAGCAGAAGCGTTTCCGTTAGCATCTACCTGGGCCAAGAACATACGGTTTGCAGCCGCGCCGTTTTCACGTTTGTCACCACGTCGCTTAGCTTCACCAATTAAAAGCAAGTTCTCGTTAATATCGGTAGCAACAGAACTGCTGTAGATAAAGTCGTCTCCACTTTTAATGGTTGAGCCTCCAATAACTATCGAGTTCCAACCATTGCCAGAATCGATCGCGTTAGAATTACGAGTAAAGACAGTCGCCTGAAGGAAGGCGTTGCTTCCGTCTCGCGTGGTATTCAACCCAACTAGGACCGGCTCGCCAGTAAGTACATTTGGATTAGCTGACTTGACTGCACCACGAACGCTCCCCTGAGGCGATTTCTTATCAATCACAGTATCCAACGTGTTTTGCCAGTTAGAGACAATGAACGGTTCAACTGGCGTACCTTCATTAGCTGAGCTTACATCCCACAATGCTGCCTTGGTGGCAAATGCGAAATTCTGACAATCAGCGTAAGCTGAAGGGTTCTCATTAATGTTTGTATCGTTTATGCAATTTGAAACAGAGCCTCGGTAGTTTTTATTACTGTCGCCATAGTCAAATGGAGCAACAGAAGCACTACCTGTAACGTAAGTCTTACCATCGATTTCAATAGAATCAAAGGCCATAGTACGACCCATTTTTGCTGTTATCTTATCTTCTTTTACTGCAATTTCACTATTGCCATTACCTGACTGTGGTAACGGGTTTAAAATCGTTGGTTGACTTGCATTACCGTAGAAACCACGGTGACGATAGACTAATGCAGAATTAGAACCGTTAGTGTAATAACCGCTGCTGGTATTACCTATCGCTTTATCACCATCTAACGCGTTAACTACAACGTTAGTTGATTGATTCTGATAAGAAAAACCATCTGGAGAATATCCAGTAACTGGCTGGCCAGCAGCAATTTGCGCTGTATTCACAAATGCTTCGGCATTAGAGGTATACGTTGGGCTTAACCAGGCATCGCGCTCTTTTTTTAGACCGCCAAGGCTACTAAAACTCTTCCACATCTTATCAGTCCAGGCAGGATCACACGTCTGATAACCTAGCTCTGAACGACAGTAGTCTCTATTTCGGCCCCAATCCGTGTAAAAAAAACTGGAGTCATAATTGTAAGGTACTTCCTGGCGATAGGAGTGGCCTTCAGAACCATTTCTTGAATCGCCGGCTAACGCAGAAGCGCTAGAAGCACAGGCTTGGCCGAAGCAGCCTTGCTCAACTGAAGTGTTGCGAGCCTTACTAATCGCGGATCCATAATACTCTGTGAAAATACTTTGACTGGCATCTACGTCTACCACGCTCAAAGAAGGCGTGACCTCTACAACCTGATAAAGGGCTGCGTGGCTTGATGTTGCAGCGAGAACACCCGCAGCAATTAAAGAATAATTAAACTTCATACGACTCATTTTAAACTAACTTTCCTGTTGCATTGCTTCGAGCTCTTCCCAGCGTTCGAAAGCAACTTCGAGCTCCTGCTCTTTAGCAGATAACTCATCTAAAATAGGTTGAGTGATCTCCACGCTTTTAGAGAAGAATTGCGGATCATTAACTTGTGATTGAAGATCTTCGATTTCTTGCTCTAACTTTTCTAATAGACCTGGTAAAGATTCTAACTCTCGCTGGTGCTTGTACGACATCTTCTTAGGCTTAGAGTTCACCTTTAAGCCTTTCTTTTGCGGTTCAACTGCCACTTTTTCCGTTTGTTTGTCTATTTTGTCAACACCACGGCTTTCAATAACTTGTTTACGCTGTTGCTGAGCATCGTGATAGCCACCAACAAACTCTTCTATATTACCATTTCCTTCGAAGATCCAACTCGTTGTTACTGTATTATCAACAAATTGGCGATCGTGGCTTACCAATAATAGTGTACCTTGGTACTCAGCGAGCATTTCTTCAAGTAATTCTAGTGTTTCGATGTCCAAATCGTTAGTTGGCTCATCAAGTACCAGTAAATTGTTCGATTTTAAGAAAATACGAGCCAATAATAAACGGTTTTTCTCACCACCAGAAAGCGCCTTAACTGGCGTTCTCGCGCGTTTAGGTGCGAATAAAAAATCTTGTAAATAGCTCAATGCATGACGTTGGCGACCACCAACCATCACTTCTTGTTTACCATCAGCAAGATTATCAATAACCGATTTTTCCGGATCCAGCACCTCGCGATATTGGTCAAAATACGCGACTTCAAGCTTGGTGCCACACTTTAATTTACCATTGGTTGGTTTTAGCTCATCAAGTAATAACTTGATTAACGTACTCTTGCCACACCCGTTTGGCCCAATCAAAGCAATGCGATCACCGCGCATAATATTAAAGCTGAAATCGTCAACTATAGTATTACCTTCAATCTGATAGTTTAAGTGTTCAGCTTCAAATACAATTTTACCAGAGCGTGATACATCATCAATTTTAATATTCACTTTGCCCTGAACTTCACGCCTTTCATTGCGTTCTACACGCAGTTTTTTTAACGCACGAACGCGTCCTTCATTACGAGTGCGTCTTGCTTTGATACCTTGACGTATCCAAACTTCTTCTTGTGCCAGTTTTTTATCAAACTCAGCGTTTTGCATTTCTTCAACGCGCAACGCTTCTTCTTTTTCGACCAGATACGTTTCATAATTGCCTGGGTAAGACTTGAGTTGTCCTCTGTCTAGATCGACAATCCGAGTAGCCATAGAGCGAATAAAAGCACGGTCGTGAGAAATGAAGATAATTGAACCACGAAAATCTTTAAGGAAGGTCTCTAACCATTCAATGGTTGTCACGTCAAGGTGGTTGGTAGGCTCATCTAATAACAAAACATCTGGATCACAAACAAGAGACCTTGCCAGAGCTGCTTTGCGTTGCCAACCTCCTGAGAGCTCTGTTAGCAACGTAGAACCATCAAGTTTTAATGCCGCCATGATGTTATTAACACGGTCTTCAAAGCGCCAAGCACCAGAAACTTCTAAACTTTCTTGAATTCGAGCGAGCTTTGCAATATTGGCTTCTGTTGGCTGCTCAGTGACCAGATCAAGCATATCGTGGTAAGATTTTAATTGTTTACCAACATCGGCCAAGCCTTCAGAAACGTAATCAAATACCGTACCTTCTTGATCTCGAGGTGGATCTTGCTCTAATCGAGAAACGACGACGTCTTGTGTAATTTGCAGTTTGCCGTCGTCCATTTGGATTTGGCCCGCAAGCACTTTCATCAATGTTGATTTACCGGCGCCATTGCGGCCGACTAAACAAACTCTTTCATTTTCTTGGAGTGCAAAATCGGAATGATCAAGTAGAGGGTGATCTCCGAACGCGAGCTGACCATTATGTATCGTAAGTAATGCCATTTACTTTTAACCACTCTTGTAATTCTTCTGAGCCAAACGGCCAATTAATTTCTGAGTTGCGAAACTTAGCCACTGGTATAGTGACGCCGTAACGAGAAAATAACTCATCATCATAGGCGATATCAACGACCTTCACTGCATCGGATAAACCCAACTGCTGAAACAGGTCTAGTGCCATCTCACATAGATGGCACCCTTCCGTACTATAGAGCGTTAGGCTCGATTCCATGTAACAAAGTCCCTTTATTTGTGCTTGACCAACCAACAGTTGTGAATTTGCTTGTTTCGTGCAAAATCAAGCGGTAGCGTTTTATGGCTAATGTTTTCTGCTGTAAGGCCAATTTGCTCTAACGCTTCAAAATCCATTTTAAAGTTGCGTTTATTATTAGAAAACACAATCGTGCCGTTTTCCGTCAATAGTCGCTTAAGGTGATCCATCAAACTTGCGTGATCTCTTTGTATATCGAAAGTTTGCTCCATACGCTTCGAATTCGAAAAAGTAGGCGGATCAATAAAGATCAGGTCGTAACTTCCTTTGGCGTTTTCAAGCCACTGCAAGCAATCAGCCTGAACAAATTGGTGCTGACGGCCGACCTGACCATTAAGAGTCATATTCTCTTTTGCCCAATCAAGGTACGTATTGGACATATCGACTGTTGTTGTAGTACGTGCGCCCCCGCAAGCGGCGTGCACTGTAGCAGTGCCTGTGTAAGCAAACAGGTTTAGGAAATCTTTGCCTTGTGCCATTTGACCCAGCATCTTTCGGGTCAACTTATGGTCTAGGAACAAACCAGTATCGAGATAATCATGAAGGTTAACAATGAGCTCTACACCATACTCAGACACTGTCATCTTTGACGACTTGTTAGCAAGCTTATTGTATTGACTCGTTCCTTTCTGCTTTTGCCTTACTTTTAAAACAGTATTATTTGTATCGATACCGGTAACCTGAATAGTCGCTCGGATAATATCAGTTAAGCGGCGTTTTGCTGTCTCTTCAGGAATACTCTTTGGCGCTGCATACTCTTGAATAACGACGGAATCTTTATAGATGTCGATAGCAACATTATATTCGGGCAAATCGGCATCGTAGATACGATAGCAGTCCAACTTCTCTTTACGAGCCCACTTACCGATTTTTGTTAAATTTTTCTTTAGTCGATTCGAAAAATCCGGCGCAACTTGCACCGATTTTTGCTCATCACCTTTGGTCATCACACGATCTGAAATAGAATAGTTTTTCTGGTGACATTGTAACGCACCGTTATTCAATTTGAATTGCTTGTCAGCACGCATTCTCAAACAGGCAAGTAAGTCATCAGAGCTTGAGAATATAGACGCTGAACAGCCTCCAAATTGTGTTTTCAAGCGGTGACCAAATTCAGTATATAGTGCAATGAGACCGGGCTCTGTACCTAAACGTTCACCATAAGGAGGGTTACAAACGATAACTCCATTCTCGAAACCTTCTGGCTTAGAGATCTGACTAGCATCGCCTAGCTCAAATGTAATTAAGTCTTCTACGCCTGCTCTTCTTGCATTGTCTTTTGCCGTTTTTATTACGCGCGGGTCGTTATCTACACCAAAAAATCGACTGTCAGTATTTTTGACACCGCGACGTGACTGAACTTTGGCTTCTGATTTTATCGTTGCCCAAAGCTCAGCGTCGAAGTCTTCTAAAAATTCAAAAGCCCATTTCGAACGGTTAACGCCAGGGGCCATGTTTGCCGCTTTCATCGCAGCTTCAATTAATAACGTACCTGATCCGCACATAGGATCAAGAAGGTTATCACCTGGTTTCCAACCACTACGGCTTATAATAGCAGCAGCTAGCGTTTCTCTTAGTGGCGCTCGGCCAGCCTCTGTACGATAACCTCGTTGATGAAGGCCTGATCCCACTAAATCAAGTCCGATAAGCGCTTTATCTCTGTGCAGACGAACATGAACACGAACCTCAGCGAGATCTTTACTTATTGATGGTCGAGGTAAGTCTTTTTTTGTAAAACAATCGACAACCGCATCTTTTACCTTCATCGCTCCGTATTGGCTATTTCGGATTTCGCGATTGGTACCATTAAAGTCAACAACAAAACGTCGTGAACTATGGAAATGATTAACCCAGTTGATTGCAGACGCTGCAAGATAGAGATCCATATCGTCTTGACAGGTGAATTCAGAAAGGATCTGAACAAAACGTGAAGCAAACCTACTCCATAAGCAAACTCGATAAATCTGCTCTTGAGTCGCTTTAAATTTAACACCGGCTTGTACTGGTTTTGGTTCAGAGATACCCAGCTCTTCAAGCTCTTGTGCAAGTAAGTTTTCTAACCCGTTTGAAGTCACTGCAAGATATTGGTTCATAGCGTTCTTTTGACAGTAAAAAAATGGCCTTGATTATACCTGACTATTAAGGTGCAAGATAAGAAAACCTCAATAAAAGCACCTTTATTTCATCGATTGTTCAAGATTAATACAAAAAGAAACTTGTTTTCATTTCTCATCCACAACCAGCAAACAAATTTACCAACCCTGACTATTTACCAGGCACCACAGTGATAGTGAATACTTATTCGCTATCATTTTGGTCTATACCAATCCCGATATCTGGATGTAATTTTGCAACATTTTAGCTTAAAACGGGAAGTTTTAAGGGGTAGTCGCTCTGAATTTTGCCCTAGCTCGGGGTTATTTCTTGTCTAATTTTTTGCATCCTGATCGAGATTTTTCTCAATTAGTGATGTGAAACATGTTGGTTTTTTGCACAGAAAAGGAAATGAGAAGGTCAAAAATGTGAGGTATGAATGTGATTTGCTGCCAGGATTCGCAAATTTTACGCAAAAAAAATCGGCCATTTAGGCCGATTAATAATACGAGAAAGGTTTTTAGTGTGTCCCGGTACTCCAGGGATAAACAACCACTGCTTTTCTTAGAGTTATATTACCCTACCAACGCTATCGGTTGATTTAAGGTAATGTGCTGCTGTGCACAAGCCATTCTATCGTGCATGACTTTAATGGCCTGCCCAAAACAAACTGTTTTTGACCCCGAAAGTACAAATTCGTCCAAATCTACTAAAGCGCATAAGCTGGCGCTCTCTCCAACTTCTAAAACTAAAAAGATACCCGCTGAATTTTGGTTGACTAGGCGAACTAATTCGCCTTCAGAGGGTGTATACCCCTCTCCTTGATAATCAAAGAACCAACTCTTCGGCTGTACGGGCTTATGAAAGCGCTTAGCTGCTACACAGTACAATGTGAGCTCTGCTTGACGTGGTTCCGATAGGCTAAGGCAAGAAATAGGTTCTCTGTACGTCTGAAAGGCTGATGCATCATCAACAGTAAAGCTATTTTGGCCAGAAGCACAGTCAACCAGGAGTTTACGAGCAAGATTAGTCTTGAAAACCATATCATTGCCCAAGTCCAGCATTAGAGAATCATCAGATTCTTTCATATACCAGATCCATGTATCGCTGGGTTTAAGCATCGTTCCGTCTCTTAAAATTGGCTATTAATCAGACTCTTAGGTAAACGCTTAATTACCTTATTTGGTCATTTAGCTTAATTCTACAAACGAATTGAAAAAAAAAAAGGGGAAAACAATTTCCCCCTTTTCTGTTCATCATCAGGTTGCTTTATGAAATCACGAAAGATTTGTCACGATATCCTTGACAAGTTTTGGCCCCTGATAAATAAAACCTGAGTAAACTTGTACCAATGACGCACCAGCCATCAGTTTTTCTTTTGCAGAAACGTATGAATCGATACCACCAACACCGATGATAGGTAGCTTACCTTCTAAGTGCTTGGCAAGAGTACGAACCACTTCAGTACTGCGAGATTGCACTGGACGTCCGCTCAGACCGCCAGCCTCATTCGCATATTTCATACCTTCGACAACACTACGATCCAACGTTGTATTGGTCGCGATCACACCATCGATCTTATTTTTGATCAATGAATCGCAAATCTGCTGAATTTCATCATCACTAAGATCCGGAGCGATCTTTAATGCGAGCGGTACGTATTTGTTATGTTTTTCAGCAAGTTCTGCTTGCTTTGCTTTTAATTCGCTTAGCAACTCATCAAGCGCTTCACCGTACTGAAGTGAACGAAGACCTGGTGTGTTTGGCGAAGAAATATTGATCGCGATGTAACCTGCGTATTGGTAAACCTTTTCCATACAAATGATGTAGTCTTCGGTCCCTTTTTCTATCGGTGTATCTTTATTTTTACCGATATTAATACCTATCACACCGTCATAATTGGCTTTTTTTACATTTTCAACAAGATTGTCGACACCGAGGTTATTAAAACCCATGCGGTTAATAATACCTTCCGCTTCGACTAATCTAAACAGTCGAGGCTTGTCATTGCCTGGTTGCGGTCTTGGGGTAACAGTCCCTACTTCAACGAAGCCAAAGCCCATTGCTCCAAAAGCTTCAATACACTCACCGTTCTTATCCAAGCCTGCCGCAAGGCCTACTGGGTTTTTGAAGGTAATGCCCATACATTCTACTGGACGTTCTGGTAATTGTTGGCGATAGAAAAGATCAAGAGGAGTGCCTGTAAAGCGCTTGAAGTTTTGAATTGCAAGATCATGTGCCTTTTCGGCATCAAGTTGGAAAAAGCCAGTTCTGGCTAGACGGTAAAGCATTGTGCCTCCGAAAGAAAACCCGTATAAACGGGGAGGTATTATCAACGCATTCAGTTAAAGATTCAAACAAGAATTAGATTTAATTTTAAAAACTTCATTTATAGTACAATAAACCTACGACTTTGTTACGGTGTAACCAAAATAACAGTCCATATTTATACAGTTTGCAAAATAGGTGCAAAAAGCCCTCTTAGAGAGGGCTTTTGAATTTATTTATTGTATTAACTGTTATTCGCGCAATTTAGGTTTAGCAAGACTAACTCTCTCAAAGCAACTGAAAACTTAGCGAACTCATGAACACTACCCACTTTGAACTCATTAAGAATATTCTCCCACCTTTGAAGAGAGGTTTCATTCGTCGTCATCCATTCATCAAGTGACAGGATAACGTCTAAACTATCTCCACTACAGCCACAGTTGAGAACCTGGGCAGTAAGTTGCCTTTGTTGCCAATCGAGATCTTCTCTAAACGCAGCTCGAGCAAGAGTTTGCCAATTGTTGTCAGCTGCTTGGCTGTTGATCTGGTTCAAGAACCAGTGTAATGACAAACGATCACCAAGGTGGAAGTAGAGTTTAGACGCTTGCTCTACATCTTGGCCCGTTTCTTTAGCAATCTCTGAAATATCAACAGCAGATAACAAGCTTGAAAGTCTAGAAACGAAATCAGCGATTTCATTACTAACCCCCTTTTCAATCCATTGTTGAGCTTGCAATCGATGCTCCGCAACTTCCATATCAACCAAACTAGAGTCAAGTGTATCTGAAACTTTGATAACATCGTCTCGATAACGGCTTACCAAATCTTGCACCGTTTGTTTTCCTGGTCGGTTACGTAATAACCAACGAGATAATCGGCGTAGGGTTCGACGAACAATAAACATCAATTCATATTGAGTGTTGCTGTCTGCAATATTATCCAACTTACGAATTTGCTTGAAAATATCACCAAAACCATAGATCTCACGAGAGGCCGAATACGCATTAGCGATATCCACAACGGTCGCGCCAGTTTCTTCCTGCAAACGTGTAACAAAATTGCATCCCATCTCATTGACCATCTGGTTGGCCAATCCGGTTGCGATGATTTCCGCCTTCAATGGATGTGAAGGCATGCTATCTGGATGATTATTTCTGAGCTCTGTGGGGAAATAATTAAACAACTGTTGGTAGTGATAACTGTCACTCGCAATGTCATCACAGACCAGCTGCTCTTTCAGAACCATTTTCCCATAAGCAACCAATACAGACAGCTCAGGACGTGTGAATCCAATACCCTGCTTTTCACGCTCTAACAATTCTTCATCAGAAGGTATATGTTCAAGCGCTCTATCGAGGTAACCAGACTTTTCAAGAGTATGAACAAAGCGGATCTGCTCTTTCACTAGCGATACGCCTTGATAATCAGTCACGGATATAGACTCTGACTGACAATAAGCGTCGTCAAGAACGATATCCCCAACTTCATCTTCCATCGATTCAAGTATCAGATTACGCTGCTTGATAGTAAGATCCCCATTGGCAACTAAGCCGTTTAAAAAGATCTTTATGTTGACTTCATTATCAGAGCAATCCACACCACCAACGTTGTCGACAAAATCGGTGTTCACTCGCCCACCATGTAACGCGTATTCTACACGGCCGAGTTGAGTCATACCCAGGTTTCCGCCTTCACCTACAATTTTTGCCTGCAGATCCTGACCGTTAATACGCAATACGTCGTTAGCGCGGTCACCAACATCGGTATCCGTCTCACTACTGGATTTAACGTAAGTACCAATTCCTCCATTCCACAGAAGATCAACTTTCATAGAAAGAAGCATTTTAATAAGATCATTAGGAGCCAAAGACGCTTTTTTAGTGCCTAACATCTTCTGAATTTCGGGAGTCAGTTCGATCGATTTTGCTTTTCTAGCAAAAATCCCCCCACCCTTAGAGATGAGCGTTCGATCATAGTCTTCCCAACTTGATCGTGGAAGATCAAATAGACGTTTGCGTTCATTCCATGTGCTAGCCGAATCTGGATTCGGATCGATGAAGATGTGCATATGATTAAACGCCGCCTGTAGGCGGATGTGTTTAGAAAGTAGCATACCATTACCAAACACATCACCAGCCATGTCGCCCACACCTATTGCCGTGAAATCTTCGTTCTGGCAGTCGATGTTCATTTCGCGGAAATGTCGTTTTACAGATTCCCACCCACCTTTAGCGGTGATACCCATTGCTTTATGATCATAACCATTAGAACCACCTGATGCGAAAGCATCACCTAGCCAGAATGAATATTCTTCAGAAACAGAGTTAGCAAGATCCGAGAACGTTGCAGTTCCCTTATCTGCTGCGACAACTAAATATGGGTCGTCTTCGTCGTGACGAACAACACTCTTCGGTGGAGATACCTCACCTTCAATAATGTTATCTGATACATCAAGTAGTGCGCGAATAAACTGCTTATAGCAACGTTGGCCTTCGGCAAAAATCTCATCGCGAGTCGTTAATGATGGTTGACGTTTACACACAAAACCACCTTTAGCACCAACTGGCACTATGACCGTATTTTTAACTTGTTGTGCCTTTACCAAGCCTAAAATTTCTGTACGGAAATCTTCTTGTCTGTCAGACCAACGTAATCCACCACGAGCGACCTTACCTCCGCGTAGATGGACGCCTTCGATATCTGGGGAATATACAAAGATCTCAAAAGCCGGTACCGGAGCCGGTATTTCTGGAATCAAAGATGGCTGAAGTTTTAATGACAACCAAGGTTTATGCTGTCCATTCTTGGCTTTCTGATAGTAGTTGGTACGCAAAGTGGCACTGATCATATCGACATAGCGTCGAATAATACGATCATCATCAAGGCTCTCGACTTTATCGAGCTGCTTCAGAATTTTTGCGATTACACGCTCTTGGCCCTTTTTACTCCCTTTCAAAGAAGGCATAAGGCGCTGAGAAAAGAGTTCAACGAGATCTTTAGCGATTTCAGGGAAATGGCTTAATGTCTCTTCAATATAATGTTGGCTAAATGGGAAGCCAACCTGGCGCATATATTTTGTATAAGCGCGCAAGATTGAAACTTCTCGTCCTGTTAATCCCGCACCTAAAACAAGTCTGTTGAATCCATCACTTTCTAGCTGACCAGACCAAATGCTAGCAAACGCCTGTTGGAAACGATCTCGAGCTTCACGAAGATCGACAACTTTTTCACTCTTATGAAGCATTGCAAAATCAAGGATCCAATAACTGCCTCCGTCACTCTTAATGATCTCATAAGGTGATTCTCCAATAACGCGCAAGCCTAAGTTCTCTAACATAGGCATCACATCAGACAAATGGATAGGCTCATCTCGATGGTACAGCTTTAATTTCACTTCTTTTGAGTCGCCCGCAGCTTCTTGCGGACGATAGAAAAGCATTCCTAACTTGTTATCTTCATCAAGAGCTTCTAATCGTTCGATGTCAGCGACAGCTGAAGTTGGCAGCATAGCTTCTTTGTAAGAGCGCGGGAAGGATCTTGAATAGATTTTAGATAAAGGTAACCCTTTACTTTCGCCAAAGTTAGCAACAATTGCATCAGATAAACGATCATCCCAAGATGCCGATACCTCAATCAAATTTTGCTCGATCGCTTTCACATCTACATCCATATTATTGTTATCGACCCTTACTATATAATGAGTTCGAGCTAGGGGACTCTCCGAAAAATAAGTCGTAAATTCTACTTCTTGTTCGCAACCAAAGTAGCTCTGTAGGATCCGCTGTGTATCTTTTCGTAATTGGGTGTTGTATCGGTCTTTGCTAACGTAAACCATACAACTAAAGAATCGACCAAAAGGATCTTTACGTACGAACAGACGGATCATATCTCGATCTTGCATCTGAACAACGCCCATACCAATTTCAAGTAACTCGTCTTCTCTTGCTTGAATCAACTCATCGCGTGGGTAGTTCTCTAAAATATTTCGAAGTGCTTTGAATGAATATGAACCAGTGCGATAGCCACTTGCATCTAAAATGCGATCCACTTTTTCGCGAACGAGAGGAATGGTAGAAACGCTTTGGTTATACACCGAAGACGTATAAAGACCTGTAAATCGATGTTCACCAATTACTTTACCAGTTTCATCAAACTTTTTGATTCCAATATAATCAGTGTAAGCTGGTCGATGAATTCGACAGGCGCTGTTGCCTTTAGTTAAGATCAGTAAAAATGGCTTCTTCGCTTCAAGTCGAGCAGAGTCAGAAAACTCAGAGAGTTTTACTGCACGTACACGATGTTCATTTGCGAACAATCCCAACCCTACTTCTTTAGTTGGTGTTAAAATTGAGTCACCTTCTTCACGCACTAAGTCAAATTCTTTGTAGCCCATAAAGGTAAAGTTATGCGCACCTAACCAGCGTAAAAATGCGATGGTGTCATCGACTCGGTGTTGTTCGATAGGAAAACGTTCTTTATTAGCAACAAGTTCATCTGTAATATTTTTAAGCTTTTCAGCCATTGGCTCCCAAGCATCGACAACCAAACTTGTATCAACAAAAATATCTACAAGCTCGTCTTTCAAGCTGTTCATTTCTGCCTTACTGCTTAGGCGATCAACTTCAATATGAAACAAAGACTGAAGTGTTCCTTTGCCTTTATTGACTGAAATGATTTTACCCTGCTCGTCTCGTTCAAACTGAGTTGGACCATGCAACATGATATGGCAGGTAAGATCTAATCGGTTTAATGCCATTTTGACAGAATCAACTAAGAAAGGACTGTCAGGAACTGCGATCTCAACGATCGTGTGAGTTGATTGCCAACCGTGACGACTCACCGTTGGGTTAAAGACGCGAACAGAAATCTCGTCATGTTTTTTATCATTGACATGGTGCCATAAACTGACAGCAGCACCATAGAGGTCAGATTCGTTTCTGGACAATAAATCGTCAGGGGAAACATTACTAAACAAATGTTTCGCGAGTTTGGTCACTAGAGGTTGAGTTGTAGAATCGAGTTTGTTCTCTATTAGTTGATAAACTTTCTCAAGAAGAACCGGAACTACTGGTTCACGCGTGGTCATATAAACGCTCCACAATTTTTTGTTTTTATAGGGGATTGCCGCAGCAATGTAGGCTTGCTTTTATTGTAAAAGCTTTATTGAAAAATAGTTAACAAAATTTTCAATATCTCGCAGGGAAAAGTTGGATATTGTGAGCAAGGTTCTTATTTATTACACTGAAAAATAATTATTTTACAGTGATTCTAACCGAATAAACTTGTTGTTATGGTCAGTTATAAGCATGAAGCGACCTTTAACACCGGTTTGTGTTAAAAACGGTCTAAATTTGGCGGCGGGAAGTTGTAATCTCAACCCCTCATCACTATGTACAACCACCGTTGACACGGTTCCTGAGTAATGAGTTTGATATAAGTGATATGGTATGTTTAAAGTAAATCTATATTGCTTCATTTTTTAACAAAACTGTATACCACGGATGCGGTATACAGTTTCCTTACTATTAAGGGTTTATGATTCTAGTGCCTTAGAAACTTTCTCGAACAAGTCATTGGCCAGATCATCCATTGATTTGATTTTATCAAGTTCAACACGAATCAACTGTTGACGTTGTTCATCGTACTTTTTAAATTTCAATAATGGATCAATCAATCTAGAAGCCACTTGTGGGTTGCTCGAGTTCAGCTGTTTTAAAATCTCTCCCGCAAATTGATAGCCATGCCCAGACTTGTCATGAAACCTACGAGGATTCATATTCAAAAATGCGCCAATTAGACTTCTTGTACGATTAGGATTTTTTAAGCTAAATGCAGGATGATTCATACATTCTTTAAGGTTTTGCAAAGCATCCTCAGCAGGGTTTGAACCTTGTAACGCAAACCACTTATCCATGACTAACCCATCATGTTGCCATTTATCACTGTAGTCTTGCATTATTGTTTCTCGGCACGACAGGCTACTGGAGTTTGCAGCCGTCATTGCTGCCATCGTATCAGTCATATTGTTGGCTGATTGATATTGGTCCATGACTAGATTTTGTTGCTCGGGGAGCTTAGCTAGGTATTGCAAACACGTATTTCGAAGCGCTCGTTTGGCAATAGCCTGATGTTCAATGCTGTAATTGTCCTGGATAGTCGTGTTATATATTGCGAGCAGTTCATCTCTTAGTTCTGATGCCAGAATTCCTTTTATTCCTAATAACACATCACATACAGCATCGACATCAACCTGATCATACCAACCCGAAACTTCGTTAAAGCTTGGTAAGGAAAGCGCTTCGGCAGTGAATGCAGGATCGCAATTTTCATTTAGAAGTACTCCCCTAAATGCATCGACAACTAATGATGGGAGTTCGACTTTTCCGCCATTTTTGAGATTGGTGACGTTTGTTTTTATGTGTTTTGCAAGCAACATCTGGCCTGCATCCCACTTAGCAAATTCATTTCTTGCATGAATCATCAAAAATGCCAGCTGCTCATCACTGTACTTAAATTCCAGACGAACCGGTGCTGAGAACTCTCTAAGCATTGATGGGGTTGGCTTGCCCATAATATTGTCAAACACAAATTCTTGCTTCGCTTCAGTAATATTAAGGACTGAGCTCACCACCTCCCCGTTACATTGTAACTCAATGATATTTCCTTCCTTGTCATACAGTTCTACATCGAAAGGAATGTGTAATGGCTGCTTATTACTTTGATCATGGGTGACTGGTGTGCACTGAGATACAGACAGCGTATAAGTTTTGCTCTCTTCGTCATAACTATCGGTTACGGAAACTATTGGGGTGCCCGACTGGCTGTACCAAAGACGAAACTGTTTTAAGTCAACTGCAGACGCGTCTTCCATTGCTGCAACAAAATCCTCACACGTTGCAGCAGTTCCATCGTGTCTCTCGAAATATAACCGCATGCCGGATTGGAACTTATCTTCCCCCAATAATGTATGCATCATTCGAATCACTTCACTGCCCTTTTCATAAACAGTTAGTGTGTAAAAGTTATTCATTTCAATAACTTTTTCTGGACGAATTGGATGAGACATCGGGCTGGAATCTTCAGCAAATTGAGGGCCACGGATCACACGAACATTATTAATTCGATTAACCGAACGTGAACCTAGATCAGACGAAAACTCTTGATCTCTAAATACTGTTAGCCCTTCTTTCAGGCTAAGTTGAAACCAGTCGCGGCACGTAACACGATTACCGGTCCAGTTATGAAAATACTCATGGCCAATAACGGCTTCAATACCTAAGTAATCTGTGTCAGTGGCCGTTTTTTCATTCGCTAAAACAAACTTAGAGTTAAATACATTCAACCCTTTATTTTCCATTGCACCCATATTGAAGAAATCAACAGCGACGATCATGTAAATATCGAGGTCGTATTCGAGACCGAAACGCTCTTCATCCCATTTCATCGAATTGATTAAGGACACCATCGCGTGATTAGCTCGCTCCAGGTTTCCTTTATCGACAAATATTTCAAGGGCCACATCTCTTCCTGAACGAGTGACATATTTATCGGTAAGAACGTCAAAGTCCCCAGCTACAAGAGCAAATAAATACGCAGGTTTAGGGTGTGGATCATGCCAGGTTACACTATGGAAGCCATTCTCAAGATCTTGCTCATCGATCTTGTTACCGTTACTAAGCAAAAACGGAAATTGAGATTTATCTGCAATGATTTCGGTTGTGTACTCAGCCAATACATCTGGGCGATCCATGAAATATGTAATTCTTCGGAAACCTTCGGCTTCACATTGGGTACAGTACGCCCCATCAGAAAGATATAATCCTTCAAGAGCGGTATTGGTTGCAGGCGAAATATAGTTAACAATTTTCAACTCAAACTCAGAAGGTAAATTTGCGAGAGTCAGACCAGTCGCAGTTTCTTCAAAATCAGTCCAGTTTTCTCCATTGATACTAACGGACGCAAGTTCAATACTGTCCCCGTCTAGATCAAGAACTGTACTAGAGCCCGATTGTTTAACTCTTGAAATCGCGGTGACTTTTGTTCTAGTTTCATTGAGTTCAAATGTGAGAAACACTTCGGAGATAGTGTGAGAAGGAGCCTGGTAATCATTGCGATACTTGGCTTTTGGTGTTGACTCCGTCATTGGTATGTCCTTTATTTTTACCTAAGAGCAACAATTATATACCTATTTAGACATAATCGTCAGAGAACAAATTCTGTATAGGTAACAAATATTGGCTTTATCCACTAAAAAAGCCATGGAATAACGCCATGGCTTTGTGCTTTTATGCTTATTCGTTAGCGGATCCTATTCAGTACCGCATACATATCCCCGCCTTCTACATCAATAGTGAGCTTGTCTTCTTTCAATGTATAGGTTGCATCGTGTTCACCATTTTTATAAAGCAATACGATGTGATCACCTTCCGTGTAGTAGACGCCGCTATGAATCGCTTCATCTCCATCATCTGAACTTACGCGAAATGTAAAAACAAAGTCTGGTTGAAGTATCAAATCCATTTTTGCGATTCGATCTGCACTTTTATCATCACCCTCGACGATAACTGAAGACCAAATGCCCGCTAGCGCATTAGGCAGAGCTTTCGTAAAGACAACACCATTCAGGTTAAGCATATTGTGGTTGCCATCATAATTGTAAACTTGTGGCTCATCGCTATTTAAACCCAGAATTATGGTGTCTTCATTTGCGGCAAACAAACCTTCCCAATGCTCTATACTGTAATCTTGTTTTTGAATATCTATAGAAAAGCTGTAGTTAGAGCCCAAAGACAATTTGATCGCCAAAAAAGAATTGGTCGACTCATCAGGAGTTGGATTAATAAGATACCAATCCCCCAACAAAAATGGTTGGTCAAACTGGGTTAAATCGTTGTTATCTCTAGGAGACTGCGCGCTAACGTTTAACGCAATAAAACACAAAATTAAAGTGATAACTCTCATGCCGGACTCCCTCTCTCTTTTTAATAAGCTTAGAACTGTTCCTTACAAAAAGCGAAAAAATATGATGAATGTCACATTTTTGAGTCGATGTGTTTTGTACGTATTTGAATCCAATAAAATAAGGGAATCGCTGTCAAAAAAAAACGCAAGCTAATAAGCTTGCGTTTTAACTTCTTTATCTAAAAAGTCTTATGAGGATTTTGCTTTCAACATATCGACCATAATAGCGACAGATTCATCCAAATAAGCATCTGGTACTTCATAGTCCTTCGGAATGTCATCTAAAGTTTCATATGCTGCTTCTCCAGCTGCTTTTTGACGTAAATTGACACGCTCAAGTTTTAACTTGTCTGCTATATCACTTTCAGACTGACGTGTCTTTTCATTTAACGTCAGAGTCTTATCGTCTTTTTCAGCTTGGTATTTAGCGATATCCTCAGCAATAAATCCGAATTCCATGTCTTTAGCAATTCGATCTTGATGTAACATTGTCAATGACTTCACAAGCTCGTCGTTACGCTGTAACTCAACATATTTTGCTTTGTCGATGCTGTCCCATGGCAATGCATTATCTTCTACGCTCTCACCCGTTTCCGCAGGATCAATCGCGGTAGGAAAAGTAATATCAGGCACTACACCTTTATTCTGCGTGCTTCCGCCGTTGATTCTATAGAATTTTTGTATCGTGTATTGTACATAGCCAAGCTCTTTGTCGAACAAATCATAAATATGATTTAAAGAGCGATGTTGCTGTACCGTACCTTTACCAAACGAATTCTCACCTAGAACAATAGCACGACCATAGTCTTGCAAAGCAGCAGCAAAAATTTCAGATGCCGATGCACTATAGCGATTCACCAAAACTGTCAGTGGACCGTCGTAACTAATTTTACCATCGGTATCACTGTTAACATTGACTCGTCCGTAACTATCACGAACTTGAACTACAGGTCCACTCTTAATGAAAAGTCCTGACAATGCGGTCGCTTCAGTTAATGCACCGCCGCCGTTATTTCGAAGATCGACAATTATGCCATCAACGTTTTGAGTTTTGAGCTCTGTGATCAGCTTGTCAGTATCTTTAGCAAGTCCCACATAAAAACTTGGCACTTCTAACACACCGATTTTCTTACCATCAAGTTCAATCAACTCAGATTTAACCGCACGATCTTCTAAACGAATTTTGTCGCGTGTTATTTCAACGATATGGCTTTTTGCATCTTTACCCTCAGGTAAGATTTGCAATTTAACTTTCGTCCCTTTCGGGCCTTTAATGAGTTGAACGACATCATCTAAACGCCAACCAATCACATCGACAACGTCTTCACCGTCTTGTCCAACACCAACGATTCGATCACCCTCTCCAAGTTTTTTACTTTTTGAGGCCGGGCCACCAGCAACCAACGATCGAATCACCGTATAATCATCTGTTAGCTGAAGCACTGCGCCAATACCTTCAAGAGACAAGTTCATCTCAGATTGGAACTGTTCTGCCGAACGTGGAGAAAGATAACTCGTGTGTGGATCAACTTCACGAGCAAACGCGTTCATGTATACTTGAAATGCATCTTCATTGTGGGATTGCGTAAGACGTTTAATCGCATTGTTATAGCGCTTACCCAAGACTTCTTGAATTTCGCCCCACTCTTTACCGGTCAACTTCAAGTTCAGAGCATCGTACTTAACTCTTTTTCGCCATAACTCATTAAGTTCAGCTTCGTCTTTCGCCCAGTTAGATTCGGAGCGATCAAGCGTAATTTCCTCATCAACATCAAACTTAATCTCTTCATCAAGCAAAGATAACGCGTAGGCGAATCGATCGTAACGTTTCTTCATTGAGAGATTGTAGACATCGAAAGCAATCTGGTTATTGCCAGCTTTAAGTTGGTCATCTAATTGATCAGACCATTTTTCAAAGCTATCAATATCTGCTTGAGAAAACACATTTCTATTATAATCGAGCATTTCTATGTAACGAGTAAAAATCGCTTTAGAAAACTCATCGTCCAAATTGAAGTGTTTATAGTGAGAACGAGTAAAACGAGACGTTACTCTTTTACTGGCGGTTTCGTGCTGGACTTCAGGCGCTAACGTTGGAATATCTGAACGTTGATATTTTGCTTCTAGGGCTTGAGCAGACGTTGCTGCTAGCACGAGGCTAGCAGCAATTAATGTGATTTTTGAACGGCATTTCATGCGTAGGAGTATCTCCTTTAAGCGCGTAGGTGCTCCGCTTTAACGACCATTTGAAGGCCATTTGCTAGTTCTACACGCACATCTTCCTTATTGATTTCAACAATGGTCGCAGCCATGTTCCCTTTACCCATGTTGATGTTCACTTGATTGCCTTTAACGATTTCGTCGGCATTCAAAGCGCGTGTTTCAACTGGCTTTTCCGTTTTTGTTGCTTTTTTCGTATTTGGTTGCGACTTACGAGGCTGTACTTTTTTAGCTTTCGGTTTCGTCTTATTTTCTTCGCGAGCTTTTTGAGCTTGCTCTTTACGACGAGCTTGTACGCGAGCTTTGCTTTCTGCAAGTGTTGCTTGAGCGTGTTCAACGTGCTCAGCTTCTAATTTACCGCACTCGTTGCCATCGAGATCAACGCGCACAGCATCAGCTTTAACACCGTGCAAATATCTCCATGAAGAGGTGTACTGTCTTAACGCTGCACGAAGCTGTGTCTTGCTTACTTTCTCATCATCTTTTAGACGTTCTGCAAGATCTTGAAAGATACCAATTTTAAGTGGTTTCGCTTCACCTTCTACAGTAAAGCATTTAGGGAAACATTCAGCAATATATGCAATGATTTCTTTGCTGTTCTTTAACTTCTCAGTGTTTTCCATGTTGGTTCCTGGTTAATGCGGTTTTTTTCCGCGAAGCATTAAGAAAAATATTCTTGGTATTATAGTGACCTGCACTGGAAAAACCACTGTCTTATCTCATTTTAATCAACGTTTGAGTGGGAATTGAGCAGCTTTTCCACCGACATCATCAATTTTGTTAAGCCTTGTTCATCAATTTCTGAAAAACGCCCTACTTCAGGACTGTCTATATCCAATACCCCGACCAGTTTCCCTGCTACAGTAAATGGAATGACGATTTCTGAATTGCTCGCTGCATCACAGGCAATATGCCCTTCAAACTTATGTACATCGTGAACTCTTTGTACGCTATTTGTCTCTATAGCGGTTCCGCATACCCCTTTACCAAATGGGATTCGTGTACAAGCAGGATTACCCTGAAAAGGCCCAAGTACCAATTCTCGGCCTTGGGCTAAGTAGAAGCCAGCCCAATTCAACTGATCCAACTCCATGAATAAAAGTGCACTAATATTAGAGAGATTAGCAATAAAATCGGTTTCAGTTTCTATCAATGCACACGCCTGTTTGGTAAGGCGTTCGTAATGCTCAAGTTTCATCTACTATCCAACGTGAATTTTTTCAGACCTAAACTGCAGAATAATCGTACAATGCAAATAACATAAATGGGAATTATTCTTACAAAAATGACTCGTACAGAAAATACTATTGATCGCTCTTGGTTGATAACACAAGTAAAAAATCACAAAGCTCGTTTACTTGGTGCGAATTTCATCGCCTTGTTAGCAACGGTAATCAGCGTACCAATACCGTTATTGATGCCACTTATGGTTGACGAAGTCCTCCTAGAAAAGCCAGCGAAAGGGATAGAACTCCTCAACAATCTGATTCCACAGGTTTGGCACACTCCCGTAGGCTATATCACATTAACACTTATATTAGTGATCTTGATGAGGACAGCAAGCCAAGCTCTAAACATTCTTCAAAGCCGACAATTTACATTGGTTTCTAAAACCATTACCTATCAAATTCGCTGTAAGCTACTGGATAAGCTCGGTCGAATTAGTATGAGTCAGTACGAAACTCGCGGCAGTGGTGGTATTAATGCCCACCTTGTCACCGACATCGAAACCATTGATCAGTTCATTGGTGCAAGTTTAAGTCGGTTTGTCATTGGTTTGCTCACCGTCGTTGGCACCGCCATTGTATTACTCTGGCTAGATACCCGCTTAGGACTCTTTATCCTTATGGTTAACCCCATCGTTATCTATTTTTCGCGAAAGCTTGGTGCCAAAGTCAAACATCTTAAGAAACAAGAAAACCAGGCATTTGAACGTTTTCAAAATCGATTAGTGGAAACGTTAGATGGAATCTATCAGCTAAGAGCAGCCAATAGAGAAAGAGATTTCCTCAAACAATTAAAACACTATGCCGATGACATTCGTGTTGATGCAGACCGATACGCCTGGAAATCGGAAGCTGCTGGCCGGCTGTCGTTCCTGTTGTTTTTGATTGGGTTCGAGCTGTTTCGTGCTGTTGCAATGATCATGGTTCTTTTTAGCGACCTTACCATCGGACAAATCTTTGCTGTATTTGGTTATCTCTGGTTCATGCTTGGCCCCGTTCAAGATTTACTTAGTATTCAGTTTTCCTGGTACAGCGCTAAAGCGGCTATTCAACGAGTAAATTCTCTTTTAGAGCTTCAAGAGGAGCATCGATTCGATAGTACAGTAAACCCATTTATCAGAGGAGAAGCTGTCTCTGTTTCTCTTTCTGATATTCACTTCTCCTACGACAAGGAAAACAAAGTCCTCGACAATCTCAGTATCGACATTCCTGCCGGTAAAAAAGTGGCCTTGGTTGGTGCCAGTGGGGGTGGCAAGTCAACACTCATCCAGTTACTTATGGGGGTCTATCAGCAAGATTCAGGCATAATCAAATTTAATAATGCAGCTACCTCAGACATTGGCTTCGACATAATTCGAGATAAAATTGCTGTTGTTTTACAACAGCCTATACTTTTTAATGATAGCTTGAGGCATAATTTGACACTTGGTGTTGATCACAGTGACGCTGAATTATGGAATGCACTTAACATAGCTCAGCTAAACGACTTGATGTTGAACTTGCCAAATGGGTTGGAAACACCCATCGGCCGAAATGGTATCCGCCTTTCAGGTGGGCAACGTCAACGACTTGCCATTGCACGACTCATATTGAGTGATCCACAATTCGTAATACTAGATGAAGCGACTTCGGCATTAGACACCGCAACAGAAGCCGCACTTCATAAAGCACTTGGGGAATTCCTAAATGGTAGAACAACGCTCATCGTCGCACATAGACTCTCTGCAGTCAGACAAGCAGATATAATCTATGTGTTGGAAGATGGTAAAGTTATACAGTCGGGAACACATGGCGAACTCGTTGATACACAAGGCTTATATCAAACACTTTATGGATCAATACAGTCTGCGAGCTAAACTTACACCTTGTGAGACGTTAAGCTCTCCCGCGTTCTTGGGGGAAGCGACAAAATGAGTTCACATCCAAGTCACCCATCAAGCATTAAAAACATTAGACTCTGTCAAAGCTGTGAGTTACCCGTCGAAATTCAAGCGATCAAACGAGGACACAGTGCGTATTGTCCTCGTTGTAATACACAGTTATATCGTAGTGAAAGTTACTCCATTAGTGGAAACTTAGCGATTGCAGTGACAGGGTTACTTTTATTTTTCCCTTCGCTTTATTTTGATTTTATCAGCATTCGTTTAGTCGGGGTGATGATCCCCGGCACGTTAGTAGATGGAGTAACAGCATTATATAACGAAGGATTCCCTGGCCTCGCCTTTTTGACCTTTTATTGCGCCATGATTACGCCTTTTGTCATGTGTAGCGCTATTGTCATCGTACACTTGTCATTGCGTTATCGTTGGTATCATCCGCTAAGGTACGCTCTCAATATTCTAGGGCCAATGAGACACTGGGTTATGCTCGACGTGTTCCTAGTAAGCATCGCTGTTTCTTGTTTCAAGTTACAAGACTACTCAGACATATATATCGGCAATGCACTATACAGCTTGATATTGCTGCAAGTATTGTCAGTCATGCTGCTTAGCCGCATTAGTATCCGGCGTTATTGGGAAGAATGGCAAATAGAACACGACCTAAATCTTAAGATCAAAGATGTCCACTGTCGAAACTGTCACTTGTCACAGCCAGAATCAAGCCGCTGTTTGCGTTGTCATCATGCCCTTTACCACAGAAAGCCATTTTCTGTGCAAAAAACCTGGGCGCTGGTTATCGCAGCCTGCGTGGCTATCATACCCGCCAACCTGATTCCAATATCGATTCTACTTACCAATGGGCAACGTTTGGAAGATACCATCTTTTCGGGTGTCGCATCTCTAATCAATAGTGAGATGTATGGGATCGCCGTTATCATTTTCGTTGCAAGTATTGTCGTTCCTGTAGCAAAAGTAATAGGTTTGATATACTTACTGTTGATTATTCAGTTTAAGAAGGTTAACAACCATCGTTTCGACATGATGATTTACCGAGCAATAAAGTGGATTGGTAAATGGTCCATGTTAGACCTATTTGTTATTTCCATCATGCTTACCCTTGTTGATAGGGGGCAAATATTGAATTTCACACCCGGTTTTGGAGCCGTAGCCTTTGGCATTGTTGTTATTCTTACGATGTTAGCCGCAGAAAGCATTGATCCCCGCCTTCTATGGGATAGCCAACCAAAATCCAAGCAACCATCACTAAAGAAAGAGTCTTGAATGAGTAAAGAGAACCCTCAACAATCGTCTTACAATCCTGAGGTAAAAAGAGATTTAAAAATGTCACCTCTGTGGATTTTGCCGATACTGACCTTGATACTAGCGAGTTGGCTTCTAACCAAAGCCATTCATGATGCTGGTCAAAGAGTCCAGATCTATTTCTCTGATGCTCAAGGTCTGGTCGCGGGTCGTACCACTATTCGATATCAGGGCTTAGAAGTCGGTATGGTGCGTGACATTAACTTATCTAAAAGTTTATCGAGCATTTATGTAGACGCTGATATCTACCCTGAGGCCACCAAATTGCTAGGTGAAGACACACGTTTTTGGCTAGTTAAACCATCCGCCTCTTTGTCTGGAGTCACCGGCCTTGATGCCTTAGTTTCAGGAAACTACATTTCCATTCACCCTGCTTCTGAATCTGACACTTCTAAAACGAAGTTCACGGCACTCGACAGTGTTCCTTCAGACCTAGTAGCAAAAAAGGGGTTAACAGTCACACTACACTCTAACGATTTAGGGGGGATCTCGGTTGGTTCTAAAATCGTATATAAGAAGATCCCTATTGGTGAAGTCTATAGCTATAAACTTGATGACAGCGCTGAACAAGTCATCATCAAGGCATCCATTCAAGACTCTTTTAGTCACATCATTACCAACAAGAGTCGATTCTGGAACGTGAGTGGTATTGGTGCCAATGTAGGATTTCAGGGCGTTGATATACGCTTAGAAAGTCTTGGTGCTATTTTATCAGGTTCAATTGCTGTTGATTCACCTGATGGTGGTGAGCCAGTCGATAAAGACGCGCAATTCAAACTTTACAAAGATCTCAAGACTGCAGGTCGAGGTATCCCTATTGCAATTACTTTGCCTGATAACAGTAAAGTCAACGCAAAAGGTGCTCCAATAATGTTTCGTGGGCTCGAGGTGGGACAAATCACCAATATGACTCTGAACGAAACGAAAGATTCCATTGTCGCGTCTGCCTCTGTCGAGCCCGCATTTAGCGATATGCTTAATCAAGGTACCCTGTTTTTACTCGAAGAAGCGAAGGTTTCATTATCCGGAGTAGAGAACTTATCCAACCTCGTGACGGGCAATTTTCTAACGCTGATCCCTGGCCACGGTGAACGCACTCGCGAGTTTGTCGCTGTAAAAAAAGACGAACTGGATAGAGTTCAAGCCAAGTCTATCTCACTTCGTTTAACAGCAGACAACTCGTACGGACTTGAAGCAGGTGCTCAAATACTCTATCGAGGAATTGCTGTGGGAAGTGTTACCTCAGTTGAGCTTAATAATGATAGTGTCGCTTTCGATATTTCAATTAATACGGAGTACAAAGATCTCATACGCTCTCAGAATCGATTCTACCTCACAGGAAGCGCCACCGCCGAACTAACCAAATCTGGGCTGAGCGTAAACGTTCCGCCAGCAAAACAGCTTTTAACAGGCTCTATCAGCTTTGTTAAAGAAGGTCGGAAAACGACGCAAACAGAATTTCCTCTATATAAAAGTCAGTCGCTTGCTGAATTGGCAAAATATAATCGTAGCGGAGCTCAGTCAATCACTCTATTTGCTAATGAGCTCCCCCCTATTCAGGCGGGTAGCCCTCTTTTGTATCGAAACATGCAAGTTGGCAGCATAGACCATTACCGCTTAGTCGATGGCGGGGTCAACATCACCGCAACGGTAGACAACGAATTTAAACATCTAATTACCAATCAAACGGTTTTTTGGAACCGTTCTGGTATTGAAGTGGAAGCTTCGTTATCTGGGATCAATGTGACTGCTGCACCATTAAAGACTCTCATTGATGGCGGCATCGCTTTTGACTCATTGCCTGGGATCGATAACAAAATCGGCAAAAAGTGGAAGCTATACGATAACTACAATCAAGCTCGTAAGTTTGGTCAAGTCATTACCTTAAAAACCACATCTTCTGCACAGGAAGTCGTCGAAGGAATGACGATAAAATACCAAGGCATTAAAATTGGCGAAGTTACGCTTACAGTTCCTAACTTCGATAGGCAGTTTGTAGAGGTGACGGCCAGGGTATTACCTGAATATGTATCACGCATAGCTGCTAAGGGTTCGTATTTTTGGTTAGTCTCACCGGAAATTGGACTCAATGGTGTTAAAAACTTAAACGCTATAATGACGCCCTATATCGCGGTACTACCCGGTAAAGGGTCACTAGCCAAATCATTTAACCTCTACAACCAACCCAAGTTAGAAAATGGCGTTGAATTCACTTTACAAAGTGAGAAGCGAGGTTCATTGAAGGCTGGTACTCCCGTTTTATTTAGGGATATTGAAGTTGGCCGAGTAACGGAGGTCGAGTTAGGGCCATTTGCAGATCGTGTTATTTCGACCATTATCATTAAACCGCAATACGCTTACTTAATTCGCTCTAACAGTGTGTTTTGGAACGCATCTGGTATGGATGTTCAAATAGGTCTCTCTGGCGCCAATATTAAAACAGGCACTGTAGATAGCATCTTGCGTGGCGGAATTACGTTTGCGACGCCAGAACAAAAAGAGCTACTTCCTGTGGCAGCCAAAGGACAAACGTTTTATTTGCATCCTCAAGCCGACCCAAGTTGGCTGCAGTGGCGAACCGCCATTCCTGCTCCTTAGCAACGAAATAGCCTACTATTGTGTAGGCTTTTTTTATACCTCCGTTTTTAGCGTTATTTCTTTAATGTCGTGACGATACATCCCGGTAAAAACTAAGTATAATTACCGCCATAAAGACACCTCTATCAAAAAGGCTTCAAATTGCACTCTCATGTTTATCTCCCTGATGAATTTCTCGAGCAGATGGCACAGATATTGCCCAAACATCTATCAATGGATGACTTTGTCAACGCCTGTCAAAAGCCATTGAGGAAAAGTGTTCGAGTAAACACGCTTAAAATTTCAGTTGCCGATTTTGTTGAGCTCGCTAAACAGAAAGAATGGGAACTTCAGCCCGTGCCTTGGTGTACAGAGGGCTTTTGGATCAGTGCCGATGAATCTAACGTTCCTCTTGGAAATACCTATGAACACATGGCTGGACTGTTTTATATCCAAGAAGCCAGTTCTATGATCCCCCCTAGCGCCTTATTTTCTCACGAACAACACTCTGAATTTGAAAGTGTTCTCGACATGGCAGCAGCACCTGGCTCTAAGACAACACAGATCGCGGCGCTGATGAACAATCAGGGTGTGCTTGTGGCCAACGAATACGCCGCAAGCCGAGTAAAAGTATTACATGCCAATATTGAGCGATGTGGCGTTAGAAATGCCGCTTTGAGTAATTTTGATGCTCGTGTATTCGGAGGTTGGTTACCTGAACGATTCGATGCCATTTTGTTAGATGCGCCTTGTTCTGGAGAAGGAACGGTGCGTAAAGACGCAGATGCCCTAAAAAACTGGAGTATTAGTTCAATTCACTCGATAGCCGAGACTCAAAAAGATCTGATCGAAAGTGCCTTTCATGCACTTAAAGTCGGAGGAACACTCGTTTACTCAACTTGCACTTTGAGTGAAGAAGAAAACCAGCAAGTTTGCCAGCACCTTAAGAATACTTTCGGTGACAGTGTGACTTTTGAGTCGCTTGATAATCTCTTTGAAGGTGCATCAGACGCCCTGACAAGCGAAGGATTCTTGCATGTTTTCCCTCAGGTCTTTGATAGCGAGGGATTCTTTGTAGCTAAAATCAAAAAGCTTGGTAAAACTCAACCACCAGTTGTTAAAAAACGAATGGGCAAATTTCCATTTGAAAAGCTGAGTAACAAGAAGGTGCAAGAGCTTACCAATGCACTCAAGAGCGCGTTGAATATCGACCTCCCACCACAAAGCTCTGTCTGGACAAGAGATAAAGATGTTTGGCTATTCCCTCAGGAACTTGAGCCAATGCTCGGAGAATTACGCTTCTCTCGCATGGGCATTAAAATTGCGGAAACACATAAAAATGGGTATCGCTGGCAACATCAAGTTGCTACGGCCTTAGCACAGCCCAATGAATGTCGTTGTATTCATGTATCGTTAGAAGACGCCAGAGAGTGGTTTATGGGCCGCGATATTCGACCTGAAAGTGAGTCTGGTAAAGGTGAAATCATTGTATGCTACAACGATACCGTAATAGGCCTTGGTAAGTGGGTGGGGAATCGGGTTAAAAATGGCTTGCCGCGTGAACTTGTGCGAGATAAAAACCTATTCTAGAACAGTTAACTAAAGTTACATTCTCTGAAAAGCCCGTCACATCTAGCGTTTTGAGCATAGTGTACTACACTTGAAGAGTTGAAAGATTTACTAGCAGACATTTACTAACTATCAGTAGTCTCCTAAATAGAAAGCTTACACAATGGTTGTCCCTTTTACTCGCAGCAGGCAATCAACGTGTAATTGATTAGCGTAGGCTCATTATGAGCCATTCCCCTAGGCCCAAATCAGGATCAGTTTTGGGCCTCTTTTTCGTTTATAAATCAGGGATAGCGGTTACTCAGAATCGGTCAACCGAATACCGTCACTCTCAATGATTATCTTACCTTGCTTATATAATCCACCAATTGTTTTCTTAAATGTTCCTTTGCTAGTCTTAAATAATGCAAAAATGGCATCCGGGGTAGACTTATCGTTAACTGGCAAGAACCCTCCTTTTTTCTCTAACAACGAAAGGATCTTCTCGCTGAGATCATCCATTTTTTGCACGCCAAGCTTTTGAAGAGACAAGTCAATTTTACCGTCGCTTCGAACTTGTTTAATGTAACCTTTTAACGTTTTACCAACAAAGAGCTTGCCGAAAACATCAGAGCTAAAAATCATGCCCCAATGCTCACCATTTATGATGGCCTTATAACCCAAGTCACTGCGTTCAGCGATGAGTAATTCAACTTGCTGATTACGAGTGTAGTTTGCTGGTGTATTATCTAACCACTTATTGAATTTGGTCGTACCAACAATTCTTCCAGACGCCTTATCGGTATAAACGTAAACCAAGACGGTTTGACCTTCACTCAAACGCCCTCTTTGCTCACTAAAAGGTATCAGTAGATCTTTCTCTTTGATTCCCCAATTTACGAATGCACCGACACTGTTCACGCCTTCGACCTTCATAAGGCCCCATTCACCGACCTGTGCTATTGGTTTTACGGTGGTGGCCGCTACTTGATTATCAGAGTCAAAATAGAGGAAAGCACTCGTCTTCTCTCCCACCAATACATTGTCCGGAGCATCCTTTTTGGATAGTAGAACAGAGCCAAAATCTTCTCCGTCTAAAAACCAACCGAAGTCTGCTTCTTTTAGGACTGTTAACTGGTTAAATTGACCGATATTTATCATTGTCATTATCTCTACATGAATAGTTGAGGTGATTATAAGGGATCTCTGATATCCTTGCGATACCGAGTTGCAACACATTCTCTTTTAAAGAAAATTAACTCAACGGAGTAATTGTTTGATCACTGTCGATAAACAAGATGCCATCACATTGAAAGTCGCTCACGCGATGGCTAAGACAAAAAAACTGGATCTTGAACTATACCTGTTTATCCCAGGAGAGCTTGGCTTAGAGCCCACTATTCTACCAGAAAATGACTTTTACTATAGCTCTCTTACGCAAAAGAGGGTGTATTTTAGTGACAAGATATTCCTACCGCTTGTTCACTCACGCCTTGCAAAACGTGGGCGACTGTCTAATACCCAATACAGAGTCAGTCTAAGCCTATTCGCTTATCAATACGTCACTGCATTAGATAATGCCGTTTCAAGCTTGAAACAAAGCGGCAAAGAAGATGTCACTTCTGATGAAGTCGATGAAGTTATTGAGCTTGCACTCGATATATTGAAGAGGCTAAGACGAGCCATACCATATGAAGAAAATCTCAAGCGCTACTATGCCAATATAGATAACTACTTATCTTGGTATACTGGACAGCAGTTTTTATCATTAGTTGCTCACCTTCCGAGAAACAAACAGTATACGACGCTTAAAGAACGCCTCATTACGATAGCTGAGAAAGAACAAGCTCACAGAAAACTCAACAATTACAACTCAGAAAAAGTACGTAAAGACGCCACGCGAATGAGTAATAAAATGCGTTTGCTCCGCCGACTCATAGAACACCCTATTGTCCTTCAAGAAAAAACCACTTCTCTTGGAAGCAACACAAAGCGTGTCATTAAAGGAGCTGCAACAGGTCTAGTCATGTTATTTGTGACCAGTGGTGTTATCTTAGCACGTGACTACCTAGGAGAAATTACAGCATCATTTATTATGGTTCTGTCCGTGATCTATGCGCTAAGAGAAGTTTTCAAAGACGACCTAAAAGACATTTTATGGCGGTGGATCCAACGCGGAAAGCCCAAATGGCGACGTCGTTATATAGATCCCACCACCAAAAAAGAAGTCGGACGAAAAATAGAATGGTTAGATTACACAACCTTTGAAACGCTGCCAGATGCCGTTAAAACGATTCGTAAAAAACGTGTCGTGCAACGTGAAGAAAAAATTCTTCATTATCATGGCCGAACTCAAATGACGACTTCGTTGTTCGCTAGTGGCTATGAGCAAACTCGTGAAACACTCAATATTAACTTTAGAGCCCTAACCCGCCTGATGGATAAAAGTAGCAACCGCGTGTATCAATTAAAAGACGGACAAGTCACCAAAGAATCACTTGAAAAAAGGCATCTCCTCAACCTTATTGTCAAAGAAGACAATCACGAGGGCGCACCGATATTTTACCGCTGGAAGATCATTCTCAATCGTTCAAAGATTGTTGATATTGAACAAATATCAGTAGATTCCCCATTTCAATAGAAGCTTAAATTACGCCATTTTTTTAAGTGACAGAGTCAATGTAAATTCTGCCATTGGCTCATCACCATTTAGGCTAGGACATAAAGCGATTATCGATACTGGTTTGTTCACACGCTCGCCTGTAGAAAGTGTTTCGTCAAGCATTTTGTCGATCAGTTTGCCATCATTACAAACAAAATGCACCTCGCCCTCAGGACGTTTAAAGAAGCGTCCTTCCACTTCTTTAAAGGCCAACGACACTTTCTCACCGCGCTGCTGAGCCTTACTCATAGCCATGAAACCGCCAGCAACATCTGCGCCAACAGACAGCGCGCCGAAATACATACTGTTGAGGTGATTTTTTGTTCGCCGTTTTAGCGGCATAGAAATGACCACTTGTTCTTGGTTCAAAACTCGTATCTTAGGGCTACACAACCAAATTAACGGAACCTTAAAAAAACCAAACAAGCGCAGATAGATATTTGCTTTCTGAATCGGGGACAACATTTTCAAAACCTCAGGATAAAACTCATTAGACCAGTTAACCTGACGCATTGCGGGATGTCAAAAAAATGTTAAAGAAATGAGTATTAAGTGCTTGTTGAAGCACTTAATACTGCCGACATGGTTACGCTGTAACTACAACTTCTAGCGTGCCTTTGTCTAATAGGTGTGTTTCTAGTAGTGGATAGTCCTTTAGGCTAGCGCATAAAAGAATTACTGGTTTTTTTGCATGGTTCGCTGCACTGATAGCCGCATCGAGTAGTGATAGTACAGATTCATTTTGAGGGTCATATAAGTGCTCTAAGCTTTCGTTGAGTCTATCGACGCCAAGGGTAAATTGCGCCAGATTATCAACATTAATGGCAAGACCATCAAAGTACTGTAATAAACGTTCTGAGAGCAGCACAGATGAAGGTACATCGCATGAATAGAGTACTTTCAGTCCATTTAACCCTCTAGGCAGTCCGTGCTCTGCTAATTTATCGATGATTTTAGCCGCATCACTGAGAGCTCGCACAAAAGGAACGACAATCTCTACGTTATAGCCAAGTTCACGTAACGATTTTATCACTGAACACTCTAACGCAAATGCTTGAGCATGAGTTTCGCTTGCAAAACGTGATACACCACGTAGGCCCATCAATGGGTTAATTTCGCTCGCTTCAACTTTACCGCCAAGTAGTGCTTTCATCGCATAGCTGTCGGCACTGTTGAGCATAATGCGAATCGCTTTGTGATTAGATTGAATACTTTGCTGAATAACGGTGACAAGAGTTGCAACAAAATGCTCGGTAACAGAGCTTTCTCCTAGAATAGCATCAATAGAGCTCGCCTCAATTGTATCCAACTCTTCACGCACACTTTCAAGAGATGGGTGATAGAAGACGTTTTCCATGATGAGTTCCGAGAGAGAAACAAACAAATGCTCACCATTGTGTTCATTACTGTAGCTAGGTAGAACATCTCCCATGACCAATTGGCCACTTTTTTCTTCAACGCCTGCGCTGTCGGATCCCTTATCGTAACTCATTACTACTCCAATACATTTTGAATCTATTGTGTTGAAAATACCTAGACACTGTAAGGAATACAAGCCTCTATTGATTTAAATAGTTATTCTGGGTTTATTCCTCGTTCTATTTCCGTTATCTTTAGCGCTTCGAAATAGATTAGCAGGCTGTTGTATGCCATTAAAAACCGACGAACTAAGAACTCAGGCGTTAGGACCGATGCCTACTCCGTCAGAATTGAGTTCAGCTCACCCGATTACCGACGATGTTGCAGAAAGAATTGCGGACTCTCGACGTCAAATAGAAAACATACTCAGCGGTCAAGATAACCGTTTGCTCGTAATCGTTGGCCCATGTTCAGTACATGATACTGATGCTGCTCTTGATTACGCAAAAAGACTCAGCGCTATTCAGCACGAATATCAAAGTGAACTGTTTATTGTGATGAGAACTTACTTTGAAAAGCCAAGAACCGTTATCGGCTGGAAAGGCTTAGTGACAGACCCAAACCTAGATGGCTCCTATGCACTAGAGACTGGTCTCAATAAAGCTCGTAAGCTTCTTCTAGATATCAATAAATTAGGTTTGGCGACGGCGACAGAGTTTCTCGACATGATCACTGGGCAGTACATCGCTGACTTGATTACTTGGGGAGCGATTGGTGCGCGCACTACCGAATCTCAGATCCATCGTGAAATGGCTTCTGCCTTATCTTGCCCTGTAGGTTTCAAAAATGGTACGAATGGCAGTGTAAAAATTGCGATCGATGCCATCAGAGCCGCTCAATCGTCACATTACTTCTATTCACCAGACAAAAATGGTCGTATGACTGTTTATAGAACCAGTGGCAACCCTTATGGTCATATCATTTTGCGCGGCGGCGATACTGGTACGAACTTCGACAGGCAGTCGATTGCGAGTGCTTGTAATGAATTAGATTCATTTGGATTATCACCGCGTTTAGTTGTTGATTTCAGCCATGCTAACTGTCAAAAGCAGCATCGCAAGCAGCTCGATGTCGCTCAAGAAATTGCTGACCAATTAAAAGAAGGAAGCCATTGTATCGCTGGTATTATGGCGGAAAGCTTCATTATAGAAGGCAATCAAAGTATGGATGATATTCACAATCTAACGTATGGCCAATCCATTACTGACCCTTGCTTAAGCTGGGAGCACACCGTCGAGATGCTAGACATTCTTGCCGGTGCTATCAAACAACGAAATACAAATTAATAGGAAATCACTATGCCCTCTTTTGATATTATTTCTGAAGTCGATACCGTTGAGCTGCGAAATGCAGTAGACAATGCTAATCGTGAGCTTTCTACTCGATTCGATTTTCGTAACGTCGAAGCGTCGTTCTCGCTCAAAGATGAAACTGTAAAGCTTTCCTCTGAAAGTGATTTTCAACTAAAACAGATGCGAGATATCCTGCGTGGCAACTTAACCAAGCGTGGCGTTGACGTAAATGCGATGGATTCACAAACTGCAGAGCAAACCGGTAAGCTTTGGCACCAAAACATTCTCTTCAAACAAGGTGTAGAAACCGCGGTTGCGAAGAAAATTGTGAAAGCCGTAAAAGATGCGAAAATCAAAGCGCAAGTATCTATTCAAGGCGAGAAGGTACGCGTTACCGGAAAAAAACGCGACGATCTTCAAGCAGTCATCGCGCTAGTCAAAGAAAATGAATTAGGTCAACCTTTTCAATTCAACAACTTCCGCGACTAATCGCTATAAAAATAGCATGATGAAAAAAAGGGCCAAATGGCCCTTTTTTACTTTTCACTGGCAAGGCACACCGCAGTGTCACAAGCGCCTACCAGTCGATGCTCTCCAAAGTGCTGGGGTATAAGAACAACAACGCGAGCACCTTCCTGCTTGAGCGTTGTAATGGTGTCAGAGACATCAGCGATATCCTTGAAAAGTTCACGTTCTGCGTCTCGCCTCACCAAGTCAATAAACTCGAATGGACAATCTTTATGATAGAAAACTCTTTCCGCCTCTTGCATCAGACGCAGTGCTTTTAGAGATAACAGTTCAACATCATCTCCAAATTCAACCCAGGTACAACCGTGAACAAACTCATGTTTGTTTTCTTTTAATTTTTGATAAGCTTTCTCGAGTTCATGATTGTTTTTGCTATCGACAACGGTTGGGAGCCTGAAAAACAATTCCCAGAATTTGCGCCTATCATCTACGGTTTTGTAAGTATTTTTGATGTCATTGCGTTTACTCGATGCAAAATCCGCCATTATTGCCAAATTCATTGGCAATAAGCTCTCTACTTTTTCACGTATTCCTCGAATCAAGACTGGCGACGCGCCACCGCTGGATATTGCGATTTGTATTCGCCCACGGTTAATCATCGAGGGGGTTATAAAGTCACAAAAAGGTGTGTCATCGACAACATTCACCATAATACCCATATTTTTTGCATCGTTATGCACTTGATGATTCAAGTCAGGATTATTGGTTGTTGCCCAAACTTGCACATATTTTGACGTGAGGCACTCAGAAGAATAGAAGTTTTGTAACCATTCACATTTTCCTTGTTGTACCAAATCAGCAATATAAGGTTCTACCTGCGGTGATACTACCGTAACACTTGCCCCAGCACGAACAAGGCTTTCAACTTTTCGACACGCGACTTCGCCGCCGCCAACCACCAATACTGCCTTATTAAGCAGATCCATAAACAGAGGAAAGTAACGCATAAGATCCCTTTTCTATACAAAATAACTATTCATTCAAACTCACCAAAATGGTGCGCAATTGTCACCGAGACATTCGTCACAAAATAATTATCCACTAAAATTAGAGCACTTATAAGATGATCTAATTGTTGGTGAAAAATTTTACAGCACAATAAGCTAAATTAACCTTTTATTAACACCATAGTCACTAACACATCAAAATGGTGCTTGGTTGCACTATTTACAAAAGCACTTCACTTAGTCATTCTAACTAAAGTTTAAATGTGTGCGTTAGTTCAAAACACTATTTAAATTAATAATTTGAGAATTCTCGTTTCATTCTCTACGCTTTAATCGATTGTTAAGAAATGCACCAATAAGGTTCATCGAAAATCGAACTAAAGATGCAACACAACAATATGAGCATACTGTATCAGGCAGGACCTGATTAACACGGAATATACAGGAAGGATACATAATGACAAAGAAAGTCACTCTTATTGCATCAATTGTAGCAGCTTCTGCTGCTGTAATGAGCACCTCTGCGTTTGCCGCTGACAGTACTTTAGACAAAGTAATGAAAGCTGGCTCGTTGACTTGTGGTGTAAGTACTGGTCTTCCAGGTTTCTCTAACCCTAACTCAAAGGGCGAATGGGAAGGCATTGATGTTGAGTATTGCCAAGCATTGGCTGCTGCCGTTTTGGGGGACAAATCTAAAGTAAAATACGTACCTCTAACAGCTAAAGAGCGTTTTACTGCGCTTCAATCTGGTGAAATCGACGTACTTTCTCGTAACACAACTTGGACGCTTCATCGTGATACTGCACTGGGTTTGAACTTCGTTGGTGTTAACTACTATGACGGCCAAGGCTTTATGGTTAAAAAAGACATCGGTGTGACAAGTGCTAAAGAGCTTGATGGCGCTTCTGTTTGTGTACAGTCTGGTACAACTACAGAGCTCAACCTAGCAGACTACTTCCGCAACGAGGGAATGTCTTACAAACCAGTTGTATTTGATACAGCAGCGCAAACGTCTAAAGGCTTCGACTCTGGTCGTTGTGATGTGCTAACTACTGACCAATCTGGTCTTTATGCACTTCGCCTAAACCTTCAAGATCCAAAATCAGCAGTCGTACTGCCAGAGATTATCTCTAAAGAGCCTCTTGGCCCAGTAGTTCGTCAAGACGACGACAAATGGTTCAACGTTGCTAAGTGGACACTAAACGCAATGATCAACGCAGAAGAGTACGGTGTGACTTCAGCAAATGCTGACGAAATGCTGAAATCGTCAGATCCAAACGTTAAACGTATTTTGGGTGTTGACGGACCAAAAGGTAAAGCTCTAGGAATCAGCGACGACTGGGGTTACCAGGTAATCAAACAAGTTGGTAACTACGGTGAAAGCTTTGAACGTACTGTTGGTACTGGTTCACCTCTTCAAATCTCTCGCGGAGTAAACGCACTTTGGAACGCTGGCGGCTTTATGTACGCCCCACCAATCCGTTAATAGTCTATTGAGAACTCCACAAGGGCGGTTAATTCCGCCCTTTTCAAAATGGATTTGAGGTTATAGCTGTATGAAACCTAATAACAATCAAGTCGCTGCGCAGGCTAAACCTGCAAAAAGCACTAACATCTTATACAACCCTACTTTCCGTTCCGTCGTCTTTCAGTTAATTGCCGTTCTCGCGCTATTGGCTTTCTTCTACACAATCGTTAACAATGCACTTACCAACCTTTCTTCGCGCGGTATTGCTACAGGCTTTGATTTCTTGTCTCAAGAAGCAGGCTTTGGCATTGGATTGTCTCTTGTAGAGTACGACGAGACCCACACTTACGGAAAAACGTTCATTGTAGGGCTTTTAAACACCGCTTTAGTCTCAGTACTAGGCATTGTGTTTGCTACAGTACTCGGCTTTGTCATGGGAATAGCCCGGTTATCAAGTAACTGGCTTGTCAGCCGATTCGCTGCCGTTTATATTGAAATCTTTCGTAATATTCCATTATTGCTCCAGATTTTCTTTTGGTACTTCGCAGTATTGCAAGCATTACCTTCACCTAGGCAAAGTATCAGCATCGGTGAAGCCGTCTTTCTCAATGTTCGCGGACTATTCTTCCCTGCCCCAGTGCTGAACGAGGGCGGTAGCTTTGTGGTTGGCGCACTAATACTCGGTATTATTGCCACAATCGTCATCAGCATCTGGGCGAAGAATAAACAACGTTTGACGGGACAACAAACGCCAGTTTTCCGCATAGGATTGGGCTTAATTGTCGTATTGCCTATGGTTGTTTACCTAGTATTGGGCATGCCAATTTCAGCCGAATATCCAGTACTTAAAGGTTTCAACTTTAAGGGCGGAATTAGCATTATTCCTGAACTCGCGGCACTGACATTAGCATTGAGTATCTATACCGCTTCTTTTATCGCCGAGATAGTACGCTCAGGTATTAATGCGGTTAACCACGGTCAAACTGAAGCGGCGATGTCACTTGGTTTGCCACGTTCAAAAACACTTAAGTTAGTCGTGATCCCTCAAGCTATGAGGATCATCATTCCACCATTGACTAGCCAATACCTTAATTTAACCAAAAACTCGTCACTCGCGATGGCCATTGGTTACCCAGACCTTGTGTCGGTATTTGCTGGTACCACTCTCAACCAGGTAGGACAAGCAATTGAAGTTATTGCTATGACTATGGGTGTTTACCTCACTCTCAGCTTGCTTACTTCTGCATTGATGAACTTGTATAACCGTAAAGTCGCATTGGTGGAGAGATAATATGAAAACACATCAATTTCAACCCGATTTGCCACCACCAGCCAATACTGTTGGCGTAGTCGGTTGGCTACGATCGAACTTGTTTAACGGCCCAGTTAACTCTGTAGTGACTGTTATTCTTGGCTACTTACTGTTTACTTTACTTTCTGCGGTATTTAATTGGGCAATATTGGATGCCGACTGGGTTGGCACAACACGTGAAGCCTGCAGTAGAGAAGGCGCTTGCTGGGTATTTATCAGCGTTCGTTGGGAACAGTTCATGTACGGGTTTTACCCAGAAAGTGAACTTTGGCGCCCGCGTTTATTCTACGCAACACTTGCAATTTTAGTTGCTTTGCTTGCGTACGAAAAAACACCAAAACGCGTATGGCTGTGGCTGTTCTTTGTCAATGTCTATCCGTTTTTGGTAACAGCACTGCTCTACGGTGGAATCTTTGGTCTAGAAGTTGTTGATACCCACAAATGGGGCGGACTGTTAGTTACCCTAATCATCGCGTTGGTCGGTATCATCGTCTCACTACCTATTGGCGTTGCGCTCGCGCTTGGGCGTCGCTCTGACATGCCAATTATCCGCAGTATCTGTACTGTGTATATCGAAGTTTGGCGTGGCGTACCACTTATCACCGTATTATTCATGGCATCAGTAATGCTCCCTCTCTTCCTTTCTGAAGGAACAGAGACTGATAAATTATTACGTGCTTTGATTGGTGTGGTTATGTTTAGTGCTGCTTATATGGCAGAGGTTGTTCGTGGTGGCTTACAGGCTATCCCGAAAGGACAATATGAAGCAGCCGATGCGCTAGGTTTAACCTATTGGAAAAAGATGGGATTAATCATATTGCCTCAGGCATTAAAAATCACCATCCCATCAATCGTTAACACTTTCATTGGCCTATTTAAAGATACCAGTCTAGTTCTTATCATTGGTATGTTTGATGTATTAGGTATTGGTCAGGCCGCAAATACCGACCCTGAATGGTTAGGTTTCGCAACTGAAAGTTATGTATTTGTCGCGTTAGTGTTCTGGGTGTTCTGTTTTGGCATGTCGAGATATTCGATTTGGCTAGAAAACAAGCTCCATACAGGTCACAAACGATAAGGAAAAATCGAGGACGTATTATGACGCAGCAAGAAGACTACATGATCCAACTAAAGGACATGAACAAATGGTACGGCGAATTCCACGTACTTAAGAACATCAACTTAGATGTTAAAAAAGGCGAGAAAATCGTTATTTGTGGACCTTCTGGTTCGGGTAAATCCACTATGATCCGTTGTATCAACCGCTTAGAAGAGCATCAAGCAGGACATATCTTCGTTACAGGTAATGAACTGACTGAGGATTTGAAAAACATTGAAGCGGTTCGCCGTGAAGTTGGTATGTGTTTCCAACATTTCAACCTGTTTCCTCACCTTACTGTTTTGGAAAACTGCACTCTTGCACCTATCTGGGTTAAGAAAATGCCTAAAGAAGAGGCAGAGGCTCTAGCGATGAAATATCTAGAGCGAGTAAAAATCCCTGATCAAGCAGATAAATACCCTGGTCAATTATCCGGTGGACAACAACAGCGTGTTGCAATCGCTCGTTCATTATGCATGAATCCTCAGGTCATGCTTTTTGACGAACCGACTTCAGCACTCGACCCTGAAATGGTTAGGGAAGTACTCGATGTTATGGTCGAACTGGCTGATGAAGGTATGACTATGCTTTGTGTAACGCACGAAATGGGCTTTGCAAAAGAAGTGGCTGATCGCGTGATCTTCATGGATGCTGGTGAGATTATCGAGGAAAACAACCCAGTTGATTTCTTTGAAAATCCTCAATCAGACCGTACAATCAACTTCTTAAGTCAGATTCTGCATCACTAACAATTCATTTAGTGAATGGGAGGGTGGCATTTGTGTCACCCTTTTTTTTGACTGACTGCATGAATATCGCAACAGCGAAATATTGTGTTACAACTTGGTTAACACTTAATGTATTATTTTTATTATGCTTTTATTTATTGGGTTATAATTAGCTACTTGATTTTTGGTTCAAACAACCCCATAAATAAACATATAAAATATGTGAATCACCTACGAGGAAGATTATGAACGGTCCTATGGTTTCTCGCAGCGCATCTCAAGAGAGTGTTCTGCAAACAAACAAAGTACTACGTAACACTTATGCCCTGCTCTCTATGACGCTAGTTTGGTCTGCACTAGTTGCGAGCGTGTCTATGGCAATGAACCTACCACGTCCAGGCTTAATCATTATGCTTGTTGGTTTTTACGGCCTACTTTTCTTAACAGAGAAGAACCGTAACAACAATATGGGTCTTGTATTTACGTTCTTGTTTACAGGTTTCTTGGGTTACACCATAGGACCTATCCTAAACATGTACCTCGGTGCTGGTATGGGTGACGTCGTTGTTACGGCTCTCGGTGGTACTGCACTGGCCTTCATTGGCGCTTCTGCATACGCCCTAACCACAAAGCGTGATTTATCATTCTTAGGTGGCATGCTAATGGCAGGTTTCGTTGTTCTGCTAGTTGGTATGGTTGCAAACATCTTCCTCCAAATGCCGATGCTTCATATGGCAATGAGTGGGATGTTTGTTCTGTTTTCCACTGGTGTTATTTTGCTAACAACCCAGCAAATTGTTCGTGGCGGCGAAACAAACTATATTTCAGCAACCATTAGCCTTTATGTCTCTATCTACAACTTGTTTATCAGCCTGCTGTCTCTTCTAGGTATTATGAACAACGACTAAACGCTAACCCCGTTTTCCCAATACCCGAGCATTTGCTCGGGTATTTTTTTGCGTATCTATCAGTTGAAGTCCACGCGCTTTATAAGCTACTCTTTCCTCGTTATTAACAACGCAATGAAACCATTATGTTTGAATATAAAGGCAAGCAAATAGAAACCGATGCTCAAGGCTACCTGTTGAACCATAAAGATTGGGACGAAGAAATGATTGCCTTGCTTGCAAAAGACGAAGGGATCAACCTGACCAAAGCTCACCTAGAAGTTGTACTATTTGTTCGTGAATTCTATGAGGAGTTCAACACTTCGCCAGCGGTACGTATGCTTGTAAAAGCAATGGAAAAAGCTCACGGCCCAGAAAAAGGCAACAGTAAGTACCTATTTAAGCTGTTTAAACAAGGCCCAGCCAAACAGGCTACGAAACTTGCAGGATTGCCTAAACCTGCCAAGTGTCTATAAAACGGCGATTAACTAATTTGGGTCATCTTATAACGAAGCCCGTGTAGTTTTTTAAATCAGTGTGTTCAAAGCTTACTGTATCTACACGGGACGTTCTTGGCCCCGTTTTCAGCCACTCATATAACTTCAAAATATGAGCCGATTCTCCGCATGCAATGACTTCAACAGAACCGTCATTAAGATTCATTGCATACCCCGTGAGTCCAAGCTTTAATGCTTCGTGACATGTGTGATAGCGAAAACCAACCCCTTGAACCATTCCCCTTATACACATTCTTTGACAAACTTTCGTCATTAATAGCCCCTCTCTCAATCATGTTCTTTTTAGTATATATGCAAGACATGAATGTGCTTGGCTTAATCCTCTTCAAAATACACTTTTAGCTATCTTGACACTAAACAGATACCAAATATCACTCAGATTTGCATTTATCTGGAAGTTCAAACAGAATACGGCTCGTTTTATTCCTAATCTTTAACGTCAAAGGCATCCCATGACTCCAGCAATTCACCTTGTCAAAGGTCGCGACAAATCTCTTCGCCGCAAGCACCCTTGGATTTTTTCGCGTGGTATTAGCAAGGTTGAGGGTCAACCACAGCTCGGCGAAACCGTCGATGTGTTTTCTCATAATGGTGAATGGCTAGCAAAAGCCGCTTACTCTCCAAACTCTCAGATCCGTGCCCGCGTTTGGTCCTTTACCAAACAAAAAATTGACAAGAACTTCTTTGCGAAACGAATTAAACAAGCGCAAATGTTAAGAGAGGAGATTATTTCTCGAGATGGATTAACAGGTTATCGTCTCATTGCAGCGGAGTCAGACGGTTTACCTGGTGTTACCATTGATTGCTACAAGAATTACCTCGTTTGTCAGTTATTAAGCGCCGGTGCTGAGTATCAAAAAGACACCTTAGTGTCTGCACTAGTAGAGTGCTTTCCCGATGCAAATATTTATGAGCGTTCTGATGTCTCGATTCGAAAAAAAGAAGGTTTACAAGAACGTATGGGGGTCCTGCATGGTGAGGCACCAACAGAACCCGTCGTAATCGAAGAAAATGGCGTCAAAATTTCTGTTGATATCACTAACGGACATAAAACAGGCTTTTATTTAGACCAAAGAGACAGCCGTCAACAAGCGATGAAGTACGTTGAAAATAAAGAAGTACTAAACTGCTTTAGTTATACTGGGGCGTTTGGTCTTTACGCCCTGAAGGGCGGTGCAAAACGAGTGATCAACGCCGATGTCTCTCAACCAGCCTTAGATATAGCAAGAGAAAACGCCGAACTTAATGGGTTCGACAAAAAGAAAGCCGTTTTCTTAAACGCTGATGTCTTTAAACTATTGAGAGAATATCGCGATCAGAAAACCAAATTCGATGTAGTCATAATGGACCCACCAAAATTTGCGGAATCAAAAGCACAGCTTAATGGTGCTTGCAGAGGCTATAAAGATATCAACATGCTTGCGATGCAAATTCTTAAGCCGGGGGGAACCTTGTTGACTTATTCCTGCTCTGGGCTAATGGATCAAAACCTATTTCAAAAAATCATCGCAGATGCCGCACTCGATTCTGGCCGTTCCGTTAAGTTTGTCGAACGATTTGAACAAGCCGCAGATCACCCAACCGATACCGCGTACCCAGAAGGCTTTTATTTAAAAGGCTTCGCTTGTAAAGTTTTATAAACTATTTTACTAGTCCCTACGACTCTCTTACTAATTACTTTATTAAGTAACTAGTAAGAGATTATTTGTCTTATTTTCGAGACAAATGTGATTTCTTTGGTTTACACTCCTGTATTTATCTATTACTTTCAATAATATACTTAAGCAATGATGCTCGAAAAAATATACGCGTTTACAAGTACTGATCAGAAGTGAGCAAAGTTAATTAAATTTCTCATTTGAAATTATTGCGCCCATCACTATATTTTAGATAGAAAGTATAAGCTCATTACCCCTCCCCCAATATTTTTATACTTGGGGGCTTCTACGATTCATAAAACTATTCGTAGTACGCGTTTCGTCGGTTGAACCGCGGCATTTGCTAAAGGATTAAGGAGAATCACATTGAACAAATTCCGTTTAACAGTCGCTGCCGGGTTAGTCGCTCTCAGTTTGCCTGTTAGCAGCCAGACACTAGAGCAAGCTGTCGCCAATACACTGGCAACAAACCCTGATATTAAAGCCGCCTACAACGAATACGTCAGTAAACGATTTGACGCAGACGCGGCGGTTGGCGCCTATCGCCCTAAACTGGATCTAGATGCTGGTATTGGTTATGAGCGAGTTGACTCCGATAGAGAACTTAATGAAAGAAACAGTAGCTTAACGCGAAAGGAAGCTGGCATTACCTTGACTCAATTGATATGGGATGGTAACGAAACACTGAACGATATCGATAGAACCGCTGCCGAAGCAGAATCAGTGCGCTTCCAACTTATCGCAGATGCTTCTGATATCGCACTAGAGGTGACACGTATCTACCTTGAAGCAACCCAGTCTTACGAGTTATTGGCGCTTTCAGAAGCCAACCTAGCGGTTCATAAGAAGATCTACAGTGACATTAAAAAACGCGTAGATTCCGGTATCGGTTCAACCGCAGATTTATCGCAGGTTGAAGCTCGTATCGCCAAAGCTCATGGTAATCTTCTCGCCGCACAAAACAATCTGTTTGACACCCACACTCAATTTAAGAGAATCGTGGGTCAAGCCCCATTAGGATTGAAGTACCCAAGGGCAGATGCAGTTGCAATTGCGCCAACGGTCGATGATGCACTCGACATTGCTGTCGAAAGCCATCCTGTTCTTAAAGTCGCACAAGTAGATGTTGATTCCGCTCGCTTCCAATATGACCAGACCAAGGGTGTTAACTACCCGACTTTCTACATTGATGCAGGTCATATGTGGCGTGACGACGCTGCTGGTTACAAAGGTACAGATAACGAAACTCGAGCTATGCTCAAAATGCGCTATAACTTATACAACGGTGGCTCTGATGCCGACCGTACAGACGCAGCTGCATATCAACTCAACAAAGCAAAAGACTATAGAGACAGAACTTATCGTCTCGTAGAGGAAGGGCTAAAACTATCCTGGACAGGTCTTGAGTATACTCTTCAGCAAAAAGAATTCCTCTCTGATCATGTTGATTCAGCCTCAGACACCGTTGTCGCGTATCAAAAGCAATACAAGATAGGTAAACGGACATTACTTGACGTTCTCAATACCGAAAATGAACTGTTTGAAGCGCGTAAAGGTTATCTGGATGCCAAATATGCCGAGCAACTTGCCAAATATCGGGTAATGAACGCCCAGGGTAACTTATTGCAAGCACTGAGGGTAGAAACACCAGATGAGTGGAATGAAAAGGTGGAGTATTAATATTATGAAAAATATCTTATTACTAACTGCACTTAGCGTTTCTGTTGCATCCTTTTTGGTTAGCGCCACGACTAAGGAAGAAGACCAGTATGCGTACATAGACACTCCAGTAAAAGAGCAGCCTTCTGATTTGCTTGATGATGATAGTGACGGCGTTATAAACGCAAGAGATCTTTGCACAACCACACCTGAGGGTTCAGAGCTCGATAACGATGGGTGTGAGTACTTTATTGATAGCGCGCAAACACTTGGCCTACGTATTCTTTTCACCAATAACTCCTACTTTATTAATCCTGTTTTTAAAACTCAGATATCTAATATGGCCAGTTTTCTAGATGAGTTTCCTGAAACCAGTATTGAGTTGCAAGGCTTTGCTAGTAAGGTAGGACAAGCTGACAAGAACTTGATCTTATCAGAGAACCGCGCAAATGCTGTAAGAAGTGAACTATTGAAAAACGGTGTTGAAGAAAACCGTGTCACTATCGTTGGTTTTGGAGACACCGTGTTGGACGAGAAAGGAAGTGATGAGTTTAGCCACGCAATGAACAGGAAGGTGGTAGCAACCGTCATTGGCTATAAAGGCGAAGTAAAAAAAGAGTGGACTATTTTCACAAAAATTGGCAAGTAGTTCTATTTTTTAAACAAAGGCAGCATAACGCTGCCTTTTTCTTTTTGGTACGCAATAGAGCAGTATTTATTTAGTGCCACTTCGTTTCATGTTAATCTAGCAACGTTTTTCACTAAGAGAAGAAACCTATGAGCAAATTAACATCGGATATCGAACAAAACTTATTGTTATTTGTCGAAGAGACAAAGAACTCTGAATTAGTTTGGGGGCTTCGCAATGAGGAAGGTTGGCTTTCTTGCGATTCTACTGAGTTCGAAAATACCGAAGTCATGCCTTTTTGGTCTTCAAAGGAAGATGCACAGGCTCACAATGTCGAAGAGTGGGGTGATTTTGAAGTTCTCGAGATCCCTCTAGATATCTTTGTAGAAGATTGGTTGCTTACTTTAGATGAAGATGGTGTGCTCGTTGGAACCAACTGGAACGCACAACTTGAAGGAAAAGAATTAGAGCCCGTAAATCTCGCAAAACTTTACCTTAAATAGAAAAAAGAGGCTTTGCGCCTCTTTTTTTTGTATCTGTTCGTGTTTAAGACACTACGCAATGGATGCCATCACACCGTCTTTATTAGCAAGGTATTGTTCAAGCCCATTCGCTCTTAGTTCACAAGAAGGACAATCGCCACAACCATCACCAATCACGCCGTTATAACATGTCAGCGTGCTTTCTTGGATAAGATCTAGCGCAGCATATTTATCAGCTAAAGCCCATGTTTGCGCTTTGTCTAACCACATTAATGGCGTTTCAATAGACAACTTACGATCCATACCTTTGACCAAAGCGCTATTCATCGCTTTAACAAACTCATCACGACAATCAGGATACCCAGAAAAGTCGGTTTCGCATACGCCTGTAATAACTGCATCTGCACCAATTTGATAGGCATAGATACCCGAAAGCGTGAGGAACAGTATATTTCGACCTGGCACAAAAGAATTTGGCAAACCGTTTTCTTGCAGCTCATGAGAAACTTCAATATCGTCACGAGTTAAAGAACTGATCGCCAACTCATTCAGCAAACCGACATCGAGCACTTTATGTGCAACCACACCCAATTTATTGGCAAGACTCTTGGCAACTTCGATTTCTAATTTATGTCTTTGCCCATAATCGAATGTGATGGCATGAACTTCGTCGTACTCTTTTAGAGCCTTGACTAAGCAAGTGGTAGAGTCCTGACCACCACTAAATACAACTACAGCTTTTTTCATTGCTCGTTTCCTCAATGCTACTAGGCAATGTTCAAATACTTATGCGTTTGCACTGACAATCGCCAGTTTCGCTCAATACAGGTCTCCATACACAGTTGCGTCGCCCTGTCCTTTTGGCTGATGGGTTGTAATGCAATGACGACACTATCTTGGATAACTGCACTGTTTATCAGCTCGTCTAATTGATCAATATCCTTGCTGGTTGCAACCGGATGTTTGATCTCATTGGCTCGCTCAAGCGCGCTTTTTAGAACCTCTAGCTTTCCTTTCATAGCGACCTTAGGTGACACTGTCACCCAGGTGGAGTCTGAGACTAGAACTGGAGACGTACCACTGGTCTCTATTTGACATTTACATCCCAGTTTTTCGAAAGCGGCGCATAAATCACGGAGATCGTACATACAAGGCTCACCACCAGTAATAACGATATGTTTAGCGGTGAAGCCTAGAAACTGATACTGAGCAACCACATCGTCAGCGCTGGCCAAGCACCAAGTTGGCACATCACCTTGTTTTGCAATAACTTCAGCAAATGTTCGTTCATCTTTTGGATCAGCACTCCAGGTTTGCTGTGTATCACACCAAGCACAGCCTACATTGCACTCCTGAAGCCTTACGAAGACTGCGGGTACCCCAGTAAAGACACCTTCACCTTGTATTGTCTCGAACATTTCATTAATTTTATATGTGGTTAAGCTCATTGAATTGTGGTCATCTATATAAGTTGTGAAAGACCATAAAGGATGCTTGGCACAAGATCAACTTTTTGACGACGATGACACTGAGTGGCCGTACTTTTTGAGCCGCCACAAGCAAAACTTTCAGCAATTAAATTGGGTGACTTGGCGTCTTCTGTCCACAACAAGGATTATATTCAAAGGGGCGTTATGAAAACACGTTTGTTACTTAATGGAAAAAAAGCATCGCAAGAAAGCATTAGGCAAGCTGTCCATTGCCTTCGAGATGAAGGTTTCGACCTAGAAGTGAGGACTACCTGGGAAGCTGGAGATATCGCTCGACTCGTCACTGAAGCTTCTCAGGAGCACTGTCAACGTGTCATCGCTGGTGGCGGTGACGGCACGGTAAATGAAGTCGTCGACGCGATCATGCAAACTGGCCAACAAGATATTGATATTGCCATACTTCCCCTTGGCACTGCCAATGATTTTGCAACGGCTTGCTCAATACCCACACAATCTCCTTATGATGCTTTAAAACTCGCTCTTAATGGTCAAGCCCATCCAGTAGATTGTGTCAAAGCCAATAGCCGATATTTTATCAACATCGCTGCCGCCGGTTTTGGGGCGCAAGTGACTGCTAATACTCCGTTCGCTCTTAAAAACTTTCTTGGTGGCGGCGCGTATACGCTTTCTGGCCTAGTACAGGCTATCAATTTTCGTCCGTTTGAGGGGGACGCTTTCTACGATGGGCTGCAGGTTGCCAGTCGCGTTGTCATTGGTGCCATCTGCAATGGGCGTATGGCTGGCGGAGGACAGCAACTGTCACCAAGAGCACTGATCAATGATGGGCTCATTGAGGTGGTATCACTGGAAGAGTTTGAGCCTAGTGATATTCCACAGGTCATCGACGAGCTAATGCAGGAAGAACATTTTACTGGACAGTTTGTTAAACGTAATCAGGTGAAGAGTATTCGTTGGCAATCAAAAGACGTTATGCCAATTAATCTAGACGGAGAGCCGATTCAAACTCGAGATATTACTTTCACAGTTATGCCAAGTGCCATTAAGCTCGTTTTGCCCAATTCCTGTGGCATACTCGGTGCAGGCAGATTTGAAAAAAGGCGACTCTACGTCGCCTTTAAATTACTGTCGTTAACATTTTAGTCTTTAATGTTCAAGAATGCTGCGCCACGAACACCGCCCGAATCACCATGTTTCGCTTTTAAAATTCTCGGACACTTAGCAACAGACATCAGATATTTAGGCACACGTTTTGGCATTTCTTCATAAATTAAATCGTAATTAGAAAGGCCACCACCTAACGTGACAACATGCGGATCGTTCCCTGTGAAAATATTGGCAAAACAAATCGCTAATAGTTCCATAAAGCGTTCAACATGCTCAACAGCATTAGCGTCACCTTGCTCGCGTGCTTGGATAATATCAATGGCTTTCTTTTTCTCGCCATAGTAATGTGCGTAAAGTAACTCAAAGCCTCGACCGGATAAATAATTATCTAAACAGCCTTTTTTTCCACAGCCACAATCCAGTAATGGTGCCTTTTCTCCAAGTAAGAACCATGCGTCTATCGGTAAGCGCATATGACCAAGCTCACCTGCTACATTATTTCGACCTGAGAAGACCTTGCCTTCATAGATAAGACCGCCACCAAAGCCCGTTCCCAGAATCAGCCCCATGACCGAAGGTTCATCTTTTAGCTCGTCATCCCATGCTTCTGATAAAGCAAAGCAGTTCGCGTCATTCTCGAGCTTAACCTCACGACCAATCAAAGCTTCTAGATCGGTTCGCAGCGGTTTGTCTTTAGCGCAAGCAATATTAACGGTTAATACCGTGCCATGATCGGCATCTTCCATTCCTGGTAGGCCCAGTCCAACCTTGCCTTTCACGCCAAATTCAGCGTCATATTTATCCACGAGCCCAGCAAGTGTGTTAAGTAGCAGTTGGTAGTCGTCACCAGGTGTTGGAACTCGCTCTGTAGCGACACGTTCCAATTTTTCGTTAAATGCGCCAAACTCAATTTTGGTGCCACCGACATCAAAGCCGTAAAACATGAAAATCTCTCCCTAATTCCCTCAATTCGAGGTAAAAACACATATCTTAGGGCATTATCCATATCCCTACCCCTTCAAACTGTGACAAATAACCAATTTATTTGCTATTCGTCTCTATCTGGTCAATAAGTCGACACACAATAGCCTAGTCTTAGAGCCATCTCTCGTTTCTAGTCCAAAGATTTATCACGATTTAGGAAGCTTGTTAAGACAGGACGAGTTGGATCCGATGAATAACGAGTTTTGCTCATCATATAGGTCTCTTTAAACACCTCGAACCAAGATGAAAGTAGCTTTTCAGTCCCAGGCTCACCATATTGACCAAAAACCAGGCTCGCGACTTCTACTGTTGCCAGGTGGGCATCATTGTCCGATTTTCGCATGATGTAGTTAGATAACGCGTCAGGTTTAATAGATAACACGGGCAAATCACTTAAATAATCTGACTTTCTAAACATTTTTCTTGCCTCACGCCAGCTACCATCAAGAAAAATAAACAATGGCTTTTTGTTGTTAAAAGCTGACGTCTTGCTTGAAGACACCAATCTTTGTTTATCATCCACATACTCTTCAGGAAACACAATAATGGGTTGATACTCTGCATGATTAATTAAGTCGATGAGCTCAGATTGAGGTTCCGTCCGATTCCACTGAAAGGCATGACCATCAGTGATGACGTCTAAAATCAAACGTCCTGTGTTGCTCGGTTTACACACTTCGTTCTCTGAGAGAATAATGAGAGCGGCAAATTTTGACTCGATGCTAGGCTGATGTTCGCAAATACAATATTGTTTTGCGACCTGACAATACGTACAACGGTTGACCTTAGCGCCTCTTGCCTTAAATGGTTTGGTCGCTATCGACTGTCGGTATTGCAGTAACCGATGAAAGGCGTGTATTCTCATGTTATCTCGCGGCGTTATAAAGGTTGTGGTGAACAATGGCGTGATTGTAACCGTGACGTGACTCACTTCACAAGAGAACTGTACAGATGGAATTTGCAGAAATACTTAGACTTACTTTCTTTTTAGCGGTTTTTGCTCTGTGTGCATCATGGGAATGGCTATTTCCTAGAAAAGCACGCACGCGTTCACGTTGGCTTCGCTGGCCAAGCAACCTCGGCTTGGTCGCATTGAATTCCGTAATATTAGCGATTGTCATGCCAATACTTGCTATTGAAGCGGCGAGTCTTGCCTCGCAATCCAACTTTGGCGTATTAAATTGGTTGGACTCGCCACTTTCAGTCAATATTGTCCTATCTGTACTACTACTTGATTGCCTAATTTATTGGCAACACCGAATGTTTCACAAAATACCATTACTGTGGCGCTTACACCGTGTTCATCACGCTGACCGTGATATAGACGTCACAACCGGTGCTCGTTTTCACCCGATAGAAATCTGGCTATCGATGTGGATAAAGATTTCCGCGATTATGGTGCTTGGCGTCTCTCCGATAGCTGTACTTATTTTTGAAATATTGCTCAATGGCAGCGCTATGTTTAATCACAGCAATGGCTATTTACCCAAACAAGCGGATAGGATTATCCGAAAGCTGGTGGTCACGCCCGATTTCCATCGAGTTCACCATTCTGTCATTCCTAACGAGACCCATTCTAATTTTGGCTTCTTTCTTTCAATCTGGGATTACCTATTTACCAGTTACCTTGCGCAGCCAAAAAAAGGGCACCGTCATGTAGAAATAGGCCTTCCCATCTTTAAAGATGTTTCCGAGCAGCGCCTTGATAGGTTACTAACACAGCCATTTCGTAATCAATAAAAACCGCTAAGTTGCATCCAGTTAACATGATGTTTTTAATTGGTATTTATGTAGCATGGCTTGTTGATGACCTGCTATATCAGCAACCTGCTCAGAACTCTCTACCATAGAAGTCAACTGCAGATCCGTCATCTCGCCTTGATCCGATACATGAACAATGGCTTTACCGACTTCTTCTGTTGCTCGTTGTTGCTGGTTGGTCGCCACCGTAACTTGCTCTACACGATCTGCGATCATTCCAATCGCACGCTCGATATCTAAAAATGAGGACTTTACTCCCTCTCCCGACAGCATGGCATTGACCATTTCTTGTCTCGACTCAGCGACCGCAATTCTTGAGTTTTCTGACGCTCGTATCAACTCGTCCATCATGTCCCTTATATTGGTTGTTTGCTCGGAAGTATCGCTGGCTAACTTGCGTACTTCGTCAGCCACAACCGCAAAACCACGCCCCATTTCACCCGCTCGTGCCGCTTCAATTGCCGCGTTTAATGCCAGTAAGTTGGTGTTATCAGCTATCCCACTGATCAAATCGACCATTTCTTGGATTTGCTTTACACGCCCATCGAGTTTACTCATCGACTGCTCGTTACTGTCTAAGGTCGCTGCTAACATTTCGAGTCTACTTCGATTACCTTCTACAGCTTCTAACCCAACACGTGAGAAGTGGCTAGCTTGCTGAGAATCCTGGAGTGTCGCTTGAGTGACTTGAGCGATTTCAGAAATTGATGCTTCTAGCTCTGTGACTGTCGATACCATTATATCTAATGCGCTGTTTTGGGACTTTAAACTCTCTCGCGACTCTTCGGCTGCACTGTGGCTAATTTCAGCAGTTTGATACAAGGTTTCGCAGTTTCTAGTCACCACTGCCACCGAATCGTGTGTCGAATCAATTACGATATTCAACTTTGTAGCGATATTCTGGATTTCAGTTGGACCGAGAACCTCCACGTTTCCTGATAAGTCATGCTCTGAGATCTTGGCTAGTTGCTTTGTGATGCGCTTGAGAGAGCGTTTGATCCACTTTCTGAGAAACAAGAATAAGCCTAGAACCACGCTAACTAGCAATACACTAGAACTGAACAGTATGTTGCGATTGGTCGCAATTGTCATGTTCACTACTTTCTGACTGTCAGCAATTAGGCTATCTGCGGTTGCCGAAATATTATCAAGTAATAAAGCCGTCTCGTTCGCCAATCCACTCGCACGTTGCAAAAGTACTTTCTGTTTTTCTTCTCTCGCCAGTTTACTCAGTATCTGCTGCAATACGCCATCGGTTGAAAACCCTTCCCTTACCATCTGATAAGGCGCTGTCAGGCTGGTAAATTCTTCAATTTCCGGGTGCCACTCTATAAAATCTTCAAACGCAAGGTTGATGCCTGCGATTCTGTTGCGCATTTCTTGATGCTCATCTTTTGCTTTTTCAAGTTCACTTTGCATCATTAACACCAGAAAAGTACTTTCCATTGAACTTGCACTAGCAATAAATCGACTAGCCGCGTCGAAGACAATAGGGTTGTCAGAGTTAAAAAGCAGACTTATACGATTCATTTCAGGCCCTATCGAACTAAGCCCATATCGAAAACCAACAACTTGTTTATCGATGTTGGATTTCATCACTAGGATCTCGGATTGATAAATCAAAATATCCTGAGTTAGATTCTCGAGAGTTTGGATCTTTTCCACCAGCTGCTGTTGCTGTTGTGGGGTCACAGCAGTAGAGAGTTTGGAAGCCATTCCCAGCAGCTCCTGTATACGTTGCTGGTTACTCGTTTTTATCTCGTCTATTTTATTTCTTATTGCATCAAGTTCATTGTTAGAGTCTAGCTGTGTACCATAGTTGAGTAACTTAACTTGCTCTAGTACTCCTTTTGTCAATGCCGCGTTGCCAAGAGCTAAAGGCAAAGCTTTACTAGAAAGAGTATCGAACTGTTGCTTAACTTGAATCAGTCCATTGATACTAATAAAGCTCAAGGACACAAAAGATGAACCGATGATTAGAAATATTATGCTTAGGGTTGAGATTAAAGAGAATGTCCTTTTCTCTTTTTTAGGCGCACTCATAGAAATTCCATTGCTGTTTAGAAGTTATCACACAAGGATAAAGCTACGATCTCTTGACCAAACCTGAACTATAATGTGGTTAGATAATGGCCGATCGATAACTCTATGATTTAATGTAAATTCGCTCTAATGCTAGTAAGCAGTTATGACGCTCTTATGACGATAGTAAGTCATAAATATGACAGTTAGCGACGACAATAGATAAATGCGTAACGTCCCGTGTAGGAAAAAAGATGAAGATAGATAAATGTTGTTACTTTTCGCTGCTAGTCATGGCTCTTGCTGGCTGCTCTAGCACGCCAACACACATCGCATCTTCACAGATACATTACAACGAAATCGACAGTTCGAAGTTTCTTGAAGAATATCAAAAATGGCAGGGGGTACCCTATCGCTTGGGAGGAACAGGTTTAAATGGCGTTGACTGCTCTGCATTTGTTCAAGCCGTTTTTAAAGACGCCTATGCACTCGCCTTACCGCGCACTACGGCTCAGCAAGTTAAATACGGCCAACGCGTTGACTATAATGAGGCTCAAACTGGCCATTTGGTTTTTTTTAAGACAGGTCGTTCACTAAGGCATGTGGGGATATACATTGGCAACAACGCCTTCATGCATGCGTCTACATCTAAAGGTGTTGTCATTTCAAGGCTTGATAACCCCTACTGGGCATCGACATTTTGGCAATTCAGACGAGTTCAGTGAGCGAAAATCGACTCGGACATAACTCCTTAATCGTATTTGGCAACTGCGGTATCAAACAAATTTTTTAGCAATGCGATATATTCATCTAAAAAAACCACCTGCTCATTGGTGGCTTTTTGCGACCAAACATTTGCAAATACTTCTTCTAGGTCAGCCATCACTAGATCCACTTCTTTTAATAGCTGAAAACGCACGGAAGAATGTAACTCTGGGTTTTGCTCAAACACACTCATTATGTTTGACGCTACCATATCTGTCGCCACGTCCTCAATACTTTCTTTACCAGTATCTCCTTGTTGAGAAGTAAAGACATCTAAATTCATCGCTAAATGCTCAACCAAAGCTTGATAGCCGTCGGTATCCACTACCACGATAACTCTCCTATACTTAGCGTTATTAATATCAACAATACCAAACCGTTATCGTGTTTGTAAATCTAGTCTTCGTTTTTGTCATCACGATTCTATAATTCTGTGCAGTGACAACATGTTATATCAACAATAATGTTCTAAAATAGCCTTAGGTTGAATGGTGGGAGAAATCTATGTGGCAAGCAATCTCGGATCAACTATCTGAAACGCTTCTCTTTGAGTTTAAAATCAAAGAGCGAACCAAGATGCTCGGTGGAGACATCAATGAATGCTATATGATCAGTGACGGGGAGCAACGCTATTTTGTCAAAATTAATCAGAAAGATTTCCTCCCAAAATTTGAAATCGAAGCACTTAACCTAAGGGCGCTGCGAGAGACCTCAACGGTCTCCGTTCCTGAAGTGGTGCTTATCAGTACAACCAAAGAATGCTCTTTTATTATCCTCAATTACATCCCTGTTAAACCATTGGATTTACCTACTGAAAGCTTTTTATTTGGCCAAAACCTCGCCAAGCTTCACAAATGGGGTGAGCAAAAAGAATACGGGTTTGATCACGATAACTATATTGGTACCACGCTTCAGCCTAATAACTGGCACAAGAAGTGGAATCGCTTCTTTTCAGATCAACGGATCGGGTGGCAACTCCAGCTACTAAAAGAAAAAGACATTAAGTTTGTTGATATTGAAACGTTTGTTGAACTGATAAGCGACTTGCTACATGGACATAACCCAAAACCATCTTTATTGCATGGTGACTTGTGGCATGGAAATGTCGCTAAAACAGCCTTTGGGCCACTATGTTATGACCCTGCGAGTTATTGGGGTGACCGTGAATGTGATTTGGCCATGACAGAGCTATTTGGGGGTTTCCAACCTGATTTCTACGAAGGCTATGAATCCATTCTTGCGATTGAACCCGGTTACGAATTACGTAAAGACATTTACAACCTATATCACGTACTCAATCACTGCCAAATATTTGGTGGCGAATACATGGAGCACGCAGAAACGCTAATTTCAAAGATCCAAAAATCAGCTCTTTAAGTTCGTTTTTTGTGCGCTAAATTTGAGCCTAATGATAATATCATTAGGCTCTTTTTATGTTCATACTTGTTTCGCAGCTAATACTCGTTCAACGGTATCCACAATAGCTTGAGTTTGTGGGTCAAACTCTATGTTCACTCTGTCTCCAACACTTCGCTTAGAAAATAAAGTCCTTTGTAACGTTTCTGGAATCAAATGAACATTAAAGCGATTCTCCTCGACCGCACCGATCGTTAGTGAACAGCCGTCAATACCTATATAGCCTTTCGCTAACACGTATTTCATGGACTCTATAGGGAGCTCAAACCAGATCGTCGTATTGTTATCTGTTCGGACGATGTCAATAATTGGTGCTTGCAGCGAAATATGACCTGACATAGAGTGACCACCGATTTCGTCGCCAAATTTAGCAGCTCGCTCTATATTGACCGAATCTCCAGCCTTTAACTCTCCAAGGTTAGTAACATGCAATGTTTCTTGCATAAGGTCAAAACTCACTCTCCCGCCATCAATTGATGTCACTGTTAAACAGCACCCGTTATGCGCCACTGAAGCACCGATTTCTAATCCCTCTCTTTGCGAGTCCGTCAGTTGCAAAACATGTGTTTGAAACGCCACTTTTTTGTCAATCGACTCAATTATTGCAGTACCTTGTACAATTCCTGTAAACATTTAATTCTTTCCTAAAATTAATCATGGCATCAATTCAGTACAGCGACTATCATTCACGAGCTAAATCAACGCGCTTGGAGTATTTTTGTGCAACGTTATCAGAAAGAAGCGTCCAACCTTATCAAATTGGCTTCCCCTGTTCTTATCGCATCTATCGCTCAAACTGGTATGGGCTTTGTCGATACCATCATGGCTGGTGGGGTTAGCGCCATAGACATGGCGGCAGTCTCTATTGCCGCCAGTATTTGGTTACCCTCTATCTTATTCGGGATAGGGCTACTTATGGCTCTCGTTCCTGTCGTTGCACAACTCAATGGCGCGAATAAACAAACTCAAATCCCCTATGAGATCCAACAAGGCGCTGTGATTGCGCTGCTGATTTCTATTCCTATTATCTGTGTCTTGCTGCTCACGAAAAGTATCACAGAGTGGATGAATATCGAAGCCATCATGGCACAAAAAACCATTGGCTATATCTACGCCGTTATGTTTTCGGTGCCCGCTTTTTTGTTATTTCAGGTTCTTAGAAGCCTGACTGATGGTATGTCGTTAACCAAACCTGCTATGGTCATTGGCTTTATTGGACTGACTCTGAATGTCCCTTTAAATTGGATCTTCGTTTACGGCAAATTTGGCGCTCCAAACCTCGGTGGGATTGGTTGCGGTATCGCGACGACCATTGTCTATTGGATCATGTTCGCACTACTTCTTATCTATGTACTCACGGCCTCTCGCTTAAAACACCTTAAACTTTTTGTGCAGTGGTACAAGCCTGACTATAAAGCTATTACGCGACTGTTTAGGCTCGGCTTTCCTATCGCTGCCGCGATGTTTTTTGAAGTCACTCTTTTCGCGGTGGTATCTCTACTGATCGCCCCTTTAGGATCTTTAATTGTCGCGTCCCACCAAGTCGCTATGAATTTCTCGTCACTGGTATTTATGATCCCGATGAGTATTGGTGCCGCTGTAAGTATTCGTGTTGGTCACAAACTCGGTGAGCTGGATACTGAAGGAGCTGCCATATCAACAAGGGTCGGCATTATGGTTGGTCTTCTATCGGCAATAGCCACAGCAATTCTAACTATCGTGTTTCGTGAATCGATTACTGCACTTTATACCGACAATCAACAAGTCATTGCACTGGCTATGCAATTGCTGTTGCTTGCCGCTGTCTATCAATGTACCGACGCCATTCAGGTCATTGCTGCTGGAGCATTGCGAGGCTATAAAGACATGAGGGCAATTTTTAATTGCACATTCATTGCCTACTGGGGGATCGGTCTTCCCCTTGGGTATGTTTTAGGTATGACAAACTGGCTCACAGAAGCAATGGGTGCCTTTGGTTTCTGGGTAGGGTTTATAGCGGGCCTATCTAGTGCAGCGTTTATGCTGGGGTTACGACTTTTATGGTTGCATCGTCAAGATAAGTCGACACTACTGGAATTCGCAGAGCGATGAAAAGCATGACCGTCCGGCCATCGTTTTTGGGTGTTTTCGATGACTCGTTGACGAGTAAAAATGACCATTAAGCGCTAAAGTTACGTAGTAAGATAACGTCCACTTGAGATGGTAAACTTTATGCATTATCGCTCAATTCTTCGTCATAGCATTATTGCTGTCTTTGCAACATTGGTATTAATAGGCTGCTTTAGCTCAACGTCGAAGCAGCCTGTGTTGCAGGAGTACTTAAATCGGATAGCATCGGTACAAGATGAAGCCCCTCTTTCCCCTCCCCAAAGTCTCCCCATTGAGTTGCCAAACAAAAGGGAACTATTACAACCTATCGAACGAGTCACTGTGGGGCTTATTGATAGTTATCAATTAAGGCAATGTGGGCTCTTTCAGCTCATTGCTAACAAAAACTCCATTCTCGGTAAGGTTGCCGACCCATTTCGTGACTTTGACTATCAAATACAATTGATTGCAGGTCTTCAGTCATGTTTATCTGAAGCTAAGTTAGAACCCGAACTTCACGAACAGCTAACAACCATTCAGCAGCAAAAAATAGGTCAGATCCATCTTCATTATTTCAATTTAATTTTTACAAGCGAAACAATGAGGCAGCAACTTTCGGGCGGCTCTTGGCTTTCAAATGAAAACAACATATCAACGCAAATGATTAAGCCTGCACTCGTACAACTTTCTATTATTCAAAAAGATATCATCGAGAAATCGTACTTAAATAGTGATTATCAAGTCGTCAAAATATCTGACTATCAAGAAATGTTAGACAAAGTAGCTTTGCTCGGAAAATTGACCTACTCCTTGCAGACAACAACGCAGTGGTTAAACATCACAACAGCGCAGCTCAATAAGCACGACAGCAAAATACGCTGTGGTAAAAATGCCAACACGACAAAATTCAAGTATATGGTGAACGTTTTTAATCGCTACTATGTCCAAGAGGTACAACCTTATGTTTCCTTTCTTGACCGCCAGTATCAGATCATTGCTAGCCAGTTGAGCGTCTTTGAACCACAACAAACAGTCAATTTGCCGCGCATTGATTACCCTCTTAAAAAGTCATATTCGATGTTTATAATTGCCAATCGTAACCATGTGAAATACTGGTCAAAGCTATTCAAACGATGTAACACTTCAGTTCAAAGTGTTCGAATAAACTGACCAATACATGCCCAGAAGAAGAACCGTATGCTTGGCACGGAGTGAGCGCTACTCCACGGTTCGCACTCGATGATAGCGAGCAAACTTTGGGATGCCATTTATTGTCCAGCCATTGTGGCGAAAAGTAATTACTTCACCGATTTTGGGAGGCAACTTACGCTCGTCCTCATTGAACCCACTACCAATATAAAAGCGTATGCCCTCCTCTATCTCAACCAAAATAGCGCCCATTTTTCCATGGTGCTTTCCTTTCCCCGCTTTATAGCCTACCACGACACCCTCAGCATCCTGCGCAACCTTCATTTTCACCAGAGTATCGTTTCTACCGGGATGATAGGGACTCTTGATTGACTTAAGCATCAATCCTTCGCCACCTTGTTCCGTTACCTGCCGTAAGTGCTGTTGTAACTTTTCGTGAGTGGCAAAATGATATTGTTTCAAACACTGAATATGTTCAACTTCTAACGATTCACATAAGTTTAGTAAAAACTGATGCCTTAATTTAAACGATCCCAAATGCCCGGGAGCATCAAACAACATAAAAGATATGTGTCGCCACGCCTGTTCATCGGGCTTACCATCCAGCACTGTTCGTTGCACCATAGAAAAACCATCACGGCCAGCCCATAACTCCCCTTCCAACATCACTGAGGGCAGGTTTTCACTAAACCAACTTGGTACAGCCACCACCCTGCCGCTTCGAGTCACTAGTTGACTACCCGTCCATATAGCTCGCACTCCATCAAGCTTTTCACTGACTAAATAATCACCAACCATCAAACCCTGATGATAGTGAGTGGCGTTCACAATTGATGGGGCTGGGTACACATATTCATAAGCAATGCTTTGGTTTACGCACATTACTAAAGACAAGACTGGAAGCGTCATAAATTTTGTTCTTGTTGTACTGTCCATTTTTAATCCTTCTAACAATCCAATTGCTCGGCTTAGTGTTTCATTGAAACTTGTTATTGTTTAGAAGTTGGACAACACAATCAGTTATTTAAATCGAATACATGAAGTAGCGAACTCAATACAATGCATTAGTGTTATCTCAATTACATTCTTGTATGAATTAAAGTGGCGTGGCGTGGCGTGGCGTGGCGTGGCGTGGCGTGAAATATAGCATTCGACAAAGCCGTTGCAAGAAACTGCAGCGGCCTTACACACTGATTATCCTATTGGATCCCTAGTTCACTTTTTAACGTCTTAATATGATTCAAATCCATATTATGAACTTTTAATAACTGATCAATCTGGCTTAATCGAGAAGAGGTCGCATCATATCGGTCACACGAATCCGATTTAGCATCCCATGATGTCCCGTCTAAGAAAAGGTCACAGTCTCTTTTTAATCTATTTTGATCTTGTGACAACTGGCTCTTTTCTTGTTCAAGGATCGCAACTTCAGCTTTTAACTCAGCTTCACGTTTAAATAGCTCTTGTGACTGCTCAAAAAGTGATGCTTGAATATCGGTTTTACGTACCAGCTGAGTATTTCGGCTTTCTTCACTCGCTATGGTTACTTTTTGCGAAGCGATCTTACCTTCGAGCACCTTAATCTCGTGATTTAGCTTGTCGTTTTTTGCTTGAAGCTCATCAAGTTTTAGTTCGTAATCTGATGCTGACTTCTCAAGTGCTATGCGTAACTTTAGTCTATGCTGTTCCTGAGCTTGAATGACACGTTCATCAGAATTAGCTTGCAGTGATTGTGACTGATCCGCCAGTTGTGAGTATTGGCCATTTAGTTGTTCGAACTTGGCCTGCCATTGCTGCTCTGTGACTGCACTACCCACTAATCCACCAGCTGCCAGTCCCAGTACCGCAGCAATTGCAATATACAATCTAGCGCGTTTGTCACGCTGCTCAATAACAACAACTTCGTCTTCACTTGTCGTATCGTTGACAGTGTTTTTGTTCACCCTTGTTCCCCTTCGCCCATCAGGCACAAATTATCGTATCAACTCTGAAATCACTAACGTGGCCACATAGATGGCTGCCGCACCTAAAGCTGTGACTACAACCCCTTTTTGAACCTTTTCGTTGGTTCGATATCGAAACAAAAAAACCGCCAAAGCAATAAGAAACGCAATAGTAATCAAGCGTGTCATAAGTCTCTCCCAAACGACGAGCATTTTAAACACCATCTACCTGCGGCCGCTAAGTTTACCGGACAGCAAAACGATGTAAGTCAGAAGCATGTCTAAATATAACAAATGAGCTTGCAGTTGGCGCAATTTCAATAAGTTAAATTTCATTTTTCTTCATGACATCGCTTTTTAAATACGATAGCATTGCCATCACAGAATATCTTAGATAGATATTTGTTCCAGTGAAGACTGCAGGAGAGCGGTAATTTACCAATACTTAACATATTGGCAGCATTACCCACCGAAGAAGTAAATCTTTCAGGTTCTTTATTCGAAGGTTACATTGCTAAGTGGCAAATTAACTTTAAATAAAGTGAGGACTGTAGTTGGAGGAACCTCTGGAGAGAACCGTTAAATCGGTCGCCGAAGGAGCAAGCCATGCATATCGCAAGGTGAAACTCTCAGGCAAAAGGACAGAGGAGAGAAAAGCCACATTATAACGCTCTATTTGCGTAGTAACCGATATGGATGCCCCTTATTCTTATAGGGCCCCTTACGTTTACTGCCCTTTCTCTCTTCTCCTTAAATATATGTCTTATTAAGGGGAAATCATGAACGATCTTCAAACAACACTACAAGCCATCGACAGCTTTGTCTGGGGCCCACCGTTACTCATTTTACTCGTGGGTACAGGTGCTTACTTCACTTTTAAATTGGGTCTGATCCAATTTCGCTATTTGCCAACAGCACTAAAACTTGTTTTTACTCGTGATAAATCCGGCCAAGGTGATGTTTCAAGCTTCGCCGCTTTGTGCACTGCACTATCAGCAACCATAGGTACTGGTAATATTGTTGGTGTCGCGACTGCAATTAAACTCGGCGGTCCAGGTGCCTTATTTTGGATGTGGCTTGCCGCTCTTTTTGGGATGGCGACAAAATATGCCGAATGTTTACTCGCAGTCAAATACCGTAAGGTGGATGACAACGGTCAAATGTTGGGCGGTCCGATGTATTACCTGCAAGACGGGGTTGGCTCGCGATTCTTAGCCATTATGTTTGCCGTTTTTGCTCTTGGCGTTGCCTGCTTTGGTATTGGTACATTTCCGCAAGTTAATGCAATCCTCGATGCATCTGAAATCTCATTTGGTGTATCCAGAGAAATTTCGGCATCGATACTGACCGTGCTTGTCGCCTTTGTCACATTAGGTGGAATTCAATCTATAGCGAGAGTTGCCGGTAAAGTCGTACCAACAATGGCTCTGCTCTATGTTGTTGGTTGCTTGAGCGTTATTATAATGAACGTGGATCAACTGGCAGGTGCAGTTCAACTGGTATTGACATCAGCGTTTAGTCCAACGGCAGCAACAGGCGGTTTCTTAGGGGCTAGCATTATGCTCGCAATTCAATCGGGCATAGCACGCGGTGTTTTCTCAAATGAAAGTGGTTTGGGAAGTGCGCCTATGGCAGCGGCAGCCGCAAGAACTGACAGCTGCGTTCGTCAGGGGCTAGTATCAATGACGGGAACCTTCTTTGATACTATCATCATTTGTACCATGACAGGTTTAGCTCTGATCCTAACGGGAGCATGGCAAACAGACCTGGCAGGCGCTGCGATGACGACTCATGCCTTTGCCGTTGGACTTCAAGCCGACAGCCTCGGTCCAATGTTAGTGTCTATCGGCCTCATCTTTTTTGCTTTTACCACCATTCTTGGCTGGAATTATTACGGCGAGCGATGCGTTGTTTTCCTAATGGGCACAAAAGCCGTATTACCGTATAAGGTCGTTTTTCTTTGTTTAGTCGCCTCTGGTGCTTTCTTGCATTTAGATATGATTTGGATCATTGCAGATATCGTGAATGGTTTAATGGCGATTCCAAACTTAATCGGTCTGATTCTATTAAGGCAGGTTGTGATTGAAGAAACAAAACACTACTTTGCACAGATCAAACTAAAGACGCCACGTGAAAATTTAACTCAATAACAAATACTAAGGCTCTCTTACGAGAGCCTTTTTTAGGCTTGCGGTGGCTCTTCCAAAAGGAGCTTTATACCGAGCGCAACCAGAACAACCCCCGTAACACCCTCCATCTTACGCATAAACCCACCACCTTTTAACAGTGCTTTAGCAGAGTCAATCATAGCCGCTAGGCCGCACTGCCAAATCATAGCTATCACAAAGTGTATGAGCGCCATAAGAAGTGATTGCATTAAAGGTGAGCCATTAGGGTCAATAAACTGCGGCAGAAATGCCAGGTAAAACACTGCAGTTTTTGGATTCAAAATGTTAGAAAGAAAGCCTTCTCTAAGTGAGCGTTTAATACTGGTGTTTTGAATCTTTGATTGAGTAAGCTCAATAGAAGCATTTCCTTTAAACATTGCCTTTAAACTCGATAGCCCTAACCAAATCAAATACAGCGCACCAACACCTTTGACGATTTGAAATAGCTCGGCCGACTGCATTAATACAGCAGAAATACCGATTGCAGAGAAGGTTGCATGAACAAATAGCCCCATGCAGATCCCTAAACTCGTCACACTGCCCGCCGCAACGCCACTTCGAGATGTATTACGGATCACCAAGGCCGTATCTAATCCCGGTGTTAGCGTTAATATGGTGATAGCAAGGAGAAATGCTTCAAAATGAACAATCACAGATAGACCTTATCGTCTTTAAATTACGTTACTCGATGCACTATCGCTAAAATCAACGAACAATTCAAATAATGATGCTCACTATTTCCAATCAACTTGAGTAAGCCATTGAAGATAGGCACACTAGAGCGGCAAACGTATAAAAGGAAAATTACATGCCCGCTTTTGAGAAACTCACCCAACACTATCAGAAAATTGCCCACTTTAATCACTTAGCAGCCATTAGCGGATGGGATCAAGCATCCATGATGCCCGCAGGCGGCAATCAGGCACGTTCTGAAGCAATGGCCGAGCTTTCACTGCACATCCACAGGTTGGCAACGTCACCTGTACTCGGTGAATTATTCGATCGCGCCAAGCAACAAGAGTTAAACGCAGAACAGCACGCTAGCCTGCGCGAAATGACACGTCAGTGGAATTTAGCCACCGTACTGCCAGAGGACTTAGTACAAGCCAAATCACTAGCGGGCTCTAAATGCGAGCACGCATGGCGAACCCAGCGAGGAGAAAATGACTGGATTGGTTTCGAGAAAAACTGGGCAGAGGTAGTGACATTGTCACAAGAGGAGGCTCAAATCCGAGCTCAAGCAACAGGGCTATCAGCCTACGATGCCATGCTCGATATCTATGAGCCTGGCACCAGCTCACATTCTCTTGACAAACTATTCTCCAATGTAAAAACATGGTTACCAACATTGATTGATGAGGTCATCGACACTCAAAAAGACGATCAGTTTCTCTCTCCTACTGGCACTTTTAGAACAGAACAACAAAAAGCTCTCGGTCTTAAAGTGATGTCATTACTCAAGTTCGACTTTCATCATGGCCGCTTGGATGAAAGTGTTCATCCTTTTTGTGGCGGTGTGCCTTCAGATGTTCGTATTACCACGCGCTATGATGAAAATGAGTTTATCCAATCATTAATGGGTATTGTTCATGAGACAGGACATGCACGTTATGAGCAAGGCTTGCCGAAATCTCTTGCAGGTATGCCCGCTGGCGAAGCTCGCTCGATGGGGATACACGAATCTCAATCACTATTCTTTGAAATGCAGGTGGGCAGAAGCGATGCGTTTATTGCTCATCTTTCTCACCTTGCAGGTCAACAATTCACTGACCACGATCCTGCGTTATTTCACTTTAATAACTTCCAAAAGCTCTACACTCGAGTAGCAAAAGACTTCATCCGTGTCGATGCCGATGAACTGACTTACCCTGCTCATGTCATCCTACGTTATGAAATTGAACGTGATCTTATTAATGGAGACATCAAACACACTGATGTACCAGAACTGTGGGATCAAAAAATGCAGCAATACCTTGGTTTATCTACTCAAGGTAATTTTAAAAATGGTTGCATGCAGGATATTCACTGGACCGACGGCGCGTTTGGCTACTTCCCTAGCTATACGCTTGGTGCCATGTACGCCGCTCAATTTAAGGCAGCCATGACACAAACAGTTGATGTCGAAGGTGCTATTGAATCCGGTGATTTAACCCCAATCTTTACCTGGCTTTCCGAAAACATCTGGAGTAAAGGCAGCTTACTCACAACCGATGAGCTCGTAAAACAAGCAACGGGTGACACTTTAAATGCTAAGTATTTCCAAGATCACTTAAGAAGCCGCTACCTGCCTTAGACCTTCCTGAAAACAATCAAGCAAAAAAAGACGGACCGCTAGTTCAACGGCGAGTTCGTCTTTCTTCGTGACTAACTAGCCTCTCAGAACGTAAATATCGACCCTTCGGGGAGCAGATTCACGACTAAAATTTGGTACTATTAATTCAGTTTCTCAATACACAGCCGCTTTAATCCAGAGTCATCGTGTCTTAATTCATAGGTTTCAGTAAATTCATAGGTTTCAGTATGTACAAAAATATCTTAATCACTGGCGCAACCAGTGGCATTGGTTTCGCTCTTACGCAAGAACTCGTTAAAAATGGATACACTGTATTAGCGTCAGGCCGAAATATTGAACAGCTAAATGCTCTCAAGGCGAAAACGGGGTGCGCCATTTATCAAGCTGATCTTATTGACCCCCAGCAAGTCATTGCGCTTTTCACCTTTGCAGAGTCCATGTTGGGACAAGTTGACGTTTTAATAAATAATGCAGGTATGAACTCGCGTAAATGTGCCATTGAAGAGTTCACCTTAGAAGAATTTGACCAGCAGTATGCGGTCAACCTTCGTGCGCCAGCCTTACTATGTAGAGAAGCATTAAAAGTCATGAAACCACGCCAATCTGGATACATTATGAATATCTCCAGTACAGTGGCAAAACGTGCTAATCCTACGATGAGTGTATACACCGCGATGAAACAAGGCTTAGCCGGCTTTAGTGGCATTTTGATGAAGGAAGCACAGCCCCATGGTATTAAGGTCACCACACTGTTTCCAGGCGGTACCGATACTAAATTTAGACAAGCAGATAGGCCTGAATATATGCAACCCGAAAGCGTTGCGAAAACCATTCACGCTTTGTTAAACCTGCCTAGTGATGTGGTCATGCATGAAATGACATTCCGCCCACCCGTTGAGTTAGAATAACAGTCCACTCTCTGATTTTCGCACACAAAAAAAGCGACCAGAGGTCGCTTTTTTCATCACATGTCTTTTAGAAAATGTGAATAGTCGCGTTTAGTGTAAAGCTCTCAATGTTCTTATCATCTGAGAACTTCGTCTTAACGCCATTGAAAGTCTGCCAGCTCGCACCGATAGAAAGCATATCTGTGACAAAGTACTCAGCACCCACACCGTACATTAGATCAGTGCCGGTAGAATCACCTTCACTTGCGAGACCATCTTTGTATGACGCTGTATAGTGGTGGATACCACCTTTCGCGTACAACTGAATTGGGCCAATATCGATACTTGGCTTTAGCGCTCCATACCAAGAACCTGTCTCGGCATAACCGTTTGCAGTTCCGTTGTTCATATCAAAGTTGCCGTGCTTCCAGTAGCCACCTTCAACTCCAATGATAGGTAAGATTCCCGTGCCGACATGGAAAGACATCGGCGTGTCACTGTTATTGTTGTAGTCCGCACGACCCACTGATACACCACCATATAGCCAAGCGTCTGCAAACGCCGATGTAGATGCTCCAACTAGCGCTAACGCCAAAAGTGTTTTTTTCATGTTTAACCTTCTTGTCAAAAATAGGCAGCGCAATCCACGAGTAAGCCACTGCCAAGCTTATATATCACAATCTCTAATCGACACAAAATCGATAAGTATTAAAATAAGAAAAAATTTATATCTCAACGTGTTAGATCGCGTATTTCGACGACTTAACATGCATCAATTGCATTTTTTACACGCTTATCAGATACCGGATAGGGTGTCCCAAGTTGCTGTGCGAAAAAACTGACACGTAGCTCTTCAATCATCCAGCGAACCTCTTTGACATTATCAGGAACCCGCATCCCTTTGGGAATTTTATTTAACAGTTCTTTGTAATCTTGTGTGACCGATTCAATTTTTAACATATGCAGTCGGTCACGGTTAGGATCGATGGGTAACTTCTCCATTCTGCGTTCAATAGCACGCATATACCTTAGGATATCGGGTAATCGTTTCCAACCGCACTCAGTTGCAAAACCTTTGAAAATCAACCCTTCGACTTGAGCTTTAATATCTGACAATGCAAAAGCCATCGACAAATCGACACGCCCTTTCAACTTCTTATTGATACTAAAAGCGGTGGTCAATATTGTTTCAACTTGCTGCGCAATATCGACAACCGTATCCCCCAGCTCCGCTCGGATGAACTCTTTGGTGGATTCAAACTGCTCTGCGTCCCATGCTACTCCGCCTTTCTGTTCAATCAGCTTATCAATACCACAAGCAATGCAGTCATCAATCAGATCGAGAACCTTACCATACGGGTTAAAATACAGGCCTAACTTTGATTTATTGGGCAAGTTCGAATGCAGATACTTGATAGGCGAAGGGACATTGAGTAACAACAGACGGCGCTGACCTTCACGCATCGCCTGTTCTTGCTCTTGCTCCGTTTCAAATAGCTTTATCTCTACGCTGTCTTTATTATCCACAATGGCCGGATAAGCTTTAACTTCAAAGCCACCACGTTTTTGTTGATAGACCTTAGGAAGCTCACCAAAACTCCACGTATGTAAGCCTTGCTGTTCAATGTCATCGTCTGCCACTTTAGACAACGTTTCCTGAACCTTATCTTTTAAACTTTCTTTTAGTTCATACAAGTCTGCATGTTCTTTCAACTTTCTGTGTCGATGATCAACAGCTCTAAAAGTCACTTTAAGATGATCAGGCACTTGAGCGAGATTCCACTCCTCACGAAGCACTTCGACCCCTGTCATTCGGCGTAGTTCTTTTTCTAATGAATCAAGCAGCGGTGCCTCTAAAGGGGTTGCTCTGGATAGAAATGCATCGGCATAGTTTGGTGCCGGTACAAAATTCTTGCGCACCGTTTTGGGTAACGACTTGATTAAGCTAACGACCAACTCATGACGTAAGCCGGGGATTTGCCAATCAAAGCCATAAGGCTCTATCTGATTGAGAATGGGTAGTGGCACGTGCACGGTAACACCATCACTATTTTCTCCAGGTTCAAATTGATAACTCAACTTTAACTTAAAGCCATCCTGGTGCCAGAAGTTAGGGTAGTCGAGTTCAGTAACATGGCTAGCATCACCTTTAAAGAGCATCTCTTTTTCAAAATTGAGTAACTCTTTGTTTTCTTTACTGGCTTTTTTCCACCATGTATCAAAATGACGCCCAGACACAACATTGGTTGCAACACGTTGGTCATAAAAATCAAACAGTTCGTCATCATCAACCAAGATGTCTCTACGACGTGATTTGTGTTCTAACTCTTCAACCTCTGCCAATAGCTTGCGGTTTTGCTTAAAGAAGGCGTGCTTAGTCTCCCACTCTCCCTCCACCAGTGCGCTGCGCAAAAATATTTCGCGGCTAACGACCGCGTCAATCGAGCCATAATCAACCAAACGTTTTGGAACGATCGGCACACCGTAAAGCATCACTTTCTCATGAGCCACTACCGCAGCACGCTTTTTAGACCAATGCGGTTCGCTGTAACTACGCTTAATGAGATGTTTAGCCAGTGGCTCGATCCAGTCAGGTTGGATCTTAGCGACAATACGCCCCCATAGCTTTGAGGTTTCAACCAACTCAGCTGAAATAATCCACTTTGGCTGCTTCTTGAAAAGTCCCGAGCCTGGGAAAATATGAAAACGTGCATTTCTTGCACCTTGGTATTCGTTCTTCTCCTGGTCTTTAACACCAATGTGTGACAGCAAACCGACTAACAATGCCGTGTGAATAGACTGGTAATTCGCAGCTTCTTGGTTGAGCTTCTCATCCATTTCACGCATCGCTTGATGGATTTGGAAATAGACATCTTGCCACTCGCGAACTCGCAAATAGTTAAGGTAATCTTGCTTACATTGCTTACGAAATTGATTGCTACTCAGCGATTTTTGCTGCTTTTGTAGATAGTCCCATAAATTCACAAATGTCATGAAGTCAGATTCCTCATGGAAGAATCTTCGATGCTTATCGTCTGACGATTGTTGCTTATCTGATGGTCTCTCTCGCGGATCCTGAATCGATAATGCAGAGGCAATGACCATGATCTCTTTTAAGCACCCCATCCTAGGCGCTTCTATCACCATCCGTGCCAATCTCGGGTCTATCGGAAGTTTAGCGAGCTTGCGACCAATTGTCGTCAGACGTTTCTTAGGGTCTGTGGCTTTGTCATTAAAAGCACCCAACTCCTCAAGCAGGCGAACACCATCTTGAATATTGCGTCTATCGGGGGCCTCTACAAACGGGAAGGCTTCTATATCACCAAGCCCCAACGAGGTCATTTGCAAAATAACCGAGGCTAAGTTAGTACGTAGAATCTCAGGATCGGTAAATTCAGGACGAGACAGGAAGTCGTCTTCTGAATATAAACGAATACAGATACCTTCTTCGACACGTCCACATCGGCCTTTACGCTGATTGGCACTTGCTTGAGATACGGCCTCTATTGGAAGCCTCTGAACTTTAGTTCGGTAACTGTATCGGCTAATCCGAGCAGTGCCTGGATCAATGACATATTTGATACCCGGTACTGTTAACGACGTTTCGGCAACGTTGGTCGCTAGAACGATGCGTCGCCCAGCATGGGGCTGAAAAATTTTGTTTTGCTCACCCGCAGACAGTCTCGCGTACAAGGGGACGATTTCAGTATCTCTTAGGTTCCGCTTGCTTAAAGCATCAGCGGTGTCACGGATTTCACGCTCACCATTCATAAAGATGAGGATGTCGCCCAACCCTTCATCACACAGCTCATCAACAGCTTCGAAAATACCTTCAAGCTGATCGCGATCCACATCGTCATCACCCGTTAATGGTCGATATCGAGTTTCGACCGGATAGGTGCGACCAGAGACTTCAATGATCGGGGCGTTATTAAAATGTTGAGAGAAGCGCTCTGGATCGATGGTTGCCGAAGTGATAATCACCTTCAGATCTGGTCGCTTTGGCAATAGTTCACGCAGATAGCCCATGATGAAATCGATATTTAAACTGCGTTCGTGCGCTTCATCGATAATGATGGTGTCGTACTGATTTAAAAAGCGATCGTGTTGAATTTCAGCCAGCAGAATACCGTCTGTCATCAGCTTTATCTGAGTATTTTCAGAGATCTGATCGTTAAATCGAACTTTGTAGCCAACAAACTCACCAAGCTTCGATTCCATTTCCTCAGCGATGCGATTTGCGACCGAACGAGCTGCCAATCGGCGCGGTTGAGTATGGCCTATCAAGCCGTGTTTACCACGACCTAGCTCAGCACAAATTTTGGGTAATTGAGTGGTTTTCCCTGAACCGGTTTCACCAGCGACAATCACCACCTGGTTATTGGCAATCGCATTAGCAATGTCGTCTTTCTTTTGACTGACCGGCAGCAAGTCTGGATATTCTAATTTTGGGGTTTGAGCCATTCGTTGCTGAACCGTCATCATAGACTGAGCGATATCAACGGCGATCTCGTCAAAGACAGCGGCCTTCGCTTCTGGGTTCTTAATTTTATTTGCGCCAAAGATCCGCTTGGTAAGACGGAAGCGATCACGAATCATGCAGTCATTGACGGCCTTGCGAAGAGAAGCGACCGTATTCCCCGTGTTTGACGGTTTCTGGTCGTGATTTTTATTATCGTGTTTGGAGGAAGTCAAAACAGTTCCTACTTCAATTTATCCATATCAAAACTGGCGCGATTGTATCACAGCTAAAACAAAAAAAGCTCCGCAGGGAAACCCTAACGGAGCTTATTGTTAGCTTATAACCTAACTAGAAATGATATTGCAGATAAACAGTACTGTAGTTACTACCACCTTTGATTCGACCAAACTGTGAAGACGCCTCAAAAATAGCACTGCGGTGATGCAGAGAGTAACCTAACCATAATTCTTTTAGATCGTCCTGACGGAACAGTGAACCTATGTTGATATCATAAGATATGTCTATGTAGTTCATCAGATGACTTGGTCTTTTCTCTTTATTATCAAGCTCTTGTTGTTCAATGTAAGTAATGTTGTCGATATAAGAAAGACCATTACCCACACCAAGACGCATTTGCACAGGCCAAGTAAATTCATAATACGCTTTGATTAGCGCCACAAATTCAGTACCCGCATCTTGGACCTCTGATTTGTAATGGTGCGCAATGCCGGGGCTCAGATAAATATCTAGTGGTAAACCAAATAGCTCATCTGTTAATGGATGACCATAGAAAATCGAGGAAACCTGATTGTCATAAGGATCGCGCTTGCCTTTAAAGGTCAAGATATCACCCATGTCCGACGGTGATGCCCAACCGTGTGCAACACGCACATACGGAGTGTTGCCGATTTCTCGGCGCGGCGCAGATTTCGATTTAGGCTTTTCATTAAAAAAGCCAAAACCAACAAAGACTTCACCCTCATAGCGATCTTTTACTGCCGCGGATTGATACGCTGCGTTGTCCAACGCTCTAATATTGGTCGCCCCTAAAAGGTATAAGTTTGACACTAGGTGATAACGCGCATCAACACCCAACGATGCATCAAACGCACCATTAATATCCTGGGGATTGCTGCCATAAGAGCCATAGTAATGTGAATTAAAGCTGTCATCTTTGTAACGCAGAGTCACATTAGGACGTAGCTCCAGGTCACCAAAATCAAGCATACCTTGAAGTCTAAAATTCGCGTGCTTACGGTAGTCGGTGTCGGTCATCAATTCTGAATCGAAATGCCAGGTGTCATCGATGTTGTAACGAACTTGAACACCATAGTCGGCGGTATCTCCACCGAGTGCGTTTTGCTCCTCTTTTGGTACGTCAATGTGACGCATGCGAGTTATCGCATTAAATTCAATTTTTTTGTCATCCGTTTTGTAAAGATGGGCACCAGCCATAGTACCATCAAGAAACACATAGTCATTTTTGAAAAACATCATCGGAATAAACGTGCTAACCGTTGTATCCTCGCTGTTTGTTTCAAAGGGAATGCTAGCTGTACGCCAAACCGCTGCAATACCCCATTCAGCTTCCTGTGCTGCATTTGCCATCGGGCTAAACGAACACAAAGTAACACCTAAAGCGGCAAAATGACGGTGACTGTTTTTGAACATTCTAGTTTTTTCTCCAACTGAGACTTTTATTCGGCTTTTTTAAATCTTGGCGGCAGAATTGGAACTGATATTCCACATTATTGTAAAAGAGCAAAGCCACCCCTACCTAGCGTGGCATGGATGGTATAGTATTGTTATTATTAGCTTCTTTGTCACGAAGCTGTGATTATTATATTCTCGTCCCAAATTGTCGAGAGTATTTTTCCGTATAGTTTCCCTTATTTCTATTGATCGTGAAAGTATCAGAACTAAAAAACACATTAAAAAGTATTTCTAACGATACAAATGTTGAAGTGGTAACCGGTGAAGAATGGTTACCTGAGCACCTGATCAACGCAAAATTGAACGACAACCTTCTCTTTTTGACGTTTGATAACGCCCCAGATGAACTTGAGCACGGTACTGAGGCTCGCGGGTTTGTCGAGCATGAAATGGATTTGCTGAGATTAAGGCTATCAGAAGTGCTCCATAATCAAACAGATAACGAAAAAACGCTTGACGCCCTTCTGGCATTCTTTTTGGTTGGCCATGAAATGAGTAGTTCAGACTTTGTTGAATTTCTACACGATATGTCGCAAACTCCTCTAGACGAAATGAACTGTGACAGCCCAGACTAGAGGCGCAACGCCAAATGACTGATAGTAAACCCTCTCTTCCTACTTTGCTTGCTGGCCCTATTCTTCGTCGCACCTTACCCGGCGAGATATCATTTTGGGCCGTCGTGTCAAAAGATATTTCTCATTGTGTCATTCGGATTTCCCAAGAAAATTCCGACAAACCTGTTCAAGCCAAAGATTTTCTAATTACCAAAGAGCATTTAGTTCAAGTCAGTCAGCATTGCTGGATACTGCTTGCCCATTACCCTCTAGAACAAACTTTGGGACATCATTTTAGCTACAACATCATAGATGACACGAACAACAAGTCACTGCTTCCTGATCATTTGTACTATAAAGTTGAAACTAACTTGAGTTGCAAAGTAAGCCAAAACGCTGACTACATTATGCATGGCTCTTGTCGTAACCCGCATCACTTTAGTGACGATAGCCTCGTTGCAGCAGACAACAAGGTAGCGTTGCAAGATCTCCCAGAACGCCCCGATCTGCTGATGCTTAGTGGCGATCAAATATACGCAGATCATGTCGCAGGCCCTATGCTCGATGCGATTTCTCAAGTCATCACATTATTGGACTTACCAAAAGAACACTTTAACGGTGCTCCTTTTGAACGTTGTGAACAACTCTACTCACATCGTCATCATCTTTACGGCCGTCAAAAACTGCTCCCCATCTATCAAGACCATTCCAGGTGGCTAAGTAAACTATTCGATGCTCACCACGCTCCAATATTCAGTTCTAAAGACTGCGATAACCATCTAATTACCTTCTCCGAGTTTTTCGCTATGTATTTGTTGGTCTGGTCACCAACGTTGTGGAAGTGTATTGATTTAGAACGTGTAGAAAAAAGTGGTTTCTGCATCAATGGACACTCACTATCACAGGCACACCGTGACATTTGGATGAAGGAAAAGTCTCACTTAACCAAATTTGTCGAAGGCTTACCACAAGTTCAAAGGCTCCTGGCACACATCCCTACCTATATGATCTTTGATGACCATGATATTACGGATGACTGGAATCTAACGGTTGGTTGGGAGCAAGCTGCACACAATCACCCTTTTGCCAATCGCATCATCGGTAACGGCTTGATGGCTTATATGTTGTGTCAGGGGTGGGGAAATAATCCTACTGTGATAGGTCAGCAGTTTAAAGGTACGTTTAACGATCTAGTGGCTGGCCAATTTAACCAAGAGGCGCATAATAGCTTCATCACTCAACTGATTCGCTTTGAAGGCTGGCATTATAGCTTGGACACAACGCCAAAAATGGTGATACTTGACACCCGAACTCGTCGCTGGCGCTCAGAATCGAATATGAATAAGCCCTCAGGTTTAATGGATTGGGAAGCGCTTGTCGAGTTCCAGCAAGAATTGATTGGGCAAGACGCTGTTATCGTCATATCCCCAGCCCCTATGTTCGGCGTTAAGTTCATAGAAGCACTCCAAAGAGTGATGACCAAAGCAGGATATCCATTAGTGATTGATGCTGAAAACTGGATGGCGCATCCCGGTAGTGCCAATACGCTATTATCGATTTTCACCCACACCCAAACACCGGATAACTTCGTGATTTTATCAGGAGATGTGCACTACTCTTTTGCTTATGACATAAAACTTCGTTATCGCAAATCGAGTCCTAATATCTATCAAATCACGTGCAGTGGATTAAAAAACCAATTTCCAGAGCCGCTACTTAAAATCTGTGACACTCTTGATAAATGGTTATATACACCTCGGTCACCGCTCAACTGGTTTACAAAGCGAAGTAAACTGAAAATCACCAAGCGCAAACCACAACCTTCTCAGCATAATCGGCTGGTAAATCATAGTGCTATCGGTGAGTTGCAACTTGATAGCGATGGTAAACCCAATACCATAAGTCTACTGTTCTCTGACGGGAGTCAGGTAAAATTCCCTTCAAGATAAGTTCTACATTGTAGATTTTAAGGCGACAATGAACCGATGAAGATCGGTAGTTTGAGGTTGATGGATTTGTTGCCGCCCTTGAGTTTTGATACCGAAAGCCCTATTTATTAAGTACGATTGTCGACAAATGGGTTTGTTATGTTGAATACCCTGACCTCTTTATTTAAAGAACTTTTAGAAGGCAAAGATCTTGCCCAAAACAGCCAAGAAAATACCAATCTTGCTATTGCCGCTTTACTGTGTGAAGTCTCTAAAGCCGATTATTCGGTAGGAGAAAAAGAATACCAAGCGAAGCTCATTTTGATTCAAAGGCTAATAGACGTCGGTGAAGCTGAAGCAAAAGCATTACTTGCTCAAGCACAACAAAAAGTAAAAGAGTCGGCTTCATTGTATGATTTTACATCAAGCCTTAGAAACCTATCCCGTGAAACACGTTTTGAGCTAATCAAAGGGATGTGGCAGGTCGCACATGCTGATGGCGATATCGACCCGTTAGAGGACTCCGTTATTCGTAAAGTCTCAGAATTACTTTATGTCGATCATAGCGATTTCATACGAGCCAAGCTTCAGGTTACGCAGTCCTAGTTAAAGAAAAGTCCTAAACCCAACTACTATAAAGCCCCATAATGGGGCTTTATAGTAGTTGGGTTATAGCATAGCCAAAGCGAGTTTAGCCAAGTTGTAAGCATCTACATAGCCTGAATGCTGTCGCCCTTCCCACTCGATGCCTTTACTTTCTTGCGCTGCTCGATGCCCGATTCGTTTGTCTTTCAAACGATTTTGCATACGATACAAAGTAGCCAAGTTTATGAATTCACCAAACGGGGCTTCAATGCCTTTATCCTGGCACTCGTTCAGTAAAATAAGATCATCCCTGCCCCAAGAAGCATAGATCTTATTCTTACCACCGAAGTTCTTGACCATAGACTGTAGAACAGCAGCCAAAGGTCGGCCCTGTTTCTCTACTTTTCGAGGTGTAATACCCGTAAGCTCGGCACAAAATAATGATACTTCATCGCGCTCGGGTTTCACATAATACTGAGCACGTTTAACAATCTCTTGCTTAACAAGATCAATTTCGGCCAATCCGACTTCTATTATCTCACCGGTTGTACCAACGCCGTCGACATTCCAGCAACACATTTCAAGATCAAAGCAGACAACACGATTGTAATTCATAGAAACTTAGGTATTAGTTGAACAAACTGTCGAATTGTATCTTATAAAGCGCCAAACCTCGACAGTTAGGGTTTCAATCGCTATAAAATCAAGCAACACTTGCAATATTTCGCCCCTTCTTTTTACTCATATAAAGCAGTTCATCAGCCCTATTCATTAATACTTCCAGACTTTCTCCCTGGAAAACCGAAGCGCCAATACTTAAACTACATACGAAGTTAGGGTCGATACTATTCCAGCTTATCTTTGTCATCTCAACACAAACTTTGTTTAAATATTCACTCAATAGTTGCTTATCAACAGAACGACTAATTACTGCAAACTCGTCCCCCCCAAGGCGGAACAGCAAATCATCGGGATACAGTTGTTCGCGAATATAGACTGCAACCTGCTTTAAGATTTCGTCCCCTACGACATGTCCATACTTATCGTTGATGAGTTTGAAATTATCGACGTCTATTATGATTAGAGAAAATGATTTATTACAAGAAATGTGGTGCCCCGCAAGTCGATTGAACGCTCTTCGGTTATACACTTCAGTTAATGGATCACGCTCAACCAAATACTGTAGATCTTTGGTTCTGCGCGATACTAGCATGGCGAGTCGGCGCTGTTCACGAAACATAATTAAGACAATATAAGCCGCAAGAGTAGAAATGATCAATCCACATGAAAACACCACAATTAAAGAGACCTGGTCAGCAGTGCTCATGCTAGTGTCGCGTTTAAACTCTATACTCCACTGTCTATCATACAAGGTAATCACTTCTGCTAAACTTTCACCTTCTAGCCTTTCCCAAGCTTCGTTTCGATATAGAATTGGATCATCTTCTGCATCAAATCCCAAATCTCTAACTTGGATCCCGATTTCTTTACCGATCGAGGTACGCGTCACAACCTGCTCAAAATACACCGTGGTCCTAATAACGCCAATAACCACTCCACGTAGCTTATTCTGGCCAACTTCAAACACCGGGTGGTAAACGAGCATGCCTTGTTTAGGTAAGCTGCGATCAAACCCATCTTGCAAAAGACGAATCTTATCAGACAAGCTCGGCTGCCCAGTTTTAATTGTCGATTCAATAACTCGGCGAACCCGTTCACGCGAAGAGTAATAACCTAATGCTCTTAAGTTAGTTTCGTTGACAGGGTAGATATCACTCGCTACAAAAATAGGTTCGTCATTTTCCAAAATGTAGCCTTCTACCAAAGGTTGACCTTTGGGGACCGTGTATATTTGGTAGTTGGGAAAGCGGCCTCGAACGCGCATAATGTGTGATTCTATCTGCTCAGGGTACACTTTTTTCATCCACTGCAACGCGAGCAGACTTTTCGTGTCGTCTAAAATTGCTCTCGCAAAAGTAGAGAAATTGTCCCAAGCGGGGGGTTCAGTAGCATGATAAAAACTTGCACCGGCGCCGATGAAGCTGACGTCAAGCATCACCAGTTCTTTGATGTTTTCGGCCTGATTTTTTGCCATAAACTCAAAGTTAGATTCCGCTAAGTCTTTTTGCCCTGTGTATACAAAATGAGTGACTAATAAAGTTAAGACTAACCCAAAAATGAATGCAACCGCTGCATAGCGCCGCACCCCTTTACCCTCAAATGGTGTGCTCGTATTCATATGGTGTTGTACATCCCTGTCAAGTAGTCGGTCTCTTTGTACCTATTTCCTACCCAACTTAAGCCCTTAATTAATTATGATTTCCTAACCACGTCATTCAAAATATAAGCGCCTATTATTGAATGACTTATTAAAATAATACAGAAAATAGCTCAAATACAAATCACTCATTGAGAGAATAGCTTGTAGGATCACCATTTTAGTTCCAGAAGTGAAACAATTGGTCGCAAATTGACCTAAATACTCACCAAAAAATGACATTTCAGATAAAGCGTCGCGCTAGTTAACTTGAATATGTTAGACTTCACTCCAAAATTAAGTACAAACTATTGACTATTTGAGAATTCACTATGAACTTCGATATTAATGTTATTCCAGACACTTTCGACATGCTTCATGCAGGTCTCGCTGCATCGAGCGTCTTGCTACTCGCCATCGCTGTTTCACGTAAAAGCAAAGTGATAGAAAAAGTGGTTGAGAAGCCTGTTGAGAAGATCGTCGAAGTAGAAAAACCAGTCGAAAAAATCGTCGAGGTTGAGAAGGTCGTTGAAGTTGAAAAAGTAGTCGAAAGAATTGTTGAGGTTGAATCAAAGCTTGCTACTGCAACCACAGATTCTGCGATGCAATTACTTTCTCTACTGCAGCAAGAAGCTCGCATGATTGATTTCCTAAAAGAAGATCTTACCGATTTCTCCGATGACGAAGTGGGCGCTGCAGCGCGCGTTGTTCATTCTGGTGGTAAAAAAGTCATCGATGACTATATTCAATTATCTGCTATTCGTAATGAGCAAGAAGAAACACGTGTGACAATAGAAGAAGGATTTAATCCTCAATCTATTCGCTTAACGGGCAACGTGACGGGCAGCGCGCCGTTTCACGGTACATTGGTTCACAAAGGCTGGAAAGCCGACAGTGTTACGTTACCGAAAACGTCTGAGCACTACGATGCTTCTATCATTGCGCCTGCCGAGGTTGAACTTTAATGGAACAACAAGTTAAATACAGTGTTGGTATTGATTTAGGCACAACTCACTGTGTTATGTCCTACATCGACACTCAAAATGAAGACGCCCAAGTAAAAGTGGTCGAAATCCCACAGTTGACCGCACCGGGCACGGTTGAAAACCTAAATCAACTAGGCTCATTTTTGTATCAGCCTCATGAACATGAGCTGGGGCAAGGCGCTAGAACCTTACCATGGACTGAGCAACCTAAAGCCTTAGTCGGAGCTATTGCTCGTAACCTCGGTTCAAAAACACCGATTAGACTCGTTGCTAGCGCTAAATCCTGGCTTTGCCATTCTGGTGTTAATCGCAGAGACGCCTTTCTTCCACAAGGCAGCTCAGAAGAAGTAGACAAAGTCTCTCCCCTTCGCGCAACAGAGCTGTATTTGGAACATCTTAAAGATGCATGGAATCACATGCACCCAGATGCACCACTGAATGAACAAGACGTGACACTAACCGTCCCTGCTTCTTTCGACCCTGCGGCTCGTGATTTAACGGCTGAAGCGGCAAGAAACGTTGGCCTTGTTCACCTAACGCTTTTAGAGGAACCGCAAGCGGCTCTATACAGTTGGATCGACAATAGTCAGGATGCTTGGCGTAACGAAGTCAATGTCGGTGATGTGGTTCTTGTCGTCGATGTAGGCGGCGGTACAACCGACTTATCTTTAGTTGCTGTCACCGAAGAAGACGGTAACCTAAACCTCAATCGTGTTGCTGTAGGTGAACATATCTTACTTGGTGGCGACAATATGGATTTAGCGTTAGCTTATCGCTTAAAGATGAAGCTTGCTCAAGAGGGTAAAGAGCTTCAACCTTGGCAGATCCAAGCAATTACGCACGCCTGTCGCGATGCAAAAGAATCACTTCTTAACGATTCTGAATTGCCATCGATTCCAATCGTTGTGCCAAGCCGAAGCTCCAAATTACTTGGCGCGACACTAAAAACAGAATTAACACAACAGGAAGTGCAACAAACACTGGTAGACGGTTTCTTCCCGCAGGTATCGATTAATGAGCACCCTGTACAGCGCGCTCGCGGTGCATTAACGCAAATGGGTTTACCTTACGCTCAAGATGCCGCAATTACTCGCCATATCGCGTCATTCCTAAGCCGACAAAGTAACGCCACTCAAGATGTATTTGCTGGCATACCTGGTATGACGACAAGTACAGACTTTGTTAAACCGACGGCAATCTTGTTTAACGGTGGCGTATTGAAGTCCGAGCTTCTCGCTAATCGCTTGATGGCCACAATCAATAACTGGTTAGAAACGGCAAATTCAGAGAAGGCTCAGCAGCTATCCGGTCTCAACTTGGATCTCGCTGTTGCCAGCGGTGCTGCATACTATGGCGCGGTTAGACATGGTCAAGGCGTGAGAATACGCGGCGGTATTGCGTCAAGCTACTACATAGGTATCGAAAGTGCGATGCCTGCTATTCCTGGAATGGCACCGCCAATGGAAGCATTATGCGTAGCGCCATTCGGAATGGAAGAAGGTAGTCATGTTGATGTACCAAGCCAAGAGTTTGGCTTAGTGATAGGACAACCCGTCCACTTTCAATTCTTCGGTTCAACCACTCGTCGCGAAGATGCTGCAGGCCTACACTTAGATTACTGGCAGCCAGAGGAGCTCGAAGAATTGCCAGAAATTCAAGTGACCTTGCCGGTTTCGGAAGGCCGTAATATTGGCGAGGTAGTCCCTGTAACGTTAGCGTCAAGAGTGACGGAACTCGGCACTTTATACCTTGAGGCCATAGCATCTGACAATGGTCAGAAATGGCACGTTGAATTCGATGTTCGTGACGACGGGTAAGCTTTCATGAATAACGGCACTTCGGTGCCGTTATTATTTTGTAAGCATAACCTCTTAGTACGGTCTAGTTTAATAGACAACTCTCTCAATAATCACCGAACCCGAAGGTGACACTGTCACCCTTGTAGGGCTGATATTTAGTCCATCTCATAATGGAGCATGTTATGGCATCCTCTCAATATCTTGTTGGCATCGATTTAGGTACAACCAATACAGTCGTTGCCTTTTGTGAAATCCAGGACGATCTTTCAAACTCTCCGGTCGAGCTGTTTGCCATCGACCAACTCGTTGGCCCAGGCGAAGTTGTCCGTAAACCGCTACTGCCATCCTTTCGCTATCACCCTGCCAAGGGACAAGTCGCAGATTCTGATCTCACGCTGCCTTGGGAGTCCAGCACCGTTAGCGGAGATAATAAGCAAGTTATCATTGGTGAATGGGCCCGAGAGCTCGGAGCGAAAGTCGAAGGACGACAAGTGTCCAGTGCCAAAAGTTGGCTATCTCATCAAGGCGTGGATAGAGAATCAGATATTCTCCCGTGGGCTGGCACTGCGGATGTCGATAAAGTCTCGCCCGTCATCGCAAGTGCAAGTTACCTCAATCACATTCGTCAGGCCTGGAACCACAGGCACCACTACAATAAGCTCGAAGATCAAGACGTCGTTATCACCGTACCGGCATCCTTTGACGAAACCGCCCGTAAATTAACATTAAAAGCGGCCAAGTTAGCAGGTCTGCCAAAGGTTCACTTATTAGAAGAACCTCAGGCTGTTTGTTATGACTGGTACGCTCGCCATAAAGACACTGCCAATCAAGAGTTGGCACAAGTCCCCCTTATGTTGGTTTGCGATGTGGGTGGTGGTACTACCGATCTTAGTCTGATTGAGGCAAAGTTGGACGGCGATGATTTGAGCCTTAACCGAATTGGTGTGGGTGAACACCTTATGTTGGGTGGTGATAATCTCGACTTAGCTTTGGCACACCTTGCAGAACAGCGCTTTGGTCAAAATAAGAAACTGACCGCCGCTTCTTTGACAAAACTCATTCAGCAAACTCGCAAAGCCAAAGAAACGCTATTGTCAGATTCTGCTCCTGATGAAATGAAAATCACTATGTTAGGTAGTGGCTCTCGATTAATTGGTGGGACTAAAAGCATTGCGTTAACAAAGCACGAAGTCCATCAAATTGCCCTCGATGGTTTCTTCCCTCGCACTGAATACCACCATCTTCCCGACAAAAAGCGAAGCGCTGTTGTCGAGTTTGGCCTGCCTTATGTTTCTGATCCTGCGGTAAGCAAACATGTGGCTGAATTTCTCAACTTACATCAGGAAGTTTCTACAGAAGCATTGGGCGGCGCTCAGCAGTCAAACCCTAATGCTGTGCCCGTAGGCTTATTGCTTAATGGTGGAGTGTTCAACAGCCCATTAATCACCAATCGAGTAGTAAAAACCATAGAGCAGTGGAAGCAAGGGCCTATTTCGTTGCTAAGCAACCCCCACCCCGATTGGTCCGTGGCTCTTGGCGCGGTTGCATTCGCTAAGGCAAGACGCGGAGCCCAGCTCAAAATTGGTGGTGGTAGTGCAAGATCCTATTTCCTACACCTGCAGGAAAAGAACAAACAGGGAAAGGCATTATGTTTATTAGCGAAAGGAACCGATGAAGGACAAGAAATTCGACTATCAGGTCGAAGGTTCTCACTAACCTTAGGAGAGCCTGTTCGCTTCAACCTTTTGACCTCTACTCATGATTTTTTTGGGCAACACCAAAAAGCACAAAACGGCTTACTGGTAGAGATTGATCCTGACCAATTTTCCCCACTGCCTCCTTATATATCAACGTTACAAGGCAGTGATGCAGAGCTAAACGTAAATCAAAAAGAACGTGTCGAAGTACAATTAGCCTGCCAGTTAACCGAAGTTGGAACACTGAAAATTGAATGCGTCAGCGTTGAAGATGAACAGCAACGATGGCAACTTGAATTCGAGGTACGAAAACAAGCTGAGTCCGAAAAAGAGCATCAGGTGCACCCAGGGTTAGATGCTTGCCAGTCGCTTGTCAGCAGATTGTACAGCGGCAATAAGAACAGTGCCGATACAAAAGAGATCAAAACGTTAAATAAAGATCTTGAACGAAAACTAGGCAAAAAAGAAAGCTGGGATTTTCATACACTCAGAAGCCTACTAGACACCTTGAGTCTTGGTCGTAAACGCCGCAGACGCTCTGAGCAACACGAGAAAAATTGGCTGAGGTTAACCGGTTATTGCATGCGTCCGGGTTTTGGCGATGCTACGGATTCTTGGCGAATGGAGCAGATTTGGCCGCTTTACCAACAATCCATTCAATTTCAAAACCATCAGGGCTGGAGTGATTGGTGGGTGTTTTGGCGCAGAATTTCGGGCGGCTTAAATCAAGAGCAACAAGAGACGATATTAGCCGACATTGCCAAATATCTTCATCCTGGTGCGATGAAGAACCCTAAATCTCAACAAGCCGCTAAGGACAAAGGTTATGAAGCTATGGTCCGGCTTTCAGCCAGCCTTGAAAACCTACACCAAGAAGACAAAACCTTACTGGCAAGTTGGTTTCTCAGCAAAGGGCTCAACCAGACTCAATTTAATCAGGCGCACTGGTGGGCATTAGGTCGACTGAGTTCACGTACCCCACTCTATGGCTCACAGCATAACGTGATCCCCAGAGAGCAAGTAGAACAGTGGCTGCCAAAACTGCTCGAACAAGATTGGAGCAAAGAAAACATGATTGCGTTTGCTTGCGTGCTAATGTGCAGAAAAACGGGTGACAGAACTCTCGATGTCAGTGACGATAGTCGATCAAAAGTCATCGAAAAATTAAAGCAAGCCAAGGTTCCTGCTGGTTGGGTTGAACTGGTGGAGACCGTTAAAGATCTTTCTGAAAACGAGCAACAACGTGTCTTTGGTGATGCACTACCAAGTGGGCTAACGCTTATCCAAAGCCATTAGAGAGTATTTTTTAACGGGCCTAGCCATGAATCATAGCTAGGCCCGCTTGAAGCTAAATCCTTATATCGCATTCAGAAAATATGACAGCATCTCCCGAGACCAATACTCGTTCATCAGCCATTTGGCAATAGAGTGTTCCACCTCGCGTTGAAATCTGATTCGCTATCAGCTCACTCTTATCCAACTGTTCCGCCCAATAAGGGGTCAGCCCTGCGTGAATTGACCCTGTCACCGGATCTTCATCGCCACCATTCGCGGGCCAGAAATAGCGAGAGACAAAGTCACACTCCCACTTATCACTCTTTGCGGTCGCAACCACATCGTAAGGTGCCAGTTGTTTGAGCAATTCATTATCAGTACCCAGCTCTTTAACCTGCTGAACATTATCATAAATAGCAAAATACGCTTGCGGACTACGCAAGACCTGGCGAGGTTTAATACTTAGCCCTTGATACATTTGATCTGGTACAGTGCTAAGCATAACGGGAGGTCTGGCCGGAAAGCTCATTTGAATTCGACCATTTTCAAGCTTTTCGATTTCCAACTCTCCAACATGAAGCGTGGAGAAGGTAAGTTTTCCCTTCACACCAAATTCATTAAATAGAATATGCGCCGACGCTAGCGTCGCATGGCCACAGAAATCGACTTCTGTCATCGGTGAAAACCACCGAATAGCATAGTGTTGAGGCTTTATCTTCTTAACGTAGGCCGTTTCAGACAAATTATTTTCTATCGCAACATTCTGCATCCACGTTTCTGCTGGAAATTCCTCTACGAGTATGACGGCGGCACTGTTACCTTTGAAAGGTTGGTCGGTAAAGGCATCCACAATCCATTGTTTCATTACATTCCCTTTATTACTGATAGTGACTTCCACGTGATGTGTAAGCAAAGCGTTTTCTGTAGATACGATAAACCAAAAGCGCCGGATTCAATCCAGCGAGGAAATCTTGACATAACAGCCAACCATTTACGCCTAAATTCAAAACAGCTGAATCATAGGCCTCTCTTGGATCAAAACCTTGATACAGGTTATCAATGTAACAATTGTGCTGTCAATCAGGTAATAAACTCCGCCACTGTCTCAATTATCATCTAGATTTAATTAAAGAAAGCTCTTAGAAACGACGATTTCTTTCGTCGATCATTTAATTACCTTCTCTATTATTTTCCTCGCGGCAGGGGCGTCTATATGATCAATACTATCAGGCACATCTTTTTTACCTTCCTTATCTTGTTTGGCTTGAGTGGCTACGTAAACGCCGAGTCAATACAGTCATTGGCAGCAACCCAAAGTGAACTTGACGTTGAACTAACGGCCATCGCCGAAGCAGACCCTTCTGAGAGGCTTTTTCTAGAAGATGTCTTACAACGAAAAAATGTCGCTCTTAGAGTCAAGATAGCCTCTTTGGTCGACAAAGATGCCGACAACAAAGAGTTCGAGAAGTTAGTCAAACAACAAATTTTGTTCTTAGACAACCTACTCGAGCACAGCAAGCTCGAACTTATAAGAATCACTAAGCTAACCCGTAAAGCAAAAGGCTCAGAGCGAACCAATTTAGAGTTTGAGGCTCAAAAACGAATAGAAACAATGGGCACCTATTATTCGGAGATCGTTGACACAATCGAATGGGGTTCAAAGATTGGTCTGCAGCTGTCTGCTGAAGAAGCGCTATTAAAAGAGGAACTTCAAGAGCGTGCCGAGTTTCTATATAACGGTATCCTTTACTTAGAAACCAAGCAGAAAGATGTTAAAAAACGCCTTGGCTACGCACTGGAGGAAAACAAAACTGAACTTGTACAAGCTTCGGTAAAATATACTGAGCTCGTGGCATTGATGGTCGCCAGTCTTGAATCGACAACCTCACTGATGGAAACCTACAAACTTGATACCACAGAATATCGTCAGCTTATATTCTCAGTTACGGGCGACATCAATAGCGACGTGCTCGACTTCAATATTGCCTTGGGGCTACTAGAAGAATGGGCTAGTGGGTTCAAAGACTGGGCGTTTGATAATACCCCTTCAATTATCGTTAAAGTGTTGGTGTTTTGTTTAATTCTGTGGATTGCCAAATCTCTTTCAAAAGTGGCAGCAAAAGCCATTAAAAAAAGCGTGTCCCATTCTAAGATGAATTTTAGCCACTTGATGCAGGATTTCTTTGTTTCAATTGGCTCAAAAGCCGTGATGTTTATTGGTATTCTCATCGCACTATCGCAACTAGGCATAGAGCTAGCTCCATTACTGACTGGTTTCGGAGTGGCTGGTGTCATCATTGGTTTTGCCTTGCAAGATACCCTGTCTAACTTCGCATCTGGCCTTATGATTCTCATTTATCGTCCTTTTGATGTCGATGATATGGTCGAAGTGGCTTCCATTACGGGCAAAGTAAGTCACATGAGCCTGGTTTCAACCACAGTAAAAACCATTGATAACCAGATTTTGGTGATCCCTAACAATAAGATATGGGGCGATGTGATTAAAAACATCACCGCAGAAACCGTGCGCCGCGTTGATATGGTATTTGGCATCGGATATCAAGACGATATTGATAAGGCAAAAGCGGTGTTTGCCGAAATCCTCGAAGCGCATCCACTGGTATTAAAGTCTCCAGAGCCAATGATTAAACTTCACGTTCTTAATGAATCATCGGTCGACTTTGTCGTTAGACCTTGGGTGAAAACGGATGACTACTGGGATGTTTATTGGGACGTTACTGAAACCGTTAAAAAGCGCCTAGACAGTGAAGGGATCACGATTCCATTCCCTCAAAGAGACGTGCATTTGTATCAGCACCAGGTTGATAATCAGCAGTCCGAGAATACTTAAACAACTGATTCAACTTGGGCATGATTTAACTGCAAAATAAAGCTGCAAGTTTAAGGTGAAGTTTCAAGCTGGTTTTCTAACCAACTTGAAACGTCACTAAGCACCTGCTCTTTTTCTGGCTCATTAAACAGTTCATGGTATAAGCCCTGGTATTCAAGTAAGGTTTTATCAGTAGAACTAGAAAGGCTTACTAACGCTTTTGCACCCAGAGGGTTAACCAACCTATCTTGTGAACCTTGCAAAACTAACAATGGGCATTGAATTGTATGCGCGCTGCGCTCCACCTCTTCCATAGCTAGCTGAATTTGCCGACTTAATCCGGCAGTAACGTTCCCAGAATGGACCAACGGATCTGCCATATACAGCTCAATCACTTTGGGATCTCGGCTTAGGCCCGAAATATCAAGTGGCACGGCCCGTAATTTAGGCGCAATTGCCGCAATATACTTGCCCAACTTGATCAGCAACGGCGATATTTGTGTCGGTGGTTTGATAGCGGGTGCAGACAACACAGCCCCTGCCAGCTTGCTCTGAAATCGCAACAAATACTGACTAGCAATGAGCCCTCCCATACTATGGCCAATCATATAAATTGGACACTCCGGGTGTTGTTTCTTCGCTCGTTCAACAACCATATCAACATCATCTACAAACCGCCCGAATCGATTTGTGTAAACTCTTAGGCCAGCTGACTGGCCATGACCATGATGATCGATAGCGTAAACCGCAAAGCCCATTGGTAATAATACTTCAAGCAAATTCTGGTATCGCCCACAATGCTCGCCCAATCCGTGTACTAATACGATGATCGCCTTTATTTGCTTTGTTGTAGGAAGCCAGATTTTTGTATACAACTGATTTCCATCGCTACCAACAATGAAATGTTCTTCACTTTGCATAGTACAAACCTCTATTTCGCCAGTTACACTACACTTCCTCTGGCTCTCATAATGTGTTGCGGCCCAGCCGCTCCCCCTAAATAAAGCTCTTTTGTATCAACAAAACCGACCGCGATATAAATCTCATAAGCCAGCGTATTTCGACAATTAACGGTTAGGTATAACTCGGCTGTTCGTGAATGATGAAGGCTGCTCTGTACGTAATTTTTAAGGATGTGTTCGAGAGCCTTTTTCGCTATTCCCTTCCCTTGATGGTTCACATCAACAAAAAATGAACGTAAACCTATGCTCCCCTCTGGGCAGAAGGAGTAATTGCGAGCGTAAGCAGCATCCAATATATAAAAGCCAACCGGAAAGTTATTTCGACAGATAACCCACTGGGTCTCATCTGGCTTAGTAAAGCTAGCGCGAATAAGTTCCTCAATGTGTCCCACATAGGGAATTTGATCATCAGCAACGGAAAGTTTCATTACTTCATCAAGCAAGACTTGTTGCAATGGGACAATAGATATCATTGTACTTCCTTAGGTTAAATCACATCGCCAGCAGTTTAAAATCCATGACGACTTACGGCCTGGTAGGCTAACTCGACTTCTTCTGGTATAGGCATTTCGATCTGAAAACCTTTATCAGGATATTGTTTAATGCGCTCGAAATCTTCAATTAATGCGGCAAGAACCTTGGTGAGTGGAAGTTCATCATTGCAGTAGTCTATCCAGTTACACCACCTGGAGGTCACAAGGATCTCTTCAAATTCCGCCGGCCATTGTTTTACAAAAGTCGCGAAGCTGCGTTTTTCCATAAAAGGCTTTTGCACCAGAATTAGGCGCTTCGGTAGCAACGAACGTTGACTCAATGCCTGATAGGTGAATATGACATTTTCGCCAGTATTTGAGGCTTGGTTTTCAATGATAATTGCGTCTTGCGGAACACCACTGTCTCGCGCTATTGCTGCGAATGTCTCCGCTTCAGTGCGGTCGAACACACCCTGAGTAAAACGGCCAACGCCTCCAGAAAAAACAATGTAAGGGGCCTGGTTCTGATGATAAAGCTCTGCCGCATATTCAGCGACTCGAACGTCATTGCTACACAGTACAAAAATACAATCGGCCGGTGATAGCACATGGTTCATACTCATGTAATTCCACAGCGTATCAATATGCTGATAGAGATGTTTAGCCATCACACTTCCTCTTCAATAACCCTTTGTTCACGCTACCTAAACCTTTCGGCATTGTCTACTCAATCCATCAAGAGTGTGTTTCAAGTTCATATGCCAGTACCTGTTACCGATTACTGCATAAGTTTTCGACACTTATAGAACGATAGCTTGGCTCTTTATTGCGTCATATGCCAACGAGTGTTCTAATGGTAAATATAAAAAATGCTCACGCTTACGATGAATTTAAGGAATTGTTTTCCATGTCCCAACATCAACCCACCTACTTCTTTTTCGACTACGAAACTTGGGGAGTAAGCCCTGCAAAAGACAGACCTTGTCAGTTTGCAGGTGTTCGCACTGACATGGATTTCAACATCATCGGCGAACCTCTGGTTATATACTGTCAACCACCTGCTGATTACCTGCCTTCTCCAGAAGCAGCGCTTATTACTGGTATTCTGCCTCAAACCGCTATCGAACAAGGTTTAAGTGAGCCTGAGTTCATTTCGCGCATTCATGCAGAACTGGCCACTCCGAATACCACAAGCCTCGGTTACAATAACATTCGCTTTGACGATGAAGTGACGCGCTACACCTGTTACCGAAACTTCATCGATCCGTATGCCTGGAGCTGGCAAAATGGCAACTCTCGCTGGGACCTTCTTGATGTCATGCGCGCTTGCCATGCGCTCAGACCAGAAGGTATTAACTGGCCTGAAAACGACGAAGGGTTCCCATCCTTTAAACTAGAGCACTTGTCGGTCGCTAATGGTATTGAACACGCTAACGCTCACGACGCAATGGCCGATGTCATCGCAACGATTGAACTCGCCAAAAAAGTAAAAGCAGCGCAGCCTAAGCTATTCGACTATTTTTACTCTATGCGCAACAAGCGTAAACTCAACGAGCTGGTTGATATCGTCAACATGACGCCTTTAATGCACGTCTCTGGTATGTTTGGCAAAGAATGTCAGTACACCAGCTGGGTAGTTCCAGTTGCATGGCACCCTACCAATCAAAACGCTGTCATTGTGGTCGATTTAGCCAAAGATCCCCAAGCCTTAATAGACCTGGACGTTGAGGCTTTACATCAACGCATGTACACCAAACACAGCGAACTTGAAGAAGGCGAACTTGCCGCGCCGATCAAACTGGTTCACATCAACAAGTGTCCAATTCTTGCGCCTGCAAAAACCTTGACGGCTGAAAATGCTGAGGCGATTGGCATTAATCGCGAACAATGTCTTGAGCATTTGGCATTAATTAAGAGCCACCCTGAACTTCGTGAAAAACTCATTGGGGTGTTTAGCATTGAGCGGGAGTATGAAAAAAGCGATAACGTTGACACGCAGCTTTATGACAGCTTTTTCTCACCAACGGATCGTGCGGCCATGGATATCATTCGCTCAGCTGATCCTTTGACGTTAGGGACACTAGATATCGAGTTAAGCGATCAAAGAATACTGCCTTTGCTATTTCGTTATAGAGCTCGTAACTTCCCGTGGACATTGGATGAGAATGAGCAAACCAAATGGGCTCTTCATTGTCGCGAGTACTTTGAGGAACGCATTGAGGACTACATGCTCAATTTAGAAAACTTAGTTCACGAACATGAAGGTGATGAAAGAAAGCTGTCTATTTTAAAATCTATCTATCGTTATGTTGAACGACTTGTCTCATAAGCGGTAAACATAAGAATCAGCAAAAGGCACTCGCCACAGACTAATGTCGTTAGTGCCATTTTTGTATTGCCACCATATCAGTACGCTATAAAGAAGGACCACATGCTAAAAAAACTGCTTCATTACGCCATCTCATTCGCACTGATTTTTGGATGCCTGTATCTCGGCAATACAATCCAATCTTTGCTGGGCGTTTCGATTCCTGGAAGCATCTTCGGCATGTTAATTCTGTTTGCAGCTCTAGCCAGTAATATTGTCCCGGTCAAATGGGTACAACCTGGAGCTCACACCTTCATCCGTTATATGATCCTATTGTTTGTGCCCGTTAGTGTTGGCTTAATGAATCATTTCGATACTTTGCTTGATAACGCGCTACCCATTTTGGCGAGTGCTATCGGCGGGACATTTATCGTCATGGTATGTTTAGCGGTATTTCTTGATCGCTTCTTGAAAGGGAGCGGCAAATAATGTGGTTACTGGTTACGATTGTCGTCTTCTTTTTCTCACGCTTTGTTAGTCAAAAAGTCAAACACCCACTTTGCAATCCCCTACTACTGAGCATTGTTATTATCATACCGATCCTCAGTGTTTTGAAAGTTCCATTTGATAGCTATTACGCTGACAATGAGTGGATAAGCTACTTACTGCAGCCTGCTGTTGTCGCTTTAGCTTACCCGCTATACGAACAACTCCCTCAAATTCGTGTTAATTGGCGAATCATCATGCTCGCCTGTGGCGTTGGTTCAATCGGGTCAATGTTTACTGCCACCACCATTGCGGTAATGCTTGGAGCGGATATGGATCTGATTGCTAGTTTACTTGGCAAGTCAGTCACCACACCTATCGCAATGGAGGTATCAAGCCACCTTGGTGGTGAGCCTGCAATTGCAGCGATCTTAGTACTATTAGTTGGGTTATTTGGCGCGATACTCGCCTACCCCATATACAGTTTATTGGGTGTCACTCATCCGATAGCTAAGGGCTTGACTATGGGTACCGTCTCTCATGCTCTTGGTACCGCTACTTGTGCAGAAAAAGATCCAAAGGATGCGGCTTATAGCTCTCTAGCTCTGGTTGTATGCGGCGTCATTACATCGATCCTCGCTCCGACCTTCTTCACTTTTGCCCTTTGGTTATCCCAATAACCTTAACGCCGCTCAGCGAATTCACCAGATCCGTTACTATAGCTAACGTTGTCTAGCCACTTCATACCTATTAATAGTTATGAAATGGCCATCATTCAGCAATTTCTGAAATACCTCTACGCTTGCGTTGTGTGACTTCACTCTAATTGTGCAACATACGCGCTCGTTACACACCAAAAAGGGATCGTGATCACTATATTATTCAGAGATACCTCTTACTATAGATTAAGTAGATCCAATACCTGATTGAGGATATTCCATGACAAGCCGTTTTGACGCCGCATTTAAAGAAATGCCTGCTGACGTCGTAAACTATTTAGCTCCTATCGTGACTGCATCCAATTTTGATGCAACACTCAGTGCCGAGCAATTCTCTGAGCTTCTTAAGATTTCGGAACTGAGCGACGATCAACTGCGCGTAGCATTACTTCCACTTGCTGCTGCATACTCCTATGCGCCAATCTCCGAGTTTTATGTTGGTGCGTTGGTTCGTGGATTATCTGGAAAACTCTATTTTGGCGCAAATATGGAAATCATTGGCGCACAGTTAGGCCAAACGGTTCACGCAGAACAATCAGCTATCAGCCATGCCTGGATGAAAGGTGAGACCGGGATTTCTGATATCACTATCAACTTCAGCCCTTGCGGTCACTGCCGTCAATTTATGAATGAGTTGACGACAGCACAAGAATTGATTGTACAACTGCCTGAACGTGAACCTAAATCACTACAAGAGTACTTACCTGAATCCTTTGGCCCAGCAGATATCGGTGTTACAGCAGCATTGATGAGCCCTGTCTCTCATCAAAAAACAACCGATGAAGCCAGTCCGTTGCTAATTAGCGCTGTTGCAGCATTAAACAAAAGCCACGCGCCATACACCAGTAATCTTAGCGGTGTGGCTATCGAGATGAGTGATGGCCGAGTCTACTGCGGTTCGTACGCAGAAAATGCAGCATTCAATCCAAGTTTACCACCACTGCAAGTTGCCTTTGTACTGCTCCTGCTTGATGGTCAGAAATTAGAGCATATTAAGTCTGCCGCGCTCGCTGAAGTAAGCGCTGGAAAGATAAGTCATCTGGCAGATACTCAATCAACGCTTGAAGCAATCAATCCAGATATACCGCTCGAATATACTTGCCTATAAAACCAACACTCTCCTAGCCATGTTATACCAGTGGCTAGGAGCTTTTTCTTCCTTCAATTTAGTCTGTAAATCTTCTTCGCGCAAACGTTTGCTTTATTTGGTAATTCCAGTATGATCTGCGGCAATTCTCCTCATTATTGTGTAAGGATCTCCTATGTTTGGTACTGCTACTCGCGAAAATGCTACTCGTGTATTGCTTCTTGGCTCTGGTGAGCTTGGAAAAGAAGTCGCTATCGAATGTCAACGACTTGGCCTAGAAGTTATCGCTTGTGATCGCTACGCTGATGCTCCGGCCATGCAAGTTGCTCACCGCAGCTATGTACTTGATATGCTTGACGGTGAAGCTCTGGAAGCGATCATCGAAAAAGAACAGCCTAGCTACGTTGTTCCTGAAATCGAAGCCATTGCAACCGACAAACTGGTTGAGCTTGAAAAGCAAGGTCTTAATGTCGTACCAACGGCTAAAGCGACAAAGCTGACCATGAACCGCGAAGGAATTCGTCGCCTTGCTGCAGAGGAGCTCGGCCTTAATACATCACCTTACCAATTTGCCGACAACTACGATGATTTCGCAGCGGCGGTTGAGCAAGTCGGCGTGCCATGTGTGGTAAAACCGGTAATGAGCTCTTCAGGTAAAGGGCAAAGCGTTATTAAGACAATCGACGACGTGGAGAGCGCATGGCAATATGCGCAAGAAGGCGGACGTACTGGTGCTGGTCGCGTGATCGTTGAAGGGTTTATCGACTTTGACTACGAGATCACCCTGCTAACAGTGCGCGCTGTCGATGGTGTGCATTTTTGTGCCCCAATTGGCCACCGCCAGGAAGATGGAGACTACCGTGAATCCTGGCAGCCTCAGGCAATGAGTTCTACTGCGCTAAAAGCAGCAGAATATACTGCAGAGCAGGTGGTAAATGCTTTGGGTGGTTTTGGCTTATTTGGTGTCGAGTTGTTTGTAAAAGGCGACAAAGTAATCTTCAATGAAGTTTCCCCACGCCCACATGATACAGGTATGGTGACATTGATTTCTCAGGAAATGTCTGAGTTTGCACTTCACGTTCGTGCGTTTACAGGAATGCCTGTTCACAACATCACCCAATACGGTCCTGCTGCATCAGCCGTTGTGTTGGGTCAGGGCACATCAAGCGACATTCGTTTTGAAGGTTTACAAGATGCTCTCGCCGCACCACAAACTCAATTAAGGTTGTTTGGTAAACCTGATATTGATGGCCGACGCCGATTAGCTGTTGCTTTGACGCGTAGAAAAACAGTTGAACAATCTATTGAAGATGCTATCGATTCAGCCAAAAAAGTGAAAGTGATTTACTAAGGTCTCATCACTGGCACGTAAACTTATTACGTGCCAGTGACTTACTTCTATCTATACCGCGCAATGGTGATCTCGATTAAGCATTATGCTCTATCAACCATACCTCTTCTGCAAAACGACTTAATCCCTTTTTGATTCTTGGATGTTCCGAACCAGCTTCGTCTCGCTCTAATCTTGTAACCGTAAACTCCGCCCCAAAGTGTTTGGTTACTTCACCCTCAGGAACGCTAAAAGGAGGACCCGCCATCTCATCTTGTACATAATCCAATGTTATCAAGAGAATTTTGCCCCCTTCTTTCAGAGAACTCTTAAGTTTATCTACATAACTCGCGCGAAGGTCCGCAGGCATTGCAATTAATGACGCTCTATCATAAATAAACTCAACAGGCTCTATGGGTACTCGAAAGTAGTCTCCGACATAGATATCCAATTCATCAAATTGATAGAGTTCATATTGCCCAGGAAGGGACGTGACTGTTGGTGTATAGAAATGTTCAGAGAAGAAGGAACGTACGGCTATTTGACTAAGTTCTACGCCAAAAACCTTATCATGCCTTTGAGCTAGCCAAACAAGGTCTTCGCTTTTGCCACACAAAGGGACAAATACGCATTGTTCGCGCGTAGGTGAAAGTTTGCTCCAATACTTAATTAATAATGGATTGACGTCTTCTAAATGAAAACCAATTTGATTTGCGGCCCACTTGTTATGCCACAGTTCAAAATCGTTCATGTTTGGTTCATCTCTTGTGATCAATACTAATGCTCACAGATACTACACCATCAATAGCAAAAGTCACAACGCACTCGCGATGGTAAAGACACTTACACCCCACCTATCGATGCGCAAGGTATGACAAAGCTCACAAATAAAAAAACGTATTGAAAATGCTATTGGGATACAGAAAAACATACCCATATAGTACTTAGAGAGTACTCCTAAACGTTACAGTCTTTTATGCACCCCGTTTTTGTAACGCCTGTAAAGGAGAGAGAATGAGCCTGTTTTTTAGAACAACGGCACTTATGCTATTGTTGCTCAGCCGCGCACCTGCATTTGCAGCACCGCTTAATCAATCGACTTCATCTTCAGCCAATGAAAATCAAAAGCAAAACGAAATTTGTCCAACCGTTTTCAAACATAGCCTAAGTGGCTTGTATGGCATTGATTCAATGAATCTTAACCTGGTTCAGCCATACAGCGACTTCGACATCCTCTATAGCAAATCTCATCAAGCACAGCACGAGTTGGAAACGATGTGCAAAAGTACAGCTCTACTTACTGGAACCGAAGCGCTGTTTTCGGGTATAAAGTCACGTGAGCGTGCCTACGAGAAGGTTCTCACTGAATTAAATGGAGAGAGCAATAAAATCACTGATATTGCAAGAGCAACACTGGTAGCAGACGACGTAAGCGCGTTAGTCGGCGCTTATGAGACCCTAAACAGAGAAGCAACCATCGTAAAAGTCAAAAACCGATTTAAAACACCTGGCCCATCAGGATATCGAGATCTTAATGTGTTGGTTAAACTGCCTAAGACAGGTGTGATTGCTGAAGTGCAATTGCACTTAAAAGCAATTGCCGATGTAAAGAGTGGCCCAGAACACGAGCTTTATGAAATCATTCAAAATATTGAACGAAAAGCCTTGGCAGAGAATCGAGCATTAAGTGAATTTGAAACTGCGCAAATTACGAGCTTGCGTCGACAGTCTTTCGAATTGTACCAAAATGCATGGCAGCCTTACATTACGACCAAAATACGAGCTGCTTAAAATGCGACGCTATAACAACAAAGACCACCCTAAGGTGGTCTTTTTGTTTAGCTTAGTCGACTTGTATATTTTCGACTCTTGCCTTTAGCTTTTGGCCGGGACGGAACGTGACTACGCGTCGAGCAGAAATTGGAATATCTTCTCCAGTCTTTGGATTTCGACCTGGTCGTTCGTTTTTATCACGTAAGTCAAAATTCCCAAAACCTGACAGTTTTACCTGTTCGCCACTTTCCAGTGCTTTTCTGATTTCTTCAAAAAACACTTCCACCGTATCCTTGGCATCCCGTTTACTGTAACCTAACTTTTCAAACAGGTTTTCAGCCAATTCGGCTTTTGTGAGCGCCATAAAACTCCCCTTAAAGCTGTTTCTAACCTTGCTACCTTGTTGGTAGCGCCAAACATTTCGTTCGACCAATCAACAACATAACGGCCCAACTTTGAAAAGTGTAAGCCAACCTTATGATTTTCGCCAACTTTTTTATTTCATGAAAATGTCAGAGGCATGTCACGAAAAAGTAGTCAAACTGGCCATAAGCGGCATTTAGCAACACTTAGCACCAGAAAAGACATTGAAACAGCGTATAAACCACCAAAATAAAAACAATAATCAGAATAAAAAACCAAGAAAAAAACTTACTATATTGTGACTAAAAACAATAATAAGACAAAATAAAATGATAAAAAACAGTAAGTTGCATAATAAATGAATATGAAACTAGTTTTAACTATAAAAGTATTTCAGACCTTGATTTTCCAAATTGACATAATTCACACGCATCCTCGATACTGTGGGTGATCCGAGTAAATAAGTAGATCGCCTGATGGTGAAAATCCCAATCACCAGGATTGGGATTAAGCCGAAGTGAGTCAGTTTCCTAGCGACCTTTGTTGAAAATCAGTCGAACCGCAATTAAAAAGCCAAGCCAAGTGAAGCCAACACTTCCTCCACTTCCACCCTGCTCTACAGTTTCATCAGTATTTTCATCAGGCCTGGTGTCTGTTAACTCACCAGTGCTAACCGTGATCATCAGGTCTGGGTTTAAGTACAGATAATCCAACTGGGATTCCGCAAACGTTCCGCTTTTGGTTGAGATAACCAACATACAACCTTCTAAACTGCTCAACTGAGAAGGACACTCATGACGGGCTTCAAAATAAGAATTGTCGTCAAAAGTTAGATTCTCTGTATCTAGGGTGATAGTACTGTCGGTAAAGTTCTGCACTGGAATACGAAATTCTCCATTAAATTGGGAGAAATCACTCTCTACAAAGATGAGTTTTGATGGGAAAGCAACCTTTCCAATCGTACGAATAAACCATTCTGTATAGGGCTCGAACTCATTAAAGCCTGATTGATAATTGTTTACACCATAATAGGATGCCGTTCCATACATTTCATCGCCCTTGTACAAAGGCGTTCCTGAATCTCCCGGTAGCACAGATTGCTCGACCAAAGCAGAGCTGATTTCGAAAAACGGCATGCCGGTCCAACGACAGTCGCTGTCGTTTTGCGTGCATTCTCTATAACCATTGACCTCAGCAAACATATGAGAAAATGAGTAACTAAAGTTCGCCTTAAGTAAATTGTCAGCGATTGGACCACCGACATTAGTCGCTCCCCACCCTTTAAAGGTAATCGTTTCATCCGGTGAAAGGTTATATTCACCTGATTCGAGCTCAAAACGCGGCGTAACGAGAGCGCCTGATATCTGAATAATGGGTTCAGCTAGCTTAATAATCGCGAGATCACGGTAATCAAAGTCCTGAATTTGAGTACAGCAAGCTTTGTTCGGATCATTTTTTAACTGTTGGATCTCTTCAGCGCTTATCGACATGATCGGGTTAGAGATCTGCAAACCATTATCAGTAAAGATACCCTCAACGTATTGCTGATAAGCTTGCTGCAAATAAGTAATTGTTTCTGCGTAGGTAAGATTATTTCGGGTATCAAATAGCTCAAATTCACGATAACTGAGCGCTACAGGCCTAAAAAGATCGACACCTTGCCTCACAACTACAAAGCCACTACTGTTTTCAAAACAGTGACTCGCAGAAATAATGAACTCTCCACCAATCAAGCCCCCACCACAGTATGTGTATGTGCCATCATTGGACTCTATTTCCAAATGGACTATCCAGTCTTTATATTCCGTTGGCGATACATTCTCTGTGCTACCACCAATCGCCGGACTAATATCAACCTGAGCTAATGCTGAATGAGTCGAAAACAAAAGCCCCATTAGCAATACAAAGTTTTTTAACACGTTACAGCACTCCATTGCGTAATTACTACTGGCTTATTATCCCAGCATCAATTTAATTAACAAAACTGCTTTTCCTAAATGAGAGTCAGTGCAAGTTTCTTTTTTATTGTTTTTATAATCACTTACATTACTACGAGCAAAAAAAATCCCAGCACAATGCTGGGATTTTCTCATTAGGTAAACTTTAACTAGTCACGTAGTGAAGCACCAAACTTCTCAGATACGTGTGCAACGATAGCGTCAACTGAGCCAGCGATGTCTGCATCTTCAAGTGTGCGTTCTACTGATTGAAGAGTTAATGCGATAGCTAAGCTCTTCTTGCCTTCTTCCACACCTTTGCCAACGTAAACATCGAACAGTTTAGCGTCTGTCAGGAACTCGCCACCAGCTGCGATACACGCTTCTACGATGTCGCCAGAAGCAACAGCTTCGTCAACGACCACTGCGATATCACGACGGTTTGCTGGGAACTTAGATACCGCTACGGCTTCTGGAAGCACGCGTGTATTAATAGCAGCCCATTCGATTTCGAATACGATAGTGCGGCCGTTAAGACCAAACTTACGCTCTAGTTCTGGGTGAACAGTACCAATGATACCCACTTCTTTGCCATCTACTACGATCGCCGCAGTTTGGCCTGGGTGAAGCGCCGGGTGCTTAGCGGCTTTGAAGCTGTATGCGATTTCGTTCGCTGAAAGCTCAAGAACCGCTTCTAGATCACCTTTAAGATCGAAGAAGTCGACAGTGCTAGTCGCCATATCCCAGTGCTCTTCGCCACGAGTACCAGAGATAACGCCCGCAAGCATCATTTCTTGGCGCATGCCGTTTTCAGCGGTTGCTTCAGGGATGAAACGTAGGCCAGATTCGAATAGACGAACGCGAGACTGTTGACGCTTCTGGTTATGAACCACTGTGTTTAGAAGACCTTGGATTAGGCCAAGACGCATTGCTGACATGTCCGCAGAGATTGGGAATGGCAGGATTAGCGGCTCAACACCAGGTACAACAAGCTTTTGCTGTTCTGGTTCTACGAAGCTGTATGTGATGGCTTCGTGGTAGCCACGGTCGACAAGAAGATCACGAACGCGCTTAAGCGGTTGGTCAGCTTCTTTATGGTCATTCATTTTAAGTGCCGCTTTAGGCGCTTGGTTTGGAATGTTATCGTAACCGTAGATACGACCGACTTCTTCAATTAGGTCTTGCTCGATTGCGATATCAAAACGCCAAGATGGAGACGTTGCCGTCCAACCAGCTTCTGTTGTCTCTACTTCACAGCCTAGACGAGTTAGGATTTCCACTACGTCTGTCGATGGGATTTCGTGACCGAGTAGGCTGTCTAGCTTAGCGCGACGTAGAGCAACGACGTTTGCTTTAGGAAGGTCTGCTTCAGATTCGCTACCGTTTACCGGAGCAACTTCACCGCCACAGATTTCAACGAGAAGCTGTGTTGCGCGCTCCATTGCCGCTGCTTGAAGTGTTGAATCAACACCACGTTCGAAACGTAGAGAAGAATCAGTGTGAAGGCCGTAAGCACGTGCGCGACCACGGATGTGATCCGGTGCGAAGAATGCTGCTTCAAGAAGGATGTCAGTTGTTTCAGTTGTAACACCAGACTCTTCACCACCAAAAATACCGGCAATCGCTAGCGCTTTATTGTGGTCCGCGATAACCAGTGTGTTGCTGTTTAGTTCAGCTTCGTTGCCATCAAGAAGAGTCAGTTTCTCTCCTTGCTCTGCTAGGCGAACTACGATGCCACCTTCAATCTTAGTAAGATCGAACGCGTGCATTGGTTGGCCTTGCTCTAGCATTACGTAGTTTGTGATATCAACAACAGGGTCAATTGAGCGAATGCCACAACGACGCAGTTTTTCTTGCATCCAAATTGGAGATTCTGCTTTCACGTTTACGTTCTTTACCACACGGCCAAGGTAACGTGGACATGCATCCGTTGCTTTGATTTCAACAGATACAGTATCTTCAATGCTTGTTGCAACAGCTTCAACTGTTGGTTCTGTAACGTCTGCGCGGTTTAGAACGCCAACTTCGCGAGCAAGACCACGGATGCTGAAGCAATCTGCGCGGTTTGCTGTTAGGTCTACGTCTATAGTGACGTCGTTAAGCTCTAGAAGCTCACGAACGTCCAACCCTAGCGTTGTGCCTTCTGGCAGCTCAAGGATGCCGTCTGACTCTACGTCGATACCTAGCTCGGAGAAAGAACAAAGCATGCCGTGCGATGGAACGCCACGTAGTTTCGCTTTCTTGATTTTGAAGTCACCAGGCAGCACTGCGCCAACAGTTGCAACTGCTACAGTAAGGCCAAGACGACAGTTAGAAGCACCACATACGATGTCTAACAGCTCTTTATTACCGTCAGCATCAACCGCGCCGATATCAATTTTTGTTACTTGAAGTTTATCTGCGTCTGGGTGCTGACCGCACTCAACCACTTTACCCACTTTAACACCGGTGAATTCACCCGCTACAGGGGCTACTTCATCGACTTCCAAACCAGCCATAGTGATTTGGTGAGCTAGCTCTTCGCTGTTAATTGCAGGTTTAACCCACTCGCGTAGCCAAGATTCACTGAATTTCATAGTTTTGACTGCCCCGGATTACTTGAATTGTTTAAGGAAACGAAGGTCGTTCTCGAAGAACGCACGAAGATCATTTACGCCGTAACGAAGCATCGTTAGACGCTCTACACCCATACCGAATGCAAAACCAGAGTATTTCTCAGGATCGATACCAACAGAGCGAAGTACGTTAGGGTGAACCATGCCACAACCTAGAACCTCTAGCCATTTGCCATCTTTACGTTTCACGTCCACTTCAGCTGAAGGCTCTGTGAACGGGAAGAATGAAGGACGGAAACGAACTTCAACTTCTTCTTCAAAGAAGTTACAAAGGAAGTCGTTAAGAATGCCTTTGAGCTGTGCGAAGTTGACGTTCTCATCAACTAACATACCTTCCACTTGGTGGAACATTGGCGTGTGAGTTTGATCGTAATCGTTACGGTAAACACGACCCGGAGCGATGAAACGGAAAGGCGGTTTGCCGTTTTCCATCGTACGAATTTGAACACCAGAGGTGTGCGTACGTAGCATTAGATCAGGATTAAAGAAGAAAGTATCGTGATCAGTACGAGCTGGGTGATCGTCCGCGATATTCAATGCATCAAAGTTGTGGAATGCATCTTCGATCTCAGGACCAGACTCAGTATTAAAACCAAGCTCACCAAAGAACTGTTCAATACGCTCAACCGTACGAGTCACTGGGTGAAGACCACCATTCTCAATGCGACGACCAGGCAGGCTCACATCGATAGTTTCTTCAGCCAATTTCGCTTCAAGCTCGGCACGTTGCAATGCGTCTTTGCGAGCGGCGATCGCTTGTTGAACAGAACCTTTCGCTTTGTTGATCTCTTGACCAGCAGTGCGACGTTCTTCAGGTGGTAGTTTACCTAGGCTTTGAAGCTGTGAAGTTAGTTCACCTTTTTTACCTAAATACTGAACTCGCACTTCATCAAGTGCGACTAACGAATCTGCTGTATCGATAGCAGTCGTTGCATTAGCAATGATCTCTTCTAGATGTTGCATCGTTTCCTCATCTACCTGTAGGTAGTATCCATAAAGGAGTGATTGGTATTTTTAATAGCTGTACATAGTAATCAAACACGCCCTCAAAGCCAAATTGAATTGCCAAATGAACGGGTTATTGGTGAAAAAAAAATCACATTAGGATAAATCCTCTGTAAATCACGGCAAATTTGTCGCAATAGGCCACCTTAGCCGTCAAAAAAAACCAGAACCCTGAATCGTCATTGATCTAAGGCTAGAGAATCATCGCCTGACTCCCTAGGCCGTAAATACTGTCTCCGAATAACAGAAATTAGTAATAAAACCTTATAGTTGCGCAATTTCGATCCTGTGCTAAACCTTACTAATGAATTGAATTAGTCGAAGGGGTTCTATGAGCGTCTCAAAAAAGAAAGTTCTCGTTTTATATGCTCACCCGTCCCAAAGGCGCTCAGAGGTCAATCAAGTACTGTTTACCGACGCTCAAGCTATTGATGGCGTCACGACAATTGATCTTTATTTCGAATACCCCACATACAATATCGATATCGACAAAGAGCAACAACGGCTGCTTGATCATGACGTGATCATCTTCCAATTCCCACTCTACTGGTATTCCACTCCTTCAATACTCAAAGAGTGGCAAGATCTGGTCCTAGAATACGGTTTTGCTTACGGTCAAGGGGGCGACGCGCTGCAAGATAAAGTGTTCTTATGTGCGATTACTGCAGGCGGTAAAGAAGACGCCTATCAAACGGATGGCTATAACCACTTCACTATTCGAGAGCTACTCCAACCTCTAGAGCAAATGGCCACATTAACTCACATGATCTACTTGCCTCCCTTTGCACTGTTTGGTTCACGTACAGCTATAGAAGACAATACCATTGCCCAGCACCGCCTTCGCTGGCAAGAATTACTCTCCCTATTGGTCTGTGGCGAATTGGATATTGAGGAAGCCAAACCTCTCGCCAAACTCAAACACTACTGGCGAAAAGACACGCCAAATAATAGTGAGGTCTCATCATGACCGGTTATTTCCTGCAAGCATTCATCTACTTGGTAGCCGCAGTTATTGCTGTCCCAATTGCCAAGAGGTTAGGTTTGGGCTCGGTGCTTGGCTACCTCATCGCCGGTGTGGTTATCGGCCCCATCATCGGTTTGGTTGGTGAAGAAACCACCACCATTCAACATTTCGCTGAATTTGGCGTGGTTATGATGCTGTTCCTCGTCGGCTTAGAGCTTGAGCCTAAAATGCTTTGGGCAATGAGACATCGCTTAATGGGACTTGGGGGTTTTCAAGTGGGCGGAACCGCGGCTGTGGTGATGGGGATTGCAATCTTATTTGGACAAAACTGGAGCATAGCGCTGAGCATTGGCTTGATCTTCGCGCTGTCCTCAACGGCAATTGTACTGCAAACCTTTCATGAGAAAGGGCTCTCTAAAACTGAAGGTGGAAAAAATGCATTCTCAGTACTCTTGTTTCAAGACATTGCCGTTATCCCTATGCTGGCCTTTATCCCTTTACTTGCTTTACCTGAATTGGTTGAAAAAGCACAATCAGCAGCAAACACTGTGGCAGAGCATCACGACGAAATGAGTTTAGTTGCCGGCCTTCCTGGCTGGGCTTACGGCATCGTGATAACGCTATCTATTGCTGTCGTTGTGGTTGGAGGCCACTATCTAAGCCGTCCACTATTTCGCTTTGTCGCCTCTTCGGGACTCAGAGAAATATTCACCGCAACGGCATTAATGCTGGTGATTGGTATAGCCGCTTTGATGAGCCTAGTCGGGCTTTCTCCTGCCCTTGGTACATTTTTGGCCGGTGTTGTTCTTGCCAACAGTGAATTTAGACATGAGCTTGAATCCAATATAGACCCCTTTAAAGGCTTATTGCTTGGCCTATTCTTCATCACGGTTGGTGCTGGTATCAATTTTGGTATTTTGTTCAGCGATTTCTTCATTATGATCGGGCTCACTCTTGGTGTCATGCTTATCAAGGCTGGGGTTCTGTATTGTCTGGCCATCGCTTTCAAAATACGTAACAGCGATCGCTGGCTATTCACCCTTAGCCTTGCTCAAGCTGGTGAGTTTGGCTTCGTGTTATTAAGCTTTTCGGTGCAAAACCACGTTATCCCGACAGAGATTGCTCAAACCCTTTCCCTCGTCGTCGCGCTATCTATGTTCTTAACCCCTGGCCTATTTATCCTATTTGACAAAGTTATTTTGCCTAAGTTTGAGAAAGACAGTAATGACAGAGAAGCAGACGATGTCGATGAGGTCGGTACGGTTTTGATCGCCGGCATTGGGCGTTTTGGACAAATCATTAATCGTTTACTCGTAGCCAATGATGTGAATACCGTCGTTTTAGATATTCGTGCCGAGCAAGTCGACCTACTCAGGCAAATAGAAACCAAAGCCTACTTTGGTGATGCGACTCAGCCGGATATGCTACACACCGCCGGCATAGAAAATGTGAAACTGCTGGTTATCGCCATCGATAATAGTGACTCTAGTGTTGAACTCGTCAAATACGTCAAGCACACCTACCCGCATGTGAAAATATTAGCCCGTGCTTACGATCGTGGTCATAGTTATCGCCTAAGACAAGCAGGTGCCGACTATATCGAGTCAGAAACTTATCACTCAGCATTAGAGCTCGGCTCAAAAGCAATGCGCTGCCTAGGTTTTCACCCCTTCTTTGTCGAACAACAAAAAACCATCTACAAAACGATAGAAAATAAGCAGTCGGATACTTTGTATCAGGCGTGGAAAAACGTCGCAGAAGGCGAGCGATTTGATAATAACTATCGTGAGCTGTTCATGGAGTTAGAGGATTTGATACAAGATGCAATGAAGGTCGATCGCAACGACAAACACTCCAGAGAACGAGGCTGGACACCACCACCAAAGGGATATGCCGACAACGTTCATCAAACTGATCAGCCGAAAGAGTAGGTTCGTACTGGTCTAAGTTCATGATGAAACGTACAATGCCAAAATCAGTCAGTAATGTTTGCGCATTAACGCGCACGATTACTGTTCATTCTTTTGTGTTTGGAAATCCCTTTGACTAACGATACTCGCAAGCTTGCCAAACAATTATTTCACATGACGTGGCCAATGTTGTTTGGCGTGTTGTCGTTAATGAGCTTCCAACTGGTAGACAGTGCTTTTATCGGTCAACTTGGTGTATTACCCCTTGCAGCACAAGGCTTTACCTTACCAATGCAAATGGTGATCATCGGTATTCAGGTAGGTTTAGGCATTGCAACCACGGCAATTATTTCACGGGCAATAGGTGCAGGAAATTCAACTTACGCAAAACAACTTGGCGGGGTCATTCTTCTTTTTGGCAGCTTAGGTATTGGCATCATCACCCTGCTCATATGGTTACTCCGTTACCAAATCCTTGCACTTCTCAGTGCCCCCGATACGATTTACCCCGTCATCGATAGTTATTGGCCATATTGGTTAGTCAGTGCGTGGGTGGGCGCAGTACTTTATTTTTATTACAGCGTCTGTCGCTCTAACGGTAATACCATGCTGCCTGGAGCAATGATGGTCGTGACTAGTGTGATTAACCTATTGCTGGATCCGCTCTTTATCTTCACTCTCGATCTCGGCATCAATGGAGCGGCTATCGCAACCATTGTCTCGTTTTCTCTTGGTATCGTAATTGTCGCACCCAAGGTAATCACAAAACATTGGGCAAGCTTTGATTGGCAAGGGCTCGATTTAAAGGCCAGTTTAAAGTCAATTGGCCATATCATGGGCCCCGCGATGATAAGTCAATTATTGCCACCGCTATCATCTATGCTGGCCACTAAGCTCATCGCCTCCTATGGAGCAGCGGCAGTTGCAGCATGGGCATTGGCGTCGCGTGTTGAATTCTTCTCTATCGTGACGGTGTTAGCACTGACCATGTCAATGCCACCTATGATTGGCAAGCTTTTAGGAGCCCAGAATTTTTCGGATATTCATCGATTAATCAAAATCGCTGTCGTGTATATCTTGGGCTTTCAAGCTGTTGTCGCACTGATCTCTTACCTATTTGCTACACCACTTGCTGCAGTAATGACAAGTGATAGCAATGTTGAGTATATCTTGAGCTATCACCTTGCACTTGTCCCTTTTAGCCTGGGGCCACTCGGCGTTTGTATGCTAATGGTATCAACCACAAATGCACTTGGAAAACCGCTGTCAGCACTGACAATATCGGCCTTGCGACTGTTTGTGTTCTTTCTTCCTTGTTTATGGTTAGGAGCACAGTGGTTCGACATCGAGGGTATTTTTGTGGGTGCATTTATTGGAAACATAGCGGCAGGGATTATGGCCTGGTTACTCTACCGCAAGGCAATGAAACAACTCAATCGGGCTTGATAGGAAGAGCCGATCACCACCTCGTTACGAAACCCATTTTTGTAAAAGCTCTGGTAACTCATTTAGGCTGGAGATCGAATCAACATGTTTTACACCCCGTGAGCCTGAGTGGTTTAGCCAAATGGCATTAAGCCCAGACTCTAAAGCTGAGGCTATATCCTTTTCGTAGTTATCACCGATCATCGTCAGTGTGTGAGGTGCACAGTCTAGTTTCTTGGCAATCGCTTGATAAAAGGGCTTTGTTCCCTTGCTTAAACCCAAATTGTCATAGCAAAAATAACCGCTAATAAACACATCAAGTCCAACTCTTTTAAACGCTTCTCGAATCTCTGACTCATTGGAGTCTTGAGCGCTGGTCGCAATGTAGATCGGGTATCTCTTCGCCAGAATTTGAAGTGTTTCTAGCGCGAAGGGACACGCCTCAACACAAGGCCAGTCTTTCATTTTTCCTTGCTCATGACCAAAATCCATCATCAAAGTATTACCCCAGTCAAACAACAACGCGTTGCTGACAACCTTACTCGCTATCATTATTTTCTACCCTTCTATTCATTCCGATAAATAAGTCCAGCTACGAGCACCATCAAATCTCCGCTGAGGAATATTCGCCAACTGACTTGGGTTGTCCATACGGAAATTGATCGCAACTTTCTGTATTGGCGAAAGCGACGTTGAAGTGTAATGGGTAACACAGCCGCATTGTCGGCAATGATGAAAGTCAATGTAGCCATCTCCCCATTGATAAGTCTTGCTCGATGTTGTTTTGCTGCTTACAACCACCTCGTCAGGTTGGTAATAACCCCACAATGCTGCATAGCGGTGGCATATTGAACAGTTACAACTGGTCAGCGATTCTGGGTACTTATTGAAACTTAACGTGATATTGCCGCAATGGCACTGAACTTGATGTTTATGACTCATTCATTTCTCTATTTGTATGCAATTTCGCTGCTTAATAAACCACAAGGCTTATTGCAATAAACAACATGATCAATCCAACAATGCCTTCGAGTACTTTCCAAGCTTGAGGTCTATGGAATAAAGGTGTTAACAATTTCGCTCCGTAACCAAGGGAGAAAAAGAACACGAAAGATGCCGTTATAGCGCCTAAGCCAAATGACAACTGATTTGGCGCGTACTGTGTAGAAATAGAGCCTAGTAACACAATTGTATCTAAGTAAACATGGGGGTTTAGCCACGTCAGTGCAAGGCAAATTAGAAGCGTATGAGTCAGCCCCTTTGTCGTATCACCATGAGGATCGAGCTGGTGATCTTGTTTCAATACCGATCGGAGGTTTTGATAACTATAGAAAAAAAGAAATGCAGCTCCAAAGTAACGAGCGACAAACTCCACTTGAGGGTAAGTGTTGATTATCGCGCCAAAACCGCTTACTCCCGCTGCAATCAATAAGGCATCAGAGACAGCGCAAACCAGGCAAACCCATAACACGAAATGCCGTTTTAACCCTTGCTTCAAAACAAAGGCATTTTGGGCGCCAATCGCCAGAATAAGGGAAAGACCTAATGAAAAGCCCGTTGTGAATACAGTAAAATCCAATTGTTCACCCACAGTGATATCCATTTCACATGTCGTTTTCTAACGCAAAGGCATCAGAGTTTCAAGTAGTTACTCATTTTCATGCCGAAGTGATACATAAACATCGTCATTCTCAACCGCTACATCAAAAACAATGGGGCGACAGCACACTTCGCAATCTTCAATATATTCCTGATGTTCGACAGAGCAATCTAAAATCGCATCAAACGCCTCACCACAATAAGGGCAATTTACTCGCCATACTTTAGATAACTCCATGATTTTCCCTTACCGTTTGGCTAACACAAAGACTGTATTAATAAGTAGCTTGTTTTTAGCGATAGTCTAGAAAGCGATGATGGTTCGTTGAGTTAACCTTTGCTTTACCGCATTTTTCCTCTTAGTGATTTTTTGTCACCTGTTCGCTTTTTCCCTTCAATTCTTCGCCTTTGAGAGGCGCGCGTGGGCTTAGTCGCTAGGCGTTTTTTCTGCGTTACCATCGCACCGACAATCATCTCCTTGAGACGCTGCAATGCCTCTTCCCGATTTTTTTCCTGAGTTCGATGAGTCTGCGCTTTAATCACTATCACACCATCTTTATTGATGCGGCTATCCGACAGCGCTAACAGCTTTTCTTTGTAGATCGCAGGCAATGAGGAGCGTTTGACATCAAAGCGAAGGTGGATAGCAGACGACACCTTGTTAACGTTTTGTCCCCCACTGCCCATAGCGCGAATGGCATTGAGTTCGATTTCCCAGTCAGCGATAGTGACTGTATTCGATATTTGAAGCATATAATTTGAATTAACTCTAACGACATTGTGTGTTTATTTCATCAGCAAGTACCGTGAAAACCCAACAACGTATTAACTAGTAACGCCCCATACCGTGGAAAATGCCTCCGAAGATCGCTCCAATAATTCCAAAGAATATTGAGAACAAAATCATGGCAGGTATCGAAGCGATAGCGAATTTTAAGATGAATACTACCATAGAAAAGAACGGCATTTTGATATCCACTACCGTCACTTCCTGTTTACCCATATTGCTGTGGTTATTTTCTGTCTTTATTTCGGTCATAGTACAACCCCTTTCGTTATCTGTTCGTTGTGATGATGCAGGTAATCAATGTCGGCCATATAGCCAAGATGGTGTCCCGACTCTATATTTCTAATAAACTGTGGATCCCCAGACTCTGCTTGAGCCGTCATAAAATCGATTAGCGCCTCTAAGCGACATATCATGGTATCCACCAAGATTTCTCTTTGGTCATTTCCAACTTGGTACGCATTGCAGTAGAGCTTGGCTCGATAGATTTGTTGGTTAATGTCACCCAAGCTATCTGCTTTATGGGTCTTAAACGGTGCCCAGCAATATATTGAATACGCAATATCCCAAATTCTTGGCCCAGGGTGTATGGTGTCAAAATCAAATATCCCTATCGCCTTAGCCCCTTTAAATGCCAGATTATACGGCGCCAAATCACTGTGGCAGATGACTTCAACGGGTTCTCGAGTCGGAAGCATCCACGAAGCTCCTTCAAGTGAGTGGCTTTTTAAAAACTCGACACTGCTGTCGTGTAACTTGCGTTGTAAAGAGGCACAAGAAACTAAAGCCTCTAGCGAAGCATAATCGCCAACGAGGGGATAATTGGTTGTCTCGCCCTGTACATAAGTTAAGTACTCGAATGATTCATCGCTGCCAATGACCTCAGGCGTAACTAACTCTCCCTGCTGAGCCAAATGACGAAGAAATTGATGCACACTGCTACTCCACGGAGCGATAGGCCGTGTGACAACATCACCTTTTATCTGAACGTTATTCAAACAATACTCTCTTTCACTTCTATCAGTGGTCATGTACGAGTAACTATCAGTCTATGACTAAGCTACCATCATCATTAAATTCCCAGCAATCACCGAACGCGACTTCCCAAAGATACCCATCGGGATCTGAAAAATAACCGCTGTAGCCTCCCCAGAATACATCTTGTGCCGGCTTTTCTAATTGACCACCCGCTTTCACCGCGAGTTGCAAAATGGCATCCACTTCGTCCTTACTGCGAGTATTATGTGCAAGTGTGATACCAGAAAAACCGGGCGCTTTACCCACAAAATCGGGAGAGACATCTTCCGATAATGCCTTAATCGGATATAAAGCAAGACAAACGCCGGCAGTTTTGAAGAAAATAATTCCGTCTTGCGGCGTCTTAGAGCTTTCAAATCCTAAATCCGAATAAAACTGAAATGAACGTTCTAAGTTCTCTACGCCTAGCGTGATAATACTGACTCGTGGTTCCATGAATGCACCTTAATTAATTGTTTGATTCACTCGTATATGAACGCTCTACTTTTACCACATCCACACTATACGAGCTGTACCATTTGAGCTTCCCTAGTCTCTGTACCGCTTGATGTTGTTCATCGTCGTGCCAGGCTTTAATGTCTTCTTTGGACTTCCAATAGGATACGGCGACCTCTTGGTCACCCTCCGTTGTCGCCACAAAATCGACACAATTGTATAGAGAAAAGGCTCTGTCTCGCATACTTGCTGCCAATTCCAAATACTCACTATCGAGTTGCTTGATGGTCGCTTTAAAAATCACCGCGTACATTGTGCATCCTTGCTCATGTTAATTTACCGTTTGCGTTACGCTTTTATTACGACATTGATGAGGCGCTGCGCCAAATAATCGGCTGTTGCGGCATCGCTCGGGTCAAGCTCGCCATTCGGGCTCCATGCCGTCACCCCAAGTTGGCACCCTAATCGATTTACCCCTTTGTCATTGAAGCCACAAGCCGAATCAAGCCCAACCCACAGCATGCCATGCTGTGTTGCCAAAATTTGCATATAAGATAAGGTCGATGTTTGATCGCCATTGGCCGCTGAGCCACACGTTATCCCTGCCGCATAGACATTGGCTAGCTCTTGCTCTGCCCAAAGTTCACTCGTCGCATCAGCAAATGCTTTAAACTGTGCGGACACTGACCCCATATAGGTTGGCGACGCAAATACAATCACATCATAGCTGGGTAAACTGCGGATAAAAGCGTCATTTTGAAATCGTCCTTCAACAATATCACTGCCTAGAATCGAGAAAAGCGTAATATCACACTCTGGTTCTTGCGCTAACCGATCTCTAAGGGCCATCACCAGCTTTGAAGTAATATCAGTCTTGGAGAAATAGACAACCAGAGCCTTCACTGCGTTTCTCCTTGCACGCGGCGAATACCATATACGGCATGATCGACAATCCGTCCGTTTAGATTCTCAGCATTGGTAATAATCCCTTCCAATGTTAGACCTGCGCGTTCACACACTCTGCGGCTCGCCTGATTTTCCACAGCGGCTGAAATTTGAACCTTTTGCATATCCAATTCTGTAAAAGCGTATCGAATAAGGGCATCTACGATCCGAGAAACGATTCCCTTACCGCGATATTCCTCACCGAGCCAATAACCGATTTCAACCTTCTTCAGTTGATGATTAATACTGTTAAAGCTTACATTACCGACAATTTGGTTCTGATAGACAATTGCGCAGGTCATCGACTTACCATCAGCGTAGTCGCGCAGTGATTGAGTAATGAATTTCGCAAAGAAGTCTGCCGAATCTGCATGTATTGGCCAAGCCAGCCATTGGCTCAAAGAATCTTTTTGATGCTCTACAATATTCCAGTATCGTGGTGCAAAAGAGAGTTGCACTAGGGCAAGCTTAATTTCGTCATCCACTTCCATAGTGAACATAGTGTGAGTCCTTAATTTCTAAATTGAAATCATCCTCTCGTCAGCGAGGAAAACTTTGTCATTCTTGTGACGGCAACTCGCCACTATTGAATCTATCTAATTATCACGTTTACTCTTCAAAAATCCCTCGCTCAGCGGCAAGTGTCAGCTGCCTTTCGAGCTCTTGCCAAACATCTGGCAAAACAGCCGAAATCCGGGCGCTATTTAAAGCAAGAACTTGCTCTTTGGAGATTTGATGTTTGTTCCAACTATGTCCACCACCATTAAGGTTATGTAATAGTGGTGGAATTCGATCGACAGCTTTGGCAAAGACCGCATCCGATGTCTTCCCTTGTTCAAACTCTCGCCACAAGGCCAAATACTCCTGCTGACTAGCAGACGGCAATATTGATAACAACCGTACTATGCCGGCCTCTTCTTTGAGTTTATTCTCTACAGTTTCACTGGCATAGATAATGGTATCGCCCGCATCAATTTCGCCGAGATCATGAATCAACAACATCTTGATGACACGGTTAATATCAATATCGAGCTTAGCGTAATCCTTAAGCATCAGTGCTGACAGGCAGACATGCCAACTGTGCTCTGCCGAGTTCTCATATCGATCCAACCCTACTGGTTTGGTTTTTCGAATTACCGCTTTAAGTTGCTCAACTTCAACGATGAAGCTGAGCACGTTAGCCACACCCTGCATTCTGGCCTCTAGTTAACCGTGTTTTGCATAGACAACGTCATAAAGCGACTGTTGTCATCGGCTTGATAGGCGCCAAATGGTTCACAATATTGAAAACCATATTTTTTATACAGCGTTCTCGCGGGTGCGAAAAACTCCATAGAACCGGTTTCTAGGCTCACTCTGTCATACTGTCTATCTTTTGCCACTTGAAGAACGTGGCTTAATAATCGAGAAGCCACTCCTTGATTGCGCTCTGTCGTCGCAGTGCGCATAGATTTTATTTCACCATGCCCAGCAGAAATTTCCTTTAAACCGATACAACCTACAACTTTGCCCTCTTTTTTAGCACTCCAAAAAGTGACTGAAGGCTCTTTTAATTCGTCAATATTAAGTGCATGAACACTTTCTGGCGGCGACGTTGCGTACATATCTTCAAGATGTTGTTCGAGTAATTGAATGACGCCAGTATCTGCTAAGTTGTCTACAGCAATTTCCATATTTTTATTCTCCTTCGTGGTTTGTTTATACATCAAGTGTCCATCACAAATACTCAGCCAACTTATGGTCTAAACTCTTGCGCACCACAGGCCACTCTTGATCAATAATCGAAAATACGACGGTATCCCGATAACTACCATCGGACATTTTTTGATGGTTGCGTAAAACTCCATCTTGCTTCGCTCCTAAGCGGGCTATTGCGCTTCGAGACTTCTGGTTATGCCAATGGGTGCGAAACTCAACGGCAATAACGTCCAACGATTCAAAAGCGTGCTGCAGAAGTAGTCGTTTACAGTGACTATTTACCGCACTTCTTTGATAACGTTTGGCATACCAGGTATAACCAATTTCTAATCTTTTATTTTTTGGGTCGGCGTTACAAAAACGAGTAGAACCAATCACTTTGTTCGTTGATTTCTCGATCACAACAAAAGGAAGTGAGCGACCAAGTTTCTTATCTTGTAGCGCCGTTTCAATATAATCATCAATACTGTGCTCACTCGGAACGCTAGTAAACCAAAGCGTCCATAGCTTCCCATCGGCGGCAGCATTGACTAAGTCATCACGATGCTCTTTTTGCAGGGGCACGAGCCTTACCACGTCAGAATTAAGCTCTATATCTTTCAACCACAACGCCGTATTCATTACCCTCACTCCCTCATTTCAACCCGCTCTACCCATTAAACACTCAGGCTATAGATTCTGTCTGCATAACTGTGACCTGCTATCTGGTATGCATTTTCTACTCGTTGTGCCAAGTGAAAACCGCAGCGCATCAGCACTCTTTCTGAGCTGGAGTTTCCTTCTGTGACTATAGCTCGAAACTTGGTAATCCCGTGATTTGACTGACACCAGGAAAGCAATGCTTTTAAAGATTCAGTTGCAAAGCCAAGGCCGTGGTAGTCAGGGAGTAACATGTAACCCACTTCGGCCACGTCACCATCAAAGACCAATCCAGTGATCCCCACACGTGTCCCCGAAACCTTATCTATCAGCACCATGCACAGCCAGTGACGTGCCCCCCTATACCAGGGTGGTAAGCGACTCTCGAACTTATCGCGTACTTCCGCTCTTGTTGGCTCATCAAAACACAGCGCGATCACTGATTTATCAGTATGCAATTTTAAAAAGAGTGTCCAGTCGCTTTCGCATAAACTCGTGATTGTCAGCCGTTCACTGTCGAAACTATTAACCATTTTCACCAGCCAGTTGTTTTAACTCACCCTGCTTGTCAGAGCCTTTTACCTGATAGACATTAGGCTGCCACTTTTGCATTAGCATTTCGGGCTCGGCAATCTGAGTAAATCCATACTGTTGGTATAAGCCATGAGCATCTTTAGTTGCTAACATTACTCTTCTTAAGCCCTGTAACTCTGGGTGGTCGACCATAGTTTGAATCAAGCACTTACTTAGCCCCAACCCTCGGTACTCTTCGACAATGAACACATCCGCCAGATAAGCAAACGTCGCTCTATCGGTAATAAATCTAGCAAAGCCAACTTGCTGGCCAGTATTAGAGAAAACACCAAAACACAATGAGTGTTTTATGGCCTTTCGAAGAACCTCTTTCGGGATCCCTTTAGCCCAGTAGCTTTGAGATAGAAAGCCATAAATAACATCAAAATCTTGCTGCTCCGGATCAGAGCTAATGGTGAATCCTTTCATCTCTATTTTCTATCCATGCTTCAATGCGTGACTTAACATATTGTGTTAAAAACAAAAAATCATCACGACGACTAAAAATTGTCCGCTCTCTATTATTCAACAAAAACCATAGGAATGTCTCGAATCCCTTCACGATTTCGAACATCCCCTGTCGGTCGAAAGCCTAATTTTTGATACACAGCTTGTGCGTTAAGCGCTGAATTCACAGTAAAAGGCCCATGATAACCGTGCTGTTTGGATTCCTGTTTGGCATGTAACCACAGTTTTTTAGCTACACCTTGCCTCTGGAAATGGTCTGAAACAAAGAGGTGATAGATATGACTAAGATCTTTAATACCAATAACGCCAACAATATTGGCGTGACTATCTTGTGCAAGATAGTAATCGTAACCTTGCTTGAGGTAGGACTCGACTTTTAACATCGACATAGAAGGGATCAAGCGCTGTTCAGCACTAGCATCACAAGTGGGCAATACATACTTTCGCGTAAGCGTCACCAATAATTTGCTAATCGTCGCGGAGTGATGAAATTCCGCTTTTATTATGACCATCAATACCTTCCTTGAACTGTTGAGTGCTATTTCAAACAATTTGACCAAAATGACAGCAAATTGGCGTTCAAGAAAGGTAATAGAAAGCGATATTACGAGTGAGATCTCAATAAATGGCAGGATAGCGAATGGTATTCATGTTTTTGCTCATTCCTACAGTTGGTGACTATGGTTACCACACGTAAGTGACTATGGTTACCACACGTAAGTGACAGAAACGCCAGCCCCTTTTGTTGTCGCCCAGGGTGTAAGTTGAACATTCTCATCAAGTTTGTCTGTCAACAACCACCCCGACAATGATCCTATTGCCGCGCCTGCTGCGACATCTTTCCAATAGTGCTTATCCGCTTGAACTCGTCCAATCCCTACCAGCGTTGCCACACCATATGCCGGTAAGCCTGCTCTCCAGCCATAGCGAATATTTAAAGTCGTCGCAGAGGCAAAAGCATTCGCTGTATGATTAGAAGGAAAGCTATCGTTGCCACTCTTATCAGGCCGTTCTGCGTCAATGGTCACCTTACCAACCAATCCAACAGCCGACGCGGTCGCGACGCTATAGGCTGCTTGTCGAAAGCCTTGCCAATCTTCTTTATAAGCAGGGGTAGCAAGGGCTGCACCAACGAGTCCATAGGCGCCTAGATCACTTAGCAGCTCCCAACCATCCGAACCACTGGCAGTCACAGACAGTGACACGCAACTAAATCCTAGCAACGCAACGTGCTTAAATCTCATAACTAACCACATTAATGTTCAACAGATTTTCACATTATACACTTACAGACCTCACATTCTTACGGTCACACTCTCAGCATTAACAATTGCTTACTGAAATAAGGAACCGTTGAGAAAGGGTAAGTGGATATCTCAGCAAATAGCATTGCTTTGGCGCTCATTAGATAAGAAGAGAAGGTAATTGAGGGAGCACCGTCTGGCTCAGAAAAAGACGCCAATACATGAAAGAGCGCTGTTAACTGATCCTATGTACTGGCTTTGGTTTGTGGTTGCTTAAGATAACTTACTCTTTAAAGCAGACAAAAGAGCTTGGTAAATCGGATTACAAAACTCAGCTACCTCATCGTCACTAGACGACTCGAAGCTAGAGCTCCATTCAACCAACGTTCTCCCCCCAGATTCAGACAATTTAACGACACCAATGTAATGATCTACCGCATCAGTCGCCAATGGTCCCGGACCATCGGTAATTTGATAACTAAAAGTATGGTTTTCAGGATCGAGCGATTTTAGGGTTTCATGGAAAGCATCGTTTAAAACGCGCATTGCCCCTGTTTCGTTTCCTTTTTTGTCTCCAACGATTTCCAGTGACGTAATAACGCCTGAAGCCCATGATAGATCGTGGAAATCACAAATGGTCTCCCACACTTTTTCAATCGGAACGCTGAGCTCTGTTGTGTTGTAGCAACTTCCCATCTTGATATCCTCATCTTATGTATTGAGAATCTCGATTAGATTCACAGTGCAATTTTAGGTGCTGTCACTTCTCAGCATTCACATTGAAGTGCTTCACCATCCACAAATTATAGAGCGAGGGGTTTAAAACACCTCATTATGCCTTCAAATATGATTGATGTACTGACTTACATGTTCTCTTGTCGCTCAGTGATACACTCATACGAGCCCATTTCAAATTCTCGACAAATCCATGGTCGGTTTTCATAGATAGTGCACATTAATGTTTCGCGATCTAACGCCGCACACCAACCGTCATCTAGGCGCAACATAGTCTCCCCACCCCACTCATCGACGGAAACAAATTCATCAGGAACGCCAGTATCGGTAAGGATCATGACTTCAAGACGGCAACAGCACGCCTGGCAATTCGCACAGGTGACTTCGGGTTCAGTCACATTTTTCACTTCGATATTCATAGGTTGATACACTGAGTATTAATGGCGACATAGTAATGCAATTGCTACAACACTGACACACATTTAATGCGATGTATGTCGTGCTCGATTTTAAAAGTACGCCACCGTACCACAGCGATACTCAACGCCAATCGCTATTGGTAAATCGGCGCATCATAATTATGCCCTTCGTCGGTATAGGCAGTCACAACAGCATCATCAACCAATCCAGTTTCTGCGACGACTTAAGTGTTAAAAAACTGCTTAATTTGCTCCCGTCTACCATGTGCAGACCAGGATTCAGCGTCTTCCCAAATTTCATTAAAAACAATAGGGTAGTCATTTCGAACTGCGCTTGGATGATCAATTTGCCGAGTTAACAAATATTGAATACAGCCTTCTTCTCTGTAGGCGTCAGGTTCTAGCGCTTTTAGTACCTCGAATAATTCTTCGTCCTTACCCACTTTTGGCTTGAATTGCGCCAAAACATACACGCGACTTGTCATAACGTTCTCCTATGTTGTTATACCTAGTAAATCATAGGTCGCGAATGAGTATTTCACAGCTTTAACGCTAAAGAATGTCGAAAGTGCGGTATGTAATGCGGTCAGATTCACACCTCAATTTAAAGCAATAATCTAATTTACAATCACCATAATAATCATCCTAATAGCCATCAATGTTAACAACGCCTTAATGACCCATATTAGTGCTTTATTTGCTATCTTATTACGAAGTTTAGTACCAACAAACGAGCCAATAATGGCACCAATGACCATTAAAAGTACCGTTACTGACATACTTTTAAGACTAAAACCAATAGTGATAAATACAGGAACTTTAGCCAGGTGACTGATGGTCATAAAAACCGAACTGGTCGCAACGACTTCATCTTTACATTTTAGCTCTTTAGTTAAAACGCTCAACGCCAATGGCCCTGTGGCGCCAACAAACATTCCTAATCCGGTTTGCAAAAATCCAATAATATAATAGCTTTCATACCGAGTCATAATCTTTGCAAAAGTAGCACTCCAGATATTCAAAATAATATAAAAGCCAATAGCAATAGGAATAAACTCGGTATTGATTGATGACAAAAACAACAGCGACAATACGACTCCTAACAGAGAACCCATTAGGAATTTGGGTAGTAAATTCCATTGCACATGTTCCCATGAAAAGATCATACGAGAGGCATTACTGGCTAACTGTGTAATACCATGGACAGGAATGATTGCCGCTGGAGTCAAGTAGATTGGTAAAATTGCGATCAGCAACATTCCTCCGCCAAAGCCAAATACACCAGCCAAAAGAGAGGTTAGAAATGAAATTAGTCCTAAAATGTACTCGCTCGCCAAACCGTCCTTCCTTGCGTCATCTGCGCTTAAAACCAGAAAATCCACATATCACACATCATCATTTTTGCTCTACTTTTTTGAATAAGCACTGCTTGAACAAGCATAAAGCATAAGAATAAATCTCCAGCACATCATATTCTGTACTGATGGCTCCATCGATTTGTGTCGCGAATTACAAAATTAACCCTAATCATTATGGGGTATTTAACAACCACTTTGATCTAGATCATTTTAATCTAAAGCCAAGCCGTATTATGTTGCAGGTGTGTTAAGCAAAAACTATAAAAATTAGAAAGGTACCCTTATGAAGCTAAAATTAGACCCAAGATGTTATACCGACGTATGCGTAAACGGAAAATGGTTCCATTATGATCACTGCACCCGAAATGCGTACATGCTCAAAGGTGGAGCAAATGTGTGTATTGAACTGGTATCCATACCTGTTACCGAGAGTGAACTGATAGAGCAACTCGCCAACGCGATGTAAATAATTCTAAGTTCCAATTGGCTGGAAGAGCTGCAATCAGCAGCTTTCTATTTCATCTTAGCTCATCGCCTATCAAGCAAATAAACTCGCCGACCTATTTCTAGACTCTTCCTCTAAAAGATATTAGCAAAGCCTTTAAGCGTGATAACTCGAATCACTTTCAGTCGATGACGGTACTTTTGTGCAATTAATTACCTTTGTCTTGACGACTCGATCATGGAGTGCCCTTCTCTGTTTACCAAAGATCATCAATATCCCGACCATACTAACAATAGCGCCAACCAAGGGAACATAAGGCATAAAGATATAAAAGGCATAGCGCTTAAACACCAGCGTATTTACCGAGGGCTGGGATCCATCTAAATGAACAATTTTAATACCTAGTAATTTCTTACCAACAGTTTGCCCATTGAGCTTGAGATAATTCCAATTTATCGCGCAATATAAACCAAAACCCAAAAGCGCCATAATGACTTGATAAGAAAGTGCTGGTTCAGTAGGAGGGTTATTGGATAAACCATCGAACCCTCCAGAAAAATAAGAGACCGGTACAATGAACACTGCCATAATGAGTGAGTCAATAATGCTTGCCCCTAACCTTGACCACCGTGATGCTAATAAATATGGGTTGTCGCTAATACCTTCCATGATACCTTTACCTCAGTTTAAATATTTCGAGTCAAAATAACGTAAGTTTTTAATGTGACTAAACATTTCGTTTTATTGTGTGACACAGACAAAATAAATAAGTCATTAATCACCTTTGGAAGGTATTAATCATTTTTTACTTATGCACAACCTTAAAATGCTCGAGTACTAGCAACATATCTTGACTGGGTTCTATCCCTAGCTCTTTGCACTCGTCAGAGAAAAACTGCCAATGCGCATCGCGCCACCAGGCTAACGACTTATCCCCCTCACCTTCTGCTTGGGCAAACTCTTCTGATACATCCTGATACTGGCTTTTCGACACAGACGTTGTCTCTATGATACAAACGGGCTGTCCCTCCCAATTTGTTACCACTTGAAGATGCCCTACCTTTGGCATAGGTTCGTTTTCGTGGCTATACCAGTATTCCAAACTGCAAGTAGCTCGTTTTTCGCCACGCACAACCAACTCGGCACACAAGTCCGCGTTATATTGATCAGCACAAAAATAATCCGCACTAAATGATGTATAGTGCTGCGCAACTTCAGGTGGGAGTGTATTTAGGTATTGCTGTAAATAGCGTTGACTTTTTTCTTCCATAAATCCTTCTAGAGTATAACGATGCGCCTTACCGTATGAGTTTCGCAAGGCACAATATTTTAAAAAATTGAGACCATGAGATTGCTATGAGGTGCTAACTAAGCGGTTTTTCACATCGCATGAAAATAAAATTTGGGTTATTTTTAAGACGTGCATAGGTTTCTTCTGAGATCTGTTTAGCACGCTCATCGACACAGCCTTCCGTGACTTTTGATATGAACAAGCCAGAGGATGTGACAGCATCACAAATCTCTGTTAATGAGCGCCTATAGAAGCTGACATTGACAGGCGTGCCGACCGTATCCCACTCTTCATGAATGAGCTCTTTCTCAAAATAGTTTCCAGATACACTGCATTCAAAATCTGCAAAAGGATGATGTGTCGAGAATACCATGTAGCCACCGGGCTTAAGCACACGATACGCTTCTTTAAATACAGCCGTTAGATCCTCAATGTAGTGAAGCACCAATGAACTGACAATAACATCTGCACTTTCCGCCGCTTCGATGGGGAGTCCAAAGTTCAAATCTTGTACGTAGGCTTTAACCTTGCCGCGTAAGTTTTGATTAACAATATTCACCATCTCAGATGAAGCATCAACGCAAGTCACGTTGTTCGCTGATTGTTCAAGAAAGTATTCGGCGTAAACGCCCGAACCGCAGCCCATATCGACGATATCCTGCCCTTTAAGGTCGTCTAGTAAAGCACAGGTAGAAGGCCTTTCAAGAAGAGCATTGTAGATGTTCTCTCGGACTATTCGGTCATATTGGTTTGCGTATTTTTTATACAAGTCAGACATTCAAAACTCTCGCATTTTCTAAAACAATAGCGGCACTGTAATAGATAAAAACCGCACTCATCGTTTGATGTAGGTAAACCAGTTACCTATTGCAGTCAATCCAGTACCCAGCAAAGTTGCTGACGCCCTCCCGATAGTAGTTCGCATTATCAATATCATTTTGCACGAAATCTTGATAAAAACGAGCAAAAGCACTTTCCCAATTCACACTAGGTACAAAAAGTTCCATATTAACTCTCCAATGGTACCTTTATTACGTCGCACTATCGCAACGCACATTGCCCTACGTCGTGAATAGAAAATTCCCCTCGAAAGAGCACGTCAAATATCCCCTAACTTGACAGCAGGTTAAAAACCTCGCAAATCGAGTTCCACAACATCCCCAAGCCAATAGGCATAGGTGGTATGGTCAGCTCTATCATCACCAGTATCGGCATGAATTAACACACTCAGACTGCCTCTGTGACTATCAAGCCAAGGAATAAAGCTATCAAAGTCATCTTTGGTGAAAAGAATTTGACAGCTCCACATCGTATGCGGTCCTACTGGCTTTTGGTGCGCGCGGCCAACGGCAAGAGAGAATGTCTTGCCCGCTTGTTGACATAATTTCGTTGCAAAATCGAGAGTATCGGGTCCAAAATACACATGTGCATGATAAGCATCATGTTGATTTACTGGTCTTTTCCCATTTACCATAATAAAAACCTTACCTGATAAGTGACTATTCAGCCCTAAAAATAGCTTGATAACATCATATTGAAAGATAACTTAGGCGAAAGCGCTTGCTTTGCTTAATGCGAGTCATTAGTAAGTAACCATATAATATATATGACTTTTTTAGCCACTGAAAGCAATTTGCATTAAAGCCAACCCTAGAGGCTGGCTTTAATGCAAAGTTAAGGCAAATCCACTGTTACTTATTCAGGCGATGAATATCTCCACACGTCATTTTCTACACGAAGATAGTTTTCAACACCATCAACTTGGAAGAACACTTCCCGATCACCGCCAAAAGTCAAAATAGGTTCATCATCCGAACTGCTGTGAAAGCAGCCCGTTAACTGAAGAGCGAGTAAAATAAGTAGTGACTTAAATAGGTTTGTCATCATCATAACTCTTATCATTTAGGTTAATTAGAGACTTTATATTGACACCACTAACATTAGACAAGAGGTTGGTATAACACAAATCTAGCGATACCAATTAAATACTGTGAACCGATGAACTTACCTCCCCTTTAAAGTCACAAATCTACACGATTCTCATTATCGCAAATATTGACTGCGTCAACGGCCGGTAGCATTGGTTCTGAGACGAAAAAAAGCCTACGCTCAATCACTCAAAACCATTTCGTCACTCTATAGTTCAGTAACGATCAAACTAACTAATAGGTATTGAAATAGAAAGCCCACCAAACCATAACCACAAGCAATAGTTACCATCAAAAAATCGTTAATATATTTAAAACCATTGAGTAAACCCAAAGGTGATTTACTATTAACTCATTGATAAATAATATTTAAATTTAAAGATACCAGTAATATTACCCGCAATTAAACCATCAGTTTAACTGATATATACCCTTTTCTCAGATGGAGAAGCCCATAGTATTGTTGACCTATCGAAAGGAAATGACGAACTAAGGCAGACGGAATCGCTCAATTTAACTTGAGGAAACGAACATGAAAAACGTAATCACAAAACTCGCCCTAGTACTTACGCTAATCACAAGTGGAGCAAATATCGCAATGGCGGAAGTAGCACACACACGAGGTGATCTAGCCGCGGTAAGCCACACTCACAACGCAGATAGTTCACACACTATCAACATTGAGCAACCAGTAGAATTCGAACGAGGCGACCTCAAGTCCAAAAAAGGAGTTGGCCTACAATCAACAACACAATCACAACAAACGCCAATTTACGGCCGTGGTGATTTCTAATAACCAACGACGCACAAACCCGGCCTCATCGCCGGGTGCCACGTCGCATGGTTAGACTATGTCTAATAATACAAACAAATCTAGAACGATACGATACACGCCGTTAACGGTGTGTAATGTGATGGGATAAGCGACCCTGAGTGCATGATGGTGGGTATCCGCGCTGCGCGACATGATAATGCTTTTTGAACTCTGAACCCAAGTAAGTTTCGATACCAAAATGGTGTTTAATGTCCTGTACAGACTGTGGCGCGATCAATGAGAAGGTTCTACTTTTGGCTCTTCTAACGCTATTACATACAAACGAAAGTAAAAGACAGAAACCAAAACCATTGAGACAGAGGAAATGATCGAAGAAAGGCAGCTAGTAACGAACTTGTGGGTAGAAGAAATTTCACTGATGATGTCGAGCGGAATGTCGAGAACAATAGCACACCCATTGATAAGCGCCCCTCCTAACATCAAGGTAACAACGATCCCTTTTGTCTGATTCCAACTCGTACTCAGTGCTTTGAAAGGCTCTCTTTGATTGAGCACCGATTCAAATTCGGCAAATCCGTACTTAGCCGCAATAAAGATACCTGGAATTATTAATGCGACTAGGCCGATGAGCACGGCTATAGTGTAAACGACATAAACGAGCAGCAAGTTGTACCATTCGGTGAACGATACCGATAAATCAACCTTATTACCGGTTACTACCGATGCCATATACTTGATTAGTCGACACATGAAGTAAGCTTGACCGCATGTAAACAATAACAGGTAAGGGACATATAGCCCATTGAATTCCTTGCTCATAACTTCAGTCAATGCAGTTACAGGAGCCATGACAACAATAAACGGACCAATGATTCGAAAAAACGCTCCTAAATGCTCTCTGGCAAAATAAAGGCTTTCGCTTAAATGCTTGATCATAGTCCCTATTAATCCCGTATTCATTACCCTTAGAAAAAGTGTACGTATTTAGACGCTTATTAACAGTAACATTCTTAGAAGTTTTTGCCAGTTTCGGCACGCTAACTTTCGTCTAATAGTCAAAAGCGCTTAGAGTCTCTCCCAAGGCTAAAGTGGGCAATAGAAGCAATATGGAGATTGCCTGATTTGAAAGACGACAGGTACAAAGAGCATAAAAAAAGCAACACACAAAACGAAAGCTCTATGTATTGCTTATACGATGATTTCCAACTTAGTTCGGATTACTTGTAGTACGCTTCTACTTCACCTTTTAGGGTAATCAACATCGCATTTCCATAGCGATCTTTTGCTTTTGGTGATGGGATTTTTACCCAACCTTCACTAATGCAGTACTCTTCGACATCAGTACGCTCTTTGCCATTTAGGCGAATACCAATATGATGTTCAAAACACTCTGCTACAAAGTGTGGGCTGCGAGAATTACCCGATAAACGATCTGGCAAAGTTGGTTTTGAGTTAGTGTCGCTCATGTTATGACCTGAAATAGTTAGATGATGCGACATTGTAGACAATACATTGCTGTGCCACAAGAAACTGTTGCTTTGTCGTGTATAGCAAACAAGATGTGACTTATCGAAGCTTCTCTAAAATCGAGGTTTCATGTATTAAATTCGTCAGAGGCAAAAACAGCGGCTCAGGCAACTCATTCACGTTGCACCATTGCCATTGCGCGCACTTATCCGGTTCGAGTAGTTGAGGCTCCCCCTGCTCACAGCTTGCACCGACAAATAATGTGACGTAATGTTTGCCTTCATCTTCAAAAATATCGTTAGTAAAACCTAACTTTTGCAACGAATTAATCACCAGCCCCGTCTCTTCAAGGACTTCACGCTTGGCGCAGTTTTCAATGCTCTCACCGACTTCTAAGTGCCCTCCTGGCGTTGCCCACGTTTGCGCACCATGCGAGCCAAGTCGCTGCCCTAGCAATATGCAATCATCTCTAACAATAATCACAGCAACGCCCACCCGTACCTCTTTATTCACGCTTTTCACCCTATATTTATGTGGTTCCTAATACCCTGCTTCAAACTTTTCGCCACAGGCGGAAACCACATCGTTAGTCCCGACAGAAACATGGTTTAAAATCATTGGAGTGTCCTTATCTAATTGTACGAATCAACTAGGTTTGCATGAATATAACGCAAATGGTGTGATGTCGGACTATTCACATGCTAGCGTAAAGAACGGAGAGTTCGCTTCTTATATTTTTGTACAGAAACGATTGCAATCAGAACCAATAATGCCAGCCAATACACCGTTGTAACCGCACTTTTTGTTATTGTAAGTGCAGAGGCAACGGTAACAAGAAGAGACGATAAGCCCGGAAAATCAGACAGCATCAGCCAAATAGCCATATTTTCTGCGTAGTCGGAAGCTGCGGCGAAAATGGGCAACAACGACACCCATTGCCAAACGTGGCTCTTGGTATTGCCCCACTTCATCAACCATTGAAATAGCGCAAAGTAGCAAGCAGCGAATAATGCTGGGTACAGCAAATCGATGGCCAATTGCGTATGGTAGAACGCCCGACCTTCGTTTCCAAGAGCGGTCAACAACGCCAGTGCATCTTCATAGCGATAGCCCGTGGGTGACATGTCAAATATCGGTAACCCAGAGGAATACTCCATCAGCTTAGGTATGCTGTATCCGAGCATGAAGAAATACACAAGATTTGTCACTACCAGCAACGCAATAACCATCTTTCCCGATACTTTTGAGCCTAGGTGTTCAAACATTTCGCATCCCTACTAATTAAGCTTGTTGCTGTAGATTAGAGCTTTTCTCGATAACAGCAAACCAACAATGCCCAAAAAAGCGGCAGCGGCCATAAAAGCCCAGCCGATGAGTCTAAGAATTCCCCGTCAGAGAAAAAATGATTTATCTCTTGTATGCCAATAAATAGCCGTTGTCACCTCTATTGGCTGATCGCCATGCACACGCTATTTAGGCTGTTGCTGATTAGCGAGCATGTCCATGAATTTTGAAAAACGTCTCTGTCTTGTTTCAGGCTTCTTCGCACTGATTAACCCGTAAGCGATAACATATCGACTCGACTTATTCAGCGTTTCGAAAAACGTTTTCTCATCAGGCTTACTATCAAGTGCCACTATAAAATCCGTCGGCACCTCCATCTCGCTGACGACATAAGCCTCAGCCCAGCGTCCATCTGTTTTTGCTGCGCGAACGTGTACCAACCCTGGCTCCATCATCCTGCCGTCTTTTATCAAACGTTCGACATGCTCCGTATTCCTTTTAGACCAACTACTTCGTACTTTTCTCGGAGTAATTCGCTGCAGATAGGCTTGCTCATCCATTGATTTTTTAACACCGTCTATCCACCCCCAGCATAGAGACTCAACCACAACATCATTCCAAGTCACGCTCTGTATTTTGGCGTTTTTCTTATAGATCTTGACCCATAGCTCACTTTCAGAAGCATGATTAACCTTTAACCATTGGCCGAGTTCTTTAGGTGTTGAAAATGTCATTATTTTCGATGGATCTGGTTCAGGCATGTGGTTATTTCTCCATAGAATAAAGCCCAGTAAAGTGATGAACGATATTTACCATGATTAAGCTAGGCATTGACTATAGTGCTTTTTCATAGCACTGCTCTATTTGAACTTTCCCCCACAACTTTCGTTCTATTTCTTTGGTAATTTTAAAGCCATGTCGCGTATACAAAGATTTTGAAACAGCTAAACCATCAACAGTCCATAGAATCACATTAGAGTAACCTTGAGCAACACAAAAGCTAAGCGCTTTTGCCATGAGCTTCTTTCCTAACCCTTTACCACGAGCAACCGGGTCGATAGAAAACCACCTTAGCTGTGCAACTGAGTTGGAACTCTCACAAATACAAATGGTTCCCACAAGTTTCCCTTCAATTCTAACCAACCAAATTCGCTCTCTTGGGTTATTGCGCATCGCAAATTGTGCCAGAGGTTCCGCAACATAAGCTTCAAATGTAGCGTCAAACCCATACTCTTTGGCATAGAGTAAGCCATGCTGCTTTACGATTTGCCCCAAGTCACCCGGCTCCATAGTATTTGAAATATCCACTGTTCTCGATTCCCATGAGTGTTAATTAAACTTGATTGTCTTACTCTTTAATTGAGCTTCCAAGGTGGGTTCAAGCGGTAATCTCCTCCCCAATAGAGTTTGATTTTATTTCCTGATGGGTCAAGTAAGCCCGCTTCTTTCCATAGATAGGACTGCATGGTTACCTCTTGAACGAACTCTACACCCATACCTTTGAGCCTTTCGACCAATTGCTCAAGTTCCTGATGCTCAAAATAAACCACCCCTCTGCAGTCTAGCCCTCCTTTTTCCTGATCTAAATAGACGGAAAAAGTAGAATCACCGTCTGGAAAAGAAAAGCGAGCGTAATACTCATTTCCCACAATTTGAATGAGACCTAGCTTTTGATAGAAAGCGACGGCTAACTCTATATCATGAACGGCTAACGTCACTTGATTCATATTCATAGACTTTCCCTTCACTTTAATCCCAAGACTTTAACCGCTTCAAAAAAGGTTAATGAATAACCCCGAGAGTAACAACACTGCGAATACGGTTGGAGAATAAAATGGACGCTTTTGTGTACTTTTATACTCTTTCGACGGTTCTTCCTGGTAACTTTTTGTGGCGAGTTCTTTTACATAATTATTTTGCATAACTTACCCCTTATCACTTTATTTTGGGTAAGCGTAAAACCTCAAGCATGGTTTAGGTCAATACCTAATTTAAGCAAAATGAAAAGAGCTTACCTAAAGATTCACGACAACATATATCGCGACAGCCGACTGCGTTTGGAATACACAATTGACAAAAAGTGGCAATGTCTTGTTATTTAGGAGCGCAGAAAACCTAATGTTCCATCCACACACAAAGTAACCTCAGGCCAGCTAAGCGGTTTGAGAAAGGATTTACTGTTATTGGGATAAGTACTATCTGCAAGATAAGTGTTTTGCGTTCTCATCGCTAAATAACCTAGGCGGTTTGCTAGAGCTCCCTTTGCACACCTTGCGCAAGACATCGCGTTCATTCTGGCTTCTGCTTTAACTCAAACAAAATTGCATTAATCATATAACCAAGTCGCATCTAGCCATGCCAGATAATTCGGCGATTTTACGCGTAAGAACGTGTGTGCGAGCTGGCCCACTATGATAGAGAAAACTCGGTGTTAGCTCGGAATACACTGCCACATAATTGCAAATGAACAACCTGTCGCAATAGCCCAGGAAACTGAACGCAAAGTCCCAATATTAAGCAAGTAAAGAATATTATAAACGACTCTCAAACCAATATGCATCATGGCCAGAAACTGTACCGTTTCACCTGTTGTTCCACTTGCTATTGCCAACATTATGGCTGCTGAAAAAACAATGAGTGATTCAAAAGCGTTTTGGTGGGCAGCTAATGCCCGTGCACCAAATCCCTTTAATCCGGCTTGCTGCTCTCTTGGATGGCGGTTGTCATAACCGCCTGCTGTTTTCATTGCAACAGCCAATGGGATTTTTGCTATGTAGGGTAATAATGCTGCCAAAATCAGGCATAAAACTAATGTTGTCAATGTACTGCTCCTATTGTGTATGTTTACTCAGTCATTAATCAGAGGCGTGCCAAGTAGCCGATAAACCTATCACAAGCTTTGCGAAAGATGCCACATGTTTGAGCCTACAAAAACACACTTATTGCTTAATGTGCAAATTACACACGACGAAGGCCTAAACAATAAGCTCACACTGAGTTTACTGAAACAACCATTACCTAATGTTGGTCATAGGTTTGGCACGTTTGTGATGTGCACACCTGGCCCATTCTGACTGTTAATTACATTTATGAAATTTTAGTGAATAGTTTTAGGCTAACTTGCTAAGTTCAATAAAGCATACTATGTTTTATTTAAACACAAATGTAATTTAATTACACAAGGAGTACACTATGTTATCAGTCATCAAAGAGTTATTCGTACCTCACAAAGACTATGCAGGCCGCGATATCGACACAGTGATCGCTCGTCTAGCAGCACAAACGGGGTCAGACGCCTATGCTTGGTCTTACCTACAAGAGTTTTCTGTGTATGAAAATACCCTAAATGGAATGAGAGTTTATCCGCATGAGATCAAAAAAAATGCGGCCTGATAACTCTTTTTCAAGCGAAATAAAAAGTGGTGAAAACCCGACTAAAACGCCTTGTTATAGTCGTGGTTGAGATTTGAGTGAATAGCTCATGACGCTATGGTTTGGCTCACTTTCAATATCAACCACTGACCACCCCAGAGACTGGTACAATGACGCGACATTTGTATAAGCATACAGATTGCTTTGAAGAGTTTCTGGTACTTGATTAACACCTCTGTTGATCAACTCACTCGCGATACCCTGACCTCGCCATTGTGGAGAAACAAAGACGGCATTAAACCAAACTACTTCAGAGTTACCAAGTGGCTCTTGATAACGGGAATAAGCCAGACCACCGATTACTTCATTTTCGCGAAGAGCAATAATTACCGGTGGCAGGTCAGCTTCCGGTTTATAAGTATCTGCAAACAAAAAATCAGACCATACAGTTTGAAATAACTTTTCTAGTGCAACCCAATATTGACTGTTTTCATCGCACTTTCTGAATACTACCTTATTCATATTGGATTGTTTCCTTGAAAGCATATCACTCCTTGTTAAGCTACAGCTAACTGTCACAACACTCAAACAAGACCACCATAATCACTAAACTCAACCAAACCAAACCAAAAATGCCAAACGTTGCGAATCGGCTTGAATTGATTGTTCTACACATTTTCTACAATACTAACTTTTAACCAATTTGAGCTTTATCATTTTAATACGATACGTATAATCCCTGCTCACTTCCCTACACACCAAGTAAAGAGTATCAGCATGTCTAAGTTGTTTTTTAAAGGTCGAATCGAAACTCGACAAAACCACGTAATGTCAGGCTACAACGTTAATCGTGACGTCAAAGCTGGTACAGAAGGAGCACCGATCAATATTGTGGTTCCGACAGAATTACGTAAAGATGAAATCGCAACCATTGCCCAAGAGCATTCGATTATCGCAAACATCACTGTAGATGAAAGCCAAGACGAAAACACGATCGAGCTAGATACGCTCCTGAACAAGGCAAAACCAACGGTATTTGAAAAAAGACTAAACAGAAACGACCCTTGTAACTGTGGTAGCGGCAAAAAATACAAGAAGTGCTGCGCTTAGTTTCCTAATACCGCTCTCACACGGCGGTATAACGCCCAATTGAGGATCTGATTACGATATTCAAAATGGCCACGTAATCACTGAATTTCGATTTAACATCAAACTTGCCGAGCGTAGGCAGTCTACTGAAATAGCTTGTCATGCGCTCTGTCGATTAGCACACTATCGTTCTATCTCAATGTTGTTTCGTATGTAAGTCGGGATAGCGAGCTTGTCGTCTAAACTTGCAAATCTTGGCTCCGGATTAGCGCCAACAATGTCATTTAGTTCATCAAAGCTAACCCCAACGATGGAATAAAAAATGCGAAGCATTGGGAATTAGTCTTAAACGCCTTGTTAGGTTCGCAACCATTTATACATAACGTAGCTATCAACTAGCCCTCGACGAGCATGCTTATATGCTTTTGGGATGGTACCTATGATATCGAACCCTAGTTTCTCCCAAAGCTTCACAGCTACTTCATTGGTAGAAACTACGCCGTTAAATTGCATTGCGTCAAAACCTAGCCCTAACGCCGTTTTCTGCGAATGTTCGCACATAAGGCGAGCAATACCCTTGCCTCTGGCTTCACTTGAAACCATGTATCCGCAATTACATATATGGCTACTTGGACCCATTGCATTTGGCTTAATGTAGTATGTGCCCAGAACAATTTCATTTTCAACGAAAGCGAACGCTTTTGTTGGAGATTCGCACCAAAGAGTAAATGCCTGCTCGAACGTCATTTCTGGATCAAAGGCATAGGTTTCTTGAGCCTGAATAACCGCTAAAAATGTTGGCCAGAATAGCTCAAAGTCTGCTTTAGTGATTTCCCTAAGCATGGATTTCCTCCTAGAACGCACGCTTAAGTGGTGAGTAACCCCGTAAACGCACAAGCCCGAGTTGATGACAAAATCGCCAAGCGTTACGAACCTGCTTGAAGCAATTGTTATATTTCTAGTGCCACAAACTATCGGTAAAACGATCTCTTCCCTTCCAATACAAACATTGTGGACAGTGATCGCCTTCTGGGTAATCGATGCCTTCCTCGTGAGGGCACCCTAAGATGTCATCCACCATGCTCACCGTTTGCGCATCATTTTCATTGATAAATGCCAAAACCTCTTTAATTATGAGTTCAGATTTACGTATCTCAATTGCACTAAACCATTTTCTCATCGGTTCTGGCTCTGCCCCCTCATAAGGAATTATCGCGCAAACAAGTTTTGTCGCGGTTTTATTGTCAGCGCCATAAAAAGCAATTGTTGCAATGGGAAAGCCTTTATTCCCTTTGCGAGCTATCTTATTCAGTGCTTTCCTATTCTTTCCTTGAGCCATTGCCTACTCCTAACTTGAATGAAAATATCGCCCAATTAAGTAGTGAGCACGCTACAACGAACCTAAACTATTCTGCCGTAATCACTAAAGCTGATTCAAACCGAAAATGCCAAGCGTTGCGAATCTGCTTGATTTGATTGCTAGTTTTATTGCTTCAATGCTGAAGTCGCTAAACCAGCACCAAACAACATTCCACCACTGATTCTATTACATACTTTCTGGATTTTTGGAAACGTAACATAGCTTCTGACGTTTGAGCCTAAAATTGCATAAAAGCTTACGCTAATCGCTGAAGCAAAGACGAAGGTTAACGCTAAAACGAATAATTGCTGGGGAATATTTGATGCTTCAGGCGATAAAAATAATGGGAAGAACGCTATAAAAAATATTAATCCTTTCGGGTTCAAAGCTGTCACCAACAGTGAATCTCGATACACTTTCCATGGTTTACCTATCGATTGAATTTCTACTTGTGAACGTAATTCCTGACTTCGCCATGTTTTAATGCCTAAATACACTAAGTAAAGAGCACCTGCCCATTTCATTATTTGGAAAGCAAACGCTGATGTCGAGAGTATTGCACCAACACCCAAAAGTGAAAATGACAGCGCAATAATATCACCTGTAATTACACCAAGAATTAGAGGAAGAACCGACTTTCGCCCGAATGCTAGGCTCTGACCTATCACTAAAAATACTGTTGGTCCTGGCGAGAAAACAAGAACCATAGAAGCCAAAACAAAGGATATCCACACTTCAAAACTCATTTTCCCTCCTTTAAAGCTAACGCCAAAACCGCCGAGCGTTACGAATCCACTTGAAGCATTTGTTATGTATTTGCTGTATAGCTTGTCATTAAGAATGATTCAAATGATAACGTAGATAATAGCGTCATTAAGATCCAGTATTCTAGCTGTATTCCAGTCCTTTTTGCCATGCACCTGCAGTTCACCAGTAATTTGTCGCTCAGCATTTTCAGCACAATATACTTGTGCAATTTTTTCGTTAGAAGAGTTGAATATTTCAAGACCTAGTTCTGATTCCAAGTCTTCAACGACACAATATTCGAAAGAAGGTCCATATTCTTTAATGCCGTTTAAAAAGGAACTTAGCAAAGCGGTTTCTTTCTTTGGGTAAGCATCCATTATTTTGTTGGAGAGCGGTGTGCTTATATGAACTTTACTCATTGCTGACATCCTTCAGATATATAGACATAATGCCCCCCCACTAGGTGCTAGCCTCCAATATCGTGGGTTAGCTCAAAGCCAGAGCCAGAGCCATAATTAGTGTGTTCAAACAACTAAATTTGGAGGCTAGCATGAATAACGATAGCATAATTTTCATTGGCTTAGATACACACAAGTCCTTTATCCAAATCGCAGTTTTACAAGATAACCGTGGTGCCAAACCTGAGCACCTAGGGCGAATAAAATCCAATAAGTCCGCGCTCATTAAGCTGGCTCAGCAACCTCAATCAAAATTCCCTAAAGCGACACTACATTTTGTCTATGAAGCGGGTCTTACCATCTCTTATTCACGATTAGTTAAGTGCAAGGCCGAATCAGCAAGTAAACAAAAAGGGACGAACGGCAACAAGATTGGTAACGCCTACTTAAAATGGGCATTCTCTGAAGCAGCGGTTCTCTACTTAAGAGGCAATGAGCCCGCCAAGAAATACATTCAGCGCTTACAAAAACGCATGAGCAAAGCCAAAGCGCTATCAGCGTTGGCTCATATAAACTGGGACGATGTGTCTACTTCATGTTGAGAGACAAAACGGTGTTTGATGAGAAACGATTTTTACCCCAATAAGTCGCACAATGAAGCGAGCTGAAAGTCTAACTGGTGCTGAGTGAGAACACGTCACTGACTCAAATTTACTGGGATTTAAGCCCGAAAAAGTCGGTTGTGTCAGGTAGTCCAAGCCCTCTTGCTTTGATTAGCCGCTTCATTGGTGCGCATCCATAACATAACAGCGAACAACAAAGTTGCTTACACCTTGGCTGAGCCTGAAGATAACTGGAAAACAACTGTTTAACCATTTTTTTGAATAGCGCCTGCTGAGGTTAACCGATAAGTGTCTAGTGACCCAACCAATGATGGTTGGCAGCGAAGAGACCGCAATAAGAGATCCTCAATATGTGTTTGTCGTAAGCAATGCTTAATGACCAAAATGACAAAACGAAGTAGATAACTTTGTTGTTCGAAGAGCGTTGGCTGCTTGCGCAGCCAACAGGATGTTATTGCCTATTGACAGGCAGAAGGCTCATATGTGTTATGCGTAATTTTTGACGTACTTTGTCATTGCTGTTTCCGATACTGACAAACCGTCGATTCTATATTGATCTTTGAACTCTCCAACAACATCGAACCCTGCTTTTAGGTAGAGGTTCTTTGCTGGGAAATTCTCTGATAGTACACAAAGATCAAGCCAGTCAATTTCGGCTTTTTCTTGGCAGAAATTTATAACCGCATCAATGAGTCGTTGACCAATACCTTGCTTCCTGCAGGAAACATCTACGCCCATACCAAGTAGAACTCGATGAGAACGGCTATCATCACCGTGGTGGCGAAGATCAATGTGACCTTTGATACTTCCAGAGGTGTCTTTTACAACCCAGAGCTTTCTCCAACCTAAATCGCCAAAGTGATGGGAAAAGCCTTGGATAAACTTATCTTTTGTTGCTTCTGGAATTTCACTTTGCTCTCTGGACATTGGCTGGAAAAGAGGAACTTCTCCATTACCATTTTCAGACAGCTGATTTTCAAGATACGCAAAGAATGAATCTAAATCCGATTTTTCCGCTTCTACTACTTCCATCTAATACTCCGTAGCCCATCGATTACGCATAACGCCGAATTAAGCGGACTAAAATTGTGGGTTAAACTGTGGAGCGAAGCGAAACTTAACCCACTGTTTTAGTTCCGTTTAAATGCCTTGTTAGCATTTCTCTATTTTGGGTTGGGGAATATTTCAGAAGTAAGCCTGCCTTCATATTTATGTTTACAACTAGTGCAAATTCGCCCAGCTCTAGCTTGCGGATCATTAACAAGTTGCCTTTTTTTATGGTCATTTTCCCAACATCGCAAACAAAATGGGACTCCAATGGCTTCGCCTGATTCATCTAATTTATAATATGCATCCCGAAAGCGTATCAATTCATCCTTACTTTCAAAAGCTTCATTTAACTCAGCTAATTGCTTATCTTTTTCAACTAATAACTCTTGAACATCAACGAGTTCAATTTTGGCATCAGCTAAAGCGACAATTAAATCTGCCATTTTTAACTTTAATTCTGCTTTTTCAAAATCAAGGTCGCTTGCTCTCAAGAATTTAGCTATATCTGTAGCTGTTTTGATGCTACTGAGTGCAGCTCCGATTGTTGCGATATCTGGCATATATACTCCTGAATGCTAACGCCCACTTAAGCGGACAAAAATTGTTGGCTATAATTTTGTGAGGAACGAACAATAGCCAACTGTTTTTGTTCCGTTTAAAGTGCTTGTTAGCACTACGTTAACTGATTAATTAATTTCTCAAGTTCATGAGTTGCGAGAGATAATCTATGTCGTAATTTTTGATTCCCTTTAATGTTTCGTTTGGGATCTGAAAGGACATCCTTTTGTTTTTTGCTCATTGCAGCGTCGAGACAATGTTGAAAATGCAGTTCATCCTCAAATATTGTTTCTACATATTTGACCTCTGGAAATGAAATCATGGCTTTTACTTTACAACTATGTACAGTATCTAATAGGCCACCATCAAGAGTTGTAATTGTCGGTACATAAAAATTGTTTTGTTTTCCTTCGGTCAGCAATAATTCAGTGAATCTAAATATAAACAAGTCCCACGCCAAAGCACCGATTCGTTCAATAGACTTCTTTTTCTTCGGTTTCTTGAGTAACTTTTCATCAAAAACTGGAGTGTAATAACCGATGCTAAAGCCAATAATTACTTTCCAAGCGAAGTAAAGTTCTTTTAAAGGTAATACTCCAAGTTCATCTAAGCAAAAATCTACCAACTTTCTAAGACTATCTTCAATCATTATTTGATCCAAAGACCAGCACAAATAATAAGTTTTAAGCATCACGACATAAACTAAATCACGACGATCTATAGCATGCCACATATCTTCACTAGCACGATATTCTTTCCACAGTTCTTCTGACTTTTCTAAATATGGTTCAAATATATTATTACTATTGCCTGCTATCGTATTCCCTTGTAACTTTGCATCAAAATAAAATGCTGCCGCAACTTTATTGACTGGATAGGGATTATTTACAGATGTATAAGATCTCAAGTTTTCCAACATAGGAAAAGCAAAATCAAATCCACCACAATACTCTTGCTCAACCACTTTTAATATTTTCTCTACCTTAGACCTTGTTGTTAAGTCCTCTCCTTTAAAATACTTTGGTAGGTCTGAAAGTAAATTCGTATCAAATAAAGCTCTTCGCTGATAACAAATCATCGACTCTTTCTCAAGCATTTCAGAAGCAATTTCATTTGAGTAAGCTAAAACTCTACTTTTTGCGAACACGCCCGAAAATAAATCTTGATGTGGGATTGGCACTTGTAATGCAGCACCAGCTGCATCGGTCGCGAAAAGCATCCTAATACCCTCAAATGCCTCTTTTTCACTATCAATAATTTCTTGTAAAGATGAATTTTCACTAGCGCTTAATATCGCACCTTTCACCTTATTTATTTTGTTTCTATAATCCATGCTCTAGGTTGAATCCTGATGTTGAACAAAGTAGTGCTAACGCCCGCTTAAGTGGTGAGCAACGTAGTACCGAAGTCACTGCAAACCATCTAAATCACTAAATTTAACGCATAGTGAAAATGCCATGCGTTGCGAATCCGCCTTAAAGCGTTTGTTATATGATTTATTTCGGGCTCACTTTTCCACCTTGTTGCAATCGGTAAAAATTATTTCCACTTGCATGCTTAGCATCTTGTAGCTTTCTTGTTGCTGAACTCAAACTTGGGTTTACTGCTTCAAAAATCTTAACGGTTGACTTGCCAGACCGAATCGCGTCTATCACTAACTGCTCAAATTGTGCATGTGTCAGATTTTTATGGTGCGCTTTTCTATGTTGTTCAAACCCTTGACTTGTTAGCTTTTTCTTGCAAATTGGACATGTTGTCCTAAAACTCACGTCCAGTTTGTCACCTGCATTTTTTGTTTTTTTCATGGAGTATCATCAAATCATATAACGCCCGCTTAAGTTGTGAGTTACGCACCACTGAAGCCAAATTTTAGACCGTAATCACCCAAACCAAAATTAACACCAAAAACGCCAAGCGTTACGAATCAACTTGAAGCGTTTGTTAGTACTATGTTTACGCCGAAGTTTTAGCAAACGTTATGAACTTCATAGTGATAGCCCAAGTATCTATCATTACTCTCTGTCGGTCGGCTGTCTGTACCTCTAATGGATTGCCGTGCCTAATTGGATCGGCTGCCTTTTTAATGTACATAATCTGATCTTTTGAAACACCTATGTTATCTCTAAATATTTGCCACGCTTCGCTTTTATTAGGCGTACCATTATTCAAAAAATAATGAGTTAAACATTCAATTGCTCGATAACAGTAAAATGCACTATCTTTCGGGGTTCTTATTGCAAGCCTTAAGTCATTTAGACATCGGCGCAAGTACGCACCAAATTTGCTATTTAGAATCTCAACTAATTCAATTGGTTCAACTAACTCTGCATAATTTAGTTCACTAAGGTACTTTTCTTCGACACCAAAAATGAGGTGCCCTTGATGTTGCGGTTCAATGCATTGAATTATTTCGATGTCATAACCACAACCAACTAGAAATCCCAGTGAGTCGACGACTGTTCTTACTTGCTCCTCAGCAAATAAGCGTAAACTGTTCATGCCACTTTCATTCAGTAGTGTTGCTGTCTCAACCGTAAAAGCAATACGAGATTTATAGATCGAGAAGTTAATGACATCACCTGAATCACCAAGTTCAATTCGTGTAGAAGTAACATTTACATCTGCTCGTTCAGGATGAACTACACCCGTTAACATATATAGGTACTTCATAAATCTCCGTAAATAGTACTAACGCCCTGTTAAGGGGTGAGCAACGCAATACTAATGCCGCCGCAAACCACCCTAATCACTTAAACCAACGCATAGTGAAAATGCCACGTGTTGCGAATCCCTCTTAAACAGTTTGTTATAGCGCTTTACCGTTTACAAGTGACCAATGATGAGGCATTAATTCTCGTATAGTTTTGAAAACCAATGCATTCTCTGGAGTTGTAATTGCTGCTTTGACATCCCCACCCCAGTGGACAAGGCGCTCTTGGCAAACTCCGCATGGTGACAAGATTAGAAATTCATCGTTCTCGTTCTCACGACACAGGCATAATGAGTGGGTCACTCGCTCATTGAGTTTGTGAGCCTCTAAATACGCTCCCACTTCCATGCATAGTGAAAGAGCATCGTTTTTAGTATCAGGAGCAATGCTTGTTAATATTTTTCCTGACTCTGTTCTAACAGCCGCAGCACCACCCCAACCAGAAGGATATCGCATATTTACTAGTTCTATTGCTGCTTGATAGAGCTCTTTTTCGATATTATCCATGACCATCCATATTCAATTTTCTCGAGCGCTATAACGCTAAGCTAAGCGGTCAGTGAATGTTGGCTATGTTTGAGCGAAGCGAGTTCAGCCAACGTTCACGAATCCGTCTTGAGCGCCTTGTTATGTGTGCTCTTCGTTTATGCCATTGATGCGCCACAGCCAATAAATATGGGGTGCTAAAGCAATTAGTAGCAAGAAAGTATTACTGATACTAAATGCTATTGTCAGTAGAGTGATAGCCACCAAAATTAACTTAAAACGAAAAACTGACCACATTTCTAAAATAACAGTGTAATAGCAAATTGCAGCTGGAAGCCAAGCGACTAAATAAATGGACAGCATTAAATTGCTAGTCGATACTTCGTGTTCACCACATACGATGCCAATTACTACAAGAGCAATATAAAGTATTAAACCGCTAGCGACTAGCCAATAGTATTGTAACCCGTTAACTTTCATGCGATATCCCTGCACACATAACGCCCT
>NZ_JAJNNZ010000040.1 GCF_022836845.1 Vibrio gelatinilyticus
TTGTTAAGTTGCAGCTAACTGCCACGACACTCAATCAAAGCCACCATAATCACTGAACTCGACCGAACCAAAAATGCCACAGGTTAGCTGTCAGCTTGAACAAATTGTTAGGCATGTGGTTCCATGAGCGCCTTGAACTTATTGTAAGAATCCCAAAGAACACCATTAACGCCCGGCTCATTATTTTTGTTTAGTGGAGAGAATTGATCGTGAAAATCTCGATTACTGGACATGTAAACTGAATCAACTCCGTCTTCAAACTGATCCCCCGTAATATCAATAATCAAGCCATCTAATTCTAGCCAACCGTGTGAACCAATTTCGTTTTCACCATATACGTACAATAAATTCTTAGCACCTTTGCTTATTAGGTACTGTGCTAAAAGGTCAGCTGAACAACCGCAGGAATAATTTGGAAAATCACCAAAGAATGTTTTGCTAATATGATCATGGTGCTGTTCGAATACTTCTCTAGCTTTGAACACGATTCTTCGCAGTTCATCAATATCCATTTTGTTTCCTCTGTAATGCCTAACGCCCAATTAAGGGGTGAACAACGCCTCCACCCAAACCTAAAGCATTGTGCCATAAACACTAAATTTGAAGTAGAAGCAAAAATGCCAAGCGTTGTGAATCCCTCTTAAATTGCTTGTTAGGCTAATTTACCACTCACGAACGTAAATCTGTTCTCCATTACGATAGATGTAATAAACGAAAAATGATGACTTAGCCTTCTCTATAAATTCTTGATCACTATATCCAGCAGTATCAATTATTACGCTATTGAGGCTATCACCCTTTGCCAACTCGCATCGAAACTTATATACGAAGTCCAAGGAACCAACGAATTCATGAGCACATCGACGACGCTCACTCTCTGTAGCCATGTCGTCACGCCATGAAACTTCGAATACACTACCTTGAGATACTGTATACCAACGATCTTTTTCTTCAGCCCATACCATTAATGCTGTTAGAGCAGACGTAACTACGACCACCAATGGTTCTGGGCTTGAATCTAGCACATACCAAATCAGACCCGCGACAGCTGTAGTTAGAGGTAACAACGCCTTCCGATTATTCCAAAGCCAATCCTTCACACGCTGGGAAGCGCGCAGAAAACTATATTTAAAACTTCTCATATTTTGAAGATTTCACCTATTAGCCTAACGCCTTGTTAAGTAGCAGCTAACTACCACTGCACCCAAGCAAAACCACCGTAATCACTGAACTCAACCAAACCAAAATCGCCAAACGTTAGCTGTCTGCTTGAACAAATTGTTAGGCGCGTTCTTTTTCAAGTGCGTATTCTTTTGAACCACAAGCTACTTCCCATAGATGACCATCTGGGTCAGAGAAGTAACCCGAGAAACCACCCCAAAACACTGGCTGCCCATCTTTGACAATATTGCCACCGTGAAGCTTGGCTTTTTGTAGCAGAGATAAAACCTCTTTTGACGAACTCACATTGTGAGCGAGAGTAATACCCGAAAATCCGCTACCTTGTTGAGAGATGCCAATATCCTTGGCCAATTCATCTCTTGGAAACAAAGCTAACTCTGTACCATCCAAGTGATAGAAAATAATCTCACTAGATTCGTAGTCAGTCCGCTCAAGCTCAAGTACCGACTCGTAAAACTTTGCCGAG
>NZ_JAJNNZ010000041.1 GCF_022836845.1 Vibrio gelatinilyticus
AACAAAACTTTAATTGAAGAGTTTGATCATGGCTCAGATTGAACGCTGGCGGCAGGCCTAACACATGCAAGTCGAGCGGAAACGACACTAACAATCCTTCGGGTGCGTTAATGGGCGTCGAGCGGCGGACGGGTGAGTAATGCCTAGGAAATTGCCCTGATGTGGGGGATAACCATTGGAAACGATGGCTAATACCGCATAATGCCTACGGGCCAAAGAGGGGGACCTTCGGGCCTCTCGCGTCAGGATATGCCTAGGTGGGATTAGCTAGTTGGTGAGGTAATGGCTCACCAAGGCAACGATCCCTAGCTGGTCTGAGAGGATGATCAGCCACACTGGAACTGAGACACGGTCCAGACTCCTACGGGAGGCAGCAGTGGGGAATATTGCACAATGGGCGCAAGCCTGATGCAGCCATGCCGCGTGTATGAAGAAGGCCTTCGGGTTGTAAAGTACTTTCAGTCGTGAGGAAGGGGTGTACGTTAATAGCGTGCATCCTTGACGTTAGCGACAGAAGAAGCACCGGCTAACTCCGTGCCAGCAGCCGCGGTAATACGGAGGGTGCGAGCGTTAATCGGAATTACTGGGCGTAAAGCGCATGCAGGTGGTTCGTTAAGTCAGATGTGAAAGCCCGGGGCTCAACCTCGGAACTGCATTTGAAACTGGCGGACTAGAGTACTGTAGAGGGGGGTAGAATTTCAGGTGTAGCGGTGAAATGCGTAGAGATCTGAAGGAATACCAGTGGCGAAGGCGGCCCCCTGGACAGATACTGACACTCAGATGCGAAAGCGTGGGGAGCAAACAGGATTAGATACCCTGGTAGTCCACGCCGTAAACGATGTCTACTTGGAGGTTGTGGCCTTGAGCCGTGGCTTTCGGAGCTAACGCGTTAAGTAGACCGCCTGGGGAGTACGGTCGCAAGATTAAAACTCAAATGAATTGACGGGGGCCCGCACAAGCGGTGGAGCATGTGGTTTAATTCGATGCAACGCGAAGAACCTTACCTACTCTTGACATCCAGAGAACTTAGCAGAGATGCTTTGGTGCCTTCGGGAACTCTGAGACAGGTGCTGCATGGCTGTCGTCAGCTCGTGTTGTGAAATGTTGGGTTAAGTCCCGCAACGAGCGCAACCCTTATCCTTGTTTGCCAGCGAGTAATGTCGGGAACTCCAGGGAGACTGCCGGTGATAAACCGGAGGAAGGTGGGGACGACGTCAAGTCATCATGGCCCTTACGAGTAGGGCTACACACGTGCTACAATGGCGCATACAGAGGGCGGCCAACTTGCAAAAGTGAGCGAATCCCAAAAAGTGCGTCGTAGTCCGGATTGGAGTCTGCAACTCGACTCCATGAAGTCGGAATCGCTAGTAATCGTAGATCAGAATGCTACGGTGAATACGTTCCCGGGCCTTGTACACACCGCCCGTCACACCATGGGAGTGGGCTGCAAAAGAAGTGGGTAGTTTAACCTTCGGGAGGACGCTCACCACTTTGTGGTTCATGACTGGGGTGAAGTCGTAACAAGGTAGCCCTAGGGGAACCTGGGGCTGGATCACCTCCTTATACGATGATTATTT
>NZ_JAJNNZ010000042.1 GCF_022836845.1 Vibrio gelatinilyticus
TCATAGTCCTGAACGCATCGTTATTGAAGCAACAGGCCGATTAGAAATGCCTTTTGTTTTAGCATGTGCAGAGGCTCAACTACCTATTGTTAGAGCAAACCCTGTCCACATAAAACGATTCGCTGGCGCTATTGGCCGCAGAGCCAAAAATGATCGTCTAGATGCAGAGTTAATCGCTCACTATGGAGAAGCAATCCAACCAGCTCTTACCGTCATCAAAGCAAAAAACATACGCCTAATGAGTGACTTAGTCATTAGGCGAAACCAATTGTTATCAATGCAAACCATGGAAAAGAACCGAATCCAGATACTTCCTGTTTCTCTCCATCCGACTATCAAACCATTGCTAACCACGATAAAAAATCAGATCACCAAGCTAGAAGAAAAGCTCGTTAAGCTCATTGAAGATAGCCCTGAATACCAGACTAAAAACACAATATTGCAGAGCGTTCCAGGGATAGGAAACATTGCCGCGGCATCTATAATTAGCAACGTACCAGAACTTGGCTACATCACGAATAAACAAGCGGCGTCACTGATAGGTGTCGCTCCAATCACACGCGAAAGTGGACGCTACAAAGGTAAGCGTGTAATCCAAGGCGGTCGAGCGCAAGTACGAACCGTTTTATACATGGCGATGATGTCAGCCATGCAATGTAACCCTGTTTTCAAAACCACTTATTCACGACTTTTAGAAGCTGGGAAACCCAAGAAAGTGGCTATCATTGCCTGCGTTCGCAAGATGGTTGTAATACTGAATTCAATGTTACGAGATGGCGTCATGTGGGATGAAAATATAGCCAAAATTTAGCTATTGACGCCATAGTCGTTTGTTATAGCGCGACTCCTACCACCATACGGATTGCAAACAACGTTAACAGTATCTTTATCACTTTCACGACAACTTCATTCTTGGCTTTAAAACGAAGCTTTGTCCCTAAATATGAGCCTATCACTGAACCAATTACCATATAAGCTATTAAACCAATGTCTTCAAACAATGATGCCGTGATTACAAGATACACCGGTATCTTTGCGAAATGACTGATGGTCATAAAAAGTGAACTGGTCGCGATAATTTCATCCTTACAACTCAACTTCTTTGTCAAGACACTCAAACCGAGTGGTCCCGTTGCGCCAACGACCAAGCCTAAACCCGTTTGAAGAAAACCGACCAAATAGAAACTTTCGTACCGAGTGACCAACGCAGAAAAGCGCGGACTCCACAAGTTAAGTAAAATATATAGACCAATAGCCAATGGTACATAATTCATTGGGATATGAGAAAGGCCATAACCAATCACAATCGAGCCTAAGATAGAACCAACAAGAAACTGAGGCAATAGCTCCCATCTTACTTTCTCTAAAGAAAACAGCATCCTTGATGAATTACTTGCCAATTGAACTAGCCCGTGAACAGGAATTATCACACTGGGTGCTAAGAATATTGGCAAGATAGCAATCAATAACATGCCACCACCGAAGCCTACGACAGCAGCAACGAGCGAAGTAACTAAAGATATGATTCCTAGTATAATTTCGATACCAAAGCCTCCTTGCGCTATAACGCCCC
>NZ_JAJNNZ010000043.1 GCF_022836845.1 Vibrio gelatinilyticus
TAATGCCGATCAGTTAAGAAAATTCAGGGATCAGTTGACCGATCCTTAAAAGGCTTCAAAATCCGATATTAGGTTTCTAATATCGGATTTTTTTATGTCTTTCATTCCTGCTTTCGAAGATATGCCGTCGTTTCTCGATGACATCAATACATTAGACAAGCTCAAGACTATTCTAGACCCAGACATTCTTGAACAAGCCTTTGAGTATGCAGGTGTTGCAACGGTTCGTCGCAGGAGGCTTCCCCTTGAAGCTGTTATGTGGTCAGTCATTGGAATGAGTTTATTTCGTAATGAAACTGTATGGGATATTGCCAACCGACTCGATATTTCACTACCAGGCAAAAATAAACTGGTTGCCCCTAGTGCTTTGGTACAAGGCCGTCAACGATTAGGATTTGAAGCTGTCCAACAGACGTTTCAGTTATTGGCGAATAAGGCCTTTTCTACTCAAGCATTCGAACACTGGTGTGGGCTAAACTTATTAGCTGTCGATGGAGTCAGTTTCCGAACTCAAGATAACGAAGAGAACCGTGCTGAATTTGGTAGCGACAGTAACCAATTTGGCGAAGTTAGCTATCCACAAATCAGGATGTGCAGCTTGATGGAGGTATCAAGTCACCTCTTACTCGATAGTAGCTTTGACGCTCGTCGTGTAGGTGAAATGACCCTAGCACAACGACTCTTACCATCGGTACCTGATGATTCCCTAACGTTGTTTGACCGGGGATATTATTCGTTAGGGCTTCTCCATGAATGGCAAAATCAAGGCTCGAATACTCACTGGATGCTTCCTGCTCGAAAAGACTTACAGTACCAAATTCAGTCTAAACTCAGTGAAAATGACCATATCGTCACACTTTCGACAAGCCCTCAAGCCAGAAATAAGTTCGAGGGTCTTCCCGGAAAATTAACTGCGAGATTAACGACTTATCAGGTCGGTGGGAAGCGTTATCGCGTACTCAGTTCACTCATTGACCCGATACGATTTCCATATGATGAGTTAACGGAGGTGTATACTCAACGTTGGGAAATAGAGTTAGGCTTTAGGGAAATGAAGCAAGGCCTGCATCAATCTAAACATATATTACGCAGTAAAAAGCCTGATATGGTACGTCAAGAACTGTGGGGGTTATTGCTTGCTTACAACCTAATTCGAATCGTAATGATAGATGCGCTAAAAGATAACGAGAGCATTACGCCAATACAGCTCAGCTTTAGCCAAAGCATGCGACAAGTGGTAGCGTTCTTAATGTTTACCCCGATACACAGCCCAAGTCAGCTGCCCAATCACTATGAGGAATTACTCACAACACTCCGACTGTTTGTCTTGCCACAAAAGGCTCCAGATAGGGCATACCCACGGGTTGTGAGAAGAAAACCAACCAAGTATCCACACAAAAGAAAAATGCCAATCAGTTCTTAACTGACTGGCATTA
>NZ_JAJNNZ010000044.1 GCF_022836845.1 Vibrio gelatinilyticus
TGACCCCCAATAGTTGGACACCAATTATTGGGGGTCTTTTTATGTCCAAATATAGTCGTGAGTTAAAATGTGTCATTGCTAAACAATGCTTAGATGGCGCGTCATCTCGCTATTTAGCAAAACAATATTCAATTTCTTCGAGACAGATACGGTATTGGGCTCAAGTCTTTGCCATCCACGGTGCTGGTTCGTTTTTACCAACTAAGCATGCTGCTACTGCTCAGAAAAAACGAAAAGCATTGAATTTAATGTGGACGAATGATTGGTCTCTCACGCACACTAGCGCAGTATTAAACCTCTCATCCCCTGGGATACTCTCTGTCTGGCTCAAAAGATTTAATGAGCTCGGTATCGAAGGGCTCAAAATGCGCCAGAAAGGAAGACCCTCAATGAAAAAGCAACTTCAACGTACCACCAAGCCTGATAATGAAATGACGCTTGAGGAGCTAAAAGAGGAGTTGGTCTACTTACGAACCGAGAATGCCGTTCTAAAAAAGTTGGAAGAGTTGGAGCAGGAAAAAAACCGTCGAACAAAGAAAAAGCGGTCATAGCTCTAACTCTTAAAGGTAAGTACCCATTGAAATATTTACTGCACACTCTACAGTTGGCTAAAAGTGTCTTTTATTATCAGGCTCAAACGAGCAAGCGCCCAAATAGCTACGAACGTGAACTGCGGTTGATAAAGTCAATTTATCATGAACATAAAGGTCGATACGGCTACCGCCGTATTCACTTGGAACTAAAAAATCAGGGGTACGCGCTTAATCACAAAACGGTTCAAAGGCTGATGGCTCAGCTCAACCTTAAATCGACGGTCAGGATTAAAAAGTATCGTTCATACCGAGGAGAGTCGGGAAAGCCTGCTCCCAATGTGCTTGAAAGAGATTTTAGTGCGACTCAACCCGACGAAAAGTGGGTAACGGATGTCACGGAGTTCAAAGTCAAAGAGCAGAAAGTTTACTTGTCTCCTGTGGTCGACTTATTTACTCAAGAGGTGGTTGCTTATAGAGTGGCTAAAAATGCGTGCTTGCCGCTTGTCACGGAGATGTTGACGGAAGCCATATCAAAGCTTAAACCCAACTCAAAGCCAATTATACATAGCGATCAAGGTTGGCAATATCGCCATAGACAGTATCAAAAAAAGGTAGCGGAGAGTGGTTTAACGCAAAGCATGTCGAGAAAAGGTAACTGCTTGGATAATGCTGTTGCTGAAAACTTTTTTGCTTTACTCAAAACCGAGATGTATCACAACCAAAGCTTTGAAGATGCCGATGCTCTGATAGAGCAAATCAAAGAGTACATCGAGTACTACAATACCAAGCGTATAAAAGTGAAACTAAAAGGCCTGACTCCGATAGAATATCGAACTCAGGCCTTAAAAGCCGCTTAAC
>NZ_JAJNNZ010000045.1 GCF_022836845.1 Vibrio gelatinilyticus
CAGGGAAACCGCATGAAGGTCGTTGATATATAAGGGTTGGAGAGATGCTAGGAATCAACGCCGAACCTATCATGAATCCCAAGTTTTGAATGTAACCAGATGAAATCGAAGATCGTCTTGTAGATCATTTTCGTTGTTTTGTAATAGCTCCTAGACAATATAGGAGCCTAAATATGAGCGAGTTAACCAACCCATTTATGCATTTCCAAATCATTAAAGATTATCGACAAGAAAGTAAAGTAGAGCACAAATTATCAGACATTATTTTGCTGACAATTTGTGGCGTCTTGTCGGGTCATGACGGTTGGGATGGCATTATAGATTTTGGCAATGCTCGTTTAGATTTCTTAAAACGATACGGTCATTTTGAATCTGGGATACCTTCGGCAGATACGTTATCCCGAGTCATGGGCATGATTAACCCAGCTGCGTTGCAAAGAAGCTTTATAGCCTGGATGAAGGACTGCCATACCCTGACGGATGGCGAGGTCATCGCTATTGATGGGAAGACATTACGTGGCTCTTATGACCGCTCGAAAGGCAAAGGAACGATCCACATGGTGAATGCTTTTGCCACTGAAAATGGTATGAGTATCGGCCAACAAAAGGTTGATAGTAAGAGTAATGAGATTACCGCGATTCCCAAGCTGCTTGACTTGCTCGACGTTAAGGGCTGTTTAGTGACCATTGATGCGATGGGTTGTCAAAAGAAAATCGCGCAGAAAATCTTAGAGAAAGAAGCGGATTATCTATTGGCTGTAAAGGGTAATCAAGGAATGCTAGAGCAAGCATTTGATGATTATTTTCGAATGGATATGCTTCAAAACTTCGATGGCAGTTCTTACAGCACACAAGAGAAAAGCCATGGTCGGATGGAAACAAGAGTGGCTTTAGTAAACTCTGATTTGACGGTCTTGGGTGACATTGAGCATGAATGGCCTGAGTTGAAATCCATGGGTATCGTTGCTGCTATTCGTCAAGAATCGGCAGTAGCGACAGAGCAAGATGTAAGCATTCGATATTACATTTGCTCTAAGGAACTAGAAGCTAAAACGCTACTTGAAGCGACACGTTCTCACTGGGGCGTAGAGGTCATGCATTGGTCTCTAGATACCGCATTTAGTGAGGACAATTCTCGCATTAGAGCGGATGATCGAGCAGAGGCTTTTGCTAGGATCAGACAGATGTGTTTGAACCTATTAAAGAGTGAAACCACGTTTAAAGGTGGCATCAAACGTAAACGGATGAACTGTGCAATGGACGAAAACTACCTAAGTAAGGTTCTTGTAAGCCTTACGTAGCGCGGATGTTCATGCGGTTTCCGTG
>NZ_JAJNNZ010000046.1 GCF_022836845.1 Vibrio gelatinilyticus
TGTCTAAAGAAAAATTTGAACGTACGAAACCGCACGTAAACGTTGGTACTATCGGCCACGTTGACCACGGTAAAACAACTCTAACTGCAGCTATCTGTACTACTCTTGCTAAAGTTTACGGCGGTGTAGCTAAAGACTTCGCATCTATCGATAACGCTCCAGAAGAGCGTGAGCGCGGTATCACAATCGCTACTTCTCACGTAGAGTACGACACTCCAGCGCGTCACTACGCACACGTAGACTGCCCAGGACACGCGGATTATGTTAAAAACATGATCACAGGTGCTGCGCAAATGGACGGTGGTATCCTAGTTGTTGCTGCAACTGATGGCCCAATGCCTCAAACTCGTGAGCACATCCTACTTGGTCGTCAAGTTGGTATCCCTTACATCATCGTATTCATGAACAAATGTGACATGGTTGATGACGAAGAGCTACTTGAGCTAGTAGAAATGGAAGTTCGTGAACTTCTTTCTGAGTACGAATTCCCAGGTGATGACCTACCAGTTATCCAAGGTTCTGCACTTGGCGCACTAAACGGCGAGAAGCAGTGGGAAGACAAGATCGTTGAGCTTGCAGAAGCACTAGATTCTTACATCCCAGAGCCAGAGCGTGCAGTTGACCAACCGTTCCTACTACCGATTGAAGACGTATTCTCAATCCAAGGTCGTGGTACAGTTGTAACTGGTCGTATCGAGCGTGGTATCCTACGCGTAGGTGACGAAGTAGAAATCGTTGGTATCAAAGAAACCACAATGACTACTTGTACTGGTGTTGAAATGTTCCGTAAGCTGCTTGACGAAGGTCGTGCAGGTGAGAACGTTGGTGCACTACTACGTGGTACTAAGCGTGATGACGTTGAACGTGGCCAAGTACTTGCTGCTAAAGGTTCAATCAACCCACACACTAAGTTCGAGTCAGAAGTATACGTACTTTCTAAAGACGAAGGCGGCCGTCATACTCCGTTCTTCAAAGGCTACCGTCCACAGTTCTACTTCCGTACAACGGACGTAACTGGTGACATCACACTTCCAGAAGGTGTTGAAATGGTAATGCCAGGCGACAACGTTCAAATGACGGTTGAGCTAATTGCTCCAATCGCAATGGACGAAGGCCTACGTTTCGCTATCCGTGAAGGTGGCCGTACAGTAGGTGCTGGTGTTGTTGCTAA
>NZ_JAJNNZ010000047.1 GCF_022836845.1 Vibrio gelatinilyticus
GCTTGAGACTCAGCGTAGTGACCTACATCCATGATAGCTAGAACGTCGTTTGGTACCAGCTTAGGCATGGTTGCACCGCTTTCCCAGATTGATGGGATACAGATTGGACCCGCGATCTCAGTGGTTTTCTTAACAAGCGGTTGAGTCATCTTGTTTGCTGGAAGAACAGGGTTCTTCGACTCTTGAGACTCTACTAGCGTTGCCAGGTAAGTAGACGCGTCAACCATTGTGTAGGTGTAGTCAATTTCTTGGTCATCTTTAACCACGTAAACAGACGTTAGCAGCGTACCGATGTTACCTGCAATGTAACGGCCAGGTTCTAGCCACAGTTGTGGTACTTCAAAGCCTTCTTTGTTGAACTCTTCAAGCATACCGGCGCACACGATTTTCGCGTAGTCTTCGATAGTGTTTGAGTTCATCATGTGTTCTTTGCTACGACACTCTGGCTCACGCTCACGTGGCCAACCGCCGCCTAGGTCACATTGGAAAGGTTGAACGCCACACTCACGAGAGATCTCAATGATGTTACGTGCGTATTCGCGGTAAAGCGCATCCCAACCTTCAGGCTGCTTAGAGAAGCGACCTAGGTGAGTGTGGAAACCGTAGAATTCGAATACGTCGATTTCTTTCACGCGGTTAACAATCTTCTTCGCTTCTTCTTTAAGAAGACCGAATTTGATCCATTTCATCGCGCCGATGAAGTTAGGGAACGGGTAAGCATCTGGTTCGAAGTCGTTAAAGAAATCTTCTGGAATAACTTTAAGACGAACCGCGATACGGACTTTTTCAGCAGGCTTCACTTCGCGAGCGATACGCTCAACGATTTCGATCTCTTCATAAGAGTCTAGGTGAACCGCGTAGCCGTATTCAATCGCTTTACGGATAGCAAGCTCAGGCTTAACTGTACCGTTAAGTGCAATCGTTTTTGGATCTGCACCTGCGTAGTGAGTCGCTTCAACTTCACCAGGGCCGAAACAGTCACCGCCCACGCCTTCTTCGTTACAGATAGCACG
>NZ_JAJNNZ010000048.1 GCF_022836845.1 Vibrio gelatinilyticus
GTTCTTACGAATCCCCTCATAATTTCTATATAAAACAATGAGTAGACGCACATCGCTCATTCTGATCTAATGAATTTCGCCAAAAACACACCTGATTGAATGGATTTAATAGGGAGCCCTAACGATGCGCGATGTTCAGATTCTACAGCAAACTATCGAAAACCAATGCCCTAGCATTCACAAAAAACGACTTAAATCTCTGATGCTTGCAACCAGAACCGTGCTCGACGGCTCTGATCTCACATTGACCAAAATTGGACGCGCACTCGACACCGATACCACTGTAAAGCACGCGATAAAGCGTATCGACCGACTGCTTGGTAATCACAATCTACATCGTGAAAAAGATGACATATATAAGTGGCATGCGTCCTTTATTACCCGCGCCAATCCTTTTCCTGTGGTGCTGGTTGATTGGTCCGATGTTCGTGAGCAACTGCGCTATATGACATTACGAGCTTCAGTATCCGTTAAGGGTCGCGCTGTCACGCTTTATGAGCAGGCATTTGAGTACAAAAACTACAACTCACCCAAGAGCCATCAACACTTTCTCGATAAGCTGCAATCCCTACTCCCTCAAGACTGCACGCCTATCATTGTCTCCGACGCTGGCTTTAGAAATACGTGGTTCAGGCAAGTCGCCAATAAAGGTTGGCTCTGGCTTGGGCGTGTACGTGGTGAAGTCTCGATTAAGTGTGGCGAAGGCCCTTGGCAGTGGAATAAAACGTTTTACCCTCAAGCAACAAATAAGCCACTGTTTTTAGGAGAAAGCCTACTTGCTAAGCGATCACCGCTTAAATGCTTTGCTTACTTATATAAAAGTCACCCCAAAGGCAGAAAAGCCCATCGGCATAGTCGAACTTGCCAAAAACACTCGGCAGGAAAAGTGTTCCATAAAGGAGCAAAAGAGCCTTGGCTTCTAGTGACC
>NZ_JAJNNZ010000049.1 GCF_022836845.1 Vibrio gelatinilyticus
ACGGCCATCGACATCGGTGGCTTCTGGCACGCTCTCTTTAAGAACGGTATCTTCATTGGTGGTTTGCGTATCGGCTTTCGCCACCGGCGCGTCGTTGGTGCCCGTCACGGTAATGGTCATCGTCGTTTGCGCAGCTGCGTCGTGCTCGTCGGTGACGGTCACGGGGATCTCTAATACTAACTTCTCGCCTTTACCTAAGCTGTCGTAAGAGGAAGCATCAAATTCATAACTGCCATCGTCGTTGAAGGTTAAGCCTTCTACCGTTGAGTCTGTACTAAATGTAAGCTCAGCGTTATCAGCCAGATCCACATCCGTCGCGCTCATTGCGCCAGTAATGACGGTGTCTTCAATGACGCTATCGGTTTTCGCTTCTGCGACTGGCGCGTCATTAGTGCCCGTCACGGTAATGGTAATGGTTTGCGGCTCACTCTTCGCGCCGTTGTTGTCCACCGCCACGTAGGTGAAGCTCACCTCTTGCGATTGACCTGGCTCAAGCGCCTGAAAATCCTCGCCAGGCTTGAAGGTGTAATTGCCGTTAGGTTTAAACACCAACTCGCCTTTGCCATCGGATAAATCAGATTCAAGCTCGTAGGATTTCACCCGGCCATCAATATCTGACGCTTCAGGCACGCTGTCCTTGAGAGCCGTATCTTCATCGGTGGTTTGCGAATCCGCTATGGCTACGGGTGCGTCGTTGGTGCCAGTCACGGTAATGGTCAGCGTGGTTTGCGCCGTGGCGTTGTGCTCGTCGGTGACGGTCACGGGGATCTCTAGTACTAACTTCTCGTCTTTACCTAAGCTGTCGTAAGAGGAAGCATCAAATTCATAACTGCCATCGTCG